>CAZREM010000004.1:31367-129931 GCA_964599325.1 uncultured Verrucomicrobiales bacterium | reverse complement strand
AGAATTGGAAGCCTTAACCCAGGACATCCATGGTTGAACAACAAGCTTTTGTGCCCGTCATGCTGAACCATTTTTCCATGGACTTTCGATCGCTTCAAGTTCTTACCATAAGATGAAACCCTTCCGATCCATCCATAGCATCATCGCCAGGCAACTCGAAAGGACAACAGCTTTTCCTGACGCTGTGTGGTGACTTACTCGACTTCGGCATGGCTCGAAGGAAATCCTGATCATGCACCCGCCAACGCGAACAACATCTGATTGCACAGCGACGCGGAATCGGGCATGCTCGACCCGCAAATTGAAGGATCAAACTTGGAAGGAGGGTGAACCCATCCAGAAACAATGCAACTAGCTCGAAACAATGTTTGCCTTGCAGAGGCTAACACTAGCGACCAATCAATTACATCACCATGAAGCACTTTTTCATCATTGCTAACATGGCCTCGGTGCTATGTTGCGCCGCCGAAAACACTGGAACGATCGAACAATTGCAACCAATCATGGTGGCCGCAGATAAACCATTTCCTGATTTTGTGAGCGCAGCGACGGCAACTGAAATCCCGCCGCTGCCATTGCCAAAGAATGGTGATGCCGTCTTGCCGATTGATGCTGTAAGCTCACTCGTTTGGAAGCGGCTCTCCACAGTGGATGTTGTTGTCAGCCCAACTAACAAAACGGAAAAACTAAAGGAGCTAGAGGCAATGGGGAAAATCCGTGGTTGGCTGCTCAAGCACGAGGCCTACGCTAATTTATCGTTCGTTGCATACATTGATGAGACGGTCACGATGTCTGCTCTCTCGGCGTTAGAACAAGGCACAATCACTCCTGATGAAGCTCGCAACTTGTTGGCAGTGCTAGCACCAGATATCACAGTAAAGTCGATACTTGCTGTAGTGCAGCAGAATGCACCCGGTTCTAAAGCCTTGGAAAAAATCAGAAACATCGAAAATGCTCAACTAACGTTGCTGACTGTCTCCGATATGCTTGATGAAGATCTTCATGAGCAGGGAGTGAGGACGATTGCCAATCTTGTCGAACAAGAACGCCCAGCTTCTCTTGCATTTTTTATTGCGCTCTCCACCAGCTCAAAACGCATGGCTGCGCTCTTGATCGATTTGGCTGGAAAAGGGGGTGATCTAAATTTGGTGGACGGGAAAGTGGCGGATGAGGTTGAGCGGCTAATGCCCGAAATAGTTGGAAACGTTGATCCAGCTTCCGGGCTAAAAATCGAGGCAGAATGGTTCAGCGGGTTGATGAAAAACGTTCGCAAGTGGAAGTCAAGGCATTGAAGCTCAATCTGTAAAGGGCATCAGCTCCTAGCCTGCGATCCATCTCCTCGCAGCGCTGCCGTCATGGGGTCGGTTCCTGGAATCATCTCTTTGAAAAAACTGGGGGGTAATCGGTGGGAGACTACACCAGTCACGCCGCTGAACTGACGCGTGGTGCAACGAACGCAAAACCCTCAGTCCAACTCCGATGAACCGCTCCGTCACGCCCCATGCTGATGGGAGCAGGTGCTGCGAACGCCGTGTCATGCAAGCGCCCCGACAGAAGTCGCTGCGTTTTTTAATCTTTACAGCCGCAAACTTGCCGCGCAATTTCTCCACGGATGCTCCAGTATCAGGAACTTTTGCAGGATGTGCTAGCAAACGGCGAACGGCGCGATGACCGCACGGGCACCGGCACTCTGTCGGTTTTTGGGCGTCAGGTGCGCTACGATTTGCGGGAGGGCTTTCCGTTGTTGACGACAAAAAAAATCCACACCCGTTCAGTGATTCACGAACTGTTGTGGTTCCTGCGCGGCGAAACCAACCTCGACTACCTGCACCAGCACAAGGTATCGATCTGGGATGAATGGGCCGATGCCAACGGGGAACTTGGCCCCATTTACGGCAAGCAATGGCGTTCATGGCAATGCGCTGATGGACGCGTGATCGATCAAATCACCCAGCTCATTGATGGACTGCGACACAACCCGGACTCGCGTCGCCACCTAGTCTCCGCTTGGAATGTCGCGGATGTAGAAAAAATGGCGTTGCCGCCCTGCCATTGTTTGTTTCAGTTTTATGTGCATCGTCCAACCACAGCCGCGCAGGTTCCCGAACTGAGCTGCCAACTTTATCAGCGGTCGGCGGACATTTTCTTAGGTGTTCCTTTTAACATCGCATCGTATGCGTTGCTCACGCACATGATTGCGCAAGTGTGCGGCTATCAAGTGCGCGACTTTATCCACAGCTTTGGTGACTTGCACCTCTACACCAATCACCTCGAACAAGCGCAGCTGCTGCTCACCCGCGCACCGCGCGCGCTGCCGCGTTTGCAGTTGAATCCGCAGCGTCAAGAGCTGTTAGATTTTATCGCAGAGGACATTGAAATCATTGACTACGATCCTCATCCCAGCATCAAAGCGCCAAAAGCCGTATGAGCCGCTTAATCGGAATTGTGGCCATGACGCGGGCCCAGCGGGTGATTGGCAATGCGGGCAAACTGCCGTGGCAGCTACCGGAAGATCTGAAATTTTTCCGCAAAACCACCCTTGGCCATACTGTGGTGATGGGACGTGCCACCTTTGATTCCATCGGACGCCCCCTACCCCAGCGCCGCAATGTGGTGCTGACCCGTCAGCGTGACTGGTGTCATCCCGGAGTCGAGGTCGTGCACGATGTGAACGAAATCACCCAGCTCGCGCGAGAGAGCTCACAGGACATCTACGTCATTGGCGGCGCTCAGATTTACGCCTTGCTGCTTCCGCTTCTCGACTCCCTCGTGGTGACACACGTGGATCACAATTACCCCGGCGATGCGTATTTCCCAATCGATCCCGAGCAATACTGGTTCGAGAAACAGGTGCTACAATCCGGCACGGGTTACGAGATCGCCTGCTACTCCGGTGAAAAATCCGCGCCTGTGCCAGCCGTTGTTGCGCTGCAGTAAAAAGTGCCACCAGGGCGTTCCCGGCAAATCCGGACAAACTACCGTTGCTCCGATTAAGGCCTGGCGGGGTTCGCCTGCCGAAACTCCAGGATCCCTGATGGCAGGGCAAAGCAACCATGCTTTAGCACGGGGTGCAATGCTTTTATCGAAGAAAATCCATGCCACACCGTGATTCCTCGCGCTGCGACCGCTCAGCATCCCTGCTTTTGCGCTTGGCTGATGCATCAGCACGCGCTAAGGCTGGTGCGTGATTTCCAACATTCTTGCCGAACGTTACGCCTCCCCCGCCATGCAATCGATCTGGTCCGCCGAGGGTCGTATTCTCCTTGAGCGCGATTTCTGGATTGCGGTGATGAAAGCACAACAAACGCTCGGGCTCGATATTCCCAGCGATGCCATCGCCGCCTACGAATCCGTCAAGCACCAGATCGACGTCGCGTCCATCATGCGACGCGAACGCGTCACGCGTCACGACGTGAAGGCACGCATTGAGGAGTTCAACGACTTAGCTGGTTACGAGCACGTTCACAAAGGTCTGACCTCGCGAGACCTCACCGAAAACGTCGAGCAACTGCAAGTTTTCCGCTCTCTGGAGCTTGTGCGCGAGCGTGCGGTGGCCACGCTAAAACGCTTCCGCCTCTTGGCTGAAAAAACGCAGCCACTGATCCTCACCGCCCGCACCCATAACGTCGCCGCCCAGCCGACGACGCTCGGCAAGCGGCTCGCCATGTTCGGCGAAGAACTACTGCGCGGCCTGGAAGCACTCGATCGCGTCATTGCCGACTACCCCGTGCGCGGTCTCAAGGGCGCCGTGGGCACGCAAATGGACCAGTGCTCGCTCTTCGATGGCGATGCCGCCAAGGTCGCAACCCTGGAGCAGCAAATCACCGCCCACCTCGGCATGAGCCAATGCTGGACCAATGTCGGCCAGGTTTACCCGCGTTCGCTCGATATGCGCGTGGTCGCCAGCTTGGTGGACATCGCCTCGGGTCCATCGTCATTTTGCAAAACACTGCGGCTCATGGCCGGTCACGAAACCGCCAGCGAGGGCTTTGCTCCCGGACAAACCGGCTCCAGCGCCATGCCGCATAAAATGAATTCGCGCTCCTGCGAACGCGTTAATGGCTTCCATGTGCTGCTCAAAGGCTACCTCAGCATGGCCATGCAGCTCGCCGGCGATCAGTGGAACGAGGGCGATGTCTCCTGCTCCGTCGTGCGCCGCGTGATGTTGCCCGACGCCTTTTTTACCATCGATGGGCTGTTCGAAACCCTGCTGACCATTTTGGATCAAATGGAAGCCTATCCGGCGATGATCGAGGCGGAAACGCAGCACTACCTGCCCTTCTTGCTGACAACCACGATCATGATGGCTGCGGTCAAGGCAGGCGTGGGACGCGAAACCGCGCACCAAGCCATCAAGCAGCACGCCCTGGCCACGGTCGCTGAAATACGCAGCGGCCAACTCAAGCACAACGACTTGCTGGATCGTCTCGCCACGGATGAGCGGCTCCAACTGGATCGCGCCACGCTCGATGCCATCCTGCGTGAGGCTGCCACCCAAACCGGAGCCGCTGGCGCACAGGTGGCACACTTTTCCGAACAAGTCGCACGCTGGGAGCAACGCTACCCCACAGCGGCAACCTACACGCCCGGAGCCATCCTCTAACCCCATTGCCGCAGACATTCCACCCGCTATGCCCACAACCCCAGCCATCGTCCTGCTCAGCGGCGGCATGGACTCCGTCACCGCCCTCCACCACGCCCATCGCCACGGACCGGTGCTGTTAGGACTGAGTTTCGACTACGGGGCCAAGCATCACGCCCGCGAGCTGCACTATGCGGCCTGGCACTGCCAACAGCTCAACGTGCCGCACCGGGTGGTCAAATTGGATTTTTTCACCGAACTCTTCACCAGCTCCTTGCTGGAGGGTGGCGCACCGATTCCCGATGGACATTACGCCGAAGCCACGATGAAAAGCACCGTGGTTCCCTTCCGCAACGGGATCATGTTGGCCATTGCCGCCGGCGTTGCAGAAAATCACGGTGCCGGCTGCTTGGTCATCGGCGCGCACAGTGGCGATCACGCGATTTATCCCGATTGCCGCGAGCCCTTCATGCAAGGCATGGCCCAGGCAGTTCACGAGGGCACTTATGCGCGGGTGCGACTGGAGCGACCGTTCATCGCGATGGATAAAGCAGAAATCGCGCGCTGCGGCACGGAACTGGGGATCGATTTTAGTCAAACGTGGTCCTGTTACAAAGGCGCAGCGTTGCACTGCGGCACTTGCGGCACCTGTGTCGAGCGCCGCGAAGCCTTTCTCCAAGCCGGCGTCCCCGATCCCACCATTTACGCTCAAACACCCGACTTGCCGAGCGCGCCGTCATGCTGATCTCTGAAATTTTTTACTCTGTCCAAGGCGAGGGACAGCTCAGCGGCGTGCCCAGTGTGTTCGTGCGCACCAGTGGCTGCAATCTGCGCTGTTCCTGGTGCGACACGCCCTACGCCTCCTGGCAGCCCGAGGGCACGGAAATGGAGCTCAGCGCCATTCTCTCCGCGGTGCAGCAGCACGCCAGCGCCCGCCATGTGGTGCTCACCGGTGGCGAGCCCATGATCGCCCGCGACATGCATGCCCTAGCCACTTTGCTGAAACATCACGACTACCACCTCACCATCGAAACCGCCGCCACCATCCCACCGCAGGGCATTGCCTGCGATCTCGCCTCGCTAAGTCCCAAACTGCGCCATTCCACCCCCGACTCCGCCCGTGCCGGTGCCTGGGCCGAACGCCATGAAAGGACCCGACTCCAACCGGACGTGATCCGCGCGTGGCTCGAGCACTGCCCCTTTCAGCTCAAGTTCGTCGTCAGCCAAGCCGCAGACATCGAGGAAATCCAACAGTTACTCCACGCCATCGGGCATCCGATCCCGCCTAGCCAAGTCTTACTCATGCCCGAGGGCATCCATGGCTCCGACCTCCACGCCCAGGCTCTGCGCGTCGTTGACTGGTGCAAAACAACGGGTTTCCGCTATTGCCCACGCCTGCACATCGATCTTTTTGGCAACACCCGCGGCACCTAACCGCTCATCCATTTCTGCGGCGTCTATTGTTGACTGCCGATGACGTCCTCCAGCAGCACGCGCAGTTTTTTTTCCGATAAACTCGGGCGCTGAGGCAACGTGGGCGCGAATAAGCTCACCCGCCAGTCCTCGATGTGCCAGCCCAGAGCCCACAACCGCGCGTCCTGCGGCGCTTGCTGCCAAGCACGAAACCACGGGCTCCACAGCTCGCGCAGCCGCTCCATTTTTTCCAAATCCTTCACCAAAGGCAAGCTCTTGAGCCGAGCCAAGCGCTGCTGAATGCCCGCAAAAGAGCGCTCATACAACGCCACGCGCTCGTAACCAGAAGCGCGAACGAATTGGGGGCGTTGCAGCCATCTCAGCTGTTCCTCAATGTCCCGCGCAATCTCATGGGTTGCCTTCACCCGCGCCAAGTCCTCAAGCTGTTGATGCAACATCGGAAGCTCCGCTGTCATCGTGTCCAGAGCCCGGCCGATCACCTGTGCCGCATCGAACCACCGCCCGCGCGCGCGCTGCAAAGCAGCCAAAAAAACATCGGCTCCACGCGGCAGTGGCGCACCAATCGCCCCCTCCGCCGCTACGAGCAGCAGGTCATCCATGCTCAGCCCTCCCGCACACAGGCGAGGCAGTTCCACCCGAGCCGCAAGGCCAATCGGGTATTGCTTGAGCCAATGCGCGCGCTGATCAGGTAGCATGATCAACATCAACCGTGCGCAACCGAGCCGATGTGCCTGCGCTGCCTCCTCGGCATGAGCGAACACGCGCACACCCACACTGGAGCCTTCATCAACCAAGGCAGGAAAAGCCATCCCGCCCGGCGCCGCAACCTGCTCGGGCAAACTCACATCCGGCCAAGCTTTTAGCCCCTCGCGCTGCCAATCATCGCTCGCATGCTCCAACAAGCGCTGAGTCACCTTACCCGCTAGACGCTGCTGCAACCGTTCAATGTCCACATCTAAGGCCATTTCCTGCCCCTCGTCATCGCAAACCCAGCATTTTACCTGCATCTCCGGCGGCATCTGCTCCGGCTGCCACCCACACTCGGCGTAAGGAACCCGCTGCTTCACCATCTCCTCCAAGCAAGCAAACAAGCTGCGTTGAGGCGCGAAACCGGCGTAACGATCGATGAACGTTTGCACAAAGTCGCTAATCGGCTGACACCCGCGGCGCACATCCTTGGGCAACGAGCGCACCAACCACTCCACCCGTTCCTCCAACCAGCCGGGCACCCCCCATTCCAGGCCATGAACAGGAAAATCCTGGAGTTGATCGATGTGAACGCCAATCGTCACCCCATCATCGCGCTCACCCGGTTTCATGGCGTAATAAACCGGATACTCCTCGCCAAGCCAGTGCAGTTCATCGGGAAATCCCTGCTCCAGCTCCAGCAAACGCGGGTCCCACACCACCTGCTCGGCCTGCAACATCAGCGCCTGCGGCTGCTCCGCGCGCCAATCGTGATACTGCTTGGCCGTGCAGATCGCTGCCGGCACACGCTCTTCCAAAACCGCCAGCACATGCTCCTCGCTCCATAGCAACCCCGGCTTGCGCAGTTTGACTTCCAGCTCCTCCATGCGCCGCCGCAAGCGCTGCAAGTGCTGCAAGCTCGGACACGGCGTCCGCAGGTTGCCCGCCAACAACGCCTCGCGCAGAAAAATATAACGCGCCGCCGCGGGATCGACCCGCCCGAGGTGCACGCGCCGATTCCGCACAATTTCCAGTCCTCCGCACGTCACCGTTTCGAGCGCGTGCACCACGCCCTGAGCCGCATCCCACTTGCCCTCGCTGTAGCGATAACGGCACAAATGCGGCGAAACTTGCTCCACCCATGTCGGGTCCAGCCGCGCCACCCGCCGTGCCCAAAGCCTAGAGGTTTCGACCAGCTCCATCGCCAGCACCCATTCCCAGCGCTTCGCGCCAAATAACTGCGACCCGGGAAACAGGGCAAAGGCCACCCCCGCCGCCGAGCGATAGACCCGCTCCTGTTTGTCCCACAGGGCAAACTGACGCGGCACACCCGCCAGCAACGACCGATGCAACGGCTCATAAGCCGCCTGCCACGCCCCATCTGCCGCCTCCGCCGACAGGGGTGATTGCGCCATCGGCCAGCGCAGTTCGCGTTTCACCAGATCGCTTAGCTCCTCGTGCACATTCGCCCACTCCAAGACGCGGCGCATGTTGAGAAAAGCCTGCTGGCAGTATTTGCGCAGGGCGTTGCGACGCCATTGACCCTTTTCGCGAAACCGCTGCAAATCATGCCACAGTCGCAACACAGCCATGAAGTCCGATTGCGGGTGCTGCCAACGCGCATGAGCCGCATCCGCTTCTTTTTGCCGGTCCGCTGGGCGTTCGAGCGGATCATTGCCATCAAGCACGGCAATGATTGGCAGCAACTCAGCCAAGCAGCCCTCACGCCGCGCCGCGATCATCATGCGCGCGTGACGAGGATCAAGCGGCATGCGCGCCATTTGCCGACCAGCATCCGTCAACCGACGCTCCTTATCCATCGCCCCAAGTTCGCGCAAGGTGCGGTAGCCATCCGTCACCGCCTTCGCAACGGGAGGATCGAGCAAGGGAAAGTGCTCCAACTCGGGCAAACCCAGCGCCGCCATGCGCAAAATCACCCCCGCCAACGCACTGCGCCGCATCTCCGGATCCGTCTGCGCCGGCCAATCGGCCAACTGCGACGCGGCATACAAGCGCACGCACACTCCCGCTTTCACGCGACCACAACGTCCTTTTCTCTGACGCGCACTGGCCTGACTGATCGTTTCGATCCCGAGCCGCTGCACCCCGCGCGCTGCCGACCAGCGACTCATGCGCACCAGCCCACTATCGATCACACTGCTAATGCGCGGAATCGTCAATGAGGTTTCCGCCACATTGGTTGCCAAAATGATGCGACGCAAGGAACCAGGCGAAAAAATACGCTGCTGTTCCTGCAAGCCCAACCGCGCGTATAGCGGCAAAATCTCCGTGCGATGCCAGCTCCGCCCTTGCAACAACTCCGCGCAGTCGCGAATTTCGCGTTCCCCCGGCAAAAACACCAGCACATCCCCCTGTGGATCAAGGGCGGTTAACCGCTCCACCGCACGCGCCACGTGCGCGCTCAGCTCCTCATCCTCCAACGGCGGCAAATCCACCTCGTCCACGGGATAGGTTCGGCCAGCGGCTGTGATCACCGGTGCCGGCACCCCATCCTGCGCAAAAAAATCCGCCAACGCCTCAGCGTTCATCGTTGCCGACGACAAAACGATCTTCAGATCCGGACGATCCTGCAGCAGCAATTTGAGGTAACCAAGCAAAAAATCGATATTCAGCGAGCGCTCGTGAACCTCATCGATGATGATTGCCGCGTAGGTCATCAACAACGGCTGCGTCTGAGTTTCCGCGAGCAAGATGCCATCGGTCATGAACTTGATCCGCGTGGCTTCGCTGATTTTCTCATCAAATCGCACCTGATACCCCACCAGTCCCCCGAGAGGTTGACGCAGTTCCTCCGCGACCCGGCGCGCCACACTCACCGCCGCTAGACGACGTGGCTGGGTGATGCCGATACGGCCGGGATGATCCCCCAGTGCCTCTGCCACCATCTTGGGCAGCTGCGTGGTCTTGCCCGAACCCGTTTCACTCACCACCACCACCACCGCGTGATCCTTGAGCGCCGCAAGAATCTCATCGCGGTGCTGCACCACCGGCAACTCCGCCGGATAATGCCACTGCACCTCACATGCTCGATCTTCCTCGCGCTGCATCGATCCAGAAACTACGTCAGCCATCACCCGCAAACAAGCCCCGAGGCAAAAAATCCCCAAGCGCCTCTCATTTTCGGGAAGAACCCCGCCAAAGCGACAGAATTCGATGTTTTTTGGCAAAAAAACCGTTACATTTTCCCCAACTCCGACGTATCGAAACCGCGTCCGCTGCTTTCCCGCACGCACCTCCAGCCCTTGTCATCAGCTCTCTTGTCACTTGCTTCATCCCATCACATCACCCCTTTGCTTCCCGATTCGATCATGCCGCGCCGTTTCATCATTCCGTTGTTGCTCCTGATGCTCGGATGCGCTTCCTGGTATGTTCTGGGTCGCCCCGTGGCCAAGCCCGAACCCAAGGCGTTGCCGCCGCAAGTGCTCAAAACAGAAATTCGTGTGATGCAGCCACAAGATTACACGATCCTGCTCGAGACCCAAGGCATCGTGCGCGCTCACCACGAAACCTCGCTCACGCCCCAAGTGGCGGGGGTGATCTGCGCCATTTCCCCGCGCTTCGAAGACGGTGCCATATTTGAAAAAGACGAAGTGCTGCTCGAACTCGATGCCGCGGACTTTCAAATGTCACTCGCCGCCGCGCAGGCGAAGCTCGCACGCGCTGAGGCCACACTATTGCAGGAAAAAGCCCGGGCAGAGCAGGCACGGCTGAACTGGCAGGACATCGGTTACCAAGACGAGCCTTCACCACTGGTCCTGCGCGTGCCGCAATTGAAGGACGCCGAGGCCCAAGTTCAGTCAGCTCAGGCCGAACTGGAGCAAGCGCAGCGGAATCTCGAACGCACCAAGGTGCGAGCGCCGTTTTCCGGCAGAGTGAAGAATCGACTCGTCGGACTCGGTCAAAGTGTGAGTGGCAACACCGTGCTAGGCAACATTTTTGACACTGATTGCGTCGATGTGCGTCTGCCACTCAGTCCAGCGCAGTGGCGACAAGCCATTTTACCCGAAACCACCAACCACGCGCCCATCCGTGTGACATTGACCGATGCCCTCGGAGACACCGTGCTCGAGAACCCCACCTCAGGCACACCTGCCACGGCCACGCCCGCGGAGTGGACAGGCCAGATCATCCGTGCGGAAGGTGTGCTCGATGAAGCCTCGCGCCAACTGTTCGTCATCGCGCGCGTGGACGACCCCTTCGGTCGGCGCACAGCGCGCCAACAGCCCCTGCGCATTGGTCAGCCAGTGCGCGCGCGCATTGAGGGCCGCACGCTGCAACAGGTCTTCATTGTGCCACGCTCCGCCCTGCGCGGCATCAATCGCTGCTACCTGGTTGATGGCGATCCCGCGATCCTCGTTCGGCGGGATTTGCAACCGGTCTGGACAACGGAAACCGAGCTAATTCTCAGCGAAGGCATCCGCCCGGGAGAACAACTGGCCATCAGTCGGCTGCCCTACGCACCGGAGGGGGCTCGTGTTGAAATCTTGCCCTCGCCCCCCGTGGCCACACAGTCGGCTCCAGCCCCCGCCCAGCACGCGCCGCGTTCGTAGTTCCTTTCGCACTCAGCATTGACAAGCTCGATGCCGGAATTTTACCCTGCTTCCATGCGTGAACTGATCAAACGAGTGCTGCAATCGCCGTCTGAACGTGACGATGTCACCGTTGCCGGCTGGGTGCGAACCAGACGCGATGCAAAACACTTTTCGTTTCTCGAAATCAATGACGGCTCTTGCGTCAGTCATTTGCAAATCGTCGCAGACGCACACATTCCGGGCTACGAGATGGTGCAGCGCTGTCTCACCGGTGCGTCAGTGCGTGTCCACGGTCGCTTGCTGCGCTCCCAGGGCAAAGGTCAGAACTGGGAACTCCATGCTGCGGCCATCGAACTACTCGGCGAGGCCGGTGGAGATTTTCCTCTTCAGAAAAAAGGCCACAGTCTCGAATTCCTGCGCTCGATCGCGCATTTGCGTCCGCGCACCAACTTGCTCGGCGCGGTTTTTCGGGTGCGCAGCCAAATGGCCTACGCGATTCATACTTTTTTTCAAGAACGCGATTTTGTCCACGTTCACACCCCCATCATCACCGCTAGCGACTGCGAAGGCGCGGGAGAAATGTTTCGCGTGACGACCCTGCCGCTGCATCAACACAGCCAAGACAGCGATGATTTTTTCGCCAAAAAAGCCTTTCTCACCGTCAGTGGACAGCTCGAAGGCGAGACCTTCGCCTGCGCTTTATCCAACATCTACACCTTCGGCCCCACCTTCCGCGCCGAGAACTCTAATACCTCGCGCCACGCCGCTGAATTCTGGATGATCGAACCCGAAATGGCTTTCTGTGACCTTGAGGGGGACATGGACTTGGCGGAGGCCTTGCTCAAATACCTCGTCAACCATGCTCTAAATCACCTTAGCGATGAGTTGCAGCTCTTCAACCAATGGGTGGAACCCGCTCTGCTGACTCGACTCCAAAACATCGCTACTCAACCCTTCGAGCGGATTAGCTACCACGAGGCCTTAAAACTGTTAGAAAATAGTGGCAAAACATTCCAATACCCCGTTGGCGATGGATTAAATTTTCAGAGCGAACACGAACGCTGGCTAACGGAAGAATATTTCAAGCGTCCGACCATTGTCTTCGATTACCCCAAGAGCATCAAGCCCTTCTACATGCGTGTCAACGAAGACAACCGCACGGTGCGTGCCATGGACGTGCTGGTTCCCGGCATCGGTGAAATCATTGGCGGCAGTCAACGCGAAGAACGGCTAGAGTTCTTACTCGCGCAAATGGAACAGCATCAGCTAGACCCCGAGAGTTATGCATGGTATGCGGATCTGCGTCGCTACGGCACTGTGCCGCACGCTGGCTTCGGCATGGGCTTCGAGCGATTGCTGATGCTGATCACCGGCATGGGCAACATTCGCGATGTCATTCCCTTTCCTCGCACGCCGGGGCATTGTGAATTTTAACGCCCAAGCCTGTCCCGCTGCTTCCGCTGTTGCGTTGTGCGCGATTCCAAGTTAACGCTAAGCCATGTCTGATCCAAACGCCGCTGCATGCTTGATCGCCTCCTGTTTGCAGCGTGGCATTCGCGACTATGTCGTTTGCGCGGGAGCTCGCAATGCCGCGTTGATCGCCCTGCTCGCCGAAGCAGAAAAAAATGTTGAAATCCGTCTGTGGCGACACTTCGAGGAACGCAGCGCCGGTTTCTTTGCTCTGGGGCGCTGCATGGCCACCACCGAACCCTGTGCGGTGATCACCACCAGCGGCACCGCCGCAGCTGAGCTCTTACCCGCTGTGATCGAAGCCCATTACCAGAACCGCCCCCTGTTGCTGATCACCGCCGACCGCCCCGCCAGCTTTCGCGACAGCGGCTCCCCGCAATGCATTGATCAAACCCAATTGTTCGGTCACTACGCGCCGATGGGCGAATTATCCGATTGGAATGGCGTCCAGCCATGGCACATCAACATTGAGCTAGAGGAAGTCATCCCCGCCACAGAGGGGGTGTTGCGCGACACGTCGTTGGGCGATTGGCATGTCGCACCAGCGCGATTAAACGTAGCCGAACTCGCACGCTGGTTGCATGCGGGGCAGATGCACGGCCTCGTGGTGATTCTCGGTGGACTCGAGCCCGAGGAACGCGAGGAGGTCTGGCATTTTTTGCGCGATCTGCGCGCTCCGGTGATCGCGGAAGCTTGCAGCGGCATGCGCGAGGCCATGTCCGATCTGCATTTGATTGACGGCGATCGCATCCTGCGCGAAGACCCTCCCGGAAAAATTTTACGCTTGGGCGATGTGCCTTCCGGACGTTTTTGGCGCGATTTGGAACAACTGCCGCAGACCGAGGTGTGGTCAATTTGTCGCAATGGCTTGCCAGGACTCGCCCGTGCCAGCGGTGTGGTGCGGGGCGAAGTCCACCGTGTGCTCCAAGCACTAGGTCAAGCTCCGCGTTGGGATGATCGACGCGATTATCGGAAAAAATCTCTCTCGCGCGCTGCTCGGCTTGAGGATCTGCTCGAAACCTTCCCCGAAAGCGAACCCGCGCTGGTGCGTGCCATTTCACTCTACGCCTCCATGGGCACGAGTCTTTTTCTCGGTAACAGCCTGCCCATTCGCGAGTGGGATGCCTTCGCGCAATGGCATCGCGCCATGACTGAGGTGCGTGCGAATCGCGGCGCCAACGGCATCGACGGCCAACTGAGCACATGGCTGGGTTGGAGCGCGGAAGCGGAAAACGCGTGGTGCCTCATCGGCGACCTCACCGCACTCTACGACCTGGCCGCACCGTTCGTGCTGGAGCAAATCGAGCGCCGGGGTCGAGTGCTCGTGGTGATCAATAATCACGGCGGCCGCATCTTCGAGCGCCTGCCACGCATGCAATCCCTCTCACCCCGAGCTCAAGAGTTGATGCTCAACCCGCACCACACCTCTTTCGCTCCATGGGCAGAAATGTGGAACATGCGGCACGTGCTGATTCGGCAATTGGATGACTTGGATCAACTCGAATCCCTCGAGCAACCCTTACTGGTGGAAGTTTGTCCCGACGCCGCACAAACAGCCGAATTCTGGAACCGCTGGCACCCATCGTGATGAAGCGACGTCATCTCTGGCTTTTGCATGGCGCGCTCGGCGAAGCACAGGACTGGTCCACGCTCACGCCATGGCTATGCAACGATGACTGCGAGGTTCACAGTCTTGATCTCTGGTCCTTGCCCCACCGAGGCGCGGCTTCGTGGTCCGCTGCCGCCTCCAGCATCAACCGTCACGTGGCTCGCTTGCCCGGCACGCACGTGATCGCAGGGTATTCGCTCGGCGGGCGCATGGCCCTGCACGCCCTGAAACAGCAACCCCGCTTGTGGCACGCTGCCGCGCTCATTTCCACACACCCAGGTCTCACTTGCCCCAAGCAACGCGCCCGCCGCCGCGTCCAAGACCAGCGCTGGTTCCATCTAAGCCAAAGCGCACCTGAGCGGTTCTGGCAACTCTGGCACGCTCAGCCTGTTTTTGCCAACTCGCCGTTTCCCGATGCCTGGAAGCACCACCGTCAACTTGAAATACCCACTGGCCCTGCCCACGCGAGCTTCATCACTTGGTCACTTGGCAATCAAGCTCCATTCCACGCCTGGTTGCGAAAACCACCCATGCCCCTGCTGTTTGTTACCGGCGCAAACGACCACAAATTTTGCCAATTAGCCGCGCAACTGAGACAAAAATCAAGCTGTCATCAGCTCCATCATCGTGTGATTTCTGCTGCTGGACACCGCGTCCCCTGGGAACAACCCGCGCACTGCGGCTCACTGATTCAACATTTGTTCGCGCCCGACCCCACAGCGGCGCTGCAACTCATGCCATAACACCTGCAACTGCGGAACAGAGACTCCCAAGTCAATCGCATGCCGCAAAGCCACACCCCAGATGGCATCAAGCTCCACTTCTCGGCCTGCTTGCCAATCAATCAAACTAGACGGTTTGTAAGCACGCATCGGACGAGTTCGCGCAATGTTTTGGTCGATCCACTCCGGCTCGATCGGATAGCCCCGCGCCGCAGCGATGGCGCAGACCTCCTGCATCAGCAACTCGATCCGCCGCAGTGTGGCGGGGCAGGCCAACAATTGAGCCGTGTCCTTGCCGCCCTCGGTGATGGCCAGTCCATTAAACGGCACATTCCACACTAATTTGCGCCAAATCGCGGCCTCCAGCGACATCACTGGCTCGCAGGGAACGCCAGCGGCGGAGAACAACTGGCTCCAATGCTCGCGGCGGCTCGACTCTGTAGGCAAAAAATCGCCTAGCGTGATTTTCCCACCTGCGGTGTGTTGAATTTCTCCGGGGCGGATTCGATTGATGCAAACAAAACAAAGCGCGCCCATCACGGCGTGGGGTGCGACAATTTGAGAAATTGTCTCCGCGTTGCCTAAGCCGTTTTGCAAGGTGATGACTGTGGTATTTTCGTCAACTAGGGGCGGCAGCCACTCGCGCAACCAAGCATTGCCCGTGCTTTTGATCGCCACCAGCACCGCATCCTGCGGACCGAGGCGCGCAGGATTGGTTTCGATTTGTGGTTGCGCAATGAAAAAATCGCCATCGACACTGCCCGCGCGCAGTCCATCGCGGCGCATCTCCGCCACGCCGCTGCGCGCGAGAAATCGGACATCATGCCCCGCCACAGCGAGTCGCCCGCCGTAATACAAAGCCACGGCACCGGTGCCGATCACAGTCACTCGTTTCATCGCGAAAAAATACCCACCCTGTGCGAACTGAGCAAGCTTGCTCATGCGATTTTTCAGAATATGGGCTGCTCAGCCACGTCGTTCATTGCACTTGACCTGCGGACCTCCATTTTTCATGGTGTGGCTGCCGTGGCTTGCATCTGATGTTTTTTCACGGATTCAAGCTTCACTGACTCCATGCCCACGGCCTTGCCATCACCCGCGCCTGCCATTCCGGCACCCGCCGCCCCCGCCCCGCACATTCGCTCTCTCGATGGACTTCGCGGCATTGCCATTCTCATGGTCATGTTCAGCCACTTTTGTTTCATTGGCGAAAACTTGAGTAACGACGTGCCGATCGAGCGGTTGCTGCTGAGCGGTTACCTGGGCGTGGATTTATTTTTCGTGCTCAGTGGTTTCCTGATCACTGGCATTTTATTGGATAATCAACACCGGCAGCGCTACCTACGCGTGTTCTACTGGCGCCGCGCCTTGCGCATTTTTCCCCTTTACTATTTTGTGTTGCTACTGGCGATGGCATCGGTTCATTGGCTCAGCCCCTCTGATGTCGCCAGACAGCAGGGGCTCGATGCGCCTTGGTGGCATTGGCTCTATCTATCCAATGTTGCCATCATGCTCAAGCAAACGTGGTTGAATTCGCCGCAATGGATTCAGCTGAGTCACTTCTGGTCACTCGCTGTGGAAGAGCAATTTTATTTATGCTGGCCCTTTTTGGTGCGGGGCTTGCAACGGCGTCATCTGTGGTGGTTGTGCCTCGCGCTGATTGCTTGCAGCCCATTGCTGGGCATGTGGATGCGCCACGCGTTTGGCGATGTGGGTGGCTACGTCGCAACGCCGACACGACTGGGCGCGCTGGCCATGGGTGCGCTACTGGCTCTGGCTTGGCGTCAGCCCCCAACGCCACGCTGGCAACATCTGGGAGCAACGCCATTGAGTTGGCTGGCAGGTGTCACGCTCTTGTTACTGTTGGCCGCCCGCAGCGTGATTCCGGCCATCAGCGCGATCGAAATGCTGCTCGCAACGATCGCAGCCGGTGCGTTACTGCTGATGGCTGTCAATCTGCGTCATCCACGATGGCAGCGTTTTCTGGAGCATCCCCTGCTCTGCACCGTCGGAAAATACAGTTACGGGCTGTATGTTTATCACCACACGTTCAAAGCATTGTGGCATCACTGGCTGTGGAAAAAGTGGATCGAGCCCACCTGGGGCACTGGCTGGTTCGGCATTAGCTGTTATGTTCTCGCTGCCGGCGCGGCTTCGTTTGGGATCGCCTGGATCAGCTGGCGCTGTTTCGAGGCTCCCCTGCTGAAGTTAAAAGACCGCATGCGCAGCGCTCCATGATCCGCCGCCGCAACGCGTTAGTTGAGTTCCTTGGCCAAAAAATCCACCGTCGTTTGCCACGATGATTCATCGGCTTCGCGCTGATAGGCCGCGCCTTTGGAGACATCAGAGCCAGCGCTGACTTGCGTGAAAGAATGCACCGCGCCCGGATAAGCAATGAAAGTCACACCCACCTTGGCCTGTGCCATTTCAGCAAAAAAGGCACCTATGTCGGAAGCTGGAACATAGGGATCGGCCGCGCCATGACAAATGAGCAAATGACCTCTGATGGCTTGCCCGTCCTCCGGACGTGGCGAATCCAACCCACCGTGAAAGCTCACTATCGCTCGCACCTCCGCCCCACTGCGCGCGAGTTCCAAAACCGCCGTGCCACCAAAGCAAAAACCCATGGCTCCGATCCGCTTGGCATCCACCTGGGGTTGTGATTTCAACGCATTCAGGCCCGCCAGCATGCGCTCGCGCAACAACGGGCGATTGCTCTTATACAAACCTGCCACCTTGCCGGCTTCCAGCACGGCAGGACGCACGCCTTTGCCATAAACATCCACGCATAACACCACATATCCCAGCTGCGCCAGACGGCGTGCCCGCGCTAATTCATGATCACTAATGCCTGTCCACTGATGCGCCACCAGCATGCCAGGCGCCGCTTGCTGCTGCGAATCATCACGAAACAGAACTCCTTCTAGCACAGCCTCCCCCGCACGGTATTCCAAAACCTGCTGCACCACCTCGGCACGCACAGAACCTACCATCGTGCTCACAACAACTGCGATTAACCACGCCATTTTTGCATTTTTGATCATGCTCTTGCCTAGCACATCCGAAACACCTGTCAATCGCACATGACTAGTTCCTGCTATTGAGTCTGACATCATCTGCCGGCTGATGACGACGTGCATTAGCAAAGCCCGGTTCGCTCTGGCTTTTGCTCTTGCCAGTCCTGAACCGACGCATCAGACTCACACCCGTCGCATCCACGCGATCGCACACTTCAACGACCGCCAGCCACCATGACCGATCTCGAACTCGCCACACACGCCGCTCTCGAAGCGGGAAAATTGCTACGCCAGCACTTTGGAACGACTGCAGTTGTGGACGAGGCCACACACCACGACATCAAATTAGCGCTCGATAAAGAATCGCAGGAGCTGATCACCGCAATCCTGCTCGGCGCCAATCCCGGCGATGCGCTTTATGGTGAAGAAGGCATTGCCGGCAATCAAAGCTCTCCACGCCAATGGATTGTGGACCCGATCGATGGCACGGTGAATTTTTTTTACGGCATTCCTCACTTTTGCGTTTCCATCGCCTTGCGCGTGGCAGGGGAAATCACAGTCGGCGTGATTCATGATCCGATCGTTCAGGAAACCTGGACAGTGGAAAAAGGTGGACCAGCCCTTCACAACGGCAAGCCGATCGCCGTTTCCCAACGCACCACCCTGGAGGAATCCATTCTTTTTGTCGGCTGTGGCAAGGACGGCGAGGCACTAAAAATGGGCATGTCACGCTTCACCAAGGCATCATTGCGCGCACGCAAAATGCGCATGATGGGCTCTGCCGCCCTCGGGATGGCCTACATCGCCTGCGGCCGCCTCGATGCCTACGTCGAGTCCCGCATTTCTCTGTGGGACATCGCGGCGGGAAAATTATTGGTCGAAACCGCTGGCGGACGCGTTGAATTGAGCCCTGCTGCCGATATTGCCGACGCTTATTCCATCGTCGCCAGCAATGGTCTCATTCCGATTGAGGAAATTCTCTGATGTCGATTGGCACCCATTAGAAATCGAGATTCCCGATATAAGATCCGTCTTCGCACCCATCAGTTCATATTTTCCATGTCACACTGTCTTCCTATCATCGTCGGTGGCACGGTCGCGATCGACCACGTGATCACGCCCCAAGCCGAGGCCAGTGCGCTGCTAGGCGGGTCCGCAGCTTATGCGGCCTTGGCGGCCAGCTACTACTGCCAGCCTGTTCATCTCATCGGCATCATTGGCCATGATTTTCCGGAAAATCACCTCACCATGCTCGAACAACACGGTGTCACGCTAGAAGGCTTGGAGCGTTCGAGCCTCGGCTCTTTTTCGTGGAAAGGGGAGTATCACGAAAACATGAACGAGCGCACGACGCATCACGTCGCACTCAACGTGCTCGAGAATTGGCAAGTCGAGGTTCCACTCGCCATTGCCGGAAGTCCCATCGTGGTGCTGGCCAACATGTCGCCCGACAACCAAGCGCGCATGCTCCAAGCCAGCGTGGCGAGCGAACGCTTTGTCATCGCCGACACCATGGACTTGTGGATTCAGATTGCAACCGAGGGTCTCACCAACATTTTGCCAAAAGTGGATCTCTTTGTGATCAATGAGAGCGAAGCTAGGGCCTTTACCGGCTGCAATCAACTCATCGAAGCCGGGCAACTATTGCTCGCCAAGGGACCACGTCAAGTGATCATCAAATTGGGTGAATTTGGTGCCATGCTGTTTCGCCGCTCCGATTCCGGTTGGAATCTGGATGCCGAGCACTTTTTTCGCGTTCCGGCTTTTCCCTTGCCAACCGTGGTGGATCCCACCGGGGCCGGGGACACCTTCCTCGGAGCTATCGCCGGATACCTCGCCTCGCGGAATACCACCAAGCCTAGCTTTGAAGAACTAAGAAACGCGGTGATTCGCGGCAGCGTGATGGCCTCATTCACCTGTGAGGACTTTTCCACTCGCGGCATCGAGAACCTCACGCCCGAGCGACTGAACCAACGCGAAACCCTGCTTCGGCAGATCAGCCACTGGTAAGGCACGCTGGCTCACCCCCTGGAGGGCGGCAAGCCGCCAGCTCATCATCGACCATACGCTTCACTCCTGGCGTCTCCACACTGGCGCATGAAGGGATACGTCGTCGATTCAGCAATATGGCCGAGACAACATGCGTCCCCGCCATTTCTGAATCATAGCCAGGTCACCGCTTCCGTCATCAGAACTTGTAATCAAGATAAAACTGAAACTGTCCGCCGTTATCAGCCTCTTTGTCCGGCGACTGCATCGGAATGGCATAGTCAAACGCCAATGGGCCAAAGGGAAGATTCAGTCGCAAGCCAAAACCTGCATCCGTGTAAAGCTCACTGGGGTTAAAGTCCCAGGTCTTCTCATTCACAAAACCGCCCTCATAGAACACCGCTCCACGGATCTGCTCAATCAACGGCACCGTGAACTCACCTGACAAAAATCCCATGGTGCTGCCACCAATCGACTCCTTGGAAATCGGATCACGCGGCCCCACATCATGATACTTAAAGCCACGCAAGGTGCGCGCCCCCCCCAGATATTGCCGGTCAAACAGCGGCACCTCATCGTCTGTGGTGCTGTCAACCATGCCAAGCTGCCCCGCCAATGAGAATATCGTATCCCACTTCAAATTCCAATACTTCGAACCCTCCGCAGTCACCGTGACCGTGTCCACATCGCCTCCAAGACCCGCGTAGTTCAATCCGACGTCCAACTTGTGACCCTCACGCGGGGTTTGATTGCTATCGCGACTATCGAAAACGTAATTCAGGCCCACCGCACTGCGCATGTAAGTGCCATCGCGATCCTGAAAATACTTGGCTGTCGCTCCGGCATCGGCGTTGATTTCGATGTTTTCGATGCGATACTCGCCTTTCAGATACGCCCGCTCCCCAATGGGCTTACGCAGAAAGACACTAGCTCCGACATTCAACTGATCATAGTAATCACTGAAATACAGCGAGTTTTTATAGAAAAGCTCCCCTCCCAACGACAGTTTCTGATCCAAAAACCACGGTTCAACCAGCGAGATGCTAAAATCACGCCGCTTCGAGCCCGCGCGCAGACTCGTCGAAAACCGCTGACCGCCGCCGGTAAAACTCCAGGGATGCAGCAAATCAAAATTTGTCTGCTCCACCGTTGCGTAGCCCACAATGCTATCAATCGAACTAAAGCCGACACCAAAACTCAAATTGCCGGTTTTTTTCTCATCCACCTCGATTTTCAAATCGCGATAGCCATTGCCGCCAGGTGATGCCGAGACCAAGGCCTCGTTAAAATAATTAAGATTTTTCAGACGCGAGCGCGTCGTCTCAACGTCAACGGAATTGAACCAATCGTTCGGACGCAGCGGCACCTCGCGTCGGATCACCTTGTCCTTGGTCTTGGTGTTACCCGTCACATTCACGCGACCCACCTTGAAGCGCCCGCCTTCAACAATGCGATAGGTGATGTTCACCCGATTCTCACCAGCATTGGCGATGTCCGGTTCCACTTTCACATCCGCATACCCGCGAGAACCATAATAGCTGCGAATCATCGTCATGTCCGCCCGCATTTTTTTTGCCGAATACGCGTCTCCCGCCACCAACGACAGCGCGGGATATAGCTCCTCCGGCTTGAACACCGTCATCGTCCCAAAACCAACTCCGTTGATGGCATAGCGGCCACCTTCCTCGATCGGGATCACCAGGTCCAGTTTGCCATCGCCCGTTGGCACCCGTTGCACACCTGAGCTGCGCACGCGCAAGTAACCTTTATTGCGGTAGTAATCCAAAATTTCTTCCAAATCTTCGTCCAATTGATTGCCTTCAATCCGCCCCGATTTCGTGATGAATGAGAATATGCCCTTTTCCTTCACTTTCATCACCTTGCGCAAATCAACCGCTGGAATGTTTTGATTGCCGACGAAACTGATGCGTCGCACTTCATTTTTCGATCCCTCATCGATAAAAAACATCAGTTCCGCCTGGCCATTTTCGCTAGCTGGCTTCAATTTATGCGTCACTTTGACGTCGGGATAACCGTAGCCTTGGTAGTAATTCTCAATGTTCCGACGCGCCTCCAAAATTTGGGCGTCGCTCAAAGGCCCGCCCGCTTTCAGCTTGGACTCCTTTGCGAGCTTGTTGTCATTAAACACCGTGTTGCCGATGAAACCCACCGCCGCGAGCGCGGGGCGCGTCGCCACTTCCGCAATCAATTTGACACCACCGCCCGCATTCTCGGCAAAAAAGCGAACCTCATCCACCAACCCCGACTCGTAGAGTGACTTCACATCGGCATCCAACTTTTCTGCACGATATGCCTCACCGGCTCGACTGCTCATGAAATTGCGCAACCGAGCCTCATCCACCGTTGGCGATCCCAAGAAGCGAATCTCCACCTGCGAGATCGTCTGCCCCTCAGGATCCAGACCCTGAGCCAGAGAGACCAACGGAGCACAGCACAACACCGAACCCACCATCACTGACAGTGGAACCGAATGAGCTGCGCCAATAACGGAGGAAAAAGCATGTTTGGGAATCATAGCGTGAATAAGGACACGACATCACAGCCACTCACCTCCACAAGGTCAAGTTCAAATCATGCTGCGACAAGCCCAACGCAATTTCGCCGGAATCGAGCGCGGATTCGCCCGTCGCTCAGCAGCTCCCGCCAATGTCACCTCACGCGCGATTTCGGCGTAAACGCCACTGCGCCATCCGTCTTGAAACGCTTTTTTCACCCGTCGATCCTCACCGGAATGAAATGTCAACACCACCGCCCGCCCTCCAGGCTTGAGACAATGCGGCAAAACACGCAAAAATTGCTCCAACGCGGAGAACTCCTCATTCACCGCAATGCGCAAGGCCTGAAAAACCCGCCTAACGGCCAGCTCGCTGTCTTGAAGACCCAGATGATGAATCACCCGCACCAAATCGCGCGTGCGCTCCATTTTTTTGCCCGCCAACACCGCCGCCAAGCGTTCGGCATCCGGCTCATCCGCATTTTCACGCAACACTTGGGTCAGGCGCGCTACGTCCACTTGCTCCAACCACTGCGCCGCGGTCATGCCCCGCTGCGGGTTCATGCGCATGTCCAAGGGGCCATCCTCTTTGAATGTGAACCCACGCGCTGGGTCATCAATCTGCATCGATGAGCAGCCCAGATCTGCGAAAACAAAATCCACCTGACTCCGCCCCCACTGCGCCAAGACTTTCGCCAAACCAGCGTAGTTCGAGCGAAAAACTCGAACCGACTCACTGCCAAAACCAAGCTGTTGCAAGCGGCGCTCCGTCTTTGGCAACTCCAAGGGATCCACATCAAGCCCCAACAACTGGCCTCCTGGCGTGATCTGCTTTAACATTGCAGCCGCATGACCTCCGAACCCCAGAGTGGCATCGACACCCACCTGCCCCGGACGCAGACACAGAGCTTGCACAGACTCCTCCAGCATGACGGAAACATGCGCCCCTGCTGGCGTTTTTCCGGATGCGATCACTTTTTCCACCACATCAGGATACTTCTCTGCGGCGTGCTCCTTGTATTTCTGCGCAAAATGACGCGGATTTTTACCGGCATACCGCGGCCGCCGCACATGCCGTGGAGACTCATCACCCGCCGCTGCTTGCTCAGAGTTCGTCATACTTGCGGTTGTTGCCCTTGGCTTTTTCAACAGGATAACGTGTCTCATTTGCCTCAATTTTCGCCGCAATGGCGTCTCCCAAGCACACTCCGAGGGTGTCTGCTAGCTCAAACAGCAGGATCCCGATGTCCGCCATTTCCTTGGCCATTTCCTCGCGTTGCTTCGCCACTCGCTCGGCCATTTGTTCGGGTTGCTGCCACACAACATGCTGCAGTAGCTCACCCGCTTCCGCCGCTAGGGCAACAACCATGTCCTTGGGATTGTGATACGGCTGCCAGTCGCGCTGCTCGACAAAGAACCGAATCCTCGCCGTCAGAGCCGCTATCGAGTCATTCATGAACCGCAGCCTGCTTGAATCCACAGCGAGGTGCAAGCTCGATTGCAAAACCTCCACCCCGATCAATCGTCGATCCAGCGATCCAATTCTTCGAGAACTTCTTCGCCTCGCTTAATGTGATACATCTCCGGCAACTCCAACGCCATGCGCCGTCCCGCGCTGTTTTGAAAATAGAGCACCACCGGGGTGGAGCCGGGGTAACTTGCCAAAATGTGACGAATCTCCTGCAAATCGCGCTCGCTGTGACGAGTCGTCCAAAGGGTCAGCTCCACCGCCGCCTTGCCATCTTTTGCCTGAGCGCGCGGCTTCAGTTCCGAAATTTCGTATCCCGTCAATCGCAGGGCAGAATTGCGCTCGTCCACGCGCAACGCGACACGACACCGCACCACTTGACCCACCGCCAAAACCCCCGAATCTCGCGCCGGCACGAAACTTTCACCCCACATCACGATTTCCGCCGAGCCCGTGAAGTCCTCCAACACCATCACGCCAAAGGGCTTGCCGGTTTTGGTCATTTTCGACTCCACGGATCGAACAAGTCCGGCAATCAAAAATCGTTCTTTGTGGCGACTTGAGTCAATCTCCGCCAACAGACCAATGCGCTGGAATTTATCCGCGCTCATCAAGCGACGAAACTTATCCAGCGGATGCCCCGATACATAATACCCAAGTAACTCCTTTTCTTGCGCCAACCGATCATCCTTGCTCCACTCAGGATAGGGCGTGGGAGGAGGTGAAAACTGCTGAGGCGACGAAAAATCCAAGCCGTCGAACAATGAGACTTGCCCCGATGCACGATCGCGCTGCAAGGATGCCGCGCCGCTGATCACACTCTCCAAGCGCTGAAACATCGTCGATCGAGTCTCACCCGTCCAATCCAACGCACCGGCACGAATCAAGTTCTCCAGAATGCGTTTGTTGACCACACGCGAATCCATGCGATTGGACAGATCATCGAGCGAGGCAAACTTTCCGTTCCTCTTGCGTTCCTCAATCAACAACGCCATGGCATGCTCGCCCACGTTTTTAATCGCCGCCAATCCATAGCGAATCGCTGAAGCGCCGGTTGGGGTTTTTTCCGGCACGAATCTCAACTCGGATTCGTTCGTGCTCGGCGGTAAGATCTCAATCTGCATGCGATGGCACTCGGCGATAAATACGCTGATTTTATCCGTGTTGTTGATCTCGTTCGAAAGCAACGCCGCCAGAAACTCCACCGGATGATTCGCCTTGAGGTAGGCCGTCCAGTAAGAAATGTGCCCATAGCAAGCAGAGTGGGATTTGTTGAATCCATATCCCGCAAACAACTCGATTTTATCAAAAATCTGATTCGCCAGTGCCTCGCCGATTTGATTGGTCTCCCAACAGCCTTTGACGAAAACGGTGCGTTGTGTCGCCATTTCCACTGGGTCTTTTTTACCCATAGCGCGACGCAATAAGTCAGCGCCACCGAGTGTGTATCCCGCAAGCAGCTTGGCAGCATTCTGCACCTGCTCTTGGTAAATCATGATGCCATGAGTCGCGCTCGAAATTTGCTCAAGCAATGGATGCTCATAAACTGGCTTTCTGATCCCGCGTTTGACCTCGATCATCTGATCGATGTATCCCATCGCACCCGGTCGATAGAGCGCGAGGAGGTCAATGATGTCATCAATGCGCTCCATTCCGAGCTTGCGACACGTTTCTAGCATGCCGCCAGATTCCAGCTGAAACACACCCATCGTTTCACCCCGATTCAACATCTCAAACGTAGCTGTGTCATCCAGCGGAACCGAGTTGAGCCGAAATTCAGGAGAATGCTGCCGGATCATGCGTTCCGCATCATGCATGACCGTCAGGTTCTTTAGCCCGAGGAAATCCATTTTCAGCAAACCCAGGTAAGTGACCGCCGACATGTCAAACTGCGTGACCACCTCACCCTCGTTGCCCAAGGTCAGCGGCGCATGCTCATCCAGCTCACAATCCGCAATCACCACTCCTGCCGCGTGAACCCCAACGTTGCGCGTTAAGCCTTCAAGTTTAACCGCATAATCCCATAACTCATGAAATGTCGTTGAGCCGTCCACCATTTCACGCAGCTCTTCTTTTTCCTTCCACATGGCCTCGAGCTTCACGCCCGGCTTGGCATCGATCATTTTCGCCAAGCGATCCGCATCCCCATAGGCCACCCCCATCACCCGCGCCACATCGCGAATCACACTCTTCGCCCCCATCGTGCCGTAAGTGATAATCTGCGACACGCTGCGCTTCCCGTATTTGCCTCTCACATACTCGATGACCTCCCCACGTCGCGATTGACAAAAGTCAATGTCCACATCCGGCGGCGAAACGCGTTCTGGATTCAAAAACCGCTCGAACAATAGCCCAAATCTCAACGGACAAATATCAGTGATGCCCATCGTGTAAGCCACCAACGAACCCGCCGCCGAACCCCGACCCGGACCCACCGGAATGTCATGATCACGTGCCCATTTGATGAAATCAGCGGTGATTAAGAAATAACTCGCAAAACGCAGGTGATTGATCGTGTTGATCTCAAAATCCAATCGCTCCCTGATCTCAGGATCCGCCGCCTTTTCCTTGCCATATCGCCACTCCAAACCCTCGTAACAAAGACGACGGAAATAATCTTCACGCGGAGAACCATCCGGGGTGCCAAACTGAGGATATTTCTCCGAGCTTTTGGAGTCCAAATTCAACACCACATTGCAACGCTCGGCGATTTCTAATGTTGCATCGCAGGCATCCGGATGCTCCACAAATGTTTGGCGCATCTCTTCCGCCGTCTTGAAATAAACCTCTGAACTAAATCGCGGCCTCGATTCATCAATCAATTGCCTGCCCGCACCAATGCAGATCAACACATCATGCGCTTCGTGATCAGCGCGATGCATGAAATGAACGTCATTCGTCGCGACAATTTTAACGCCACATTCTCTCGCGAGGGCAACCTGTTGTGGAATCAATTCCAACTGCTGCGGATCCGAATGATTCAGCAACTCCACATAAACCTGATCGCGACCATAGCAGTCGATCAACTTCATCAGCGTCGCACGTGCCTTGTCACGCTCACCTAACAGCAACCACTCATTGACTGGCCCAAGCATACAACCCGTCAAGCAAATCAAACCCTTGGAAAAACGCTGTAAGTCCTCCCAGTCCACACGCGGCGTGCCATCGGCATCACGCCCTTCCAAATGGCCCACTGTGACCAATTTCACAAGCTGCTTCCAACCTTCAGCATTCTCCGCTAATAATGTCAAATGCGTGCTACGACGCCTTCCCGTCACATCACGCATGTCTGTTTTAGCGCCAGGACTCAGGTATATTTCACAGCCCAGGATAGGTTTTACCTTTGCTTTTTTACACGCATTGTAAAACTCGATCGCACCATACAAGCTGCCGTGATCCGTGATCGCCACGGCGGGCATTCCCAACGCCGCAGCGCGTTTCGCGACCTGCTCACACCGCGTCATGCCATCCAATGGCGAATACTCCGTATGCAAGTGCAAATGAACAAAAGAGGCTTCCATGCGTGAGCCGCAGCCTAGTCATCTGAGACATAAGGGCAAGTGCGACATGAAAAAAATTGCCCGCCACGGCTATCACCCCCTCATCGCTCGCCTTCCGGCTCTGCCATCAACCCCAGTTGCTCCGGCAATGCGGTGCGTGGACGCGCCGTCAGAATTTCTGGCTCACTATCCGTCACCAACACCGTGTGTTCAAAATGAGCCGACGGCTGACGATCTGCCGTGATCACCGTCCAGCCGTCATCCAAAATTTTCACCATCGCCGTGCCAGCATTGACCATCGGCTCAATGGCCAAGGTCATGCCGGGCAGAAGCGTAGGAACCTTACCCTGCGGTCGGTAATTGGGAATCTGCGGTTCTTCATGCAAATCGCGCCCAACACCATGCCCAACAAACTCGCGCACCACCGTGAATCCCTGTGGCTTGACACAAGCCTCCACCGCTCCGCACAAATCAGCGAGCGATCGTCCCGCCACAGCGTGCGCCAAGGCGTCATGCAAGGACTGCTCCGTGGCAGCTAACAAGCGCTTGTTCAAATGCGATATCTCGCCGACTGCGACCGTCATGGCGTTGTCCCCAATCCAACCATTCACCACCACGCCCACATCGATGCTCAATAAGTCACCCGGTTGAAGCACGCGGCTGGAACCAATGCCGTGAACGACTTCTTCATTAACGGACAAGCAAGTGTGCGCAGGGAATCCTCGATACCCCAAAAAAGCACTGCGACAATTCAATCGCTTCATCACCGCAGCCGCATGAAGATCAACCTCCTTGGTGGTAAGACCTTCTGCCACAAACTGGGACACCTCCCACAACACCTCGGCCGCCGCTTTGCCCGCCGCCCGCATCAGGTCCAGCTCGCGCCCCGACTTGATGCGTATTTTATTGCGTTTCGACATGGAATGGAAGCAGCCACATTTAAACACACTTCACTTGTTCAGCAATAAAAGCACGGAGCCTGCCACCGCAAACACAGCAATCACCACCCACAAATAAACAAGCACGGAGCTAGAAACCACGCTGCCGGTCTGAGCCAGGCGATCATAACGCCCTCTAATCTTGCCTTTGCGCAAAAATCCATCGTAATGACGCTGCAACAACTGAGTTTCGACCTGCCGCATCACGTCCAACACCACTCCGACCAAAATCAGCAAGCTGGTGCCACCAAAAAACTGCAAAATTGGTGAATTTTGCTGAATGCTCATGGCCAGACCCACGCCAGTCGGCAGCACAAAAATCATCGTCAGGAATATCGCACCAGCAAAGGTCAGACGGGTCATCGTGAAATCCAAGAACTCGCCTGTCGGCTTTCCAGGGCGCACACCCGGGATGTAACCGCCATTTTTTTTCAAATCCTCAGCAATCTGTGACGGCTGAAACATCGTCGCCACCCAAAAGTATGAGAAGAAGAAAATACCAAAAGCTCCCATCAAATAATAAGCCCAACCACCAATCGACAGCGCCGAGGTCCATTTGGTCGCCCATGCCTCACCACGTGCCAACCACGTGAGCATGATCGCTGGCAATGACAAAACGGCTGAGACGAAGATGATCGGCATCACACCCGAGTAATTGACTTTCAACGGCAAATACTGAGTTTGACCACCATACATTTTTTTGCCGACGACGCGTTTGGCATATTGAACAGTGATTCGACGTTGCGCCTGTGTGATGGCAATCACAGCTGCAATCACAAACACCAAAAAAGCCAGCAAGAAAACCAGTTTGAGCGCAACGAACGGATTCACTTCGGCACCAGCTGAAGCCGTTGTGAACTGGCGCCACGCCAAAACCAACGCACCAGGCAATCCCGAAATAATGTTGACCATGATGATGATCGATGTGCCATTGCCAATGCCACGCTCGGTCATTTGATCACCGATCCACATCAGAAACATCGTGCCACTCACAATTGTGATCACCGTGGTCACATACCAGACAATGCTGGGATCAGGAACCAGCAGTCGGCCGTTCATCACATGTTCAATCCCACTCATGATGCCACGCAAGGTTTCCGGGTGCGTCAGTGATCGGGTCAAGAAAATCCCCTGAATCAGCGCGATTCCCAGCGCGATGTAGCGCGTGTATTGTGTCATCTTCTGGCGACCACCTTCCTCACGCACCATTTTGGCTAGTGATGGAACAACAGCCGAAAGCAGCTGCACCATGATCGATGCGGAAATATAGGGCATGATCCCCAAAGCAAACAAGCCAGCTTGTTGCAGAGCACCACCAGAAAACACCGTCAACATCGCCGTCAGCGGATTACCCGCACCGCCATCTCCCCTTGCGATGGATGCCGTCCACTCCTTGATCAAGCCGGCATCCACGCCAGGCAATGTGATGTGCACCCCTAAGCGCACGATAATCACCATCGCAAGAGTAAACAAAATACGGTCGCGCAACTCAGGAACGCGCCAAGTGTTAGCAAAGGCAGAAATCATAACAATGTTGAAAACAAGTGGGGTATGCAACAGACAACGAGAATGAACGGATTCATCCTCGTTGCGCTGGAATCAATCATATTTCAAAGCGACGGCATCATGCAATGACAATCGTGCCACCGACGCTCTCAATTTTTTGGCGTGCGACCTCGCTCACCGCACCAACCTCAATGTTCAGAGCCTTGGTCAACTCGCCTGTGCCGAGAATCTTGACCCGATCACAGCGTCCATTCACCAAGCCCAACTGACGAAGCACCGCCTCATTGACCGTCGCGCCAGCTTCGAAATGCTTCTCCAGTGTCAGCAAGTTGACACCGAAAACCTTGTCTTTGTAATCGAAGTTATTAAAACCGCGCTTTGGCAAACGACGATGCAAGGGCATCTGCCCCCCCTCAAAGCCAACACGCACTGTTCCGCCTGAGCGTGCTTTTTGGCCTTTGTTGCCTTTGCCCGATGTTTTACCGTGACCGGAGCTCTCGCCGCAACCCAAGCGCTTGACCCGGTGTTTGGCACCAGGATTTGGAGATAATTGATGAAGTTTCATTGGACGTTAATCTATGTTCTTGCGCTTCCGATTAAATCGATTTTTCACGCACTTTTTTACCGCGCGAATTCAAAATGACCTCGCGAGTTCTTAGCTGCGACAATGCCTTGATCGTCGCCTTGACCACATTGGCATGATTCGATGAACCCATCGATTTCGCCAAAATATCTTTAACACCAGCAGCTTCGCAAACCGCACGCACACCGCCACCAGCGATGATCCCCGTTCCGGGAGATGCAGGTTTCAGCAAAACCTTACCGCCGCCAAACTCAGCATACACCTCGTGAGGCACCGTGCCGTTGACAATGCAAACACCCTTTAGGTTCTTGCGTGCCGCTTGACCGCCTTTTTTGATCGCATCGGACACCTCCTTGGCCTTGCCGAAGCCAAGACCAACTTTGCCCTCTTTGTCTCCACAAACCACCAAGGCCGAAAAACTGAAGCGTCGCCCGCCTTTCACCACTTTTGCGCAGCGATTGATGAAAACAACCTTCTCGGAAATGCCATCGTCCTCCTCAGGACCGCGGCGATCGTCGCGGCGAGGCCCACGTGGACCACCGCCTTGCTGATTATTGCCTCCACGATTAAAGCCACCACGTCGATCACCAAAGGATCGCTGGTCTCCACTAGGTGCAGCAGATGGCACGCCTGCCGTAATCGGATTTGAATTAGAATGATCGGTATCTGTAACCATAAAAAGATGCTTTAGAATTGTAACCCTGCCTCACGTGCCGCTTCAGCAAGCGCTTTCACCTTGCCATGATAAATGTGACCACCGCGGTCGAACACCACGGCTGAAATGTTCGCCGCCTTCGCTTTCTCGGCAATTGCCGCACCGACCGTGCGAGCACTGGCGATGTTGGCCTGTGGCTTTTCAAATCCAGCATCCAACGTCGAGGCCGCACACAGAGTGCGACCCACGCTATCGTCAACAATCTGAACATACACGTGCTGATTGGAAAAATGAACTGCCAAACGAGGACGCGCGGTGGTGCCAGAAACCTTGTTGCGAATGCGCTTGTGCACACGCTGGCGAATCGCTTTTCGATTGATAATACTCATGAAATTAATTGATTAAATAAAACCTGTTTTAGCGATTATTTGCCAACTGACTTGCCTTCTTTCCGGCGAATCTGTTCTCCAACGTAGCGCACGCCCTTGCCCTTGTATGGCTCAGGCGGATAATAACCACGAACCTCAGCAGCAAACTGACCCACAACCTGCTTGTCGATCCCCTCAACCTTGATCTTGGTGTTGTCAGTGACCGTGACTGTCAGACCCTCGGGGATCGGATGCAACAACGGATGAGAACGACCCAATGACAAATCAAGATCCTTGCCTTTGACTGCGGCGCGGAAACCCACACCCACAATCTCAAGATCTTTGACGAAACCTTTGGAAACACCGTTCACCATGTTGTTCACAATAGCCCGAGCCGTGCCATGCAGAGCCCTAAGCTCGCGAGTTTCGGATTGGCGAATGAATCGATAGCTGGAACCCTCAGCAACAACGGTAATACCAGTAGGCAACTGGAAGCTCAACGAGCCTTTTGGCCCCTGAGCTGTGACGACTTGACCCTCTACTTTGAGTGTCACCTTTTCAGGCAAAATAATAGGTTTAACTCCTACGCGTGACATGACTTTAAATTTCTACGAAGTTAGGGTTACAAATTACCAAACCAAGGCGAGCAATTCACCCCCGAGGTTTTCACGCTTGGCACGGGCACCAGTCATGACTCCCTTGGGAGTCGACAAAATCGCAATGCCCAAGCCCGACATCACGCGAGGAATTTCACCGGAACCGACATATTGACGGCGTCCTGGTTTGGAGACACGCTTCAAGCCGCTCAAGACTGGGCGACCATCCACATACTTGCTCTTAACTTTCAAAACAGGGTGCCCGTCTTGCGTGATAACTTCGTAATTCCACACATAGCCTTCTTCCTGAAGAATCTTAGCGATGTCGGATTTGATGCGCGAGTAGGGCGCGGTGAAAGACTCATTGCCTGCTCGGCTAGCATTGCTAAAGCGGGTCAGAAAGTCAGAAATAGGATCGGTGAGAACAGCCATAATAATCGGTGGTAGTGGTGTGTGTTAATCTCAGTTCTCGGTGCCCGTTGTGGCATCGTCACTCTTTTTATTTTCGCGGAATGGCAAACCCAACTCACGCAACAACTCACGGCCTTCGTCATCTGTTTTTGCCGTTGTCACAAAAATCAAATCAAAGCCAATCGTCCGTTTGATTTGATCGATTTCAATTTCAGGAAAAATCGACTGATCAGGCACTCCCATGGCGTAATTGCCACGGCCATCGAACGATTTCACTGGAATGCCGCGAAAGTCGCGAATGTTCGGAGAAGCCACATTGATGAAACGATCCAAGAATTCCCACATGCGTGCGCCGCGCAATGTCACACGAGCACCCAATGGCTCATCAGCGCGCAATTTGAAATTGGCCACTGCTTTGCGGGAATAAGTGATGGATGGCTTTTGGCCAGTAATCTTAGCGATTTCATTGACTGCGTCGTCAACGGCCAACTTACGATCAGGAGCTTTGCCCATGCAAGAAGTGACAACGATTTTTTCAAGCCGCGGCACCGCCATGGGATTTGTGTAGCCCAATTTGCTCTTCAAAGCCGGAACGGCTTTCTCTTGATAATACTTTAGTAGATTTGGTGTATTCATAACATTTGCGGGTCAGCACGTTTTCGCTACGCGCTTAAGCGCAGGCATCAACCACAAGGTTTCAGCCCAATTTTTTCACATTAGAAAGATGAATCGGCGCATCCTGCTCTTGCAGACCGCCCTCTGGATTGGCTTCCGACTTCCGAATCGCCTTCACGACTTTTCGTCCACCCTCAACCAAAACCAAGCCCTTGGCAACATTGACACTTAACACGGTGCCGCGTTTGCCCTTATGATTGCCGGCGATGATCTCAACTTGATCGCCTTTTTTAACATGTGCTTTCGCAGAACTCATAACAGATAGAATTTAATAGTAAAACAACTGACTTCAGACCACCTCCGGCGCCAAGGAAACGATTTTCATGAAGGACTTTTCACGCAACTCACGAGCCACTGGTCCAAAAATACGTGTTCCCCGTGGGTTGTTATCTTTGTCGATGATCACGCATGCATTGGTATCAAATCGCAACACCGAACCATCAGGGCGGCGAATCGGAAATGAAGTCCGCACGATCACAGCCTTCACCACCGAACCTTTTTTGACAGCGGCAGTTGGGATCGAATCACGAATGTGGCATGTGATCACATCACCGACGAAGGCGAAACGCGTGCGCTTGCCGATCACACCGATCATCTTGGCACTACGAGCGCCCGTGTTGTCGGCGACAACTAAATTGGATTCCATCTGGATCATGAGAGTAAAAGAAAAAAGGTTCTGCGCGGAGCGCGATCATATTAGTGAGACAAGATTGAGTCAAGCGACCATCTCTTCAATTTTGAAGTGGGGCGTGTTTCGACAATGCGAACTTTATCGCCTACTTTGGCCTCGCTCTTCTCATCATGCACGTAGAACTTTTTCGTCTGCTTGATAATCTTGTTAAAACGAGGATGTGGAACACGGGCGACGTATTCGACAACAATGGTCTTATCCATCTTGTCAGACACGACGAGGCCGACCCGAGTTTTGCGGTTCGCATTGGTGTTGTTGGTGGTAGGTTCGCTCATGGCGTGTGGTTCAGTGTGAATTAAGCCTGTGTTTTGCGTTGTGCCACAATCGTGAGTAATTGTGCCTGTTCACGGCGAATTGCGCGCACTCGAGCAGGATTTTCAAGCGCTCCCGTTGCCTTTTGCAATTTGAGCGTGATGCCTTCTTGCTTCAAATCGCGAATGCGACGAGCGATTTCTTCCGAACTTAATTCGCGAAGATCTTTTGCTTTAGTTGTAGCCATAATAAAATAATGGAGATGTTATGCGTGGGGGTTACGAACGATAAATCGTGTTGGAATGCCCAGTTTGTATGAAGCCAAGCGCATGGCCTCACGCGCTTGAGATTCTGGAACACCAGCGATCTCAAACAACATGTTACCAGGACGAATGACCGCCACCCAAGCCTCAACCGAGCCTTTTCCTTTACCCATCCGAGTTTCTGGTGGACGCGCCGTGATCGATTTGTGAGGAAACACGCGAATCCACACCTTTCCTTTACGTTTCAAAAAACGATTGATGGCCACACGGCAAGATTCGATCTGCCGGTTAGTCAACCATCCTCGATCAAAAGCCTGCAATCCGAAATCACCGAATGCGACGGTTGTTCCCGATTGTGCGTTACCGGCTCGTGAGCCACGAAATGATTTACGAAACTTCGTTCGTTTGGGCATTAAAGGCATGTTTTTCTCCTCCTAAAATAAGTGATTTGGTTAAGATGCTCCGTTTACGGATTAGCGACGAGGACCACCTGGGCCTCGGTTGTTTTGATCACGGCGATCATTGTTGCGAGGCTGATCGCGGCGATCGTTGCGTCGCTCACGTTGCTGCCCACCCGCATTTGCCTGTTGGCGACCATCGTCTTCTTTGCGGTTGATCCAGCATTTCACCCCGATGATACCATACAAGGTGCGAGCCTCGGCAAAACCATATTCCAACGGCACACGCAAGGTTTGTAATGGCACTTTGCCCTCGCGATACCACTCAGCTCGCGCAATATCAGCACCACCGAGGCGACCGGCACAACGAATCCGGATGCCCTCCGCGCCGAAATCCATGGCAGTCTGGATCGAGCGCTTCATGGCGCGACGGAACGAAACCCGACGCTCCAACTGCACCGCCACTTGCTCAGCAATCAATTGAGGCTCCAGCTCAGGCTTGCGAATCTCCATGATATCGATCTTCACCTGCGCACCACCGCAGATTGCGGAAATGTCGCTGGTCATTTTTTCAATTTCGCTGCCCTTGCGTCCAATGATCAAACCTGGACGAGCGGAATGCAAGGTCACACGCACGGAATTCCATGCTCGCTCGATGACAACACGTGCTATCGCTGCGAACTGCAAGCGCTCCTTGACATAATTTCGCACCTCAAGGTCTTGGTGCAATTTGTTGGCATAATCTTTGCCCGTGGCAAACCACTTAGAGCGCCAATCTTTGTTGACGGCAAGGCGAAAGGCAATTGGATTGACTTTTTGTCCCATGTTGGATGAATCGTTAGAGGTGAATGGTTACGCAATTAGCGAGTTGCTGCAGCAGCTTCCGAAGCGACTGACGGCGTGAGTGTGATGAAAATATGGCTGGTCGGGCGGCGAATCGCTCCTGCTGAGCCCTTGGCGCGTGGTTTGAAGCGTTTGAGTGCAGGACCAATCCCAATCACAGCCTCCTTGATCACGAGCGAATCGCGATCCAGCGAAAAGTTATGCTCAGCGTCTGCAATCGCCGTTTTCAGCGTTTTGCTGATCAATTGTGCAGCTTTCTTCGGAGTGTAATTCAGAATGTCCAAAGCGTTAGCTACGGGCAGTCCTTGAATTTCGCGAGCGACATCCCGTGCTTTTTTAGGCGAGAGTCGAACATATTTTGATGCGCTTTTGACTTCCATGGTCTTGTGTGATCTTTGTGCCGATTGGCGTTAACGTTGTTGTGTTTCGAGAATTGCTAAATCGCCCATTCGCACGATCTCATGGGCCGGTTCGATAGATTCAATTAAGGCACCGCAGACGTGCTTGCGAACTTCAGCCACTGAAGCCTTGCCATAGGGACGATCGCCGCGCTGAAGGGTGTAAGTCATGCCAATGCGACATTGATTTTCCAATCCAATGTTGAAAATGAGCATGCCGCTCTCCGCATCGATGCTCACAACCTGCGCGCGCTGAAGGTTGCCCGTCTTGTATTGCGCTTTCGGTTTGTTGCGGAGACCCAGCTCAGCATCCAGCAAACGTTTGGCGGACTCCAAGCGCAATCGCGATTCCGGATTAGCAATCACAGCTTCGCGTAAAAATTCATCCACCGCACTGGAAATCTGCATGGAAGCCTGCTCGATCGCATTGAGGCGCTCCTGCATGATCGCCTGATCGGCAGCGGCCTGCACCAAACGCTCATCGCCGCCATCCAACAGATTTTTGCCCCAAGCCTCCAAGCGCTGACGCACTGAAGCCAATTGCTCGTTGGCAAGCTGCTCGCCTTTCTTGGCGTCGAGCACCGTGGCCGCTAACACCGAGTATTGTTGGCGTTGCTTCGCCAGCTCAAAGCGCAGCGCTGCTACTTCAGAGTTCGGGGTTTCATCAGCACAGCAAAAGGCCACCGCCACAATCGAAACGATTGTGCCATGGATCCAGTTGCGTGTGCCTTGAAGAATCATGAGGGTTAGGATGCGTTATTTCTTACCAATACCGCCGTGCTGCTTGAAAATCCGAGTAGGTGAAAACTCGCCCAATTTGTGACCCACCATGTTTTCCGTCACATAGACAGGGGTGAATGTCTTGCCGTTGTGAACCATGAAATTGTGACCCACAAAATCGGGAGTAATCATCGACTTACGGCTCCAGGTCTTAATCGGCTTATACTCGCCAGTGGCGGCAACCGCATCAATCTTGAGCAGAAGTTTTTGGTCAACAAATGGACCTTTTTTGAGTGAACGAGGCATATTATTAAACAGTTAATCGAATTACTTCTTCTTATTGCGTGACTCAACAATGAAAATGCTACTGGCCTTTTTCTTGTTGCGGGTTTTCTGACCTTTGGCATGACCCCAAGGACTCAACAAGTGCTGACGGCCACCGCCAGACTTCGAACGGCCTTCACCACCACCGTTAGGGTGGTCAACCGGGTTCATGGTCATGCCACGAACCGTCGGGCGAACACCCTGCCAGCGCGTGCGTCCGGCTTTGCCTGAGACCTCATTCATGTGGTCACGGTTTCCAACCTGACCGATCGTGCACAAGCAATCTTCATGAAAACGGCGAATTTCGCCTGATGGCATCTTGACCAAACCAAAACCCGACTCACGGTTAGAGAGAACCGCTTGCTGTCCAGCAGCGCGCGCAACTTTACCGCCCGTTCCCGGCAGCAACTCGATGTTGTGAATCGCAGTTCCGAGTGGCACATTTTTAATCGGCATCGCATTGCCGGGCTTAGGATCAGCTTTGGCGGAAGACACCACAGTCGCACCAACCTCCAAACCCACTGGGGCGAGGATGTAGCTCTTGGTGCCATCTGTGTATTCGATCAGCGCAATCCGGCAAGTGCGATTGGGATCGTATTCGATGCCCAATACTTTAGCGGGAATGTCCTGCTTGCTTCGCTTGAAATCAACCAAGCGATAATGGCGCTTCGCACCACCACCAACGTGGCGGCAAGTGATGCGTCCCGTGTTGTTGCGACCACCAGAACGCTTCACTGGCACAAGAAGGGACTTCTCAGGAGTCTTCTTGGTAATTTCATCGAAAGTTGGATGCTGCTTATAGCGAGCGGAAGGAGTGTGAGGTTTGAATACTTTTAAAGAGGCCATGACTCAAGACAGGTTCGAGTATTGATTTAATGCAATCGCGTGTGTGACGATAAGATCAGACGAGATCTAATCTCTCGCCTTCTTTCAGACGAACAATTGCTTTTTTGATGTGGTTAGTGCGTCCTTCATCGGAGCGGCGTTTGCGCTTGGCTTTGCCGGCTACGTGCAATGTGCGAACATCGGAGACTTTCTTGCCCAGCAGCGTTTCCACTGCTTGTCTAATTTCCAATTTGTTGGCACTCGGATCAACTTCCAGAACAATCTCGTTGTTGAGTTCGTTCAGATAAGTCGCTTTTTCGCTCATGCGAACATTTTTAATGACGTGGAACAGATCTTTCATGGCAGTAATTACGCTGTGCGTTGGGCGAGGGTTTCAAGAGCAGAGCCAACGATAATGACGTCATCGGCATGAAGCAACTGCTCGACATTCAGTTCCAAAGCGGTCATCAACAACACGGACTGAACATTGCGACCAGCGCGGTATGTTTTTTCATCGAACTGATCGGCAACAATCAGAATGCGTCGAGCCGTGGACAAACCAGCCACTGCCGCAATGAATGACTTGGTCTTGCCATCGGCAATCGCAAATTCTGGAGTCGTATGCAACGCATTCGCACGCACCACATCGCCCAAAGCACGACGAAGCGCCAACTTACGGGTCGATTTCGTCACTTTTTTTGAATAATCGCAAGCACGTGGACCAAAAACCACACCGCCGCCCACAAAAATCGGAGCGCGTTTGTCACCGTGACGCGCGCCACCCGTGCCTTTTTGCTTGTAAATTTTCTTGTTATTTCCCGACACCTCACCACGCGTCTTCGTGTGGGCTGAGCCAGTGCGGCGATTGGCACGGTAAGCCACGACAAGGTCGTGCACCGCTTGTTTGCCTTTGTCAGCGGGGGCCAGCACCAATTGAGCTGCAGCCGCTGTTTCTTCATTAAATGTTTGAGTGATCATTTCAGAGCAAATGTGCGTTGTTTCCTAATGCCGTGATTAAGCGTTCTTTTTTTTCGCAGGGCGGACTGTCAAATAACCGCCATTAGGACCTGGGATCGCGCCCGAAATTAACAGGACGCCATCCTCTGGACGAACTTGAATCACCTTCAAATTTTGAACGGTGCGCGACTGATTTCCATCTTGTCCCGGCATTTTTTGATTTTTCCAAACGCGTCCAGGAGTCGAACGGCAACCGATGGCACCCGTTCTACGGTGCATCATCGAACCGTGAGTCATCCGCAAGCCACCGAAATGGTGACGCTTGACAACGCCAGTGAAGCCTTTGCCTTTTGTCGTGCCGATTACGTCAACGAACTGACCAGCCGTGAACAAGCTCACGCCTGGGTGCTCCGCAGGAGCGCTTTCCCCGTCCTTCAAGCGAAACTCTTGAATGCGTCGCTTCGGTGACGAACCAGCTTTCTTGAAGTGGCCCATCGCAGCGCGATTCACACGCGACTCTTTTTGATCAGCATAGCCCACTTGCACAGCGCTGTAACCCTCTTTTTCCAGAGTTTTGTGCTGCAAGTATGCGTTGCCGTTCACGTCGACCACCGTAACGGCGATCATTGATTGTGTGGCTTCATCGAAAAGACGTGTCATTCCGATTTTTTTGCCGAGTAGTCCTAGTGGCATGGCGGTGTCAGTTGATTCTTAAAATTAGTTTAGATGCGGATCGAAATATCAACACCGGCAGGCAAGTTGAGTTTCTTCAACTCATCAACCGTTCGGGCTGTTGGATCAACAATATCCAGCAAGCGCTTGTGCGTGCGGATCTCAAATTGTTCAGCAGATTTTTTATTGACATGCACCGAGCGGTTAACGCTGAACTTCTCAATGCGAGTGGGAAGTGGAATAGGGCCGGCGACTTTTGCTCCGGTGCGCTTGGCTGTCTCAACAATCTCAGCGGCTGACTTGTCCACTGCGCGATAATCAAAGGCGCGGAGTCTGATGCGAATTTTCTGATTTTCCATGACTTAAGAAAAAGTGTGCGGTTAGTGATTAGATATTAAATTAGTGACCTCGGTCGCTGACAATTTGTTCAACAATGTTAGCTGGCACCTGCTCGAAATGAGAAGGTGTCATCGAATATGATGCCCGCCCCGACGACAAGGTGCGAACAACCGTTGAATAGCCGAACATTTCTTTCAACGGCACCATGCATTTAATCGTCGCAAGATTGCCTTTGGTTTCCATGTTTTGAATTTGGCCGCGGCGGCGATTGAGATCGCCCATGACATCGCCCTGATAATCATCTGGCGTTGTCACTTCCACAGCCATCATCGGCTCAAGTAAAATCGATTTTGCCTTTTTAAAGGCGTCTTTCACGGCGAAAATCGCTGCCATAGTGAAAGCGTTTTCATTGGAATCAACATCGTGATAAGATCCACCTAGGATATCCACGTGGACATCAATCACTGGATAACCAGCCACGACGCCGTTGGTCATCGCTTGAGTCAAGCCTTTGTTGACGGCGCCAATGTATTCCTTAGGAATCTCGCCTCCCACCACCTTGTTTTCAATCGTCAAGCCTTTGCCACTCTCATTTGGGGCAACTGCCACGCGGACATGTCCGTATTGACCGCGACCGCCTGACTGCTTGACCAGCTTGCCCTCGCCATCGGCGGCAGCAGTGATGCTTTCGCGGAAAGCAATCTGAGGCGCACCGGTATTCGCTTCCACCTTGAACTCCCGCTTCAGACGATCAACGATGATCTCCAAGTGCAGTTCTCCCATTCCAGAGATGATGGTCTGACCCGTTTCCTCATCGGTCTTAACCATGAAGGTCGGATCCTCGTCCGAAAGACGCCCCAACGCCAAGGCCAGCTTCTCTTGGTCAGCTTTCGTTTTAGGCTCCACGGCCATCGAAATCACGGGCTGTGGAAAAGTTGGCGGCTCCAACACCACATCATGATTATCAGCAGCAAGAGTATCGCCCGTTGTGACGTTTTTCACGCCAACCATCGCCGCGATGTCTCCGGAATAACAGGCATCTATGTCGGTGTGTTGATTCGATTGAATACGAATCAACCGCCCCACGCGCTCAGAGCGTCGGGTGCGCGGATTGTAAATGGTGTCACCTTTGCGGACGCAGCCGGAATACACACGGAAGAACACCAACTTGCCCACAAACTTGTCAGCCCACAGCTTGAACGCTAGGGAAACAAACTTGCCACGGTCATCGGTTAAAACCTCAATTTTAGTCTCCTCGTTGCCAGGATCCATGCCCACCGCCGGTGGAATGTCCAATGGATTAGGCAAATAATCGGTCACCGCATCCAAGAGATACTGCACCCCCTTGTTCTTGAAAGCCGAACCTCCCGCAACCGGAATCAACAGATTTGCAATGGTCGCCCGGCGAATGCCTTGTTTCAGCTGTTCAGCCGTGATCGGTTGCTCTGCTAAAAACAAATCGGCAACTTGGTCATCGACACCCGCCACCGCATCAAGCAGCTCTTGGTATGCCGATTGCGCTATTTCACGCAACGACTCGTCCAACTCGCGAACCGCGTAAGTGGAACCGAATTTATCGTCGTCGTTGTAATAGACAGCTTTTTGATTCACCACGTCAATTTGACCACACAAGGAATCTTCAGATCCGATTGGTATCAAAATGCGCACGGCGTTCGCCCCGAGACGCTCCTTGATCTCTTGAAACACAGCATCGAAATTCGCCCCGACGCGATCCATTTTATTTACGAACACCAAGCGAGGCACCTGATACTTAGTCGCTTGCCGCCATACGGTTTCGGTCTGCGGCTGCACACCAGCAACCGCACAAAACACAACAATCGCGCCGTCGAGAACCCGCAAGGATCGCTCCACCTCGGCCGTGAAATCCACGTGACCGGGGGTGTCAATGATGTTCACGCGCATTTTCTGCTCAGTAAACAACTTCAACACGCCTTCCTCACGACGCTGCCACCACTCCGTGGTCACCGCAGCCGACGTGATGGTGATCCCACGCTCTTTCTCCTGCTCCATCCAATCAGTCGTCGCCGCACCATCGTGAACCTCACCAATCTTGTGAATCATGCCCGTGTAAAACAAAATCCGCTCCGTCAACGTCGTCTTGCCCGCATCAATGTGCGCGCAAATGCCAATGTTGCGCGTGGCTTCAAGCGCATATTGGCGTTCAGGACTGTTGGCGGGTGACGACATGGTAACAGGCTAAGAATGCAATCGTGATGAGTGACGAAATGTGGTGATGCGAAACGAAAACAGAAACGAATAAACTGAAAATGAAGCGAAGCGCGAGCAATTACCAGCGGAAGTGAGCGAAGGCACGGTTAGCTTGTGCCATTTTGTGAACGTCATCGCGTTTGCGGACGGCATTGCCTTGATTGTTTGCCGCGTCCTTCAGCTCATTTGCCAGAGCAACATGCATCGGCGTGCCTTTGCGATTGCGAGCGTAATTGATCAACCAGCGCATCGCCAACGCCTCAGAACGAGCCGCTGGCACCTCGAGTGGCACCTGATACGTTGCACCGCCCACGCGGCGTGACTTCACCTCCACGCGGGGCTTCGCGTTCTCAATGGCACGGGTCACCACCTCCAGCGGATCAATGGTGTCAGCTCCCTCGCTCGCGCGATCGATGGCAGCATAAACTATGCGCTCAGCCAGCGAACGCTTACCATCGCGCATGACTTTAGAGATCAAATTACCCACGAGTGCGCTATCATAGCGCGGATCGCGTTTTTCGGATTTGCGGAAGACTCGCTTACGGCGTGACATAATAGAAAATCTTAGTGTTAATAATTGTGATTACTTGCCTTTACCTTTTGCAGCAGGCTGACCCGGCTTAGGACGTTTCGCACCGTATTTCGAACGGGACTGACGACGCTTATCCACTCCGAGAGTATCGAGAGCACCGCGAACGATGTGGTAGCGCACACCCGGAAGGTCTTTCACTCGTCCGCCGCGCACCAGCACGATTGAGTGCTCCTGCAAATTGTGTCCTTCACCGCCAATGTAGGCGATCACTTCGAAACCGTTCGTCAAACGCACTTTGGCAACTTTACGAAGCGCCGAGTTAGGCTTCTTCGGTGTGCGAGTCATAACCTGGAGACAAACCCCGCGGCGTGCTGGGCAATTCGCGAGCGCCGGCGACTTGGACTTGTCGATCGGAGTTTTACGTCCTTTACGAACTAACTGGTTGATGGTGGGCATGGATTCCTGCGTGATTGTAAGAGTTGTCTTGCCATCAAGAGACAATTCGAGCAGGCAGCGAAATTCTTCGCAAAAGCCTGTTGTCCGGAGCTGCACCCGATAGCGTGGTCGAAGCACCAATGAACATGATCAGCATCAAATCAAACCAAGTGAATGAAAATGAATTGAACGCGAATCAAGCGATGGTGCGATGTGGGGCGCGAATCATCGCTATTTTGTGAAATCGTGCAAGCATTATTTTGCTTTTTTTGAAAAAAAATAAAAACACACCTTCCACGTCGGCGATGACTTCATGCCGCCCTGACACCAATGCCTGCTATCAGGCCAGTTAAGCCCACACATGCAACCAGCTTGCTCCAGCACAGATTGAACTCATCACCTCCCGCAAGCGCATTGCCGCGCCGGAGCTTCATCAGGCCATCGCCGGATTTTTTCAAAAAAAACGCTCGCACAGCTCATTATTCAACCGATCTTAACCATTCCTTGTGACAAAAAGGTCAGACAATGAATCACATCATCCAAATGAAACACATCCTAGAGTGAAAAAATCAAAAATTACCGTATTTCAGTTGAAATTTCCTTCGATATCGGTTCATCCTCGACTTTCGGTGTTGATTCGCCGCAATTCCAAACTCCAACTGCATGAAGGACCTTAATAAATATCGTAACATTGGCATCTTTGCTCACGTTGATGCGGGCAAAACGACCACAACGGAACGCATTCTCAAGCTCACGGGCAAGATCCACAAAATCGGTGAGGTTCACGACGGCGCATCCACCATGGACTTCATGGAACAAGAGGCTGAGCGCGGTATCACCATTCAGTCCGCTGCCACCACCTGCTTCTGGCGAGATCACCAGTTCAACGTCATCGACACGCCCGGTCACGTGGACTTCACCATCGAAGTTTACCGTTCGCTCAAAGTTCTCGACGGTGGCATCGGCGTTTTCTGCGGATCCGGCGGTGTTGAACCTCAATCGGAAACGAACTGGCGCTACGCGAACGACTCGAAAGTCTCCCGTGTCATTTACGTCAACAAACTCGACCGCATCGGCGCTGATTTCTACCGCGTTGTCGCTCAGGTAAAAAAAATCCTTGGTGCGCACCCGCTCGTCATGGTCCTGCCGATCGGCACCGAGTCGGATTTCGTCGGCGTCGTCGATCTCCTCACCATGAAGGCCCACATCTGGGACGAATCTGGACAGCCAGAAAATTTCAAGATCGAGGAAATCCCCGCCGACATGGTCGCCAAGGCCGAGGAATACCGCGCCGCACTCATCGAGACCGCCGTGGAGCAGGACGATGAGGTGATGGAAAAATACCTCGAAGGCAATGAGCCCGACATCGACACCATCAAACGCTGTATCCGCAAGGGCACCATTGACCTCGCATTCTTCCCTACTTACTGCGGCTCTTCGTTTAAGAACAAGGGTCTCCAGCTCGTGCTCGACGCTGTCGTCGATTACCTCCCTTCCCCGCTCGAAGTGAAGCCGCTCCCCGAAGTGGACGCCGAGGGCAACGAGACCGGCAACTTCGCCGTCAGCGATCCTACGAAACCGCTCCGCGCGCTTGCTTTCAAGATCATGGACGACAAATTCGGCGCCCTTACCTTCACCCGGATCTACTCCGGCACCATCAAGAAGGGCGACACCATCCTCAACTCCTTCACCGGCAAAACCGAGCGTGTTTCTCGCATGGTGGAAATGCACGCGGATGACCGCAATGAAATCGACTCAGCCCAAGCCGGCGACATCGTCGCCATTGTCGGACTCAAAAACGTCCAGACCGGCCACACCCTTTGCGACGAGAAAAACCCTGCCACCCTCGAGCCAATGGTTTTCCCGGAGCCCGTCATCTCCATCGCTGTCGCCGCGAAGGACAAGGCCAACGCCGAAAAACTCGCCAACGCCATCGGCAAGATGGTCGCCGAAGACCCATCGTTCCGCGTCGAGACCGACGAGGAAACCAACGAAATGATCCTCAAGGGCATGGGCGAACTCCACCTTGACATCAAGATCGACATCCTCAAGCGAACCCATAAGGTCGAGGTCAACGTCGGCGCACCTCAGGTCGCCTACCGCGAAACCATCACCAAGCCGGTCAACGACAGCTACACCCACAAGAAGCAGTCCGGTGGTTCCGGTCAGTTCGCGAAAATCGATTACACCATCGAGCCCGGTGAACCTGGCTCCGGCTTCATTTTCGAGTCGAAAGTCGTCGGCGGAAACGTGCCGAAGGAATTCATCCCGGCCGTCGAAAAAGGCTTCAAGACCTCCGTGGACAAGGGACCGCTTGCCGGCTATCCCTGCCTCGACTTCAAGGTCACCCTCACCGACGGTGGTTTCCACGCCGTGGACTCCTCCTCAATCGCCTTCGAAATCGCCTCCAAGGCCGCCTACCGCCAGACCATGCCGAAAGCTGGCCCGCAAATCCTCGAGCCCATGATGAAACTCGACGTCTTCGCTCCAGAAGAAAAAGTCGGTGACGTCATCGGCGACCTCAACCGCCGCCGCGGCATGATTCAAGGTCAGGAGCCAACTCCCGGCGGCATTCGCGTCAAAGCCGAAGCTCCGCTTTCCGCCATGTTCGGCTACATCGGTGACCTTCGCACCATGACGTCCGGCCGTGGCCAGTTCTCCATGGAGTTCAGCCACTACGCCCCTTGCCCGAAAAACGTCTCCGACGAGGTCATCGCCAAGGCCAAGGCCCGCGAAGAAGCCCTCCGCAAGTAAGGGCGAACAACCTGCGAGCCCACAGAGCAACGACTCCAAACAACCGCATTGCCCATCTGGTGATGCGGTTTTTTGTCGCCTGGCTACCACCTTTCACCCGCGCCAAGCATGAACGAAGGACCCGAAGCGATTTTATCATTTTCCGTGATTGATGAAAATGACGATTACCTCGTCGTCGATAAGCCTGCGCCGCTGATCGTTCATCCCTCTAACGGTCGCATCGAGCCCACTCTGCTGGGCGGGATCGAGCAGCTACTGGCCTTCGAGCGCGCTAATGATCAGCATCCTGCGATCATCACGCGCTTGGATCGCGAAACCAGTGGGCTGGTTCTGGTTGCCAAGCACACCGCCGCTGCCCGCGAGTTAGCGATGGCTTTGCAACATCGCCACGCTCATAAGGAATACCTTGCCCTGGTTCATGGCTGGCCCGAGTGGAGTCAAACCAGCAACAACCGTCCGATCATTCGCCAAGGACTCATCGCCCCCAGTCCGATCTGGCTCAAACGCTGCACCCACCCGAGCGGCCGCGCGAGCCTCACAAAATTCAGTGTCGAACAACGCTGGCAAACCCCGCATGGGCCAATGAGTTTGATCCGCAGCATTCCAGTCACAGGCCGAACCCATCAGATCCGCGTGCATTTAGCCGATTTGGGATTTCCGATCGTGGGTGATAAAATTTATGGTCGCGAGCCCAAGGTTTTTCTGAGTTACATTGAGACAGGTTGGACCACAGCCTTGCAGCAAGAGCTGCTGTTTCATCGTCAAGCGCTTCATGCTCATCGACTGCGCATTGAGTGGCACGGCACGCTTTGCGATTGGTCATGCCCGCTTGCCAACGATCTCAGCCGTTGGATGCAGCTACTGAATCCGCAAGTCTGTTAAACCAGTCGCCATTTTTTGTGATACTTTGCCCAATTCAACACACTCGAACATCATGGAACCAGATTTGATTCTCCTGCAGCGTGGCGACATCGCGCAGTTCGAGCTGTTGGTGCGACAAAATCAAAGCTGGCTGCGTGCTTATTTGCGATCCCGACTGCGCGACTGGGCCAGTGCCGACGACTTGGCTCAGGATGTTTTTGTCACAGCTTTTCAAAAAATTCGTGATTTTCGTGGCGACTCTAGCATCGAAACCTGGCTGCGCGGGATAGCGACCAATCATCTGCGCAATCACCTGCGCAAGCGACGCGAAGACTGCATCGGCGGGTCTGAGGAACTGCAAAGTCTGATCGACAACGCAAGCACACACGACGATCTTGATCACCATCTGGCCTTGAATGCCTTGCGCGATTGCCTAGACCAGCTCGATGCTTCCGCCCGCACCCTGCTCGGCAAACGTTACTCCGAAGGACAAAGTGTGCGCGACATCGCCGCCGCGAGCGAACGCGGATACTCATCGCTCACCATGCAACTGCACCGCTTGCGCCAACTGCTTTCCGCCTGCATTCGCCAAAAACTCGAATCCACCCACCCATGAGCGAAACGCCCGATATCGACCGTGTGCAGCGTTTGCTCGACGGCAACGCTCTTCTGCCAGAAGATCAGGAATGGCTCAGCCATCTGGTTGACGACCCCGAGCAACTCGCCAACCTGCGCCGCCATCTTGACATTCATAGCCTGCTAAGCATCGCCTGCGAAGACGCCCACACACATGAACGGAACAATCGAGCCAGCATGGCAAAAATTCTCGCTGCCGATGACGATCATTTTTTCAATTTAGTGCAGCACAAACTGTTGCGCTTCAAACGCCAACGCCGGCAGCGTCTGTCCGCGCTCGCTGCCAGTCTTGTGCTCGCAGCTGGCACGGTCTTGATGCTAAAACCAAGCTCAACCCCCGCCGCAACCCTCACGCGCGAGGAGTCGGCACAGTGGGATGCAACAAGCCCCGCGCGTGTCGGCAAGACATTCACAATCGGCTCGAACCTAAAACTCGTGGCCGGACTGATTGAGCTGCAGTTTGGCGGCAACGGCACCATGATCGTCGAAGGACCAGCTGAGCTGACAATTGTCAATTCACGCAAAGCCGAACTCCGCGCTGGCCGACTGGTCATGCGTGTCAGCGATGCGGGCCACGGATTTCGTGTCGAAACACCCAGCGGCTCGATTATCGACAAAGGCACCGAGTTTGGCGTCGCGGTTTCAGCCAATGGCAATGTTGAAACCAGCGTCATCGAAGGGCAGATCGAAGCCAAACCATTGGGGTCGAAAAAGGTCTTACTACAGTCAAACGAAAGCTTGCATCTCAACAACGGAAGTCTGCGCCAAGATGCTGGAATTTCATTCTACACTTCCATGCCTCCCCGCCACAGTGGCATTCCCGATTTCATCCATTGGAATTTGAACGACGCCAACCAGCCCGCGATGCAAGCTCACAGCCGTGGTTTTCCCCATCCGGAGTCCTTGATTCTTAACAAGCGAAACGGGGCCTCCTCATCCGTTGCTTCGCTGCCACGGGCAACCACAGGTGTGTTGGGTCTGGGACTAAGCTTCGATGGCAAGGGCAGCTATAGCGAATGCGACTTCCGCGGCATTGGTGGCACCGACCCCCGCACCGTCTGTTTCTGGGTGCGCGTTCCATCCCAATTTGATGTCAATGAAGGCTACGCCATGATCTCATGGGGGCATTTTTTGAACAACAGTCATGGCTCAGTCTGGCAAATTTCAGCCAATCCTGAGGCTAAAGACGGTCCGCTCGGTTGCCTGCGCGTCGGCACGCATGGCGGACAAGTCATTGGCTCCACCGATTTGCGCGATGATCAATGGCACCATGTGGCGGTGGTGATGTATCCTGGCTCGCATCCCAATGTTGGAAAACACGTGTTTCTCTACATCGATGGACGCCTCGACCCCGTCTCACAACGCTCTCTGCGAGAAATCAACACCGAGGTCGCTACCGCCTCACACGGCATCTTGATCGGGCGCAATGTGAGCCAAGATCATCCATCGCCAACGGGCTTTTTTCGTGGTGAAATCGATGAAGTTTTCGTCATCGCCGCCGCCCTGTCCCAATCGGAGGTGCAGCACGTGATGTCGCAAAACCAGTTAATCAACATCGAAGGCAAAGAGCAGCCATGATGCTTCTATCGCAGTGACAGACCGCAGTGACAGACAACTCGCACAAAAAACCGCTCACCCGAAGATGAGCGGCAAATGAGCAGCAAGCACGATCTGAACGAACAGCTTCAGTCGCCCACATAAAGCACAATCAAGCTTGTGCGATGCAAAGCAGATTACTTCGCGCTCTTGGTAACTTCCACAATCGGTGCAGGAGCTTCAACTGGAGCCTCGGGCAGAGGCTTAAATTTAGGCAACGACCCCAAACGTGGTGCTTTGGTTTTGCTAGTGCAGCAAATGCCGCATGAACTCAACAGCGCGAAGCTAGCCAATAGAACGATTGAGAGAATGGAACGTGACATGCAATGAATGATACTTTTTTAGGTTTTTTTGACAACAAGCAAAAAAGACATGTTTTAGCTCGCAGAAGACACGAGCCACCAAGGCTTATTTTGCAGGTGTGACGTAGGCGGGTGCAGCGGGTGCAGTCTTGCTGGCGCAGCAGCTTGAAACAAAGGCAATCGCGGACAGAGCAATGATGAATTTAACGATTTTCATGATGATGATGGTTAATGAGTGAAGCTGATCACCACAGTGATCGTGCTTAAACTAGAAAAAATCCACGGTCACGCAAGGCAAAAGGCTCGAATGGGCGATAAAGTCACTTCTTTTTTAACAGAAGCCATTAAGAAATTTTGCGTAGCACCAGTGCCGTGCGACACGGCAAATAAAGTTTGATGTAGCCATAGCCTTCCTCATCGCCCCAGACGGTAAAACGCTGAGACTCAGCAACGCGACCGTGACCCGCAAATTTTTTCGCATCACTATCCAAGACCAATTGATAAACCCCCGCCGGAGCCTCCATCTCCCAATCCGCGTGGGACTGGGTGTGATGAAAATTAAACGCAAACAACATGCCTCCGCGCTCCCACGCCAAAATTTTCTCATCCTGATGCTCATACAGCAACTCGGGCAAGTGATCGAACCACGCCGCATCACGCATTAACTCCAGCATGGCTCCATCGAAATCCCCCAACGCCCGAAACACCAGATCGGCGCGATCGCGCAAGCTCCATTGCCGACGAGCGTGGTGATACGACCACGCATTCCCCTCGCGCGGAAAATCAATCCACTCCGGATGGCCAAATTCATTTCCCATGAAATTCAGATACCCGTGACCCGCTGCGGCAAGTGTCGCCAAACGCATCATTTTATGCAAAGCCACCGCCCGCTCCGCCCGCAAATCACCGCTTCCAACATGCATGGACGTGTAAATCGAATCCCCAGCGAGCGCGAAAAGCATCGATTTCCCACCAACCATCGCTTGATCATGGCTTTCCACATACGCAATCACCCGCTCTTCGGCTCGCCGATTTGTCAGCTCTGCCCAGATCCAGCCCATATGCCAGTCCTCATCCCGCACCTGCTGAGCCAGCTTGAACCACATGTCCGGCACTCCCATTGCCAAGCGATAGTCAAACCCACACCCCTGCTGCTCCGCGGCCGCACACAGCCCCGGAAATCCGCTGACATCCTCTGCAATCAATAAACACTGTGGTCGAAACTCATGAGCGAGCTGAGTCGCCAAACTCAAGTATAACACCGCATCTTCATCGGCACGCGCATTGAAGTAATCCGCATAACTGCCAAAACCCGCCCCAAAGCCGTGATCGTGATACAACATGCTCGTCACCCCATCGAATCGAAAGCCGTCGAAGTGAAATTCCTCCAACCAATAGCGCACATTCGACAACAAAAAGTGCAGAACCTCGGTTTTACCATAATCAAAGCATCGCGAATCCCACATCTCATGCATCCCTCGCGGACCATCGTGGAAAAACTGATACATGCTGCCGTCATAGCAGGACAATCCCTCCACCGCATTACGAACCGCGTGCGAATGCACCAAATCCATGATCACGCGCAAGCCCATGCCATGTGCTTCATCAATCAATGCCTTCAGCTCCGTCGCCGTGCCAAATCGCGAGGACGGCGCAAAAAACGAACCCACGTGGTAGCCGAACGAACCATAGTAAGGATGCTCCTGCACCGCCATCAGCTGCACCGTGTTATAGCCCGCCCCGGCAATGCGCGGCAACATGTCACGGCGAAACTCTTCCCATGTCGCCACACGTCCCCATTCCGATGCCATTCCCACGTGTGCCTCATAAATCAAGGGCGGTGCCGTGACTGCTGGTCTCGGGTGCTGCCACGCATACTCCGGCTCCAACCAGACCTGGGCGGCGAATAAATTGGATTCCAGATCCTGAACCACGCGCCGACCCCACGCAGGCAAGCGAAACCCCTGACCTCCATTCCAGCCCATGCGCACGCGGTAAAAATCGCCGTGACGCAAGGCATCGGCCGACATGTTCAACTCCCAGCAGCCATGCTGCCCGCGCTGAGCTTGAAACTCGGGTAACTCCTGCCACCCCGAAAAATCGCCGACCAGGGACAACGACTCCGCATGCGGTGCCCAATCCCGATAAACCCAATCGCCATCGGCTAATCGATGCAGACCAAAATGCCGATGCCCTTGCGCAAACCCCACCAGCCCCCCATCCAATCCACGAACAAAATCCTTAACTCGACGTTGGCGCTGCTCAAAAACCGACGACCACTCCTGCAAGAGCTGATCATCGCGCAAATCCATCAGTGGCATGCCTGCTTTTATCATGACAGAAAACTAGCAACCAACGCGCCATCATACAACCCAAAGTCAACGATTGTGGATGAAATAGCGATATTGTCACACAAGCGTGACCACCCCACCGACATGAAACGCGGCAGCTCATTTTTGCACCATTGCCAAGATTCATCCCGATTGCTAACCTGTCCCTCATGAGCGGCTCCGAGTTGACACCCATGATGGCGCAATACCAGGCCATGCGCAAGAACTTGCCCGCAGACATTATCCTGCTTTACCGGCTCGGCGATTTTTACGAAATGTTTTTCGACGACGCCAAAATCGCGGCGCCCATCCTCAACGTGGCTCTGACCAAGCGCCATCTCGTGCCCATGTGTGGCATTCCTTGGCATGCGAGCGATAGCTACTTGGCAAAATTACTCAAAGCAGGCAAGCGCGTTGCCATCGCCGAACAAACGTCCGATCCCAAACCGGGAAAACTGGTGGAACGCGAAATTTCCCGCATCCTCACCCCCGGTTCGCTCGACGACGCCACGCTACTCGACACGCAACAAAACAATTACCTCGCCGCCGTCAACATCCACGGCTCAGCCTTCGGCTTGGCCTGCATTGATCACTCAACTGGTTCATTCAGCGTGGCTCAGTTTTCCGCGCTTGCCGCGCTGGAAGACGAGCTGGCGCGCCTGCAACCCGCCGAACTGCTCATTCCCACTCAACAAACTGCCAGTCTCGGTCATTTATCACCGTGTCAGCCCTACGACGACTACGCTTTTCTGATCAGCCAAGCGCAAGGATACCTGACATCCCACTTCGGCGTTCACTCGCTCGATGGCTTTGGCTGCGCGAGCATGAGCGCGGCCATCGGTGCAGCTGGAGCCGCGCTTCACTACCTCATCCACCAACTGCGCCGCCCCTGCGCGCACCTACGACACCTGCACGTGCGGGATCAGAACGAACATGTCTGGATCGATGCCGCTTCACAGCGCAATCTCGATCTGATTGATTCCCGCTCTGGCAAGCAGCACACGTTGCTCGGGGTGATGGATCGCACCCACACACCCATGGGCGCACGGCTGTTGCGCGACTGGCTACTGCACCCGAGCCGGGACCTCAGCGTGCTGGAGTCGCGGCAAGAGAGCATCGCGCTGCTACTCCATGAACCCAGTCAGCTCGACCGCTGCCGCGAAGTGCTCAAGGGCGTGCGCGACATCGAGCGCAGCACGAGCCGTCTCAGCCAAGGAGCAGGTAACGCACGCGATCTGCAAGCGCTCGGACTCTCCCTGCAACAAATCCCGCGACTGCAACAAACCTTGCTCGCCCTTACCGACGATCGCACCAACGCTCCCCATGTCGTTGCGCTCGCGGCGAGCCTGCGCGATTTTTCATCCCTCTGCGACACCCTCCAACGCGCGCTTGCCGATGACTTACCAGCGCAACTCAAAGACGGCGGCATCATCCGCAGCGGCTGGTCGGCAGACCTCGATGAACTGCGCTCATTGGCTCATGATGGCAAAAACTGGATGGCACAACTTCAGGCCACCGAGCGCGAACGCACGGGCATTGATAGCCTAAAAATCAAATTCAACAACGTTTTCGGCTACTTCATCGAAATCACCGCCACCCACGCCGCGCGGGTTCCCAGCGATTACATTCGTAAGCAAACACTGGCGAACGTCGAACGTTTCATCACTCCAGCACTGAAGGAGATGGAGCAAAAAGTGCTAGGCAGCGAGGAACGGGCACATCAGCTCGAATACGAGTTATTCCAGCAACTGCGCCATCGGATCGCCGACGATCTCGATGACCTCCAGCACAACGCCCAAGTGATTGCGCAGATTGACGTCATCTGCGGTCTTGCCGACTTGGCTCTGCACCAGCGACACACGCGACCACGACTCAGCCACGGGAAACACCTGCACCTGAACAATGCCCGGCATCCCGTGCTAGAGCAAACGCTGAAACACGAACCCTTCGTCCCCAATGACACCGCGATTGATGCCGCAGCTCAGCGCGTGCACATCCTCACCGGCCCAAACATGGCAGGAAAATCGACCTACATCCGTCAAGTAGCGTTGATCACCATCATGGCACAAATCGGCGCGTTTGTCCCAGCGGAGGCGGCTGACATCGGCCTTGTCGATCGCATTTTCTGCCGTGTGGGCGCTAGCGACGACCTCACACGCGGGCAGTCAACTTTTATGGTGGAAATGAATGAGACCGCGCTCATCCTCAACAATGCGACCTCCCAGTCCCTGGTGATTCTCGATGAAATCGGCCGCGGCACCGCGACATTTGATGGCCTATCGATTGCCTGGGCGGTGGCAGAGCACCTGCACGACGCCATCGAATGCCGCACGCTCTTCGCCACTCATTATCACGAACTCACCGATCTCAGTCTCAGTCGTCCTGCCGTGGCCAATTATCATGTCGCGGTGCGCGAGTGGAACGAAGAGATTATTTTCTTGCGTAAAATTTTACCCGGCTGTGCGGACAAATCCTACGGCATCCAAGTGGCCCGTTTAGCGGGACTGCCCACCGGCGTGATTGATCGGGCAAAATCCATTCTATCGCACCTCGAAATGCAATCGCAGCGCCCGCAGAGCCATCACGTGGATGAGCCCGCTGCCAAACGCAGCGCCGCCAACGCCATGCCCCGCCCACCCGCCGCGCAGCTCGATCTTTTTGCTGATTTCCACTCGTAAGCCTTTCGATCACCCATCATTTCCACCCATCACACCATCCCATGAGCAGTCCACTCACCATCATCGATTCCCACCATCATCTCTGGCAATACAGCGAAGCCGCTTATCCATGGATTCCAGCAGACTCGCCACTTCAGCAAAACTACGTGCTCCAGGAACTACACCAGCTCGCCGTCCAATACGGCCTGAACGGCAGTGTCGCGGTGCAGGCACGTCAAAGCATTGAGGAAACCCACTGGTTGCTCGATCTAGCGTCCAGCTCGCAGACCATTCGCGGCGTGGTTGGCTGGTTGCCGTTGGTTGACAGTGAAATCGATTCCCTGCTGGAACGCTTCGCGCTCGAACCGAAACTCGTGGGTCTGCGACATGTGTTGCAGGAAGAGCCCACGGCTTTTTTTCACGATGTGAATTTCAATCACGGTCTGAACCGGCTGGCTCAAACCCGTTTGCGCTATGATCTGCTGATTTTTGAGCATCAACTCGAAGACGCTCTCATGCTCATTGATCGTCACCCCAGCTTGCCATTCGTCGTTGATCACATCGCCAAACCTGTCATCCACAACGGCAGCCTCAGCGCGCACTGGCACAGCCACATGCAGTCCTTGGCGCAGCGAGACAACGTCATCGGCGTGAAACTCTCCGGCATGGTCACGGAAGTGCGCGATGCGGATCTGAATTGGGATACCCTGCAGCGATACATCAATGCCAGTTTAGAACTATTTGGCGCAGAGCGTCTTCTCTACGGCAGTGATTGGCCGGTCAGCCTGCTGCGAACCGCGGACTATGGCGAGTGGCTGGACTTCGTCAAACATGCGCTCAGCCAGCTCAGTCGGGACGAGCAGGAGGCGATTTTCAGCGAAAACTCATGCCGCTGCTATCAGTTATCCGGCGAATAATCGTTGCTGTCACAAGATCCAGCTTACAGTCGTTTTTTCCCGCTTGAGCAGGCAGCACGATCAGCTATTCTAGCGGCATGGAGCGTATTTTTCTGGGATGGCAACAATCTCTGGGCGAAAGTGCCGCGCAGTGGCTATGGCAGCGGCGCGAGCTGTTGACGGAGGCGTGCATTGTTGTCCCCACCGCCCAGGCTGGTCGTCGGCTGCGTGAGCGCCTCACCCGACTGGCTGACAACGAGCAATCCGCTATTCTCGGCCTGCAAGTTGTCACACCCGCCGCGTTTTATGAAAAAACCGCCACATCCGCCCTCTCAGATTTCTCGGTTGATTCGCCAATCGCCACCAGCGAATGCGAACTTCTGGCGTGGATGCAAGTGCTAGAAACCATCGCGGATTGGACGCCCTACCGTGCCTTATTTCCACTCGATCCGGGTGCAAACGAGTCTCCGGGTTGGTCCTACGGTTTAGCGAAATCGCTCGATGATCTCCAACGCGAGCTTCAGGAAGGATCGATGGATGGCACCCGTGCCGCAGAGCTGTTGCGGGAGCATCCGACAGCGGAAATCTGGCAAGCTCTGCAACAGCTTCGCTTCCAGCAAGAGCAACAATTGCAACGCTGGCAACGATGCAGTCGTTACCGCGCGATGCTCGAACAACCGAGCCGCCTCATCGCGCTGCGCCGCCAGCTGATCGTGATTGGCGTCACCGATGCCAGTCCGTGGTTGATTCAATGCTGGGAATTCATCCAATCGCTTGTCGGTGGCTCCTGCCAGCTTCTGATTGCCGCGCCGCCGGAACTGGAGACAGCCTTCGACATGGCGGGACGCCCCACAGCATGGTGGACACAGCAAGAACTGCCTCTTCCGGGAAGCCGTTCATTCCGATCAAGTGAAGCCAATCCGCAGGACATCGATGGCAGCGTGACACTCTGCCTCAATTCCGCTGATCAGGCCAACGCAGCGGTGCGCTGCGCGGCGACCGCCGCCACACCATCGGATCAAATCGCCCTCATCACCCTCGACTCCAGTCTCAGCAGCACCCTCGCCAACACCTTCACCCGCGCCGGCTGGATCACGCACGATCCCCAGCAGCCATGGCTAGCGATTGCCCACCCGCAGTGGCTTCAACTGTGGAGACGCTGGTTGCAGCACCCAAGTCTGACGTTGCTCTGCGAGATGCTGCCGCTGACACACAGTCAGGCATTGTGTGCCGATGCCCATCGCTACGCCATCGCTAAGACTCTGAGTCAGCTGCGTCAGGAGCACTTGTATGACGATCTCACGGACTTCGAGCATTTTGCCGAGCAACACCGAACCGGCTCCATCCGCGCCCGCCATCTCAACGAGGTGGAACTCGAGCGCACGCTTGCATTTCTGCGCCACTGCCACTCCTTGCGTCAGCGATGGCTTAGCGGCGCGGATTTGGTCAGCCTGCTCACGCCGTTCATTTCCATCTGGCAAGATCAAGGATTGCTCCAGCAAGATCATTGTGAAACAAGCTTAGCTCTGGCCCAGCAGCTCGATGAACTGCGTCAGCTGCAACAGCTCGGCGGGATCGACTTTTGGCTGAAGTTTTTCATCGATCGCCTGCCGCAAACGCATCGCGATCTCACACTCGACGCCGTGCTCGACGTCCAAGGCTGGATCGAACTGAGCTTTGACAGCGCCCAACACGTCATTCTCTGCGGTGCCAACGAAACCCTGCTGCCCGCTCGCAACAAGCCGCATCCATGGCTCGGTGACAACACGCGTGAGCAGCTTGGTTTAACCACGGATGCCCTGCGTCACGCGCGCGATGCCTACTTGTTTCGCAGCCTGTGCGAAAGCCGTCGCCACAGCGGACGCATCGATCTTCTATTCGCCAAGCACGACACCAGCGGCACCGCTCTGTTGCCGTCACGTCTGTTATTGCAATGCTCAAAAACCGATCTGCCGCGGCGAGTGGAACAACTGTTTTGCGACAGTAACGCCCCGTCATTGGATCTGGCATGGCACGCCGATTGGCAGTGGAAACCACGTGCCGCCGCTCCGCCACTAAACCTTTCCATCACCAGTCTGAAAACCTATCTCACCTGTCCGATGGAGTTCTACCTGAAACACTGTCTGCACATGAATCGCAGCGATAACCAACGCCGCGAGCTCGATGCCGCCTCTTTCGGCACGACCCTTCACAGCGTGCTCGAACAATGGGCGACTGACGATGAGGCACGCCACCTCACCAAGACCGAGCCATTGCAACAATGGCTGCGCGAAACCCTGCACCGCACCTTTGCGCTGCTTCACGGCACCAACCTGAGCATCGCCCTGCGCCTGCAGCTGCGCTCAATGGAGCAACGCCTCCATCACTTTGCGATCAAACAGGTTCAGGAACGGCTAAATGGCTGGCAGGTGATTGACTGTGAGAAAAAAATCTCCATCGCGCTCGACTTTGCTGAAATGAGCCTGAAAGGAAAGATCGACCGCATCGACCAAAATACCCATACCGGAGCCATCCGCCTATGGGACTACAAAACAAGCCACCGGGCTGACAAGTCCGTGGAGCCCTCGCACCTACGTGGTTTCAAAGTGGACAGCCCGCGACCCGCGCATCTGTGCGATCCCCGTGCCGAATTCACCAACGAAAAAAACATCACCAAGCTCTGGCACAACCTGCAACTGCCGCTTTATGCTTATTGGCAAGCACAAGAAAACCCACAGGCACATATCGAGGTCGGTTACATCAGCCTCGGCAGCAAAGTGGACGAAATCCAGCTCACGACTTGGAAAAATTTCACAGCTGCCCATAGTGATTCCGCCTTTCAATGCGCACAAATGATCGCCGCACGCGTGCACGCCGGCGACTTCGCCCCTGCTGATCGCTCGATCCGCTACGCGCCCGCTGCACACCTCGCGGCGGGTGCCTCCCTGCGCGAGATGATCGTGCTGCCGCCGTTCTAACTTCATTCGCTTCCTTCGCCGCCGTCATCAGCCAGCCATCTCCATCTCATGCCCACCCAACCCGATTCACCCGCTGAAGCGCTCGATATCACGACGCCTTTGCTGACGATCCTCGCCTCAGCCGGATCGGGCAAAACCTACCAGCTCAGCAACCGCATCATCTCATTCCTGGCTCGCGGCGCATCCGCACGCCAAATGGTTGCGCTCACCTTCACCCGCAAAGCCGCTGGAGAATTCACCGATGCCCTGTTGAAAAAAATTGCCGCCGCGGCGCAATCGCCCGATCGAGCCCACCGACTCGACCAGGAAATCCACGCCACGCGGGTCAACGATTACCTCGAGCTGCTCGCGCAACTCATTCGCGATCTTCCGCACCTGCGCTTCGGCACGCTCGACAGCTTTTTCCTCCACGTTGTCACCCAGTTTCAATACGAGTTTGGCATCGCCGCAGGACAAGTGAGCTTGATCGATGAAACCCAGCAGGACCTACTGCTGGAGCAAACCATCGATGCTTACATCGCCTCGATTGCCGATGACGAAGCCGAGCCCCTGCTGCAAGCATTTCAGCGCGCCTGCCGTCAACAACCACTTGCCCCGGTGCATTCAACCTTAAAGGGTTTTCTGGCCGAATGGATGCCGCATTTTGCAGAGAATAAAAACACCCCACTGCAATGGGGGCTGATTCCTCCCAGCCAACATGGGGAAGCGCTGAGACAATGGCACGACAATCGCGATGCTTGGTGCGATTTAGCGCGCAATTCCATCTCCGCACTGCTCATCGAAAACAAAAGCGTGATCAACGGCATCAATGGCTTGATCGATAAATTCTCATCACACGCCATTGGCAGCGGCACGATCGAGAGCAAGAACACGCTGCTGATCGAACTGTGTAAGCACTTCATTTTGCATCCCGAGCCAGACACCACCGGCACGAAAGAGCTAATCGTCCATTACTATAGAAAGGATATTGATCTCACAGCCATCCGCGAGCCCTTGCGCGCCTTAGTGCTCGGTGCGGCTGCTGCTGAGATCGACAGCGCCTCGCAATCCACCCACGCCGTGGAAACGCTCATCGCTCACTTTGATCAGCTCTGGCAGCACCGCTTTCGTTCGCAAGGACAACTGACTTTTGCCGATTTGCAACAGCTCATGGGCGCGTGGAAGCAAAGTGAGATTCAGCGCCTGAGCCGCGAGCAGATTGATTACCGACTCAGCGACAGCTACCGCCACTGGTTGCTGGATGAGTTTCAAGACACTGCGCCACTGCAATGGAGCGGGATCGAATCCTTGATCAGCAGCGGTGTGGAAAATGATGGATCGCTCTTTGTCGTGGGGGATCGCAAGCAAGCCATTTACGGCTGGCGCGGCGGTGATGTGAGTTTATTCGACACCGTGCGCGCTGCCTATGCTCCGCTTGGCATGAAGTTTGAGCCCATGGCACAGTCATTTCGCTCGTGCCCCGACGTGCTGGAATACGTCAACCACGTCTTCGGAAGCACGGCAGATCTCGCCCAAGCCTTCGGCGACGTCGGGCGTGATTTTCCGTGGCAAGAACACGTGTCGGCAAATCCAACGGTGCGCGGTCATTGCAAGGTGGAGCTCGTCGCATGCCAAGACAGCGCTGCGGATGCCGCGATCGACGAAGCCGATGATGAAACCTCCGACGCCGAAACGCAGACCGATCAGCGCATCCAGTGCATGATCGCAGACATGCGTCAACTCGGGCTTCCTCACACTCGGCTGCATTGCGGTGTGCTCGTGCGCTCAAACCTCGAACTCCGACGCGTGAGCGAAGCTCTGCGCCGCGAGGGCTTTGAAGTCGTGGAAGAAGGCAAAATTGCGCCCGGACGCGATAACCCCATCGGCGTTACCTTCACTGAACTCATGCGCTGGCTGGCCAACCCCGCCGACACTTGTGCGCTGGAGACGCTAAAAATGAGCCCTCTTGCGGCTGTCATGCCATTAACCGAATCCCCAGCCGCCGCCTGGCAAGCCGCCACGCAAAAAATCACCGAACTCGGATGGAGTGATTACTTCGCCGAGCTGATCGCCGACATGAGGCAGCGAACACCACTCACGTTAAGCGACTTCGGTGCGCATCGATTGCAATGCATCTTGCAGAGTCTGCGAGCGCTCGAATCCCAATCCGAGGTCAGTCATCACCAAATCGCCGCACAGCTGGAACACTTGCTCACCCCCTCTCAGAGTGCGGTGGCAACCATTCAGGTCATGACCATTCACAAGTCAAAAGGCCTCGGGTTTGATGTCGTGTTCCTGCCGCTGATTTCAGATGAAAAAGTGCCCAACCTTAAGCATTACAAATACACGGCAGGCAAGGGTTGGCTGTGCATGAAAACTCCCGAATGGGTGCGCAGCCTACATCCACTACTAAGATCGGCGGAGGAAGCGTGGCGACGCGACAGCGTGTATGAATCCTTGTGCGTGCTGTATGTGGCACTCACCCGCAGTAAACGCGGTCTGTATCTCTATCTCAAGGCACCCAAACCTGAAACGAGCAACAAGGCAAAAGAGACCGAAGCCACGACAACGTCGATCGCGTCCTTCCTGCGCTCAAAAGCCATGAACCACCCGTCAAGCGATGGCGAGTCGAGCGTGATCTTTGAGAGCGGCAAGTGTGAGAATTTGATGTCAACGACATCCGCCGCCGAAGTGGACACAGCAGGACCATCTGCGATGCCGATTCTTGCAGCTGCCGTGGCGCGACCAGCCCGCCTCAAGCCTTCGTTGCACTCGCACGCCACGCCGCAAGGACGCAGCTCGGGTGCGGTTTTTGGATCGCGGGTGCATGCCCTGCTGGAGTCGCTAATCTGGCCGCAAGCATCGGACTTCGACCCCAACGACGAACTGGGGGCTTATCTCCACCAAGCATGGCTGCAACCAGCCTATCGCGATTTTTTTGCGCCGCGTCCGCACATTTCGGTGATGACGGAGATCAACATCGATGGTGTGATGGCCGATCAACACAGCCGCGGCATCATTGATCGCCTGCACCTGCATCGTCGATCCGACGGCAGTGTGGAGAAAGCAGACATTGTGGACTACAAGACCGACGCCTTGATCGATCCCGCCGCGCTGATCGAACGCCACGCTCCGCAGCTGAATGTTTACCGCGTTCTCACCGCACGGGCTCTGCACTTGCCGTTGGCACAGGTGCGCTGTTATCTCATCGCGCTTCACACCCAGGCGATTCACGAAGTGCCCGCCCCACCGCTGTGATGTGGATCAGGCCATGCTCAGATTGCATCGCGCGACCACTGAGCTTGCAGTTGTGATCGCAGATGGCTCAAAGGGCCAGCATTCGCACCGAGATACTCGATCAGTTCCACCACACTGTTTCCCACGCCGTGCTGCCGCGCGAGCTCACGCTCAAAGTGGCGCATGGCCCTCGCGCTGGCACCGTGTTCGGCAATGTGATCCAGCGCGCGCCGCAGCAAATCGTAGCCATCGGGGTCGGGCTGCTGCTTTTCGCTGCACTGTTGCAGCAGAACACAGCAATAACTCGCCAGCAACATGGAAACATAATGGCCGCGCAGCCCATCGCGATGCTCTGTGACCACGCATTCCAGCAACCAATGCAAGTCGCCGCGAGCCGCCTTTTTCCAGTGAAACTGCGCCGTGCAAAAAAGATCCAGAGCCGCAAAAGGTGAGCGCTTGCCCCCGCTCCAACCGCGATTCCATCCGCGCGCCACCGTTTCCACCCAGCCATGTTCAGCGGAATACCACGCCACCACGGTTCCTCCCCGCGCCATGGCGGTGCGCCGAATCATGATGCCCTCGGTAATCTCCATGCTTCAGGAGCGCAAAGATTCGATCAACGAGTGGATCAGCGCCTCATCCTCATTCGCGTTGGCACGCTGAAAGGCAATCGCCAAGTTGCGCAGCGTTCGCAGTAAAATTTCACCCGGTGTCGCGGAATCGCGCAAGGAATGCAGCAAATCAGCCGAGATGTCCTCATGGCGCTGTAAGAGTTCAGACATGCGATGCAGGCGACCGCCGTTGAAACAATCCACCAGCATGCTCTGCCCATCGAGATCCATGCGACACAGAAAATGGCCAGGAAAATTCACCCCCTCCACCTCCAAATCATGTCTCCGCCCAATCAACAAAAACAAGGTCGCCAAGCCGATCGGATTGGACAGCCCTGACTCCATCACCCACACCAAATCAGAATTACGCGGATCGCCGTAATGCGCGTGATTGCCCTTAAACTGCCCACTTTCAAATAAAAACATCCGCAATCCATTCACACCATCAGCAGACACCGCCGGAGCTGCTTCCTCTGCTAACATATCCAACGCATCCGACAATGGCGCCCGCAAGGTCACGCCGTCATGCAAAAAATCGGAAATGAGCCGCAGCGAGCCTTCCAATTGATCCCAATCGTCTTCCATTGCAACCCAACCACCCACAGGAGCCATCCAGTCGCGTTGCAAGGCCTGACGTCGCGCAGGCAATAACAATTGCGACAACAAGGCCAACTCCGCCGCCTTCAACCCGCGCGGATACTCCGCAATCATTTCACTTAGATCACCGCCATAAGCCAGCAACTCCGTTGCAATCGACTGCCGCACGGCTGGCGTGTCGTCGTCTAGCAATCGCAGCAGAGAATGCAGTTGATCGGTGGAGGTCATTTTCCGTTGATGGTCATTTAATGGTTCCTGATTTCGTTTTAACCGGCCCAAACTAGCACACCGTGCATCGTTCAACCAAGCAACAATCGCGCCAATTTTTCCCAAGCATCGCCAGCGTTTTCCCCGCAGCAATACCTCACGACTAATGCCGCTTGCCCGCCAGGTCCCGCCCTGCCAATTTCAACGCTGGATGACGCACGGGGTTTTCACCATCAAAGTGCTCGACACGATACCACATGGCTTCGCTGCTGTCGTATTCGAAGTAAAGCGCTTCCTGATCGTGACCATCTTCGCACAACACCGACCACCGTTGGCCCGGAATCAACCGAAAAATCTCCACGACCCGCCACACTTCCGGACCGTAAGCGCGCTGCACGCCCACAGCCTCCTTCACCCTCGCTGCGTCCGCCAGAAAGGTGAGCAGCGTTTGTTCCGCTTTGCTCAGTTCCGACCACGGCAACGGCGGACGCAAGGTGGCGAGCACAGGAGAAGCCAAGGTCACATCACGCCGTAACGTCAGCGGCCACGAAGGCGGAACAGGAAAGGGCGCGCACCCCACGAGCAACGCCATCATTGCCACACACATTAAACGCAGTTTGATCATGCCAACAAACAACCAGATTTTTGGGAAATGGCAAGCATCAGCCTTCATCGATTAATCACCTGCCAGTGACACGAAACCCTCCACGTCGATCCGCGCTGCCTCAGGCAACACGACCAAGACACCAGGCCATGCCGCACAGCGCACGTGCAGCCTTGCGCCCTCGCGCTGATAATCCAAGCCCGGCAGCAAACGCCCCACAGCCCCTGGCTTCGCACCCCACTGCACTGGGCTCGTTTCCGCACCGCGCGGTGGCTTCGGCATCGAAACCGCAACAACCAGTCCATGACTCATGAAACAAGGACAATGCACCAGCCGCGCATCCAGCGTGGAGTCTGGCTCCTGTGCCTCGAGATCAATGAAAATTCCCGAGATCGCTGCGCCCTGCGCCCGCAACCAATCCCGTGTCGCCGCACCGCCCACCCACACGTCGGCATCCGTCGTGAGCGCCGTTTGCACCGTCATGCGCTGCACCGCCGCCGCCTCTCGCCAGACTCCCGTTACCGCCATCGCCACCGCATCACTCTGCCACAGCACCAGGCGCCCGCGCCACGGCAGCAGATTCAGCTGCGCTAGCTGCAAAGCATTGACACGGTCCAGTGCTTTCGCCGCGCCGACTTGCAGTTGCAGTGCCCGACCACTGGCGCGCCGCAGCGAGGCTTCCACGGCCTCCGCGGTCAGATCCACCCACGCTAATGGCCCATCAAACACGAGCGTGATGCCATAATCGCGACGCTGTGGCCGTTTTTTGAAAAAACAATTGCCTTCAAAGGAAAAAATCGATCCCCACAACCCTTGCATCCACAGCGTCACCACTGGGCACTCCGCCTTGCGGGCCATCAGCTCCACTCCCCGTTTGATTTCCTGCAAACAGCCCGTTCTGGTCAATTCGCCTTCGGTGAACAAACACACCACCTCTCCTTGATTCAGCGCCTGCACCACCGCTTTCACCGCATCCTTCGCCCGCTGCGGAGCAATCGGAATGGTGCCAAACAATCGCGCCGCCCAACCCACCACCGGTGTGGACATGAAGCCCTCATACATCACAAATCGAACCGGACGCGGACACGCGAGCGAGATGATAAATGTATCAATCCACGTCACGTGATTCGGCAGCAGCAACACCCCTCCCTGCGCCGGAACCTGGGTCACACCATCGATCTGTGGACGATAAACCCCGCGCACCACGGGCAGCAACAAGGCACGCAGCACCTCGGGCATCCAGCGCCGCAGCGCCAGCATCCCAATCCATAGTGTGATCAGAGCCATGAAAAAAAACTGCTGCGGAAAATTCAGCATGCGACTCAGCGCAAACTGCAACAACACCGCCAAAATCCCGCCGACGTTGTTGAAGAAATTCGATACCGAAATCACCGTGCCACGTCGTTCCGCTGGAGGGTGATCTTGCAAAAATGTCGTCACCGGCACCAGAAACGTCGCGGCTCCCACCCCCGTTAGCACCAACATCACCAAAAACAGCGTGCCACCGGGATGAACCACCGCCATGCTCGCCATGGACAGTGCCATCGCGAACAAACCCAACGGCACCAGAGCCCAATTCAAGCCCTTACGGCTGATCGCCCCGGCGAACACACTGCCACCCGCAATCCCAAGGCTCACCGCCGCCATCATCTTCGAAATCGTCGTGCCAATGCCCACGCTATCGGGATGCAAGTGCTTAGATATTTCAATCACCAGCAAATTCACAAACCCCGCAAACCCCCAAAAAAATGCCACCGCGAGCGCGCAAAAACGCAAATCTGGATCGTGCCACACCACCTTCGAATCACTGAAGTGACGCCACATCAGCGAGGGCTTGAATTTTTCCGCCCCCTCCACGGCCGGTGTCTTGTGAATCAACAACGCCGCCACAGAGCCCAACGCCGCCACAGCAACTAGCCATGTCGCCGGGTGCAAGGCAGCATCCCAACCATGACTGCCGTTGCGCACGCCCCAATCGAACCACAAGCCACCTAAAATCTGTCCCGCCAAGATGGCTAAAATCACGGTGCCTTCAATGACACCTGTCGCAAACGCCAACTGCCGTGAACCAACCAAATCCTTGACAACCCCCAGCTTCGCCGGACTCAGCATGCAGCACTGCACCGCGTAAAGAAAGAAACACAGCGTGCCAAGCGCCAAGGATTGCAGCATCAGCGCCGCACACAAAAACACCACCAAAAATGTCTGCACCACAGCGGCAATTTTAATGACACGGCTCTTCGAAAACGCATCACCAATCCAGCCCGCGGTGGGGGCTAGAACCATGTAGGGCAACACCAGCAATAAACTCACAACATATTCCACATGCGCTGCCAGTCCATTGCCCTGATGCCGAATCGTCAGCCACGCCCCCAGCGGAATCAGCAAAAACTTCATCACGCTCACCGTGAACGAATTTTGCACCTGCATCAGCACTAACATCCAAAAGGATCGCCAATGTGGAACTTGCATGGCCGAACCCTGACCTCCCCGAACATCTTGCATGCGCGGATGCTATCGAAGCCCCGCGATGCAAACAAGAACTGTCTTGAACGGTTATCGCTGAACTTTTTTGCGCGTTGTTGCGGGTATCGCTGATTAAATGCGCAGGAAATGACCACCAGACGCCGGATGCGACTTTTATGATTGCAACCGCTGTCACCTCACCGCTAGCTACACCAGAACTTCATCGATTCCATGAAACCCATCCTCTCACCTCGGCCCTGGAACATCTTGGCCGCCCTCTTCATTACGTTGGCCGCCGTGGATTTGATGGCGGCGCCAACTGCCTTGTTCCAACAACCTGCCACGCAAATCACGCAAATCACGCCCGAGGCGCAACTGATTGATTTTGAGCGTGTCGCCTTTGGCAATCTGGTGCTTCATCCGCCTGCTTCTGCCTTGGGACAAAACATCACCGTGCGTTTTGGCGAAGCCCTGCGCGACGGGCGCATCGACCGCCAACCACCCGGCACCGTGCGCTATGCCGCTGTGACGCTGAAGTTAGCGAACAGCGGTCCTGTGGTCGTCGCGCCACCTGCCGATGCTCGCAACACGGAGACACAGTCCAAGCAACACCCCCCTGCCATTCTCACCCCCGCCGCATGGGGCGTGGTGCTGCCGTTCCGCTGGGTTGAGATCGAAGGCTGGCCCGGCGAACTCAAGGCCAACCAGGTGCAACGTCAGGCCGCTTTCCTCAGCAGCTGGGATGATCAAGCTGCTTTCTTCGAAAGCTCCGATCCCCTGCTTAATCGGATTTGGCAGCTCTGCCACTACTCCATCAAAGCCACCAGCTTCGCCGGCGTTTATGTCGATGGTGACCGCGAGCGCATCCCTTATGAAGCCGATGCCTACATCAATCAGCTGTGCCACTACGCCTGCGATTCCGATAAAAAAATGGCAAGAGACACCTTTGATCACCTCATGAAACACCCCACTTGGCCCACCGAATGGGCCGCGCACATGATCTTCATGGCCCATGCCGACTGGCGACACACGGGGAACCGTGAATGGCTCGCGCCTCGCTACCAAGCCCTGAAGGCAAAGCTATTGCTGCATCGCGCCGGCCCAGATGGGCTGCTGCGAAGCAACAATGCCCAAGTGAGGCACGATGACATTGTTGACTGGCCGATCGCGGAGCGCGATGGTTTCGTGTTCACTCCCATCAACACAGTGGTCAATGCCTTTCACCTTCGCGCACTGACCCTCATGGCTGAATTGGCAGAGGCCGTGAATCAGCCCAACGACGCCCAAGAATATCGTCAACGCGAACAACGCGTTCGCCGCGCCTTCGTGACACAGCTTTTCGATTCCGAGCGCGGCTTGTTTCGCGATGGCGTGGGCACCGATCACTGCTCGCTACATGCGAATTTGTTTCCGCTCGCTTTCGGCTTGGTTCCGGTGGAGAAACAAAAATACATCGCGCAGTGGCTGGGGCAGCGCGGCATGAAATGCTCGGTTTACGCCGCTCAGTATTTGCTGGAAGCCTTATTTGATCACGACGAAGACGCACGCGCCATGGCACTGATCACCGCCACAAATGACCGCAGCTGGCGTCACATGGTCGAGAGCGGCACCACGATCACATGGGAAGCATGGGATCAAAAATACAAGCCCAATCAGGATTGGAATCACGCCTGGGGCGCTGCACCCGCCAATCTATTGCCACGTTTCGTCATTGGCATCCAGCCATCGCAGCCGGGTTGGAGCCAGGTGCGCATTCGTCCACATCTCAGCGGCCTTACCTCCGCGAGCGGGAAGGTGCCCACTCCGCGCGGTGCCATTTCCCTGAGCTGGAATAACGCAACCACGTTTCGCTGCCAAGTCGCGCTGCCTAAGGGCATTGCAGCGCAACTCGACCTGCCGGCTTCGCCATCCAGCACTGGTGTTTTTCTCAACAACCGTCCCATCGCCGCGCAACGGCTCGAGTCCCGCTGGATCGTCCGCGAAAACGTCAGCGGCTCATTCCAATGCGAAGTCCGATGAAACATCAGCGCTTTTCTCCACAAACCACAACGCGCCGCCTATCTATTACGACCGCCACGCGGCCGGATCACGAGCATTGGCGCACAGCGCGACTCGCCGGCTGGCAGCACATCTGTGGCATCGATGAAGTGGGACGCGGTCCGCTGGCAGGTCCCGTGATGGCCGCCGCCGTGTTGATCGATGAATCATTTTCCCTGCCAGGGATTCATGACTCCAAAAAACTCCGCCCCAAGCAGCGCGAGCAGCTCGCCCAGCAACTCAGGGAGGATCCGCGCGTGCGCTGGCATGTCGCTGCCGTCAGCAGTGAAGAAATCGATTCCCTCAACATCCTCCGCGCGACCCATCTCGCCATGGAACGCGCCGTTCAGGGTCTCGTCGCTCAGCTCGACCATGAGGTGGATTTTTGCTTGATTGATGGCCTGCCGGTGCCCCGTTTTCCCTACCCCCATCGCGCGGTGGTGAAGGGCGATGCCCTCTCGCTCAGCATCGCCTGTGCCAGTGTGATTGCGAAGGTCACGCGCGATCACTGGATGGCGCAACAAGCGTTGGCGCACCCTCAATATGGGTTCGAGCGTCACAGCGGTTATGGAACGCCGCAGCACCTCGCCGCTCTGCGCGCGCATGGACCCTGCGTGCTGCATCGGCGCAGTTTCGCTCCCGTTGCCAACGCGATCAAAACGTCGTATTGAGTCCATGGAAATCGCGCTTGGCGGATCTCCTGTGCCAGACTATGCTCCGCCACATCGACCAGCCATTGTCATGAAGAAACTGATCTCTTGGTGGGCACGGCGCAGTGGGTTGCTGCGCCACAATTGCCCGTGGGACCTCTGGCAACAATCCGCAAACCCCACACATGCTATCGGACTGTTCGGCGAGCGAGTGGCAGCACGATGGCTACAAGCGCAGGGTGTGCGCGTTTTGTATCGCAACTTCCGCGGGCCTCACGGCGGTGAAATCGACATCGTCGCGCGCGAGGGAACAACCTTGCTCTTCATCGAAGTCAAAACCCGCAGCCCAAGCAGCTGGGGCCGCCCCTTGGATGCGGTGGATCGCGACAAGCAGCAGCTCATCGAACGCGGCGCAGAATCTTGGCTGAAACTGCTAGGTCATCGCCATCTGCCATGGCGCTTTGACGTGATCGAAATCCGCGTCGCAGAGCAACAACCGCCCCACGTCCATTGGGTTCGCGATGCCTTTTGAAGGCCGTCCTGCGATGAAAATCTGCCCACAAGTCCACCAATCCACCGAAAAGACACCACAGGGGCTTGCCATCATCCATTTTTCCATGCAAAGTGCTTGCGTTCTGATCATTGGTGCCGCCGATCGTTGCTGGGGATTCACTTGTCACCCGACGAATGACGAGACCGCCGAGTTGGGCCTCTGGGCTGGGTTTTTAACCCGTCCCGCGAGGCTAAGAATCCGCGTTCGCACCATTTTCATTCACCTGTAAATCATCTTCTTCACCAAATCCCAATCCTATGCCCGAAATCACCGAAAAAGAGCTTTCTACCAGCGCCAAACCCTTGTGGCTGAAAGCATTAAGCTCCGTAGAAACCAAAAACTACGCCTACGCCATCAGCATCATCCAGGCGATTTTGAAGGAGAGCCCTGGTTTCCTTGCTGGACGCGAAATCCTCCGCAAGTGCGAGAGCAATCTGACGGGTGGCCCCAAGAAGAAGAGCAAGCTCTTTGGCATTTCTACCGCAGGGGGTGCAGGCATGAAACTGCAAAGCCAAGCCAAAAAGGATCCGGAGGGGACATTGCCGCTGATCGAAAAAGAACTGGAAACAGACCCTTACAACGAGAGTCTCAACGAGCTGTTGCATGAGTGTTTCATCAAGTTGGAACTATTGGACAGCGCCGCCTTCGCGCTGGAAACCATTCGCAAGGGGCACCCAGAAAATGTCAAATCGCTGCACAAGTTGGCACTTTTTTATCTCCAGCTCAACCGCCCTGATGCCGCTGGCGAGGTTTATGCCGACATCATCAAGGTGGACCCCACCGACTCCGTCGCGGTGAAGGGATCCAAGGACTGCGCCGCTCAGCATTCGATGCAATCCCAGCGTTGGGATGAAAAATCGGACATGCGCAGTTTGATGAAAAACCAGTCCGAGTTTCTCGAAATGGAACAAGCCTCGCGCAGCGGTCTTACCATGGATCAGTTGATCGAACGTCGCGATCGCATGATTCAACGATACAACGAAGATCCCAATCAATTGGCGGTGTCGAAGGACTTGGCCGCGATTTTTGAGCAATTAGAAGACTGGCAAAACGCATCGAGTTTTTATTCCTGGGCACACAGCCTCAGCAATGGCGACGTCGCACTCAAAGCCAAGGCAGGAGCCATGGCGGACAAAGCCGCCGAGCAATACGAGCGCGATCTGGAGAAGGCGATCGAAGAAGATCCAAACAATGACGAATTGCGCGCACAGCTCGATGAGTTGCGTCGCTCACGCTCAGTGGAGAAAGTGGAAAACGCCAAGCAACGCGTCGAGGAGAACCCCACCGATCCCTACCTGCGCTACGAGCTGGGCAAAGCGTATTATGATGCAGGCGATTACGGCTCAGCCATCCCTCACCTGCAACAAGCCACACGCAATCCGCACATTCGCACCAAGGTGCTGCTGACCTTGGGCCGCACCTTCCGCGCGAAGTCGATGTATGACCTTGCGATCAAGCAGCTCAGTGACGCCCTGGCCGATCTTCACGCCATGGATAACACCAAAAAAGAGGTGTTGTATGAAAAAGGCTTAATCCACATGGAAATGGGCGACAAAGTGGCGGCGCTCGATAGCTTCAAGCAGATTTACGAAGTGGACTACGGCTACCGCGATGTCGCCCAACGGGTGGAATCTTCCTACAACGGCTGATGTTCCAGAAAAGCTATTTCTCCGCACGACAGTTGCCAGGACTGTTGCTCGCTTAGGTTCCTGGCATTTCACGAACAGCGCACCTCCCTCCGCCTTAACATCATCAAGCCGCTGCCTGCATCGCGCCGATCAGCGGCTTCTTTGTGGCTTCGAATCCACTTCATCGGTGTGACCCGCCGCGGTGTGACCCGCCGCGCCACGCCCTTTGCAGCCGTGGCGCAACAGCCGCCTGGCTCTGCTGCGATCACATGAACCGCAAACCGTGGACTAACCTGGAGGATTAGCTCTGCAGATCGCGCAGAATTTGCTGAATTGCCTCGAAATTCGGCAAGTCTTTCGGATGATTCTGCACTTCAGCATAGCGCACCACACCCGCGCGATCGATCACAAATGCGGAACGCTTCGCCACTCCGCCCATGATCAAATTCGCCTCCGGCAAAAACTGCTCATAAGCCACACCGTAAGCTTCTGCGACCTTGTGCTCATAATCGCTCAGCAACGTCAATGTGATGCCTTCCTTTTCTGCCCAAGCGGCCTGCGCAAACGGATTATCGCCGCTGATGCCAATGACCTTGGCGTTTAATGCCTCATACGCCGTGATGCCAGACGAAATGTCACAGAACTCAGCCGTGCACACGCTGGTGAATGCCATCGGCACAAACAACAAAACCAAATGGCTCTGCCCAATGTGTTCACTGAGAGTAAACAGCTTAGGGCCTTCAGCGGTTTTAGTCACGAGGGTAAAATCTGGGGCACGGTCTCCTACTTGTATCGACATGATGAATATGGGTGTGTGGTTAATGCAAAGTTGGCTCGAATGAGCAGGCATAGCCTAGCTGAGAACATCTCATGGTCAACTGCCAAGTTCCATCTGCCACGCAACACGCGCCTCACAAGTCCTCAGAATTTTTTTGCAATTCAATGTGCTACTTTCATCCGTTGCTTACACCATTCCTGTGCCCCCCATGCTCTGATTCATCTACAGCCCATTGACTTGAAAACCACAACCACGTTCCTATCCAACATGACCCGAAACTCCACCCTCTGCCGCGGGCTCTGTGCTCTGGGATTGCTCAGCATGTCCAGCCTGCCCACACGAGCCGAACCGCTGTCCATCTCGGGCATTTATCCCTCCATCGCTTACTTCAACGAAGAAGGAGAATGCGGCACGGGAGCCGTCGTGCCCTGGGCCAATCGCCTGTGGGTCGCCACATACGGGCCACATCAGCCCAAGGGTTCTACCGATAAATTGTATGAAATCGACTCGGATCTCAACGTCACCATTCGCCCCGAGAGCATTGGCGGGACTCCAGCCAATCGGATGATTCACCGCGAATCCAATCAGCTTTTTATCAGCTCCTACGTGATCGACTCCACGGGCAAGGTGCGGGTCATCCCCTTCAGTTCCATGTTCGGGCGCATGACCGGCAACGCACGTCACCTCACGGATCCAGCGGGTAAAATCTACTATGCCACCATGGAAGAGGGCATTTACGAGGTTGATGTCAAGACGCTCCAACCCACCGAGTTGTTTGCCGACAACCAGGGGCAGATCGGTCACTATGACAGCAATGCAAAGAACCGGCGCGTCTCCAATCTTCCCGGCTATCACGGCAAAGGCTTATACTCGGGCCAAGGTCAGCTGATTTACGCCAATAACGGCGAAACCGGCACCGCGGCCAAAACCGATCCCACCACCCCATCTGGCGTTCTGGGATCTTGGGATGGAAAGAGCGACAAATGGAACGTGGTGCGACGCAACCAATTCACAGATGTCACCGGACCAGGCGGTATTTATGGCAGCAACCATCCCGCAACTGACCCCGTGTGGTCCATCGGTTGGGATCACCGCTCTCTGATTCTGATGTGCCTCGATGCCGGCAAATGGCACAGCTACCGCCTGCCGAAAAGCTCACATTCCTATGACGGCGCGCATGGCTGGAATACCGAATGGCCGCGCATTCGCGAAATCGGAGAAAAAGATCTGCTCATGACGATGCATGGATGTTTTTGGAAATTTCCGGCTGACTTTTCTTCGAAAAAATCCGCGGGCATCCAACCTCGATCGAATTATCTCAAAGTCGTCGGTGATTTCTGCCGCTGGAACGATCGCGTGGTGCTGGGCTGTGACGACACCGCTCGGTCGGAATTTCTCAGCAAACGCCGGGCCAAGGGCGCGGTTGTCGCCCCACAATCGCAATCAAATTTATGGTTTTTGAAGCCGGATCAGTTGGATCAATTAGGTCCGGTGATCGGACGCGGTGGCGTGTGGGTGCAGGAAGATGTCGCAGCTTCTGCAGCTTCGGACCCTTATCTTTTTTCTGGTTATGACCATCGCTCTTTGGTGATAAGTCACAAAGAAAATCACACCGTGCGCCTGCGCTTGGAGGTCGATGCCCGCGGCAATGGGGAATGGCAGCACCTGCGCGATGTCGATGTCGCCGCGGATGCTCCTAGTTATGTGAATTTCACCAGCGCGGACCGCGGTGCCTGGATCCGCTTGGTGGCGCAAAGTTCTGCGCGCGGTGTCAGCGCCGTGTTCTTTTATCACAATCAAGACACGCGCACCAACACTGCCGCGCCGATTTTTCAAGGTCTCGCCACCAAGGTCGAAGCCAGCTACGTCGGCGGCCTAGTGCGGGCACTCAGTGATGGCAGCAAGCAACTGGGTTTCGCCGCCACCAAGGTCGATGGCACACCGCTGGGGTATTACGTTCTGGATGAAAAAATGCAACTCGTTCGCCGCGATGACTCCGCGCTTCTGCAAAAACATCTCAGCGACACCGCTTTGCCCTCACAGGTGTTGCGCAGTGATGCCGCTTCCGTGATCTTCACTGATGACTCGGGCAAGCGCTGGCGATTGCCAAAAGGTGAGTCCTCCGCGAGCGCACTGACGGACTACCGCATTTGTCGTGAAGTGGCGACGGAGCGTGACATGTTCAATGCCGCCGGTAGTCTCTACGAAATGCCCGCGGACAACGCAGGTGGCGCGGCGATGATGCGCCCGATCGCATCGCACGAGTTACAAATTCTCGATTTTTGCTCGTATCGCGGTTTGTTGATCATGAGCGGTCTCAACATGGACTCCCTGCCGTCAAATTCCCACATCATTCGCTCCAGCGATGGCAAGGTCGCGCTCTGGGCCGGAGTGGTGGACGACATCTGGAAACTCGGCAAACCACGTGGCAACGGCGGCCCGTGGATGGACAGCGCAGTCAAGGCAAACGAGCCATCTGATCCATATTTGATGACTGGCTATGATCAGAAAACTCTCAGTCTCAGCGCCAATCAAGCCGTCACCGTGGTGGCTGAAATCGACATCACCGGACGCGGCAACTGGGTGCGCTATCGCAACTTCAATCTCGCGCCAGGAAAGACTGAAACTCACCCGTTTGACCCCGCTTTCTCGGCTTATTGGATCCGTTTCACCGCAAAATCTCCAGCCACTGTCACAGCTCAATTGAAATATCAATGATCGCATTTGCGTAGCTGTTTCAATGAATGTTTATCACTGCGCAAATCGGGCGTTTCTGCTCCTGTCATTGGCCTCCAATCTGGCGACCGCTGGGACAAAGGATTCGAAAACCGTGCTCGTGGAAGCGGAGCAATTTGCGCAGCGCGGGGGCTGGACTCTCGACACCCAGTTCATTGAGTCGATGGGATCGCCTTACTTGTTGGCGCACGGCCTTGGGCAGCCCGTGCGCGATGCCAGCACCAGCGTTGTTCTGGCGCAATCGGGCAATTACCGGATCTGGGTGCGCACGCTCGACTGGAGCAAGCGGCTCAACCGAGCCGCCGGAGCTGGTGGTTTCACCCTGGCGATCAATGGTGAGACGCTGCCCGGCAATCTCGGAGAAGGCCCCATCGAATGGACGTGGCGCATGGTCGGCGAACGCCAACTCACGGCTGGACGGATCGAACTTGCCCTGCGGGATCTCAATGGCTTCGATGGACGAGTCGATGCCCTATTGCTGAGCTGCGACCCAAACTTTCAACCCAGTGCGGCAAATTCCGTGACCGCGCGCAGCTCATGGGCCATTCAGGGAGCCCCCGAAGCTTTGCCAGGCGATCTCAATTATGACCTCGTCGTGATCGGCGGCGGCTATGGTGGTCTCGGTGCCGCCATCAGCGCCGCGCGCATGGGGTGCAAGGTCGCTCTCGTCCAGAACCGCCCGGTTCTCGGTGGCAATGGCTCTTCTGAAGTCCGCGTCTGGGCGATGGGAGACATGCCGCCCAGCGAATATCGGTTTGATGACATCATCAAGGAAATCCAAGATAAGGCCAAAAGCTCACCCGCTGCCGCTGAACAATTTGTCGATGACAAAAAAGAAAAGGTCGTGCGCGCCGAAAAAAACATCACGCTGCTGCTGGAACACCACGCCTTTGCCGTGACGAAAAACGCTGACCGCATTCGCTCTGTCACGGTGCTCGATGTCAAAACCGGTCAGGTCAAAACACTGACCGCACCGTTGTTTGTCGATGCAACGGGTCACGGTTTCATCGGACAATGGGCTGGGGCGGACCGCAGCATGACCGCGAATGGTCGCATGGGCATGAGCAACATGTGGACGTGGGAAAACAGCGAGAAGGCTGAACCCTTTGCCGAGCAACCTTGGATGCTCACCATGGATGAAAAAGCCTTCCCCTATCCTCGCCGCGGCCATGCCGAGTGGTTCTGGGAAAGCGGTTTCGACAAGCACCCGATCGATGATTTGGAAAAAATCCGCGATTGGAATCTACTCGCGAGTTTTAGCGCCTGGAACGCCATGAAAAATCACCGCGCGCACGCCAGTCGCGACCCACAGGCGCACCAAAACGCGAAACTCACATGGCTGGCGGCGATCGGTGGCACTCGCGAAACCCAACAAATCCTGGGTGACGTGATCCTCGACGGCACGAATATCGAGGAAAAAACGCCGTTTGACGACGGTTGCGTGCTCACCACTTGGTCGATTGACTTGCACATCCCACATCCGAACTATAAAAACTTTTTTCCTGATAATCCCTTCATATCCAAGGACATACACCGTGCCTCCGTCGATAAACGCATCGGTTACGCCATTCCCTACCGTTGCTTTTACTCCCGCAATGTTCCTAACTTGTTCACCGCCGGACGCAACATCAGCGTCACCCGTGATGCACTCGGAACGGTTCGTGTCATGAAAACCATCGGCATGATGGGCGTTGCCGTCGGACGCGCCGCTGCCCTGTGCCGCATTGAGCAATGCGAGCCCCGAGCGATTCATGAAAAGCATTTAGCGACGCTCAAAGAGTTATGGCGCATGCCCGGTAAGACCCGTTACGCCAGTCTCAAGGATCTTCAGGCGGAACTCCAATCAGGTCACTGAGACTCGCGCCATCATGTCACAGCGCTGGCGTCGTTTGTTTGTTTCATCATCACGCTTGGCGGTGCTGGGAGCCGCCATGGCCTGCTTGCATCATGCCACGAAACAACGTGCCCATTCTGATGCGGATTTGCTGCCGCTGGCTCAAAGCGTGGTGGCCGGGACGACAAGCATCGGCCACGCGCGCGAAGGACTCATGCCCTTGCTCGACGCCCATGAGCAGACGCTCGGTTGGCTCGGCACCACCACCGAGCAAGCCCAGCAATGGATCGGTTACAAAGGCCCTAGCGAAGCCGTGATTTTTTTCGACTCCCAACACCGCGTTCAAGCCGTGCGCCTGCGCCGCAGTGCCGACACCGCCGGTCATGTCGCAAAAGTCGTAGCACACCAACCATTTTGGCAACAATGGATCGGAAAAAAATCCGAAGAACTCGCCTCTGATGAACCCAGCCTGCTCGTCAGTGGCGCATCCCTGACTAGCGAAGCCATTGCCCGTGGCATCGCGCAACGATTCGGTGCTCCCGCACCTGTGAACCCTGCCGCCCATGTCGACTTCACTTCCAGCGGCGCTACGACACTTTTTCCCCAAGCCACAAGCTGGCAAGCAGGCGATATCAACGGATGCTGGAAGATTTTTGCCTCCAACCAACTCGTTGGTTTTTATTTAAATAGCACACAAATGGGGCTATCTGCTCGCGGTTTCAATGGCCCGTCCGAAGTTGTGATCGGTCTGGATCCCGACGCGACGCGGGTGCTGGGGGTGCGGATTTTGGCGAGTCGCGACAACGCTCCATACTGGCAGGACGTGGCGCAAGAATGGAGTCTATGTTCCTCGCAGCCAACTGTCTCAGCATTTCTCCAATCGCTGCAATCGGGTGAATCGGTGCCCGTGAGCGGTGCTAGCATCACCAACGCTGCTATCGAAAAAACCTTGCTCGCGATGCTTACCCAGTTCAACCAACCGCGCCCCACGTTTTGGCAGTCAAAAAACGCCAAATCCCTCCTCGCAGTCAGCTGGATGGCACTCGCGGTGTTGATGGCAAAACGAAAGGGCCTGAGCAAAAGCCAACGGCTTGTGTGGTCCGGCATCTGCGTCGCCGCTGGACTCGGTTTTGGCTGGATGCTGGGCCAAGATCAGTTGCTTGGTTGGGCAGAGCGAGGCAGCGTCCGCGGCGTGGCCACACCTCTGCTCGTCATCACCGCCGCCGCGTTGTTGCTGCCAACCCTGATGGGGAAAAACATTTATTGCAGCCATGTTTGTCCACACGGTGCCGCACAAGGCCTACTCGGCTCGCTGAAGCTCAGGCGCTGGGTCATTTCTGCTCGCTGGCACACAACCCTACGCGCCGTTCCCTGGCTCACGTTAGTGGGACTATGGCTATTGGCAGGCTGTGGCTCCATTGCCACTTTGTCCATGGCTGAACCCTTCGAAGTCTGGAGCGCGGGCTTTTATGCAGTGATACCAACTGGTTTGTTTTTTGTAGGACTCATCCTTTCCTGTGTCATTCCCCAATTTTACTGTCACTATGGCTGTCCGACTGGGGCATTGTTGCGCTGGCTTGCACATTCACCCAGTCATTTCACCCAAAAGGATTGGATCGCACTGGGGTTGGTCGCATCGGCTTGGGGAATCGTTTTGATCTGTTGAACTGTGCTGTCACTGCCATGCGATTGATTTGGATTGGTCTTAGTCTGAGCCTTGGCTCTTGTTTGGCGCTCAGTTCTTGCGCGCGCCGGCAGGTGATGCCTCAGGGTCTGAGTGGCAGGGCCATGGGCTGCGACTGGAACCTGCAATGGCGTGGGGCTCTCGTCGATGGCGATGCTCCTTCCCTGCAGCGCGAGGTTGCCGCCGTGCTGGAACACTGGGAGCAGGTGCTCAGCACATGGCGTGAGGACTCGGATCTGATGTGCTACAATCGCGGCGCTCAGGCCAGTCGTGACTTGAACGCTGTTCTGCAACTGGCCGAGCGCATGAAACAGCAAACAGGTGGGGCCTTCGATCCCGCGATCCTGGCACGCCTTCAAGCACTGGGATTTGGCCCACCCTCGACCGGACAAGTGGGGCGCGGCCTGGATTTATCCTCTTTGGGCAAGGGTTATGCGGTGGATCGCGTCGCTGAAATGCTCAGGCAAAAAGGCATTCACGATTTTTTATTTCGGCTTGCCGGAGAAATGGTGGCTGGCGACGGCTCATGGATCATTGCCATTGAGCATCCCGAACCCGGTCCCACCCGCGTTCTCAAGCAAATCACGCTCAGCCGCGAAGCCATCGCGACAAGCGGCAACTACCGTCAATTCGTTTCTCGCGCAACTGGTGTTTCCTGCCACATCCTCGATCCACGCACCGGCGAATCAGTGCAACGAGAACCCAGCTCTGTCACGGTGCGCGGACCGAGCGCAGCGCTTGCATCGGCATGGGCCACTAGTCTCTATGTGCTCGGACCAGATGCCCCTTGCCCAGCGGAATTCACGGCCGAATGGCATTGGGGGCGCCCTTGGCCCGCGGCAAGCGTGCCAGCTCAGAGCCAAACTGCGGCTCAACACCATTCATCAACATCGAACTAACTCCGCTTGGAGCCGCGACGCGGTGCCGCATTTTTCGTATTGCGTCGAGCCGTAGCAGTGGGGCTGGCTGGCGAACGCCGCTTGGCTTCCACTTTGGGTTTTCGAGACGACATCCCATCCCGAACCTTGCGGTTGGCTGAAGAAACAGGTGTGTGCTCGGGCTTGCGGACTCCTGCCACGGCCGACTTCACAGCGGACTTGCCATGAAGCAGACTTTGTGCCGTCACAGCGCCGCTGCGCTTTGGCGCTGCAGGGTTCACCAAGGCTTTTTCAACTTCCTCGGCGGTGAGAATGCGGTAATCACCCACCTCCAAATCTTCGCCCCACAAACTGCCGATGCGCACGCGCACCAACTTCGTGACCTGATAGCCCAGGGCATCGAGCATGACCCGAATTTGCCGCTTCGCTCCCTGATCCAAGATGATTTGCAAGCGGCGCGCGCTCAAGCGCTTCACCGATTTCGCACGCAGCTTACCGGATTCCGTGTAAATGCCCGTGATCAACAGATCGAGATGCTCATTCTGATACGATTGATCGCAGGTCACGAGATATTCCTTCTCCATGCCATGCGAGGGATGCATCAGTCGTTGTGTCAGCTCACCGTCATTTGTCATCAACAGCAAGCCCTCGGAATCGACATCCAAGCGCCCCACGTGATGCAGGTGCTGCAACGCACCTGGCAGCAACGCATAAATGGTCTCGCGATGGAGCTCGTCCTCTTTCGTGCAAATCAACCCACGCGGTTTATTCAGCAAAATCGTCGTGCTGCGCTTCATCACCACTCGTTTGCCATCCACACGCACGTGATCCTCCGGTTGCACACGCGTGCCGGGCTCGAGACATGGCTGACCATTGATCTCCACCCGTCCGGCTTGGATTAAGACATCACAGCCCCTGCGCGATTCCAAGCCACATGAGGCCAAATATTTGTTTAAGCGGATACCTGTCGGCATGCGTCATCGAATCAATCCATGTCATCATAAAAAATGACAGCCGCGACATGAAGCGGCTGCCGATTCAAACCCACAATAATCGAAATTGAAGCGGGAACACGAAGTTTTTTTGATTTGTTGGCGAAGACCGAAGCTGTTCTAAGCTACACAAAGTCATTCGCAAACAATCGCTGTCTCAACCTCCGAACGACGGAATCAGGAGCAGCGAACTCGAAACCAGCAACATCAAGACTCATGCTTGGTTTTAGGCAAGCCAATCGGGCTGCGGCCAGCTTTCCATTGACCACGCTCCTTCATGAGCTTGACGCGCTCAAAGCGCTTGAGAACCGAACGTTTGCCGCCAACAGTAGAGGCAGATTTGAGGCTATTGTGCTTAGACATGAGGTAAATTGGTTAGCTGGGGAGGCGAACCCTATCCACCGACCAAAGCCGTAGCAAGCAGAAAATGATGATTTTTTTGATAAAACAACATGATTCCGTCATTTTTTTGAAAAATAAGCCTAGAACGAGCCCGCGGATCTCATCGCTTTGCAACACACATGCCAAGTGCGGTCTGTTCAAAGTTGATCCTGCTGTGAGCCAACGATGGCAAGTTAGGTGAGCAGTAGCGGACGAACCGCGCGTGTGGAAAAATGGTGGCAGAGGGCGGATTTGAACCGCCGACCAAAGGCTTATGAGTCCTCTGCTCTACCACTGAGCTACTCTGCCAAAAAACGCCATTGCTGTCGCACACAGCAATGCGGGTGGGCAGTATGCCCATAAAACAAGAATTGTCCACTAAAAAAATGCATTTGCACAATCCTCAGAACGTGGCAGGTTTCTGCATGAACTTAATCAAGCATCTTGCTCCCGTTGCCGCCCTCGTAGGCATTTCGTCTTCAACACAAGCTGCGCCGTTGGAACTTAACGCGGAATTGCCGGATGTGATTGGAAAAAATCACGCCAATGAGGAGGTTGATTTCAAAAAAATGGGAGCTGAGGGGTATTTGTTTGTCTATTTTTATCCAAAAGCCAACACACCGGGATGCACCAAGCAGGCTTGCAGCTTGCAAGATCAATATCGCACCATCACCGGCAAAGGCGTGAAAGTCATTGGGGTCAGCATCGACACCGCTCAAGCGCAGACCAAATTTCGTGCCGATCATCAATTGGAATTTCCCTTGATCGCTGACACCGATGGCAAGGTCTGCGACAGCTTTGGCGTGCCGCACATGGCCGGTTTTGCGATGCGTCAGGCATTCTTGTTTCACAACGGCAAGCTCGTCTGGCGCGATCTCGATGCCTCAACCAAGGAACAAGCCAACGACTTGCTCAAGCAGCTGGAGCAACTGCAAGGCCAAAAGCCATGATGGCGTCGAACTGATCTTGGCCATAACCTGACAGATTCACGTCCACGCTAGTTTCGACACAGGATGAACAATGGCATTGTAACCAACTGGTTCTAATCGCGTGATCCTTCTTCTGGCGACCGATTTCACGAAGGTGCGTCTGTCGAGCTGTCGTCTTCGGGCAACAATTTAACAGGGCGCACATTCAGTGTCACATCTTGCGGGTTAACTTGCTGAACTGATCCAGACAGCAGCATCGCGATGCGCTGCAAATCCGCAGGACTAAACATGTTTTGTAACTTTTGCGACGGTTCATCCTGCTCGATCACGATATTGCGCTTCCAACGAGCCAACGTTTTGGGAATGATCTCGTAGCGCGCGCAGAGTTCCTTATCGGTGATCTTGCCCTCGTGGAGTTGTCGCAATAGCTCTGCCGCCATCACCCGCCCAGTCACACGCTTGCGCTGGAATCCGATGGGCGCCGGAGAGATCCCCCCGAAACTCATGCCCTCGGGTGCGCGCGAAATCTTGCGATGTTGGACATCCCAAACACGCGACGTCAACAAGCCGCCACCATTTTTCGCCTCAAAGCGCTCGAGCATTTGCACTTGTGGAAAGCGATACTGAGCTTGATTAAACACCAGCTTGCGGGCATTCAAACGTGCCAAAACCAACCACGCCACATACAAGACAGCTAGAATCGCCGCGATTCCCCAGATCCAGCGCCCCCATTGCCGCTGATCACCCGGAGTTGCCTGCTTGGAGAGATCATTCAACAACTGATAACACACACTGCTGATGTATTGCGCTGAGTCCAGCTTCACATCGACACGCCTGGCGATGTCGCGACTGATGCTAAGAAACTGGTCGGTCAACCACTGAGTGGACAGATACGGGCCGTCTGGGTGAAGCGACTCCGACCATTCGATCTCGAGCGGCGTCGCCAGAAAAAGCACCTTCGCGCTCTCATCATACAGCATGACAATGCCAAACTTCCTGCCCAATAGTTCACGACACAATTGCTGTGCAGCTGCGGAAATCGTATCCCCATACAAGCTCGAACGCGTGACGACAAACAACGACACCTTGTAGCGTTCATTGAAATGATTGAGCGCCTGTTCCAGGCGCGCGCGCTCATCCGGCACCTTGCGAAACACGTCGCCATCATCGAAAAAGCGCTTCGTCGGTGCCTCCGCGTTACTTGCCAAAGCGCCACACATCAAAGCGATCCAGACCGCCAGCCCCGCAGCAAGGAGTCGCAAACTCCATCTCACGCCCTGCAATCGATCAATCATGCCAATGGCACCATGACAAAGTGGCGGCCACTTGGCAAGACGCGAATCCCGATCCATTAATTCAACCGATCACCAAATTGATCAAACGCCCCGGCACATAAATAAATTTCCGCAAACTTTTGCCCTCCAACTGCTCCTGAATCTTCCGGCTTGCCAGCGCTGCCTCGCGGGCGGTTTCCTCCGTGGCATCGGGCGCCAAGCGCAGGCGATCGCGCAATTTGCCATTGACCTGCACCACCACCTCCACCTCTGTCTCCACCAAGGCCTCTGGATCAAAAATCGGCCAGTCCTGCTGACACAGCATCACCGTTTCGCCCAAACGCGAGTTGAGTTCCTCGGTCAAATGCGGAGCAAAAGGGTTGAGAACGCGCAGCAACAGCAATAGCTCATGACGCGGCACCCGCTCGAGCGACATCAAGGCCTTGGTGCATACCATCATTTGCGAAATCGCGGTATTAAAAGCGAGACGCTCGATGTCCTCCCCCACCTTTTTGATTGTCTCATGCACCACCTTGCGCACCGCTGCCTCTGCACACGGTTGATCATCGAGCTGCGCGCTCACCGCCCACGTGCCATCCGCCTGCTCCACCATCGCCAAGCGCCAAACGCGCGCGAGGAAGCGATGCACGCCATCCACCCCTTGCATTTGCCACGGCTTCACCTGCTCCAGCGGTCCCATGAACATTTCATACAAACGCAACGAATCCGCCCCATACTCGGCGATCACATCATCGGGATTCACCACGTTGCCGAGTGATTTCGACATCTTTTGCCCGTCTTCACCGAGAATCAATCCCTGATTCACTAGCTTCTGAAACGGCTCGGGTGTGCTCAGATGCCCGAGATCGAACAACACCTTGTGCCAAAAACGCGCGTAGAGCAAGTGCAGCACGGCATGCTCCGTGCCACCCACATACAAATCCACCGCCCCGGCCTGATCCTTGCGGTGGAGCCAATACTGCTCCGCTTCCCGCGAGACAAAGGCGTCTGTTTGCTGCGGATCACAATAACGCAAGTAATACCAACACGAACCCGCCCACTGTGGCATCGTATTGGTTTCGCGCTGCGCCGTCTCGGAATAGCGAATCCAATCGGTTGCCTTGATCAATGGCCCGCGCGGATCGCCAGTTGGTTTAAAGTCCTCCAAATCCGGCTGCAGCAGCGGCAGCTCATTCTCGGGAATGGCGCGGTGCTCTCCATTTTCCCAAACAATCGGAAACGGCTCGCCCCAATAACGCTGACGCGAAAATAACCAGTCTCGCAATTTATACTGCACCTTGCGCTTGCCCGTGCCCTGCTGCTCCAGCCACGCCAGCATCGCTGACTTGGCTTCCTGCGTGCGCAGACCATCGAGAAACCCAGAATTCACCGCTACGCCCACTTCGCAAAATGGCAGTCTGACCTCCGCTGCTTCAGCCTCGGCTGCTGCGACCACAACGCGCAGCTCCAGACCAAACTTTTGCGCAAACTCATAATCCCGTTCATCATGCGCTGGCACCGCCATGATCGCTCCCGTGCCATAGCCCATCATCACATAATCCGCGATCCAAATGGGGATCTTTTCCCCTGAAACCGGGTGCTGCGCCCACGCGCCCGTGAACACTCCCGTTTTCTGCTTGCTCATGTCGCCACGATCCAGATCCGATTTGTTTGCGCAGCCCAATTGATACGCTTCCACAACGGCGCGCTGATCCGCAGAGACAATTTCCGTCACCCACGGATGCTCAGGAGCGAGCACCAGATAGGTCACGCCCATCAGCGTGTCAGGTCGGGTCGTGTAAACCGTCAACGGCTCAGACTGCCCATCGACCCGAAATTGCACCATGGCGCCCTCGCTGCGGCCAATCCAATTGCGCTGCAGCAATTTGATTCCCTCCGGCCAGTCCAGCCCATCCAGCTCCGCGATCAAGCGCTCCGCATAAGCGGTGATTCGCAACATCCACTGCCGCAACGGACGCCGCTCGACCACATGACCCTTGGCCCGCCATTCATCCACCTCCTCATTGGCCAGCACCGTGCCGAGATCCGGCGACCAATTCACCGGTGCCTCTTGCACAAAGGCCAGGCGCACTGCGTCCACTTGCTCGCGCGTCCACCCTTGCGCCTCAAGCTCGCTCACCGGCTTGGCTTTTTGCTCTTCTTCACAAAAATACGCGTGATAAAGCTGGAGAAAGATCCATTGCGTCCAGCGCACATACTGCGGATCGGTGGTGTCCACCTCGCGATTCCAATCATAGGAGAATCCCAATCGCTTGAGCTGCTGGCGGAAGTTGGCAATGTTAGCCTCGGTGGTCAGCCGCGGATGTTGACCTGTTTTGATCGCATACTGCTCTGCTGGCAAGCCGAAGGCATCCCAACCCATCGGATGCAGCACGTTATGCCCCGTCATGCGCTTATAACGGGCAATGATGTCCGTCGCGGTGTAGCCCTCGGGGTGCCCAACATGCAAACCCGCGCCGCTGGGATAAGGAAACATGTCGAGCACATAATACTTGGGCCGCGAGGGATCAAAGCCCACTTCACCCGGACCTGGGGTGGCGAAGGTTTGCTGCTGATCCCAATGCTGCTGCCACTGGGGTTCAAATTGATCAAATGGAAAAGGTTTGCGGCGCTCAGACATGGCGGAAATCGTGTGGGCGGCAGATTGGCGGATTTTGAAAGAAATGCAACGCGATTTCATCCGGGCCGCTTCGCAACAGTCATTTCACCGCGATCAGCCCCCCGAGTCACTGCGACACGAGAACGCAATCTGGCGCCCCATTTATCTCATGGCGGAACTCGCGCATTCGTGCTATGGCTCTTGGCAACTCATGCGCTAGATCATCCGATCGCCTCACCTGCTTCTCGCTCTTTCCGCTCCATGACACCCAAGCCGATGTCTTTTGCCAAGACCCAAGGCTGCCGCCACTGGTGGCAGCAACGTCGCGTGCGTTTAGGACTATTGCTGGGATTCGGGCTGCTTGCTTACGGCATCAATGGCCCACTGAGCCGCTGGTTTTTGCCCAGTGTGGTGCAGCACCTCGTGGCGCGGCAGGGCTATCACATCGCGTTCAAGCTGCGTGGCACATGGCTAGCAGGTCCGACCATTCAAGACCTCACATGGCAAGGTGGACCGCTGACTCAGCTCAAGCTCAAGCGGCTGAGCATTGATGCCCCATGGACATTTTTGCGTCCGCGTGCCTGGCATCATTGGGAAGTCGAGGGCTTAGAGGCCGAAATCAATGCCGACGCCCTTCCCACCGACAGCAATCATCCCCACCGCGATCCATTCGACCCCGCCGCATGGGTGGAAGAGTGGCAGCGCCTGCGGCCCGAGCTACTGCGACACTCACTGCGGGTGCAGACTGGTAAAATCACCTTAACCCGCCATGGCCAATCCGTCGTCTGCCTTAGCTCGTGCCAAATTCGCCACGAAGCACTGGACGAAGCCATCGATTTGCAACTCGGTAGCTTGCGCTTTGGCGATCTCACTGCCCCCCCCACGCGGTGGAACTCGCTGCCGCCGCAACACATCACCTGCCGCATTCGCAGCGAAGAAATTTCCCTGAATCAGCTGCAAATCATGCCGCAATTGCAGCTTTCCAACTTGAGCATTGCCACCCCGCGCAATCGACAGCTCAGTGCCGTGGCCGACCTGCAATTGTTGCATTCGCGCTGGAAGCTCCAGGTCATGCCTTGGCTGTCGTCACTGCAGCTGCAATGGCAGGAAGGCGAGCTTGATTTGGCGACCGCTGCGAATGTTTTTGGAGAAACCTTGCCCGTGCAGGGTTTGATTCGCGCCGCGGAGCTGCGTCTGCGTCCGCGTGGACTGCCGCGTGCCGGAAACCGCACCGAACCCTTGGGCTTGGACGCAGACGTGATGCTGCGGGTGCAAAACTGTAGCTATGGCGACCACGCGGTGGATGAAATCACACTGGATGCGCAACTTCAGCGCCGCAACGGCAACCTCAACCTGCGCGCCCGAGCTGGCAGCGCCGTTGTGGAAACACGGAGCCAGATCGAATGGCTCAACGATCCATTGGAAGATCGTCAATGGTGGCCGGCACAAGTCACCACGCAGGTCAGTAGCGACGCCATCGCTCCCTGGCATCAGTGGTGGCTGTCTCAAACCCACCAGCAAACGAGCACAACCAATCCATCCACGGCATCCTTGCCCATGGCCAAGCTGGAAGCTGTGCTGCACTGGCAAGGGGATGAAACAGCGCCGCTCGATGACTGCCGCGCCATCTGGCATGCGCATGCCGCTGACCCCGCCCTGAGTCTGCACGGCAGTTTTACCACGTCCATGCGCGCGCTGGCCGCGCCCTTGCGTGGCAGCATTCAAGGCGCGAACTGGGCCAGCCTTTTTTCGGTTGACCGCTCGGCACAAACATGGAACTGCGCCTTCAGCGCCGATGAACTCAGCAGCGCGGCACTGAAACCCTGGCTTAGCTGGCATCCTGCGGTCGCTGCATGGCCCGCTGCAAGTTTTTCAGGCGAAGGCGAATGGCACGGCCAAGCCTCGACTCCTCGCCATGCTGGTCAGGTGGCAATCCGACAGTTTTCCTGGCAACGCGAGCACGCCAGCACCGTCCATGCGCGCGGGAATATCAATTTTCTCGGGCTCGATCGCTGGCACTGTCGCGATCTGCGGGTCGAGCAAGGCGCACAGACGATTCAGCTGGATGCCCATTGCGCGGACAACCAGCTCACCTTGCAGGGCTTGCAGTGGCATTGGAATCAACAAGCCCTCCTGCAAGCCACCGGCACCATGCCCCTGCCTCAAATGCCGTGGGGTCAGGATGACGTGAAACGCTTTCTCAGCTCCACTGCCCCGCTTGATCTAACGCTGCAATCCCAGCGCATCGGCATGGACGTGATCAATGAATGGCTGCCCCCGTCCCAACGCTTGCCACTGACTGGCAAGGTGCAACTGAAAGCGAACGTGCGTGGCACCCCTCAGCAACCACAAATCACCGTTGCTACCCAGGCAGAGTCCCTGCAAATCCCAGCGCTTGCCCCGCTCCAAGCCTTCGATGTCCATGCCGACCTGAATCAGTCGGGCGAGCGTTTGGTTCTCAACGGCGAAGTGCGCTCTGCTCCGTTTTCAACGATCACTTTTCGCGCTTCCATGCCCTTCCGCACCGCGGAATGGTCGCAAGATTTGAAACAATTCGCCGCCGTGCCCTTGGAAGGTGAGGTCACGCTGCCGCCAGTGGCCGTGGCAACGCTTGCACCGCTATTGCCTAGCGCGATGCGTCTCGATGGCACGATCCAAGGCAACGCCAAGCTCAGCGGCACCTGCTCGCTGCCCGATTTTTGTGCCCAGGTGCAACTGCGTCACGGCAGTTGGCGTAGCCCGCGACGCGAAATTCCATCCCCTTCCGAGATTGCCGCTGATGTGAGCTGGCGGCATCGCGCCCAGTTCTTGCGCGTGGAGAACCTAACCGCTCGCTTGGCGGATGGTCAGATTCAGGGTGGTGGAGCATTGCAATTCGATCGTTTTGAACCCCAGCATGTGCAGCTTTCGGTCCAAGGTCGGGATTTGCCGCTGTGGCGCGATGGTTCTGCGTTGCTGCGCGGTCACGCGCGCTTGCAGGTTGACGGATCCTGGCAGCAAGCACACGTGAACGCAGCGATGCAACTGCAACACGGCATGATTTATCGGGACATTGAGTTCATCCCTCTCGCGACCATGCTGCGCCTGCCCATCGAGCGTCACGCCCGCGCCGAGCTGGACACGCCACTGACCTGGCGAGACACCACCGTGCCATCACCATTTTCTCAATGGACGCTGGAGGGTCGCATCGATTCCTCGCAACCCTTGCTGATGCGCGGCAATGTGTTGCGGGGCGAAGCAACAGTGAATCTAATCGCCGCAGGCACGATCGGTCGTCCCCGCCTCAGCGGTGGCATGCGGGTGACCCACCTCGAAGCCCAGTTGCCGTTTAGTCGCCTCAGCGTTCCCAGTGCTACGGTGCTGTTTGAACCGCAACAGGGATTGATCCCCAATCTCAACCTCAAAGGCAGTTCCAACGTTGGGCACCACGATGTTTCTCTTTACTTCTTTGGTCCTCTCTCGCAACCGCGTTATGAACTAACGTCATCACCACCACTGCCACAACACGACATTGTTTCGCTACTCGCCACGGGAACAACCACTGACAATCTAACCCAGCGCAACGTCGCCTCCGCCAAAGCCGCCCAACTCATTGTTGAGGAATGGCGGCGCAGACGCATGCCGTTCGCCTCAGCCTTGCAGCCACTGATCTCACTGACCGAGCGCTTCGATCTCGCCATCGGCGATGCTAATCCCTATACGGGAAAAAAATACGCCAGCGCCTCCATCGCGCTCGATCGCAAGAACTGGTTCATTACCGGTGCAGTCGATGCCGAGGGCCAGACCCGCAGCTTGCTGATGTTCACCTTTCGTTTCCGCTAAACCACGTCATGTTCGCCCGCCCGCCCATTTTCATTTGCCCGTTGGTGTCACGCTTGCTGAAGGCGGTGCTGATGGGATTTTTTGCTTGGCAGCCCGGAGCCTCAATGGCGGCAGAAATCCGTTATGAACTGAGCGAGCCCGTTGGCATCGAGTTCGTGGACTCCTTGTTGGGGGAGCGGAAAGAAATCGCCAGTCAGCAACCGGCCAATCAGCCCCTTGCGGCTGATCTGGCTTTCATGCTGGAGGAGTTACTGCGCGAGCAAGGTTATCCACAAGCCCATGTCAACGGCAGCGTCGCCGAAACGGAGATCGTGCTCGCGGTCCACGCTGGCACTCGTGTGCTGCTCGGAGACGTTCGCTGTCTCGACCATCTGCAACCACACGAGTCGCGCCGCTTGCGAGACATTTTTCTCGCACCGAGCTTAAGCAAGCGCTTGGCGCTACAACGCGACATCCCCTGGGATGCCGCAGCGATTGAACGTGGACGACAAGCGGTGATCGAGGATCTGCAAGCCCAGGGTTACTGGAAGGCTCAGGTTCAAGTTCGGCACCCTGACGCCGAAACCCCACACGGTGCCATTGATGTCGAGGTGCTGATCGACCGCTGCGCGTTGCATTGGCTCACCGCCCCTAAATGGCTCAAGCCGCCGCCACCCCATCTGAGCGGACTTGTGGCTAAACTGCAAAACGCCAGTGCCGAGCCGGCGACCAGCCAGCGCATCAATCAATTGCGACGCACCATTCGCGAGCACTGCGAGCAAAACGGTTTCACGGACATCGATTTGCGCCTCAGCCCCTTGCTTGGCGAAACCACTTTCACTCCACAAATCACGCTCGATCTCGGCCCTCCCTACACCCTGCGCCAAATTCGCATTTCTGGCAGCAACCCCCGCACACGCGATCGCCTCTGCCGCCTCTATGCCCCGCAGTTGCAGCGACTCTTTAACCAGGGCGCGATGGATCGCCGCCTGCGTCAGTTACTCGCCACTGGTGCGTTTCGCTCCGCGCACTACGAACAACAGCGCGATGCCACCGCCCAGCAGCTCGATCTGACCCTGCACTTGCAAGACGGCAAGGCCCGTGGCATTTCAGGCTACGGCGGCGTGGAGACCTACGAAGGCACCATCCTCGGCGCGCGTTTTCACGATGACAACCTCGCCGACTCGCTTCGCAGCTTCAATGCGGGACTCGAGTGGACCGATCGCGGCGCACTCTTCGATGTTGTTTGCCGCGATCCATGGTTATTCAATCGCGACATCCTCGGACAGCTCCGTTACAACGCCATCACGCGCGAACTGGATGGTTACAAGAAGTTTGAAACCGGACTGCTCGCCAGTGCCACTTGGGATGTGTCTGAGTTTGACCAGCTCACCCTGCTTCTCGGCTCCGCTCAGGTTCACACCAATGCCTTAGAACTATCCCTCAGCGACCTTGGTGAAACCTCTTACAACCAACTGCGTGCTCGCCTCCATTGGCTCCACGATCGCCGCGATCACAGCACATTACCCGAGAACGGCTGGTATTGGGAGCAAGCGCTCGAACTGGGTTCCGCGATTTCCTTCCAGCCCTCAGCATACCTGAAACATGAGTTCAGCTGCGCTTGGTATCGGCGCTGGCAGGACTCGGGCAAGCTTGCGCTGGGATGTCGCAGTGGTTGGCTGCTTCCGGCGATTCGCGGCGCGGATCTGCCCATCGACATTCGCTATTTTCTCGGAGGCGCTCAAAGTTTTCGCGGCTTGGCCGAACGCCAGCTCGGCCCGCGCAATGCCGCCGCTCAGCCTCGCGGAGGCAATGCCTACTGGCTCATCAACGCCGAGTGGACCGAACCCATCGCCGCACCCATCGAAGCGGTTTTCTTCCTCGACACGGGCAACCTCGCGCGCGAACACCTTGACTTCGATGTCGATGCCATCGGCGTGACTCTCGGCTGCGGGCTGCATTGGCAGTTGCCAATCGGCCCACTGCGGCTCGAATACGGACGCAATCTCACCCGACAAGGCACCGAACCCCACGGCGCGTTTCACTTCGCCATTGGTATGGCTTTCTGAGCGAAAGGAGCCAGAAAACAATTTCAGCAAACTGAGTGCTTGCACAAAAAAAATGGTGCGCGATACAGGGTTCGAACCTGTGACCCCTACCGTGTCAAGGTAGTGCTCTACCACTGAGCTAACCGCGCAATCAAGTCGCTGCACGCTGAAAACGCGCAGGTGAGGCGGACAGACTAGAGCCAGCATCACACATTGTGCAATGTTTTTTTCGCAGGATTTTCATGCTTTCGCTGCTTTTTTGATCAAATCACCGCAGCATCGCGTGGTTGTGCTCGCTTTTCACTTGGCAGCACCGCACAGCAGGTTATGGTGCCGCCATGTTTTCCAGTAGTCAGTTGACCGATTCCCAGCGCGCTTCACTCAGACAATGGGCCGACGAGGGCGCGACGATGCAGGATTTGCAGAAAAACATGAACGAGCAGTGGGGGCTACGCCTGACATTCATGGACACCCGCCTGCTGGTGTTGGACATGAACATCGAACTAAAATCCCCAGCGAAGCCGGAAGAACCTGCCAAAACCGTCTCACCGCTGGACGCGCTCGGCACAAACGCAACGGCCGCTACTGCTGGCGGTTTCCATGTTTCGCTGGATACCCTCACCCTGCCAGGAACGTTGTTCAGCGGCAAAGTGACGTTCTCCGACGGTGAGCAAGCACTCTGGTATGTGGATCAGACCGGCCGTCTCGGCCTCGATCCGAACACACCCGGCTATCGCCCCAGCCCCGAGGACATCACCGCTTTTCAGACGGAACTCAAACGTCTGGTGCGCTAAACCAGCCCGCGACCGTTGATTGACCATCGAACCCATGAGCTTGCGGACGCAGGATTTCGACTACACGCTGCCACCTGAGCTGATCGCTGAGCGACCCTTGCCCCGTCGCGACGGCTCACGGATGATGGTGCTGGATCGCTCTCGCCAAAGCATCACCCACGCGCATTTTTGCGATTTCCCGAGTTTCGTTCAACCCGGCGATCAGTTGATTCTCAATGATACCAAGGTCATTCCCGCTCGTGTCTTGAGCGATGATGGCGGGATCGAGCTCCTGTGTCTGGAGCGTCCAACGCCGCTGGATTGGCGTTGTCTGGTGCGACCTGGTAAAAAAATGCGGATCGGTGCCACGATTCGCGTTGGCTCTGCGACGGCCACGGTCGTCTCTGTCGAGGAAAATGGTGACCGCTGGCTGCGATGGGACCGCGAGCTAGACCTCGCCACGCATGGACGCTTGGCGCTGCCTCATTACATGGGTCGAAACGACGATGATGTAGATCAAGAGCGCTACCAAACCGTCTACGCTCAAGCCGAGGGAGCCATCGCGGCTCCCACTGCCGGTCTGCATTTTACCAAGGAAATGCTCAGCACCTTGCCGCACAGCTTTCTCACGCTACACGTGGGCGTTGGCACCTTTCGTCCGGTGAAGGTCGATCATGTCGAAGATCACGTCATGCACTCAGAGCACTACGCTCTCAGTCAGCAAACGGCCCAGGTCATCAATGCCGCCCAGCGCGTGATCGCGATTGGCACCACCGTCACCCGCGTTTTAGAGCACTTAGCGCAGCAACCAGAATGCAGCCCTCGGGTTCCAGATGCCGCGCAATCGGGCGAAACGGCAATCTTTTTGCACCCGCCTCACCAGTTTCGGGCGGTGGATGCCTTGTTGACCAATTTTCACCTGCCGCAGAGCACCCTGATCATGCTGGTTTGCGCGCTGGCGGGTCATGAGTTCACGCTCGAGGCCTACCGCTGCGCCGTTGCGGAAAAATATCGTTTCTTCAGCTACGGCGACTGCATGTTGATTTTGTGAAACGTCGGTTGCCAATCCGCGCCTGCTTATGCCAATGTCTCGCATGCGCTGATTCGATTCACTAGCTGACGGCAGCCGCCACCATCCGCCTGATCCTGCACCTCATGAGCCGCATCTCACAAGAATCTCGCGAACGCGTTCTCGCTGCCACGGATATTTTGGCTCTCATCAGCTCATGCATTGAGGTCAAGCGCGCGGGGTCGTCCTACAAGGCACGTTGCCCCTTTCATCAGGAAAAAAGCCCCTCATTTCACATCAATGTCAGCCGTCAGAGCTTCAAGTGCTTTGGTTGTGGCGAAGGCGGTGATGCCATTTCCTTTGAGATGAAATACAAGGGGCTTTCCTTTGTCGAGGCTCTGCGCAGTCTTGCCAGTCGAGCCAATATCCAGCTCGAGGAAGCCGACGCGGATCCGGCGGCAGATCGCTCCCGCCGCCTGCGCAGCCGCTTATTGCAGTTGCACCGCGAAGCTGCTGAGTGGTTTCATGATCGCTGGCGCCTCGATCCTCACGCCCAACACGCACGCGACTATTTTCATCGGCGAGGCTACGACGATCGTGTCGCTGCTGAGTGGAAAATCGGCTGGATGCCCGAGGACCCCACGGCATTTTTATCGTGGGCCAAGACACAGCATTACACAGGCCGCGAGCTGATTGAATCTGGCATTGCCGCACTGCGCGATGAAAACAACCCGCGCAGCGGTCTTTACGTGCGTTTCCGTAATCGATTGATGTTTCCAGTCTGCAATGCTCAAGGCGAGGTCATCGCCTTCTCTGGGCGGCAATTGCAAGCCGACCCCAATAGCGGCAAGTATGTGAATTCACCCGAAACCTCATTATTTCTCAAATCCAAAACCCTGTTCGCGCTGGATCGCGCCAAGCGCAGCATCCTCAAGCAACGCGTCGCGCTGCTTTGCGAAGGTCAGCTCGATGTCATCGCTTGCCACCAGCATGGCGTTACCACCGCCATCGCGCCGCTCGGCACGGCTTTTACCTCGCACCACGCGGTGGTGCTCAAGCAATACGCCGATGCCGTCGTGCTGTGCTTCGATGCGGATGCGGCGGGCTACAAGGCATGCGAACGCGCGTTCATCGAGCTTGCTCCGCAAAATCTCTCCGTGCGGGTGGCCATGCTCCCTCCCGGCGAGGATCCAGATTCCTTGCTCAAACAACACGGTGCGGCTCATTTCCAGGAAATCATCGCCTCATCGCCATCGTTTTTCGATTTCAAACTCGATCGTGCGCTCCACACCGGTGGTCTCGCGCATGCGGAGGCACGCAGCCAGACCGCTCAAGAAATCATTCCGCTGCTGAACCTCATCGAAGATCCCATCAAACTCGATGGCTTGCTCATGCACTGCGCCACTCGACTTCAGATCGATCCCGCGGTGCTGCGCCAAGCAACAGTCTCCTACCAAAAACGCATCCGTCTCCAACACCAACAACGCAAACAAAACGCCGAAGTCGCTGTCAGAAGCGTCGATCCCACCACGCCCGCGCCCGAGGAAGCTCTGACCAAACCAGCCAGGCCCCGAGTGGATTCCAATCTCGCGTATCTCGCGCATCTCGGCTTGTATCACATGAATGTGCGCTACTACTTGGGAGAACAATTGGAAACCCTGCACGAAATTGCTCAACACATCGAGGGTGTTAGTCTGGTGGAAGCAGTCATCAACTGCGCCGCGGCTCCCGATCAACCCGCTGCCATTAACGCCTTTTGTTCGACCCTGCCCGCGGAGCTGCGCGAGGCACTGATGGAAGACACCACGTTTCATGACAGCGTCGCCTCCGAGGCGCTGTCCCACGCCGAAGCCGTTTTGTCGAAATTGTCGGCGCGCGCTTTGCTGATGCGGCAATCCCAACTCACTCACGCGCTGGAGGATCCTCAGTTGTCACACGAGCGGATGATCGAGTTGTTGAGCGAAATCGAACAACTCAAGCCCATGCTCGCCAATTTGGATAGTCGCATCATTGCCGATGATCGCGTCTCTCTCGCTCCAGCGCGATCTCCTCGTCCACAACGCCCACCGTTTGATCGAGAGAAGTGGTTGAAATGGAAGCAAAGCCAGAACGGCTAACTTGAACGTGCGATCACCGGTTGCCGTCGGCCTCTTGCAGTTGCTCGCACCAGCAACGCTCGAGCTGAGCTTGGCGTGGCTCCTGTTCGTAGGTGGTGGCGTAATGATAACGCACCAAGGCATCAATCCACGCAGGACGGTTCGGCCAACGCGCGACCAGTTGACGCAGGGTGTCTCCCGGTTTTGGCTGCATTCCCCTGCTTCGACAGTGCCGAATCAGCTGCTCCGCATAGTCACGCGGCAGATGCGCCTGTTCGGTTCGCCTCCCTTGCCCGAGAATGCGTTCCGCCTGCTCGGGATCGCTCGCCCCCAGCGCAAAGGTCTCGCGGCGACGATCCGCTTGAGCCAGCGACAGCTGCCACAACATTTTACTCATTTTTCGCAAAAAACCAAACCGACTCCAGCCGAGCACCAACACGCACCCAAACACCACTAAGCCCACCGCCAACGCACGTCGATCCATCCACGCCCTTTCCTCCACGGAATCTAACTGAGCCGCTCGGCTCCCCTGTGCCTGATTGTCACTGTCGTCGCGCAAGCCTCGCGGTGTGGGCAACGGCGTGGCATCCAGCACCACCCAGCCCTGTCCGGCAATCAGAACTTCTGCCCATGCGTGAGCATCCGCCGCCGCGAACACCTGCCAGCGTCCGGCGGGATCTGATCGGCCACCGTGCCAACCATAGGCAACTCGCGATGCAACTCCCATTTGCCGAGCCGCTAAAGCCGCTGCCGTGGCAAACAGCTCGCAGTGACCTTTTTTTTCTTCTAATAAAAAATGGCTCAGCGGATCGTGCCCCTGAGGGTTGCGAACTTCTAATGCGTGCTCATAGTTGCCTCGCAAGCCATCGCGCAAAGCGATCAATCGTTGTTTCCATGTCAACGCCGTGCTCGCCGTCGCCATCAGCGATTGCAATGCCGCGCGCTGCTCAGTCGTCACCGCCAATTCCAGCCAAAAGCTCGGCACATCAGCAGCAGGCACTGGCTCTGCGGCGGCATCGAGATCATCAATCACCATCGGACGCGATTCGCTGGAGATGACGCCACTTTCCGCTGTCTCCAAGACTTGCCACTCATCGCCACGCCATGGCGTTGGCACGCAACGCACCGAGGTCGTCATCCTGCCCTGCAAGCTCAGAAGCAGCGGTTGCGCCTGACCACGTCGCAGAGCCTGAACCTCATGCCGAATCGATCGACCACTCCGCTGCGCGTCGTCGCACTTGGCAAATTTTTCCGAGGGAGTCAGTTGCGGACTCAGCGACCATGCGCCGTCGCGAAACACCCCCATGGCGAAGGCGGAGATGTAACAGCGACCTGCGAGATCGGCGGTCGAAACATGGGAATCAAGCAAACGCAGCAACACCTGGGGCTCCGAGCTGGGTTGCAGTCGCAAGCGCAATGGCAAGGCCCGCACCAGCGGAGCTTCTCCCGGCCACCACGGAGCCGTTGCGGTCTTGGGCATGCTGGAGGCTTCGCTCTCGACCTTCAACAGCTCGGGGGTGGCCAGAGGCTGCACCGGATTTTCCTGCATGATCCAGCCAACCAGCCCCGCCACAGCGCCAAGACGCCCCATCTGCCAAACCCAGCTCCAACCATCACCCCCAACCCACCACCGCGATGAAGACCATCGCTCCCCGCTGCGATGTGGAAAAAAGACCGCCAGCCCCACCATTGCCGCCGCGCAGACGAATTGAGCGACGGGTGATGACACCAACCACCCCTGCGCGAGCGTGCCCGCAGCTGACACCAGCAAGAACAGGCGAATGGCTGCCACCATCACCAAGCCCAAGGCTCGTTTCACGTGTGCACCTCCTCTCGCTGTCGCCACTGATGCAGCTGCCTTGGACGAACGGTCTGCAATCGTAGATTGGGCAAATTTCGGCAGCGACGATCCCATCCGGAAAGGGCCTGATCGCTCAACACCCACAGTTCTTCGCTGACAGGAACGGCCTGAAGCTCGTGTCGCACTTGCTCCCATGACGCAGAGGGCGATACCGGAAGCTCCAGCAATCGCATGGCCAAATCTGACAGATCGGACTCGCTGGCTCCCCGCCATTCCGCGCCCCGCCAGGCCGGGGAACGCACCGTCACCTGACACCCCGCTCGCACGGCGCGCTTCACCAAAGCCATGGCCATGCGCAACACATCCTGCCACTCTGGAATCGTCACCATCACCGGCAAGGCTGAAAATGAGTGCAACACCAGCGTGCAGCGCTGCTGAAATGGTGCTGGACGCAACTGCAACTGACGCTGGCGCGCCCATGTTCGACCACTGCTCCGCCAATCCACCCGCTGCCAACCATCGCGTTGCCGCCAAGCACCGGCAATGCCATCATCAGCAACAGCTTCTCGATGCAACAACGCCGCTGTCGGCACGATCAACGCGCGTGGCAGAATCACGCCGGGCTCGCGCCACTGCCATTGCTGAAAACATTGAAAACAGCCCGCTGATTCGACCGCGCGCCAGCGCAACACCAACTCAGGCACCCTGCCACATTGCCGCGCGCGCAGCACAATCCCGAGGGGCGACTTCCACGGTTCGGTCACGCGACCCAGCTGCCAAGCGAGCTGATCCTGCGCAACCAACTCCAGCTCCAACCACGCGTGAGATAAACTCCTGCTCGGTTTTTTCTTCGTTACAACTTGCAACCGCAACGTGCGCCGTTCGCCTTCATGCCAATGTCGTGGCCACTGCCATTTCCAACTCAAATCAGTCCCCATTCGGCGACAATTCAAGCCAATCAAGGCCAATGCCATCAGCACCAATCCGCCCCACTGCCACAGCCAGCCCACCCCGCTGCTAACGCCAAGCATCACGGCGGTGGCTCCCGCGAGAAATAAGCCACGCCCGCGCGGGGTCAGCTGCACACGTCGATCCTGCGCTTTCATCAGCTCATGGCCGCGCGGGCAACCACTGCATCAATTCATCGAAATACGCCGGCTCATTGATGTCGGTGTGCATCATCCCTCCCGGCCCGAAAAACTTCCACTCATGACAACCATAGCAGACCTGCAACACACATTTCGTCCGCCCCGACTGCCACACCAGCGCGTAGTCGGGATGAAACCCCGCACAGGCGGTTTTCGGTGCGGCCAGGGCTTGGTGGGACTGCGGATCCGCATACAAACGCAACAAACGCCGCCCTAAGGCTTCGCTATCCGGAACCGGCTGTTGATGAAAGGCAAAGTCACGAAACATCACGTGGGGTTGCGTTTGTAACTGACGCGCGTAACGACGCGGATCTTTTTTGGGATGCGCCAGACCGCGATACAACTGCGGGTGCTCAGCTTTTTTCAATTCCAGCACCACACGTTGCAGTGATCGAAGCTCGCTGGTTCGTAGCGGCTCGCCCCCGCGCCAACAGGTTTTGCACGAACTCAGCATCATCACCGGCACCAACAAAAACCAGCACAACCTGGCAAAACCAGTTCTGATGTCAGTCCTCCCCTCGCCACGATTGTTTCGAGCTCCTGCCGCATTTCTGATTTGTTTCATTCTTGTTGCTTGGTTGATTAATCGCGCTGACATGGCAATCATGCCTCAAACTACACCGCACGGCAATCCAGATCTTGTTCGATGCACGCATCGCCTATGAACCGAACCTCACTTCCATTCCACCTGTGCGGGTTTTCCCTCAAACAAGCGATCATAGACGCAGTTGATAGGGCAGATTATTGTTGCGCAGATAGCAAATATTCTCCATCACATGCATTTTTTGCACGACCAGCATACACAAAAAAACCGAACCAGGATTGCCTGGCTCGGTTAATTGATTTTAATGAATAGCGTGGGGTTAGCCGCGCTGATTCTTATTGACCATCTTCACCCCCACCACCGGCATCACCACCACCGTCGTTTCCACCACCGTCGTTTCCGCCACCGTCGCTAGCACCCGCATCACTGCCGCCGCCATCGTTTCCGCCACCGTCGCTAGCGCCCGCATCACTGCCGCCGCCATCGTTTCCACCACCGTCGCTAGCACCCGCATCACTGCCGCC
>CAZREM010000004.1:0-31267 GCA_964599325.1 uncultured Verrucomicrobiales bacterium | reverse complement strand
CCGCCATCACTCTCAGCAGAATCATCGCCAGCGCTGGAGCTTTCAATTTCATCAGCAACACCATCATCTCCAGCATCGCCATCATCACTGACGGCTTGATTGTCATCTGTTTCAATTTCTTCTGACAAGCTAGTGCTATCGTTTTCATCCACCGTCACTTCGGAAGACAACGACTCTGATTCTTCCGTGGATTCCTCAGTTGCCGTCTCCTCAGAATAAGATTCTACTGTTGACTCATAGGTGGTGGTCTCCTCAGTGGTGACGCTAGAATAAATCTCTGTCGATTCATAATATGAGCCATAGTGCTCGATAGATACAGTTGAGTATTCCCAACCTTTATAATAACTATCGCAGTAAACCCAGATTTCGCCAATGGACTTGCAATGCGTCGTCACAAAAGACCAATCGTCCCTGGTTTGTGGATACCAGTCCTCGATCAAATCATCATAGCTGGCCATTGCATCAGTTAAGCGCCCAAGTCGATAGATAAATTTGCAATAATCTTTCACACTTTTCACCTTCACCTCTAGCACTTGGTTGCTGAGAATGACCAAATCCACAACCAACCGTTGTTGATAGGATTTTTGTTTCACTTTGCGAGAAAGCTCCTTCAGCATGCCGTTCAGTGCACGAACATCCTTGTAGCTCTTCGCCACCTGTGCGAATTCTGCTTGGGAAAGCTTGTCGCCGCGGTGCATGCGGGCAGCAGCTGGTCCGTAATGCAACAAATACATATCGTATGACTTCGAGAACGCGAGCAGGCCGCGCGCCACTGGCGAATTTTTGTTTGCACCGCGCAAAACCACCCAAGCGGTGCTGCTCGTGGAGAAGCCCTCGCCAACCAAACGCAAGCCATCTGCCATTTCCTCGTCATTGGCATGAATGCTGTTTTCCATTTGATCCAAGCCCTTGCTGATCGTTTTCAATCCCGTCCAGAAAGGTCTAGCCTCCCTAGATTTCGGACTCATCGGCGGTTGTGCAGTGGCGGCATTTTTTGCGATGTAGGCCAGAGCTTTGCGCATATCTTTCACCAGCAACGCAGGATTAAGCGCTTTTCTGGATTCGCTCGAGCTAACCGATTCAGGTGACGCAGCGTGGAGGATCGTGGTCGGCATGCTCAAGCAGAACAAAATCGACGCAAGCTGAGAAATAGCATTAGTATTTTTCATCTTAATTACAATAAGGATATATTTTTGAATTGAATGATTGAATGCGTTAAAATCGTTATCAATTTGGGCGCAGTCGGGCAAGAAATATGTTGCCATCTTTCGCGGTATGTCTCACCGCCATTGTTTTCTGGATTGCGCGCGACTCCGGAGCCTCAGGCCATGTTCGGGCGTCGAGCGACGCATGTTAACACCCGTGTTCCATTCGCGTCTGAGCCAATCACATCGACGCAAAAAAATCTAAACATCAAGGGGTAGCGACTGGCGTGGCCGTCACCGCATCGCCATCGCGCAAGAGTGAATTCGGGCTGAGGATGATGTCTTGATCAGCGGCCAATCCCTCTATGACTTCTGTTTCCGCCCCGAGAATGCGTCCGAGACGAATCGGCACAAAACGCACCTTGCCCTCGCTCAAACGAGCTGCCATCGGTTTGCCCTCGCGGATCAGCAACGCCGCGTTGGGAACGACCAACAGACCTGGTTGAGCAGGAACATCAATTTGAACCCGACATGACATGCCAGCCACCAGCGATTTCTGTGGATTGGGCAGTTCGATTTCCACCGGCAGGGTTCCCGATTTTTCATCGATCACCACACCCACATGCGTTACCCGCCCGAGCAGCTGCCCTTGAGCCAGATCAACAAAAGTCGTCACCGCCGCCTGCCCAACCTGAACTTGCAGCGCAGAGGACGGGGCGAGATTCGCCCGGACGCGCAAGGGGTTGGTTTGTGCGATTTGAAACAACCAAAGGCCCGCCCCCGTTTTATCTGCCTCAACATGATCGCCGCTCTCGGCACGCCACGCGCTGATCGAACCAGCAAAAGGCGCGCGAACCTGCATCAGTTGCTCATGTGTGGCGGCCTCTGCCGCTTCTGCCTCGGCAATCAATGCCTCTTGCTGCGCCATGTCCGACTCCGCCCGGTGCTGATCGCACAACTCACGCGACAGCGCGTGCTTGGCTAACAACTCTTCACTGCGCATCGATTGCTGTTGCAGCCATTTTGCCTTGAATCTCAATTGTTGCAACCGCGCCTCCGCTGCCTGCCGTCGCAGAGGAATTTCGGGCGCAGCGATGGTGGCCAGCACTTGCCCGGCGATCACTTCGTCACCGAGATTCACGCGACGCTCCGCCACTACTCCCGTGACTCGCGCATGCAGCGTGGCCTCCTGCCATGGGTAGGTTTTACCGCTTGCCACCACTTGATGTGACGGCGCGCCAGCCCTGACCTTCACCGTGCGCACTTGCTGCAACTCATCCGCCCATGCGACGGATAAGAAAACCGTTGAGATCACCAAATTCAGTCCTGATTTCATGCGATTGATGGCGTCGTTTGATCCAATTCTTCATCCACAGCCTCCGTGGCATGATGCCGACGCACCATCCACGTGAACACCAGCGGAACCCAAAAAAGCGTTGCAAGTGTGCCGACCACCAATCCACCCATCACCGCGCGACCCAGCGGCGCGTTGCTCTCTCCACCCTCGCCGTGGCCCAGTGCCATGGGAAGAACTCCCAAAATCATAGCAATGGCGGTCATCATCACCGGACGCAATCGAGTCATTGCGGACTGCTTCGCGGCCTCCGACGCCACCATGCCACCGATCCAAAGTTCACGTGCAAAACTCGTGATCAACACACTGTTTGCGGTCGAAACCCCAGCCACCATGATCATGCCCATCAAAGCAGGAACGCTCAGTGGTGTGGCCGTCCACCACAATCCCACCAACGCGCCTAATACCGCAAAGGGCATGCCGCTCATCGCCACTAGCGGCAAGCGCCACGACTGAAAATTGACCACCATCAACAAAAACACCAGCAAAGCCGCTAGCCCAAGCCCTTGGGACAAATCACGATAAGTCGCATTCATCAGCACCGATTGCCCGCCGAGTTCGATCCGATTGCCTGGCTTTTGACGCTGCCGCAACTGATTCACCTCGCGTTCCCACTGACGCGACAAATCAACCAGATCCCGTCCCCATGGATTAGCCTGCACCGTCAACACGGGCTGCAATGTCACCCGCGCCACACTGGCTGGTTGTTGACGTGTGCTCACCGTGGCCACGGCAGCAAGCGGCACTTGCACGGCTCCGGATTGCGATTGCAACGGCAATTGCAGCAACGCGGTCAAGTCATCCAAGTCTTTCGCTGGAACCTGAACCTGAACATCATAAGAAGCGCCCGTCGCCACATCGGCCCAATAGTTGGGAGCCACAGAGCCACCCGAACCCAATGCCGCCATCAGACCCATAACCGCATCTTGCTGACTCAACCCCAACTGGGCCAGCTTCAACCGATCCAGCGTGATGGCATAAACAGGCAAGCTCACATTTTCGCGAAATACAACATCCACCGCCGCTTGACATTGCGACATGTTGCGCAGCAAATCACGCGCCAGTGCCATGTTTCCCGGGACGTCGCGCCCAATCAATCGCGCTTCGAAGCTTGCACCCGCTCCACCCGCGAGCGTTTGGCTCGTGGCATCGGCTGGTCGAAAAAACGCCTGCAATTGTGGAAACTTTTCCTGCAACATGGCACGGATGGCTCGTTCATGCTCGATGCTTGGGCGATGGTGTTCACCCAGCTGAATCATCATCTCGGCATCAAACACACCCACCGCCGGACTTGGCACCCAAGCCTGATTCACCGAAGCCGGAGCGCCCACATTTTCGACAACAAATCGACGCTCTGAATCGGGGATGATCTTACGAATTTCACGATGCACCTCCGCCATGATCGAGGCTGTTTGTTCCAAGCGCGTGCCTCCTGGCGCACGCACAAACAACCGCAGTAATCCTGCATCCGGCGAAGGAAAAAATTCCCGCGCCAGCTTCTGAGCGCAAGGTATCGCCGCTGCCACACACAACAACGCCATCACCGCCACGACCCAACTGCGCCGTTCCAACACGTTGAGGCACGCCAACTGGCGCCGCGCCAAGCCATCAATCATCGCTTCGAGTCGATAATGCCAAGCTGGACCCCGCTGCGGATGTTCATCTCGATGACCCACTGTCTCCAGCGTGGCTGCGTGGGATGGAATGTGATCGCCAGGCAACAAAATCAGCGCCAAGCACGGCACCAAGGTTCGCGACAACAAGTAACTCGCTAACATCGCCAACATCACCGCGACAGCCATGGGCCTCAACACATCGGCGGCCACGCCATCCAACATCAACACGGGCAAAAACACCATGCAGATGCACAAGGTCGATACAAACTCAGGAAAAGCCACTTGCTGCGCACCATCCAAAATCGCGCGAACCATCGATTTTCCCATCGCGTGGTGACGCTTGATGTTCTCGATCTCCACCATCGCGTTATCCACTAAAATCCCAATCGCCATCGATAGACCGCCCAAGGTCATCAAATTAAACGTCGCGCCCATGGCATGCAATCCAATCACCGCGCAAAGCAGCGAAGTGGGTATCGAAACCAAAACGATGAGTGTGCTGCGCCATGAACCCAAAAAAACCACAATCACACTCGCGACTAGCAGTGCTACCAAAGCCATTTCTTTCCAAACGCTGGAAATCGCCGCCCGCACAAACTGGGATTGATCAAATATGGGCTCAATGGTTAATCCCGGGGGCGCCGAAGCGCGAATCGCCGGCAACAATCGAAAAATGCCATCGACGATGTCCACGGTGGATGCGCTCCCAAGCTTTAGGATCGAAACCATCACAGCGTTCTGCCCATTCAAACGAGCAATGCTGGTCGATTGCGCCTCACCATCCCGGACATTTGCCACGTCACGAAGGTGAACAATCCGACCCTCGACTCCGCGGATTGGCAGCGCCAAAAATTCGTCCACCGTTTCCGGACTTGCGTTCAGCGCGATCGTCCACTCCTTGTCCCCTTCGCGCAGAACCCCAGAAGGCAAGGTGATATTTTGTGAGCCAACTGACCGCGCCACCTCATCTGCGGTGACGCCCATCTCCACCAACTTTTGCGGAATGAGATCAATCGCAATCTGCCGCGCCGCGCCACCATATGGCAACGAAACACGAATGCCAGGAATGCTCTGGATCTGTGCGCGCAACGATAGCCGCGCCCAATCAAACAATTGAGCATCAGACATGGAATTGGATGACATGACCAATTGCAAAATGGGCACGCTCGAAGGGCTAGTTCGCAGAATGAGCGGTGGAGTGGTGCCCGTGGGCATCCGTCGCAAGATCGTCTGCGAAACCGCAATGGCCTGCGCCAGAGCCAACTCTGACTTGACGTAGGGCTGAAACTTTAATCGAACCAAGGCGGAGCCCTGTGTGGTTTCAGATCGCACTTCCAGCAAATCATCGACATTATTGAGGGTCGCAATTTCAGAAAAACTGGTGATTTTCGCCGCCATCTCCTTCGGATTCAACCCTCCATAGGACCAAACCAAGGTGATTTCCTGACTTTCGATCACCGGTAAGATGTCAGTGGACATGCGATGTGCCGATCGAAGCCCAAACAACGCCATTAAAATCACCATCACGGCAATTGTGTAACGGTAGCGTAAGGCAGATAAGACCAACCACATGAGCTCAATTTCTGTTTAATGACAACCGATCATTTGCTTTCGCCACAACCTCACACGCGGTGGCATCAAAGTCAAAAAGCCGGATCACGTCTAGCGCAATCCGGCGATCAACGAAAGCAGAGACAAACTAAACCAGCATTAATGCCGGTTGCTCAATGAGTTTCTTCACCTCTTGCAAGAACGAGGCAGCAATCGCGCCATCAACGACGCGGTGATCCGCAGATAATCCCAAATTCATTCGCAATCCGGGAACGATTTGTCCTTTTTTAACCACTGGCTTTTCCACAATCGCACCCACTGACAAAATGGCCGCCTGCGGGGGGTTCACAATCGCATCAAACGATTCAATGCCCCAGGCACCCAAATTCGAAATGGTAATCGTTCCACCATCAAATTCATCAGGTCTGAGCTTACGATCTTTGGCTCTCGCTGCGAAATCTTTAACCTCGCGTGACAATTGCATCAAGGACTTGGTTTCCGCCTGCTTGATCACAGGAGTCACCAAACCATCATCAATCGCAATCGCGACGGACAAACCAACCGAGCCGAATCGCACAATGTGATCACCCGCAAATGAAGCATTGATCGCCGGCACTTTTTGCACCGCAGAAATCAGCGCACGCATCACAAAATCATTCACCGAATACTTGTATTGATTAGAACCCTGCTCATTGATCTGCTTACGAATCGCCATGAGCGGCTCCGCATCAGCTTCGACATGCAAATAAAAATGCGGAATCGTAACCTTGGATGTGTGCAAGCGTGAAGCAATGATTTTGCGCAATGAACTCAATTCAATTCTTTCATCTCCATCTTTCGCCACGGGCAAGATCGCGTTCACCACTGGAGCAACTTGAGTTGGAGTTTCGCTTTGCAAGCGTGCCTTCGAAGCCTGCACTAAAGCCGCTGCGGCCGCGGATTGATCACGGGCGACCGTCGCCACAGCTGAACCAGCGGCAGCGGCTACATCGGCACTCACAATGCGTCCCCCAGGACCAGATCCGACAACTTTCGACAAGTCAACCTGCTTCTGTGAAGCCAATTTTCTCGCCAGGGGCGAAGCCTTGATCCGCTCCCCATTAGCCAGCGGGCCAGATGAGTCAATCTTGGCCACAGCAGCCTCGCTCGCAACTTCGCTCGCAGCTACCGGCACCACCGACTCCACCGGAGCAGACACCGCCCCATCCTGACCATCAAGAACGGCCAGCACAGCACCAATCGCCGCCTTACCACCCGCTTCAATCAAAATCGATGTCAACGTTCCCTCATCAAACGCCTCCATTTCCATCGTCGCCTTATCCGTCTCGATCTCAGCGATAATATCCCCGATTTCAATAAAATCCCCAATCTGCTTGTGCCATTTTAACAATGTCCCTTCGGTCATTGTGTCAGAAAGTTTCGGCATTTCGATGTTTATAGGCATAACGGAATCTTAAATGTTTTTTAGATATAAAATAAAAGGTGGATGGCAGGCACTACGTCTTAAAAAAGACAGCAGCAAGAATTAATCAACAACAACGCCGCACTCAGCAAAAAAAATAAAATGGTTTGATTCATATCGCTAATGATAAAAAGTTAAAATCACGCAATCGTCAACACTTGCTGAACGATTCGACGTGGGTTGGGTAATTGTTCGTTCTCGACGTGTGGCGAATAAATGGCAGGCGCGTCCAAAGCGCAAACACGTTTGATGGGCGCGTCGAGTTCATCAAAGCAATGGTCTTGAATCAATGTGGCAATCATCGCCGACACACCGCCAAACGCTTTGGATTCATCAACCAGCACCACCCGATGAGTCTTGCGCACACTCTTAAAAATCGCATCTTGATCCAAAGGGCGAATCGTGCGCAAGTCCAACACGTCGCAATCGATGCCGTGATCACGTTTCAACGTCTCAGCAGCATCCAATGCGTGAATCACTGAACGGCCATGAGCAATCAAAGATAAATCCTTACCTTCTCGTTTCAAGTCGGCTACCCCCAGTGGAATGGTAAAATCACCGTCAGCAGGATCAGGAACCGCACCCGTGGTTCCATACAGCAATGTGTTTTCCATAAAAAAGACAGGATCGTTGTCACGAATCGATGATTTAATCAGACCCTTGACATCTGCTGGAGTAGCCGGAGCCACAACTTTCAAACCAGGAAATGCTGCGAAAAGACCTTCTGGAATGTGCGAATGCGTGGCACCCACATTAGTTCCACCATTAGCTGGACCGCGCACCACAATCGGACAGTGAATCAGTCCGCCTGACATGTAACGCACACACCCAGCATTATTTACCATTTGGTCAAAGGCCACAGAGTGAAACGACCAGAACATCAGCTCCATCACAGGGCGTAATCCCAACATCGACGCACCAATTCCCATCCCAATAAAACCAGCTTCCGAAATAGGGGTGTCCACAATGCGCTTACTGCCCCATTTGCTCCACAAACCCTCGGTCACCTTATAAGCTCCGTTGTATTGCGCCACCTCCTCACCCATCACGACGACATTGGCATCGCGCGCCAACTCTTCATCCAAACCCTCACGCAACGCCTCACGGTATGTCAAAATACGCATATTAGTTCAAAATTAGAAAATTCACCTCAAGATTAGTCATTGAAAAAATGACGCCCAGTTCGACCAGCCAGCGTGTGGTTATCAACCTCCCAATACACATCAGACATGATATCAGAAATTTGCGGTGCCGGTGACTCCTCCGCGAACTTCACAGATGCCGCCGCTTCTTCAGCCGCCGATTTGCTAATCAACTCAGCTTGTTCTTCCGTAATCACCTTCTCTGCAATCAGTTTTGCCTTAAACTTGGCAATGGGATCATGATTCTGCTTATAATTCTCAATTTCCTCAGGAGAACGATATTTCTTCGCATTGGCATCCGCCACACTGTGCCCATAATAACGGTAAGTGGCAATTTCCAGCAAGGTTGGGCGCGATTGCTCATGCGCCCGCTCAACCGCCACTTGCGTTTTAGCACGCACCTCATACAAATCTGAGCCGTCAACAACATCCCAATCCATGTCATAGGCCTCCGCCCGTTGTGCCAAACAACCGCGATACGCTGACGAGCGTGACTGAGAAGTTCCCATGGAATAGCCGTTGTTTTCAATGATGTAAATCACTGGAATATCATGCAAAGATGCTAAATTCAACGACTCGTGGAAAGCTCCCTGATTAACCGCCCCATCTCCCATGTAACACATGCAGCAACCTTTGCGATCGAGATATTTTAAGCCATAGGCAAGCCCAAGTCCTAACGGAGTTTGTCCGCCAACAATGCCGTGACCGCCCCAATAATTTTTATCTGGCGCAAAATAATGCATCGAGCCGCCTTTTCCCTTGGAACAACCGGTCGCTTTCCCATAAAGCTCTGCCATGCATTCATTCATGTTCATGCCCACCGCCAATGCGTGACCATGATCGCGATAAGCAGTGATCACATGATCATTTTCACCACAAAGAGAAATCGTTCCAACCGCTACTGATTCTTGACCAATATACAAATGCAAAAAGCCTCCAATTTTGCCTGCATTATAATACTTCAACGAAGCCTGTTCAAAGCGGCGAATGCGGATCATTTGCGACAATAATTCAATCTTGCGCTCAGCGCTAAGCGCTTGATTAATAGCTGCAGCACCAAAATCAATTTGGGCATAGTCTGTGGCAATTGACATGATAATGAATAAGTTAACAATGATTAGAGCCTCACGAAAGCTCGTTCTTTTGCAGAGATGTGATAAATATAAAAGCGGTGCTGTGCAAGTAGAAATACAAGACTAGCAAGGAGATTACCGATCACGCTGGTTTTCAAAAAACACCATGTAGGACCATAACCTTCAGGGCCAATCCACTGTGCTTGGTAAAACCCAATCAAAGTTCTTGGATAAAGATTCGGCATCACCAAAAACGAAATTGCGTTCGTCATGCAATAAAAACAAATCGCTGCTAACAGAGACACCACAACAGCTGACATCGCATTCACCTTAACATGACAGAAGCATCGAAGAATTCCAAAACTCAAGCCATAAAACATCATGATTCCCAATAAATCCCACGAAAGTAACGGAGTTCTGCACAAAAGAGCAATCACTGCATCAGTCACAACCCACACCATAGCAGATAAGAACATGCTCCTCTGCCAACTTAGATTCATCGACCAAGCACACAACAACAACAAAGCTGGCAGCATTTGTAAATTTGGTGTCCAACCATCAACAGCTCCCCCAATGCGCAAACAAACGCCCAATAGGATCAATGCCGTGCAAAATTGATATTGACGCATGAACACACGTTACATGCACCTCGACCTTAAATCGAGCATTATTTTGTTCCACGTGGAACATACAAAACTGTGCTATTGTCTTGAATCAGATTGCGCAGTGATTAGGTTCTGACTGCAATGTATCGTTATCCGATCGAATATGATGTTTTGGTTATTGGTGCTGGCCACGCTGGGATTGAAGCAGCTTTGGCAGCGTCTCGACTTGGCTGTCGCGTGGCGCTGCTAACTCAAAATGCTGATACGATCGGACAGATGAGTTGTAATCCAGCAATTGGTGGACTCGCCAAAGGGCACATGGTTCGAGAAATCGATGCCCTTGGAGGTGTGATGGGACAGAATACTGATGCGACGGCAATTCAGTGGCGACTCCTCAATTCCAGTAAAGGTCCAGCTGTGCAAGCACCGCGTGCTCAATGTGACAAAAAAGCATATCAGTTTCGGCTAAAACATCACTTGGAGTCAGATCCCCGCATTGAGATTCATCAAGGCAATATCACAGATATATTGACAACAGATCAAAAAATCTCGGCTGTGACCACTAGCATTGGCATCACCTATTCCACCAAGACTGTCGTATTGTCCGCTGGCACATTCATGCAAGCATTGATGCATGTCGGACTGAAACAGCAAGTCGGCGGACGCATGGGCGATCATAAATCAACAATTAGTGACGCATTAAGACAGTTTGGTTTCGAAATTGGTCGTTTCAAAACCGGCACTCCATGCCGCATTAACGGTAATTCCATCGATTTTTCTAAATGTGAGATTCAACGAGGCGATGATCAACCCACATTTTTCACCTTTTCGCCACATAAACTCGTGCGTGAACCAGATGATCTATTTACCTTAAATCCCATTGCAGATCCATTGTTCCACGTGGAACAAAAACCATGTTTCATTACTTATACGCAGCCAGAAACTCATGAGATCATTCGCAATAATCTTCATCAATCTCCTATGTATTGCGGCGTGATTGAAGGCATCGGGCCTCGTTATTGTCCATCAATTGAAGATAAGATTGTTCGTTTTGCCGACAAAGAGCGACATCAAATCTATTTGGAGCCAGAGGGCAAACACACACACGAATATTACATTAACGGGGTTTCAACGTCGTTACCTTATGAAGTTCAATATGATTTTTTACATACCATCCCTGGTTTGGAAAAGTGTCAAATCATGCGACCTGGTTATGCGGTGGAGTATGATTATTGTTTACCCACACAACTCAATCATTCATTGGAAACGAAAAAAATTGAAGGGTTATTTTTCGCAGGACAAATCAACGGAACTTCAGGTTATGAGGAAGCGGCAGCACAGGGATTGATTGCCGGAACCAATGCTGCAAGAAAAGTATTGAATTTACCACCTCTGCTTCTTAAGCGCAGTGATGCTTATATTGGTGTGATGATTGATGATTTAGTTACTAAAGGATGCACAGAACCATATCGAATGTTTACTAGTCGTGCTGAATACCGTTTGAAACTACGACATGACAATGCAGATTTTCGACTCAGCAAGCTGGCTTTTGATCACGGTCTAATTTCATCTTCAGATTTTGAAGCTGTTAATCAAAAAAAACTGGCATTGGAGACAGCAATTTCTAGTTTGGCTAAAATCGCTTATGAAGGTGTAAAATTAGATCACTGGTTTAGACGTTCAGAAAATCATTGGTCCAAGCTTCCAGATAGCATTATTAGAGATTATGACGCTTCGTTATGGAATCAAATAGAAACGATCTTTAAGTATGAAGGCCACATAGCAAGACAAGATTTGCAAATTGCAAAACATCAGCGATTTGACGAAAAAATAATCCCCGATCATCTAAACTTTCATGAAATTAAAGGCTTAAAAAAAGAGGCGTTGCATCGATTTATCACAATGAGTCCAAAAACAATCGGACAAGCTTCTCGATTAAGTGGAATCACACCTGCTGACGTTGCTTTATTGATTATTCATCTCGAAAAAGATAAAAAATGATAGCGTTAGTCACCGGTGTTTCTAGTCCATTAGCTAATGCGATACACTCATATTTCGATTCGTCACAACATCAAATTATCCTAAAAAATCGCCACGATTTCTGCGTGACCAATCCAATTATAGTTAAAGATTTTTTTGATAAGAATGAGATTGATTTATTGATTTACATCGCAGCAATCAATCTGGATCAACTAATCTTTCAAACTTCTATTGCTAATTGGAATCATTTGATAAAAGTCAATTTAACTGGCGCATTTGTATCAATTATAAATTGGCTATCTGAACCTTCTGATCAATCAAAGCATGTGATATTGGTATCCAGCTATTCTGGAATTCATCCGCACCTTGGACAAATAGCTTATTCAACATCAAAAGCAGCTTTGATCGGGCTAATGCAAGGCATGATCAAAGAACAAGCACAACTGACTCGAAATCGATTTAATGTTATTTTGCCAGGAAGATTTGTGAGCAACATTTCAAAACTGCCGTTTAATTCAAAAGGTCAATCATCACTTAAACATGTTGCACAATTTATTGATGTGTTGCATCATCAAATGCCAAGAACCACAGGACAAATTTTCAATTTAGATAACAGATCAATATGAATAGAAACGTTGTTATTATTTTGCTAATCACATTATGTTGTTCTTCCTGTGGCGTTGCTAATCGATTAGCTGGCTTAGCAGAACGAACCTTACAAACAGTGACTAGAACTGTTCAATAGTGATTTGTTCAATTAATCGGTGATTGTCCTGTGACGAAAATTTTAAAAAAATAGAACCTTGGTCGAATAAAGCTGGGAACAGATCTGCCCACTCAATTAACATGATTCCATTCGAATCAAGATAATCATACCAAGATAAATCTAATAATTGGTTAAAATCTGCAACACGATAAAAATCAAAATGAAATAAAGGCCACTTCGTATCATGATATTCATTTAACAATGAAAATGTAGGGCTTGTAACTTGTTTTGACGATCCTAACCCTTCAATAAATCCGCTCGCCCATTGTGTTTTACCAACACCAAGGTCACCAATTAATCCGATCATGCATGGTTGCTGAATTCTTTTAGCAAAATCAATTCCATGCTGCTTCATTTCGATCGCGTTATTGATTATCCACCTCATAAAGCCTGTGCTTATTCCAAAAATACGATGACAATACAAGCACGTGTAGCAATATTTGAAAAAAAACTTGCCTGTCAAAGTCTTTTATGATGAACTGCGCATCCGGCAACATCTAAGCAAATTTATATGGCATACGCAGTAATCAAAACAGGCGGTAAACAATATCGCGTATCGGTTGGTGACAAAATCGATGTTGAAAAAATGTCTCAATCAATTGGAACAGAATTAACGTTCGAAGCATTGTTGCTTCAAACTGACGACAAAGTCACAATAGGCAATCCAACGATCGAAGGTTCGAAAGTCACTACCAAAGTTGTTGATCAATTTCGAGACAAAAAAGGCATCGCTTTTAAATTCAAAAGACGTAAAGGTTTTCATAAAACAAAAGGTTTCAGAAGACATCTCACAAAATTAGAGATTGTCGGAATCTCATTCTAAACACTAACTGCTTATTTTATGGCCCATAAGAAAGGACAAGGATCTGTTAAAAACGGACGTGACTCAAGAAGCAAACGGCTCGGAGTTAAAAAATTTGGCAATCAATTAGTGATTGCTGGTAATATAATTATTCGTCAGCGTGGCACTAGATGGATTGCAGGTTTAAATGTTGGCATGGGTAAAGACCATACTCTTTATGCTACTGCCGACGGCCGCATCACTTTTGATAAAGGTGGCAAACGCGTTAATGTTTTGAGTGCTTAACACAAACGCATTCAATATCGCTTTATACACAATTGATTAATTTCAATTGTGTATTTTTTTTGTCATTGATGAATGACCACTGCCTGAAGTTATTCAGACGGTCTAAGCTTATACATATTTATTTTTTATAAACTCTTCATCTTCATCTTGTGAATATCATCAACAACGCTGATAATGACTGACGCTCAAGTCTTTACCTAGAAAATTTCTGTGGATAATCTGATGATATTGTGAGGATGAAATGAAATGAGGATTGTTTGAGTTGGTTATCCTCATGATTGCACATTTTATTCACAAGGTTGTTGAAGCTTTACCACACGAAGATGATTGGAGGTGTGATTGTTTGATTAGACGAATGTTGTTTTTCAGTCATGTTTTGTATGGAACTGACAACATTGTCTTCAAATTCTATGATTTGTTTGCCTGTTTCCACCTTCGTGATGCTGACAAGTTGACGGAAGATCTCACCAGTTTTTGGGTTTCTGATGGTTGCGTAATTTTTTTGTTCTTCGTAGCTTATGAATTCCCAGCTGCCGGTCTGTCCGTTTTTGGTTTGACGCATGCTGGTTTTTGTTGGTGTTCCGAGAACTTTTTGCACTTCTTCAGTGGTCATTCCAATGGCAATCTCTTTTTTCGCCATCAGCTCTCGGACTTGTATTTGGCGATGATAGAACTTTTTCAGTTGTTCAACAAACTGTGGGTCTTTGGCTGAGAATGCCCATGGCGCAACCCACCCTGCAATGCCGTCATTTAATCCTTTGCCTCTCACGCGATAAGCGCGTTCAGTTAATGCTTCGAGTGGGACTGTTTGGCCTTTTTGCAAATAACCTAATTTGATTTTACCGTTTTTATCTGAAAAAACAGGAGCTTGTTCGATCACTGTTAGTTCGATAGACAATTTTGGATATTCATTGATGTAAACGACGTCAGGTTCTTGATCGAGCATGGATTTGCGCTCGACGCGTTTTGATTCACCAAATGATGGCTGACTGGTGAAAATCAATAAAGAATATAAGCCTGAAGCAAGAACATGTCGCAGATTTTTCATACACAGGTGCACAAGTGACATTACACTAGCACACGTGGATGGATCTGCGAGTTCTTAATGATTTAACCTCAACGATCAAATTAGCGTTGTGGCATCGAATAATAAATCTGCTCGAGTGCCAAAACCGTATAGGATGTCGTCAACACAGGGTTAGATTCCATCCAGCGACCATTCGCATTTGCCCATGAGCCATCTTCACGTTGTTTGCTAAGTATGGACTCACCTAATTCCTTGCGCCAGTCGATTGATTTTCCGTCAGCCAGAGGTAATTGATCGATATTTGCAGCAGCCAATGCCTTTGCCATGACTGAGTAATAATAGAATAAGCCCTGTGCACCCAATCCCGGATTTTCGTTGATGGTGTAATTTTTACCAAGCCACTCTTTCACGGCGACGACTCTTTTATCATTTGCATCCAATTTTGCATGAATCATGGACAACAAACCGGCATATGACATGGATCCATATGATCTTAATGGAACCTTTCCATTTGGAAGCGGATCATTGTTTGTTACCTTGCTTTCATTTGGATTATAGACAAAACCACCCTTGTTTTTTTCATCATTTGAAGCCCATGGCTGATCATTGCTTTCTTCTAAATTTTGGCATCGAGATAAAAAGGTAGTGGCAGCTCCCCAATCTAAGTCGGGTTGATCACCATGCTTGCCGTCTTCAATCACTTTTTTTGACAGTGCCAATGCTTCGATGGCCAAATATGTATTGGATAAATCCGTGTGATCTTTTTTTGATCCATAGCCAATGCCGCCATCATTCAAACCATCTGTTTTGCCTTTTTCACCGGTATCCCATTGTTCTTGAATCAAATGCTTACGCGCTTTGACAATCGCTGGTTCATAATTTTCATTGGCTCCAGAGACTAACGCCGTTAATGCCGTTGCGGTGTTATACACGGATAAGCCTTTGTTATAAATTCCACCATCAGGTTTTTGCTGATTCAATAACCATTGGAATCCTCGATTAAGATATTCGGGCTTGTCTTTGCCTTGAATTTCCGGATCACGAGCCGCTGCTGTTAATGCAAGTGCTGTAAAAGCTGGCGTTTCTTCATCATCCCAATAACCATCAGTTTTTTGTTGTGACTTCAACCATTGATTGCCACGCGCAATTGCTAATTTGATTTCATGTTTCAATGATAAATTCTCATTTGTTTGCGCCTGTGCAACACATGAAAACATCAAAGCTAGTAGAATTTTTTTCATATTAGTAGATAACTATTGTTTGTTTGATTGTGACTCGAGATCTGGATAGATGATCCAGGTAACAGATGTTCCAATGGGTGGTAATTTTTTTGTCATCGGCACCCAGATTTCGTCGTCGTGACTGCCTTTGCCATCGTATAAGATAAGTGAACCATTTGACATATAGATGCATGCAAGGTCACCAGTTCTTTCTGCAATAAAAACGCCTTTTTCGATCAAAGATCCACCATAAATCCATTTCATGCGATCCATTGATTTTTTGGTGTGATCATTTGATATTAGTTGAGCCAATGGTAAACGTGTTTTAGTTGCGCCATCAGTCCACTCAACATCCATGGATAGCCACGCCTTTCGATGATCGCTATCAGATATGGCCGCACTTTCACGAGCTGATTGAGGATCCGTCGAGTTTAATCCATATAACTTTGACGATGATGCATATCTGAGAAGTTTTAATACGACGTTCAAATGAGTCGGACTTACTTTCGTGACTAACAGTGACTCGTGAGTTTTTCCTTGTTCTTGAACAACAGCGAATTCAATTAAACCCTCAATCATGTTAATCTGACAAGGCACGCGGATCTCTCGGGTTTTTGCGGAAAAAGTAATCTCGGAAAGTTTGTAATCACCGTTGCTGAGTGATTCGATTTTTGGTGATGGAATGGGTGATGTTGGCTCATCCACCGTCTCATTTGCCTGACAAAGGCTGAAAAGGCAGAGATTACCTAAAAAGCATAATTTTCCAACCACACGCATCCCCAATATAACGATACAAAGAGCAAAATCTTTGCTCAATTATTGTTTTATGTTCATTGTTCGTCCCAATTCTTGCCAACTATGACGTGTAATCGCGTTCTGAATAAGAACAGAAGAATTGAAAGTCGCGTTGGGAGCAAATGGAGCCTTTAAATTAGCATTGGTGCGAATGAGGTCTCTGAGTAGCTTATAAATCGCATCTAATAGTATTTGTTCAGAAGGTATATGATCTTTTGCAGCAATCGAGACCATGAGTGATTTGGAGCGCATGAGTTTTGGTTGTGCACCCGTTAAGGTGATGGCAACGGTTGCATTGGGAACCGGTGGATTGGGAACGTCAGAGGGTGTTGTGGTAATCCACACAAAATTGGGCAGCAAAATGCCTGAACCTGCTTGATTGATTAGTTCGCGCCAAGTCTCACCATTTGGTTTTAATGGAGTGAGGACGTCCTTGTTGCCGGCAATTTCAATATTCAGTGGCAGACACGCGGTGGGATCGACATTCCACGTTTGAATACCAGGTTTAAGTCGCATGATCGATTTTAAGGCCAATTCGCCTTGTTCTTGATTTGCTTCGCAATGGTCAATCACCCGCTCCCACGCTAATAATGCGCGTTGGTATTGACCTGATGATTCAAGCTCTGTTGCCAACGCCACCATCTTGCTGCTCTCACTGGGAGGGATCCACGCGTAAGCATCGATTGCGGGTAAAACCGCAAAATCGCCAAGATCAGCAGAATTAATTTTCATTTTCTGCGTGTTGATCTGTTGGTCGGCGATCGGAGTGTCTAATTGATTTTTTGTGATGATGGCAACTTTGTCATCGGGCGCGGGGATAAAATTCTGTTGTAGCTCAATTTTAGTCTGCGTTCGAATCTGCTGAAGTTGATTGTCGCTGGGTGCGCTCAAAAAATCATAATGTCGTCCATTCCACCAAGCTAGCACTGAGATGAGAATCAACACTAATAATCCAACAATCCACCAAGGTATGCGCCATTCGGCATCTTTAATCATGAGCAAACAACTGACTAAGGCATCAACAATAAATAAAAAAGGCGCAGTTACAAATACTGCGCCTTAAATTAGTAAAAAAGCAATCGTTTGTAAACGATTTGATGTGACGATTACTGCACGTTGGCGGACTTGACCAGAGTGGCACGCTTGCCGACGCGTTGACGCAAGTAATGCAACTTGGCGCGACGAACTTTGCCTTTATTTGTCACTTCAATGTGTGAAATACGCGGAGTGTGGACGGGGAAAACGCGTTCAACACCTTCGCCGTAGGAAATCTTACGAACCGTGAACGATGAGTTAATGCCGGTGCCTTTGCGAGCGATCACCAATCCAGCAAAAATCTGAACTCGCTCTTTGCCACCTTCCACCACCCGAGTGTGCACTTTGACTGAATCACCCACATTGAAGTGAGCAACTTCAGGCTTCATTTGTTCTTGCTCAATTTTTTGAATCACGTTCATGTTAGCGGAAATGGTAAATGAATTTTGAAAAAGGTATTAGGCCATGGGCAATTGTTATTGCTGCGTATAACGCACAAATACTCACGCGCGGGACGGAGATGATAGTCAAATCGACAAGCTGTGCAATAGTAAACTATTAAAAGTGGTTTTTTTTTGAAAACACGATCAGACAAAGGACAAATTTTGTGGATTTTCCAGATCAACCGCCCGATAAAAACATGAATTTTTTCCCGTGTGGCATGCACCTCCGCCTTGTTGTTCAACAAAAATGAGCAACGCGTCTTGGTCGCAATCGACACGAATTTCTAAAACTTTTTGGATTTGACCCGATGTTGCGCCTTTGTGCCAAATTTCTTGGCGAGAACGAGAAAAATACACAGCTTCGCGATGTTTCAGAGTCAAATCCAATGACTCACGATTCATCCATGCCATCATCAATGGGCTTTGAGTCTTCGCGTCAATGGCGATAGCTGGGATCAGCCCTTGTTCGTTGAACTTAGGCAAAAATTGATCACCTTGTTCGATCTGTGATGATGAAGTGGACATGGCGATAAACTGTCGGCTTTTGATCGCGCAGGCAAGGGATTATCACACTGAGCCATCGAAAAAATTCCGCGGGCACATATGCCATAAAAGAGGCGCTGACCTGTGATCAGCGCCTCGTTGGTGTTACTTCAACAAATGATGCACCCTCTTGAAGGTGATCAATTAGAAGGAAATGCGATAGCCGAGATTGAATTTGTGTGTTGTTTCAGCACCCAAATCCGTTTCGTAACCTGTGTAAGCACTCTGACCATCTAACACTTGCATATTGAAGTTCACGCCCATTTTCAAGAGTGTTGAAGCATCATCAGCATAATCCATGGCATAGTTCACGTCAGTCACGTTGACCAAAGTCAAATCCACCGTGTCAGATGAATCACTGATGATCTGCTTGAGGCCCATGAACGCTTGTGTCGTGATGGGCTTATTGACCAGTGATGCTTTCCAATCGACTTTGACGCCCAGATCAGCGGTCAGACGTGTTGCGTCCGAGCCGTTGTTAATCAAGCGATCAATGGCACCCGTCTCCGTGAAGCCATCTGTATTTGCCGATTTCCAAGTCAAATTGGCGTATGGTTTAGCCGTTAAGTTATTGGCAATTGGCTCATCATAGGTCACTCCCACTTCGCTCATAAAGGCATTGGTATCAGTGTTGCCTTCTGCCGTGCCCATCAGCGTGGCGCGAGTCAGATTGTAATCAGTCGTCGAATGGCCGAGCGTGCCGTGCACGACATATTTGCCATTGACGACATATTTAGCTCCGATCGCGACGCTAATGCCATCGGCATCTGCCTTGCCAAAGGTCGATGTGATGTCTCCTTCAAACGCATTGAGGCTGGCGGCGAAGCCAAACTTTTCATTTACAGCAATCGCGCCAGAAACAAAGTAATCGTTTCGATTTGCGTTTGCATTGTCTGCTGTTTCGAATTCTTGGTGACTGTAATCGGCATTAACCCCAGACACGCGTGTGTCCACAGCTGCAATTTGACGCAAAGTTTCATCGCCACCGACAAACGCAAAATCTGCCATCGCGCCGTAGTAGTCTGGGACGAAGCGAGCCAAATCTGTTCCGGCAGTTCCGACTTCATCGACAATTTTCCAAGCAAAAGTTCCGGTTAAAGGATCGCTTGTCGTCAACTGACGCGTGGCTACTTGAGCTTTCGTGAAAATGGCATCCGCCGCAGCGCGCTCATTGCGGTTGCGTCCCAAATCAGCGTAAGTGCTCGACTGCGGATTTAAGCCCGTGAAAATGGTCTGCGACGTTTGCAAGTTGTAGATGTAAGCAGCAGAATCCGTGCTCGCACCAGCACCGGCGGTGCCGTCGCTATCGAACAAGATTTGACTGAACGTTCCATTGGTCACAATCGAGTTGCCAGTGGAGTTCGAGATCAGCTGATAGGCTTTGCCAACCTTGATGTTATCAGAGCCATATTTCTGAAGAATCAAACGCGAACCAGGGCTGATTGTCACACTTCCGCCCACCTTCACTTGGTCGAAACCGACGCCAGCAGGAGCTGCGGACGCAACTTCCATTTCCAAATCGCCGACATTGGTGAAGTTGCCCGCAATCGTCACAATTCCGGGCGAGTTGCCAGGGGCAAGCTTGCCGAGGTTGATGTAATTGCCACTGAAGTTCAGCAATCCCATGGTCGTGAAACCGACACGGTTTGTGAATGAACTTGCGATGATCTGGCCAATTCCTTTCAGAATGTCATAGGTGAGTAAGCTGCTATCAGGAACGGTGTATGTGCCGTTGATGGTCATGACCCCAGTCGTCAAACCACCGGTTCCCATCGTCAATGAGCTGCCGGTTGGAATCGTCAGATCATTGGTCTGCGTGTTGCCATTGCCTAATGAAACACTTCCACCAGGGGAAATGATCACATTGGTTTTATCCGCATTCAGAGTGCCAGTGAAGCTACTGTCACGCAGGAAAAGCTGATAGGCATTGGAGTTAATCGTGCCAGTGCCAGCTAAGGTGTCAATGGTTTCATTGCCTGCGAGCAAGTTTAAGGTTCCGTTCACCGTGACGGCAGCATTGTCGTTCAGGACTTCAGCTTGATTCAGGTTTAGCGTGCTGCCGGGAGTGACATTCACCGTGGACGCGTCAGAAGTCGCGTTTAGTTCCACCAAGCCAGATGTGGTGAGGCTGCCAGTGCCCAGCGGTGTGTTAATCACGCTGCCATTGTTGAGCTTGTATTCTGTTGCCCACAGTTTGCCAGGACCATTGAGAGTGCCAGTGCTGGTGTAGGTCGCAACCGTATCATCGTTGGATAGATTGAGAATACCATCGTTGGAAACATCGGCGTTGCTTGACAAACCGGAGTTGTCGATGCCAGTGTTGATGTTATTAAACGTGGAGCCACTGGCGATCCAAACTTTTTCACTGGCTAACGAGCCTGTGAGGTTGAGGACGCCGTTGCGCAGGTTTGTTTCTCCTGTGTAGGTGCTATTGGCCGTGAGATTCAAGGTTCCCACGTGGTCAGAATCACCGATGTTGAGACCGCCATTCGAAAACACACCCGTCAGTGTTGGATCATTATTGCCGTTTTTCGTGACCAAGATCGTCCGATTGGCTCCATTCAAATCAACGCTGTTGGTGAAAAGAACTTTGCCCGCATCATACTCCGAGCCAAAAATCAAGGCACTGCCCGTTGGCACAAAGCCGGATGTGTTCCAGCGCGCTGGCGTTCCGTTACCGAGTTTCACGGTCAGACCTTCGGGGCTCATGGCAGAGAATCCGCCGGAACCTGTCCAGCTGATTTTATTGCTCTGAGAACCAACATAACGCGTGAACAATCCCGTGGTTTGCAGAATGCCACCTGAAATTTCAATGTGGCTGTTGTAATAAATGCCCTGGCCATCAATGGCTTCCAATGTTCCACCTTCAATGATCGTGTGTCCGGAGTAGTTGTTGTCATCATTGAAATCAACCAACCCGCTCATGATGGAAACGTTGGCACCCTGGCCGTCTGCGATTGGACTATTGAAAAGTGACGCCGAGCTATCGTCAGAGATGCTGAAACCGTGAGGGTTGCCATTGAATGAGATGACTTTTCCTGCACCGGGATCGAGATAGACGTTAGCGCCTTTCATTAAGAATAAGTCGGCACCAGCGCTGTATCCTGCCTCTCCGGGAGCAGTGGTATCATCACCGCCATAACCGCTGCCGGCTTGCGTGTAGTTGTCCTCAAATGTTGCATTGCCACGAATGGTCAACGTGCCACCGCTGCGCACAAAAATGGCGCCGCCAAAGCCACTACCACCATCGCCACCTTGATTGAGAAGTCCGCGGCCCAATCCACTGCCACCATTGCCGCCATACCATGACGAGGTTCCACCTGCACCCGCTGAGCCATCCATGTCAACACTCACAGCCGCAGGGCCATGGGTGCCGCCGTTGCCACCGTTACCACCTTGACCACCGCCGGCACCAAATCCGCCAAAGCCACCTTGTCCACCTGTGCCACCGCTGCCGCCAATCGCTTTAGCGCCAGCTGTTGACAAAGCATTGCCGCCGTTGCCACCGGCGCCACCTGTATTTCCGCCATTTCCGAAGTCAGACAAGCCACCATTGCCACCGGTGCCGCCCGCACCACCAATCCCTGCCACACCTTCAGTGACGGAGGTGACAGTTAATGCGATCAATGCGGTGGTATCTGCGACTGCACGCGCAATCTCAAGTGGCGAGCGGGTGCCAGATTGAGTGGCAAGTGCGGTAAATTGTGTTGCCAAGATTGTCCAAGCCGCAGCACTAGCTGGATCGATCGGCGCGGAACCGGCAGCAGCGGCAGTGGCAGCAGCAGCAATTGCGGTAAATTCTGCCGTTTCCGTTGGACCGTGAACCGCCTTAATCAAATTGACAGCATTGTTTGCTGCGGCCAGCAGTGTCGCAGCACTCGAGCCGCTACCATTCGCGCCATTGCCACCGCGTCCGCCCACGCCACCAATGGTCAAAGAGCCAGCACCTGCATTGGCACCATCGAGACCGTTGTAACCATTCAAGCCGTTTTGGTTGTTGAGCCATGATGTTCCATCAGAAGCATCTGAGCCTTGCTTGCCAGTTGCCTCCGCACCGTTACTATTGAATCGATTGTTGAGCGAACCACCCACTCGGCCATTGGAGTCGAGTGCGAGTGCGTTGCCCCCCACAGCGGCATTGTTGCTGAGATTGACATTGTTCAACGTGACTGTCGCACCCGCATTCACAAAAATCGCACCACCAAGTCCAGCGCCACCGCCGCTGCCGTCACCACCTTTTGTGCTAAAATTAGTCAGAGTGCCATTGGAAAGAGTCAGTGCCCCATTATAAACAAAAAAACCTCCGAAAAGGTTTCCATCGTAGATTCCGTCGAGATCTTTTGAAATGCTTCCTCCTGTCTGGATGGATTGATCATTATTGGCGAATTCAATTGCCAAAGACGTTGTCAGCGGCATGACGCCCGCAAGCAGGGCAATGAACTTCTTTGCATTTTTTGGTTTCATACTAATTCTATCTATTTTTTAGTGCAGCACGATAACACCTAATTAAAGTGTGTTAGAAAATTATTTTATAATTTCCGTCGGCAAACTACAATAACCTGCAAAAATGTGTCAAACCTTATAGCATTGTATTTTTAATCAATTTTGCAGTAAAAAATCATGAAAACTGAGTTAAAAATGGCCGTAAAACTCCAGCAGCACTGTCATATGGCGACGGATTGGTGCGCCTCCGACCCCGCGCGATTCAGAGGGGCACGGCTTGCTCAGAGATGATGGATTTCACGATCGCAGAGCGGTGATTAGTCGCGTCCATGTCCTCGCGCGGGATCAAGCGATGGCACAGCACATCGCAAGCGATTGAGCGAATGTGCTCCGGAAGCACAAACTCAATGCCTTCAAGCAAGGCTTGTGCCTGAGCGCAGCGCATTAGGGTGATCGATGCTCGCGGGCTGGCGCCGAGTGCAATGTCGGGGTGCTCGCGGGTGGCAGCCACCAAGCGGACGATGTAACGGCGAATCGCTTCACTGACGCGAACCGAAGTCACCGCGTCTTGGCATTGTTCTAACGCGGTCAGAGTTAACATCGGTTCCAGCTGAGCGAGAGGGTGACACTGCTCTTGGGCAGCTAGCAGTTCCATTTCCTCTGTTTCACTGATGTAACCCAGCGTGCATTGCATGGCAAAGCGATCCATTTGTGCCTCAGGCAGCGGAAACGTGCCGTGAAACTCCAAGGGATTTTGTGTGGCAACGACAAAAAACATGCCCTCGTGGCGACGCAATTGGCCATCGAGAGTCACTTGACCCTCCGCCATCGATTCCAGCAGAGCACTCTGCACCCGCGGTGAGGCGCGATTGATTTCGTCTGCCAAGACGATGTTGGCGAAAATAGGACCGGGCTGAAAATGAAAACTCTGTGTCACCGGGTGATAAATAGAACTACCCAAAATGTCGCTCGGCAACAGGTCAGGTGTGAATTGAATGCGTTGGAACGTGCAATCACCGATCAAGCGGGCCAGAGCCTTGGCCAAGGTCGTCTTGCCCGTGCCGGGAACATCTTCGAGCAACAAATGACCACGCGATAGCAAACAAATCATCAAGCGCCGCACCGCAGGAGCCTGACCGCGCATGATGCGATTGAGAGCCGTTTCCAAGTTCAGGGCCTGATGACGATGGGGATCAATGAAACTCATGGCGGTGGGATGGACTGCGGTTCGCGTTCGCGCAATGCTTGCAATTGTCGATCGAGCAAGATGCGCAGCTCGGCGACGGCAGCGACGGGCAGTGTTTTTTCTAATTCTTCCAGGGTTTGCTCGTTCAGTCGCTCGTGGCGGCGTTGCAGCGAAACCTTGAGCTCGACTTGAGAGAGCAAGCGCGGACCGTTTTCCGTTCGGATAAAAACATAGAGAGGATCGAAGTCCTGATTGTTTTGTTCGCTCCGACGCTGCACGCACACCCCCGCCCACCTGCCTTCTGCGCTCACGTCGAGCACGACCGGTTGGTTTTTTGCGTTTAACCTCTCAGCGGCGAGGTTGCGCATCATTTTGGGCAATGACATCTGATCGTTGAAGCAGGCACAAAATCGTAAGGGCGCGCTGATCGCACGAGACCGGAGCGACATGTGCCACTGATCAAAAATGCGGCGCACTTCGTCCAGCGGCAACGGTCCATCGGCTAGGCCGCCGATCTGCGTGGCGCCAGCGAACACGGTGCTCGACCACTGCTTGGACCAGTCGCTTTCCTGACTGTCATGCCACTCCGTTAGTTCCGCCGCCGCGTTCAAGGGCGGTTCGTCGCAGAGGAACCAGCGTTGATCGCGACGCTCGAACCAGAGTTGTTGCAATTCGATGCGATCGCTATTGGATTGATCATAGCGTTGCAAGACGAGCAACGCGTGATGGGCGGTGGCGCGAAAACCGACCTCGCCAAAAAGGCAGGCAGAGTGCTCGCCTTGTAGTTCATGCCAGCGTTGGTGCAATAAAGGCAGCTCCTCGTTGTCTGACGACGGTGGCTTCGCGCCAGCTGCCCAGAATGGGGTGAAATCAGATTCCTGCAGCGACCGCACGACCGCGTTGGCGAGCGATCGAGCCTGGCTGAGGTTTGTTTCGCCCAGCTGCTCGAGTGATTGCTGAAAAAGCGTGGCATAGAGCGCGGACTCTTCTCCATTGCTGAGTTTTAAGACCGGCGGCAACTGTTCTTCTGCTTCTGGCAATTGCCAAAAAACGCTTGGCAAGCTGAGACTCCACATGCCGCTTGGTTGTCGTTGCCAATTGAATTTCCAACAATGCGGCCATTCCTCGGAGGAATCCGCGATCACGACGCCAACCAAGGTCTCTACCGCGGGCGGTTGATCCCCTTGTCTCGGGAGTTCTTGATGTCGCCAGGCGCGCAGACAGCCAGCTGCTGCCATTTCGCTCCAAGGCCATGGGATTTCGTTTTCAGACGGCAAACACCGATGGATGAGTCGAGCCGCCAGCAGCCAGGAATCGCTGGGCTGCTGCTCCAAGCCCCCGAGCAGGGCGAGCACCGTCGCGGGGTCGCGCGCGGCGCAGGCTTGCAGCAAGCGTTGGGTGAGTTGCTCGGGATTCGATTGGCGCAGCTCGTTTTCTTGCACGCGTTTGAGCATTTGCTCGCGCAGTTGCTGTTGCTGGGCTGTCAGCATGAGCTGATACTGGCGCGCGGTTTCGCGACTGATCCACTGCAACAGCTCGCGTTGCTGGCGGGTCTGTTCCGCGCTGAGCTGAATGCCGGTGTTTTCAAACGAGCCCAACAACGGCGCGGCAAGCCAACCACCATCCCGCCCGACGACCGCGATCGGATAAATCGCGCTGATCTGCGCCGCCGTGGTTGGAATTTGACGCAGCAAGACAGCGGCAAACTCACTGCGTTGTTGCGTGCTCAGCACTTCCAGCTGCTGCCGTGACATCGCCTTGGACAGCAGTTTCCATTCTTCGTGAATGGTCTCCCGCTTGCGTTCGCCCGTGTCGGGATGTAAGGCGCAGCGGGTTTCTTGCTCGTTGATCGGAATGTGATCGCGTAAGCCCTCCAGGTGTGTCAGCGCGGCCGAATCGGGACTCGGGCTGACAGCTTGCAGCTGGATTGGCAGCCACGCGGTCACCCAGGATCCGACCAGAAAAACCCCCATCAGGCAACGCACCACGCCAGCAACCGGCTTGAGCCGATGCCATTTTAGCCGTTGCTGCGTGGGGTGCGACATCATGTTGAAGGCTGTCTTATCAGCTCAAGGTCTGGTGGAAACGATCTTCGGCCCGCAAATCAGCGACAAAGGCGGTCAACAGCGCGATCGTTGATTCCACGTCCTTCCAATCGACCATTTCCACCACGGAGTGCATGCAGCGCAGCGGCAGCGAGACGAGTGCACTGGGCACGCCCTCGCGCGAGTGGAAAATCTTGTCCGTATCCGTGCCGGAGTAGCGACTGCTGGCCTCGTGCTGGATCTCGATGCCTTGTGCTTCCGCCACCTGCATCAGACGCTGCACCACCAGCGGATGGTTGGCTGTGCCGTGGCACACGCTTGGGCCACCACCGAGAACGACCTTGCCAAATTTATTGACGTCGATGCCCGGTGTGTCGGTGGCGTGGGTGACATCGAGGCACAAGCACAGATCCGGTTGGAGCCGGTAGGTTGCCATGATCGCACCGTTGCCACCAATTTCTTCTTGCACCGCGTTGAGGCAAATCAGGTTGTAAGCCGGACGTTGCTCGGCCTGAGCGAGTCGTTTCATGACTTGTGCGATGATGTAGCTGCCGATCCGATTATCCAAAGCGCGACCAATCAGGCGTTTTTGCAACATTTCCACCGGTTCATCCGCATACACGGCCGGAATTCCCACTCGCAGACCCAGAGCACGCGCTTCTTCGGCGGAGCTCACACCGACATCCACCCACAGGTCATGAATTTGCGGCGCTTTTTCACCGGATAATTCATCGCGGCGCAGGTGGATCGCGGTGTTGCCGATGATGCCGAGCACCTCGCCTTTATCCCCGAGAAAACGCAGACGTCTTCCGCGCGCTGTGGCGGCATCACTGCCGCCGATGCGATCAATGCGCACGAAACCCTTGTCGTCGATGAAGCGCACGATGTAACCGATCTCATCCGCGTGGGCTTCGAGCATGATGGTTGGGGCGTTGGCGTTGGCTCGCAGCACCGCCCAAGTGGAGCCATAGGCATCGCAGGCGATTTCGTCGGCATGCCCCTGCAAGTGTTGGCTCCACACCCGCTGGCCGGGCATTTCAAATCCCGTTGGACTCGGGGTGCGTAACAGTTCCCATAAAAAAGCTTGATCGTCGTCCGTCATGCGTCCATCCAAGCAGAAGCCGTCCATCAGTCGAGATTTTCCCGCAATTTTTCCCGCCATTGGCTCCAGCGTGCGGAATCTGGCTCGCGGCTCGACTGCGCCCAAACCGTGCCCGGCCAAGCGGAGTCGCTCTGCCAGCGCGCGACGATGTGCCAGTGCTGCTGTGGCACTTGATTGCCAATCAGGGCGATGTTGATTTTATCCGGTTGGAATTGATCTTGCAACCAAGCCGAGCACCAGCGCAGGCGATGATGCACGGCGAGAGCGAGTTCGGCATCGACTTCATGCCAATCGCGACAGCTGTCCGGCACCTCGGGCACGATCAGCAGCCAAGGAAATTCTGGATGGTCTTTCCATAAAATGTGACAGCCCGCCCGCTCGGCAATCCAGCTCGAGCCCCGCAGTAATCGATCGTGAATGGCAAATTCTTGTTTCACGTCCCGAACAAATGCTGTTTGCTGGGCTTTGACAACTGGTAAAATTAGACACTGTCCATGGATTTGCTGCCCTCATTGTTGTTTCAGGATTTCGACCCCGGGCTGCGCTACGTCGTGGCGGTTTCGGCGGGTGCGGATTCGCTGGCGCTGTTGCATTTGTTGCGCGAGGCGGGTTTTGAGAATTTGCACGTTTGCCATGTGAACCATCAACTGCGCGGCGCGGCAGCGGATGCGGATGCCGCATGGCTGGAGCAGCGCTGCGCGGAGTGGGGCTTGGACTGCGAGGTGCGGCGCATTGAGGTCGCGGCACGGGTCGCGGCCTGCGGCGAGTCGCTGGAACAAGCGGCGCGCACTCTGCGGCTGGGTTGTTATGTCGAGGCCCAGCAACGGCAGTGCGCGGAAGGCGTTTTTCTCGGACATCATGGCGATGACCAGGCCGAGACCTTGTTGCTGCGGCTGCTGCGTGGTGCCCACGGACTCGGTGGCATGCGGGCGGTGCAGCGGCTCGATGTCGCGGGGCAGGAGTTGCGGTTGTTCCGTCCGTTGTTGGGTGTGCGGCGACAGGATTTACGCGATTTTTTGCTAAAAATGCGTCAATCGTGGCGCGAGGATGCCAGCAATGCGGTGGCAGATGTGTGGCGCAATCGGCTGCGGCTGCAAGCCATGCCCCTGCTGGCGGACATCGCGCAGCGGGACATCACTCCCCTGCTCTTGCGTCAAGTCGAGGCCCAGCAAGCTTTGTTGGAGGTGCAACAGTGGGCCGTGGCTAACAGTCACTGCCGCGATCCACAAGGCCGCCTGCACCTGGGCCAGTTGCGCGTTTTGCCACGCGCGTTGCAGGCGGCAGTGCTGCACGCTTATTTGGTCGAGTTGGGCATTGCGGCGAGTCAGCGCGATATCGCGCAGGCACTGACGCTGTTGGAGCCAGCCGCCCGCGCTCCGGCGATTAATCTTCCGGGAAACTGGACCCTGCGCCGCCGTGCGGGACGGTTGTTGGCGGAAAAAATTCAGGTCGCTGAGTGATTCGCCCCGGCGGGATGGACGGCGCGCTGCAGCGCTGGTTTATTTTTTGGACGATTTTTTGCGTTGGTAGATCAACTTGGGAGCGGGGGTGGTCGTGCCGTTTTTCAAAGCGGTGATTTGATCACGCAGGTGAGCCGCGAGCTCGAATTCCAACCGCGCCGAGGCCTCGCGCATTTGTGTTTCGAGCTCAATGAGCAGGCGCTCGTTTGCCAGGCCGTTGTCCTCAGCCACTCGCCCAACTTGACCGGTGGCCTGCGATGGTTCCTCGCCATCGGGATAGGCGTGCAGTGATTCTTGCTGCCCCCGCACCACGCTCTGGGGCGTGATGCCATGCTGCTCGTTGTGCGCTTGCTGTCGCTCACGTCGGTGACTGGTGACGTCCAGCAGGCGCTGGATCGATTCCGTCACTGTGTCGCAAAACAGCACGCAGCGACCTTCGACGTGACGCGCCGCCCGCCCCGCTGTCTGGATCAGCGAGGTGTCATTGCGCAGAAAGCCTTCTTTGTCCGCATCGAGAATGCAGACCAGCGAGACCTCGGGCAGGTCCAGTCCCTCGCGCAGGAGGTTGATGCCCACGAGCACATCCACGGCTCCGGAACGCAACTGGCGCAGGATTTCCACGCGCTCGATCGTATCGACATCGGCATGGATGTAGCGCACCTTGAGTTCGATGTTTTGCAAGTAATCACTCAGATCCTCCGCTGTTTTCTTGGTGAGGGTCGTTACCAGCACCCGCTGCCCCAGCGCCACGCGATCGCGGCAGAGCGCGATGGTGGCATCGATTTGACCCTTCAACGGCCGCAGCTCGATCACCGGATCCAGCAGGCCGGTGGGGCGGATGATTTGCTCGACGACCAAGGCCGTGCCCGGCTTGCTCACAGCAAAGCGTTCAATCGGCTCGTCCGCGCCGCTGGCGTGGTAACGCAGTTTTTTGCGATCGACAAAATGGGCCCGTTTCGGCTGCGATTGCACCGGGATGTAGTGGCGATTATCCGGGCGCGAGTTGACGATTTCAAAGGCACCTGGAGTGGCGCTGACGTAAACACGCTGCGAGGTCATTTCCATGAATTCCTCAAAGCGCAGCGGGCGGTTGTCCAATGCACTCGGCAAGCGGAACCCATGGTCCACCAACACCGTCTTGCGCGAGCGGTCGCCCTCATACATGCCACCGATCTGCGGGATCGACACGTGGCTTTCATCAATGAGGCAAAGAAAGTCCGGCGGGAAGAAATCGAGCAGGGTGTAAGGCCGCGCGCCGGGCTCGCGTCCGGTGATGTGACGGGCATAGTTTTCCACTCCCTGGCAGTAGCCCATTTCGCGCATCATCTCAAGATCGTGTTCTGTGCGCATTTTGATCCTCTGAGCTTCGAGCAGTAAATTCTTGGCTTCAAACTCCGCCACCCGCGCTTCCATCTCGCTGCGAATGGCGCGCATGGCAATTTGCATCTTATCGGCGGGGGTGACGAATTGTTTGGCTGGGAAAAACACATGGGAATCGAGCGTTTCGATCACAGCTCCTGTTAGCACATCAATGCTGCTGAGGCGCTCCACTTCATCGCCCCAGAACTCGACACGGATGGCCGTGCGCTCGAGGTAGGCCGGGTGAATCTCCACCACATCGCCGCGCACGCGAAAGTGCCCACGGCTAAATTCGATGTCGTTGCGCTCGAACATCAGGCTGCACAAGGTGGCGAGAAAGGCATCCCGCTCCAGCTGTTGGCCACATTGCACGGGGAACATCATGTTCTGGTAATCGTCCGGTGATCCCAAGCCGTAGATGCAGGAAACAGAAGCGATGACAATGGTGTCCGGCCGCGTGAGCAGGGAGCCCATGGTGCTGAGGCGTAGGCGCTCGATCTCATCATTGATGCTCGAATCCTTCTCGATGTAGGTATCCGAGCGCGGGATGTAGGCCTCCGGTTGGTAGTAATCGAAATACGAGACGAAATACTCCACCGCGTTGTGGGGGAAAAAGCTCTTGAACTCGGAGTAAAGCTGCGCCGCAAGGGTTTTGTTGTGGCTCATCACCAGCGTGGGTTTGCCGTGGCGGGCGATGAGATTGGCCATGGTGAAGGTTTTCCCCGAGCCCGTGACACCGAGGAGGGTTTGGTGGGCGTTGCCTGCTTGCAGCGAGAGCAGGAGCTTCTCGATGGCTTGATGCTGATCGCCGCTGGGGTTGTAGGTGCT
>CAZREM010000003.1:0-135027 GCA_964599325.1 uncultured Verrucomicrobiales bacterium | reverse complement strand
ACCACGCTTGTTATGTCCGTCCTACCCATATACTCACTATAACCAATCGAAGTCACACCATATGGTATGACCAGCTCGATGGAATAGGCGGGAGCAACAAATGCGAGGCAGGCGGCGCTGAGAAAAGTGGTGAAGATGCGATTCATGGTCACTTAAAGTTTTTTTAACAGTGGACTTAAAAAGCTCTATCGAGATAAAACGCGAAGGTCAATAATACAATCAAAGATCATGGCACGATATCTAGCAATGTTCCGCAATGCTGTCTGATGGCGCAGGGATTGCAGCGGCGGGCTTGTCAGATCGCGCGAGGGGGGCTAGGGTTGGGGACTGATGATTCTGGTTTCTCCCTATCAACTGATTGCCGCGCACGCGCTCAATGCGCGCACGAGCCGTCGGGTGCGCGAGGGTTTCTTGCTGCGCTTGGGCGAGGGCTATGCCTGTGTGCAGCCGTGGCCAGAGCTGGGGCACCCGAGCTGCGCCGAGCACTTGCAGGCCCTGCGTCGCGGAATCGAGCTGCCGCTGCTGCAACAAGCGCGGCGCTGCGCCGCCATCGATGCCGCTGCACGCGCGCAAGGCATCTCGCTCTGGGCTCAGGCAACCGTCCCCACGAGCCACGCCACCATCACCCACCTCGCCGAGCAGTGCGATGCCGCCAACGCCGCTGGTTTCAACACTTGGAAGCTCAAAACCCACTGCCACGACCGCTCATGGTTCGAGCTTGCCACCGCGCATCCGCAGGTGCGGCTGCGGCTCGATTTCAACAGCAGCGCCACCCCCACCGAACTGCTGGACTGGTGGCAAACACTGCCGGAGCCACTGCGCGAACGCCTGGACTTCATCGAAGACCCCTGCCCCTACGATGCCGCCTTGTGGCGGAACTTGCAACAGCAACACGGACTGCCCCTCGCACTGGATGGCGCGCTCGGCGACACCGCACCGGCGGATTTTTTTTCCGTCTGGAAACCCGCTTGGCAGGCCAAACCGCGCCAACTCCAGCCCCAGCGCAGCATCGTCACCAGCGCCATGGATCATCCACTCGGGCAGGCGTGGGCCGCCTGGAACGCCGCAGCAACCTGCCCGGACGCGCTGTGCGGATTGCGCACGGACCACCTTTACGCGCCCAATGCGTTTCAGGAGAGTCTCGGCCCGTGGCAACCAGCCTGGCCGCAAATCGCCGGCACGGGTCTTGGTTTCGATGAACTCCTACCCCAGCTCACATGGACACGCTTGAGCTAACTTGGCACGCCTGGAGCGAGGGTGCGGGAGCGTATCGGCTCGATGCCCACGGTGCCCACCGCATCCCGCCCACACCTGATTTTTCCGCTGAATCGGCCTGGGCCTTTGCCACATCGGGCAGCAGTGGTCGCGCCCGCTGGATTGTGCATCAGCGCGCGGGCCTGATCGCCTCCGCCCAAGCCGTGAATGCGCACCTGCGCGTGACCTCGGCATCGCACTGGGGACTGCTGCTACCCGTGTGGCACGTCGGTGGCTTCAGCGTGCTCACCCGCGCCCACACAGCTGACTGCCGCTGGAGTGCTTGGCGGCAAAAGTGGCAGGCGCAGGCGGCGCGCGATTGGCTGGAGCAGGAGCAGATCACCCATGCCTCACTGGTTCCCACCCAGGTTCACGATCTCGTGCAGCAACACTGCCCGGCGCCGCCGGCTCTGCAAGCCATCGTCGTCGGTGGTGGTCACCTCTCCCAAGCGACCGGACAAGCTGCCCGCGATCTCGGCTGGCCGGTGCTCGCCAGCTACGGCATGACCGAGGCCGCATCGCAGATCGCCACCCAGCCGCTGGAATCGCGGCACCAACCCTTCGCCACCGTTCCGCTGATGATTCTGCCGCATTGGCAAACGCGCTGTGACAGCGGGCATCGCCTATCGATACGCGGTCCCAGTTTGTTTAGCGGCGAACTGCTGGCACGAGCGGACGGAACCTGGCAATGGCAAGCGCGCGGCGACGCATGGCATGCCACTCAAGACCGTGTCGAGCTCAGCCCGGCGGGCCAGCTGCGCGTGCTCGGCCGCAGCGACTTCATCGTCAAGATCCTCGGCGAGCTGGTCGATCCCCTCGCGCTGGAGTCGCAGCTCGTGGCGCTGGGTTTACCAGAATCGCACATCGCGCTCATTGCTGTTCCCGATGCCCGCCGCGAGCACGCCTTATGTCTGTGCCACGAGGCCACCGCAGTCTCCACCGCGACGATTGCAGAGGCCTTGCAGCGTTATCATCAGCACTGTGCCGGGCACCTGCGGATCACGCAATTAGCCGCCTGCTCGGCATTTCCACGCTCGGACCTGGGAAAAATTCGCCGCGAGCCATTGCGCGTCCAAGTGCTAGAGCGCGGCACGCAGCCGGTGGGCTAACCCCGCGCCAGAGACGCTTCCTCCGCCTTGCGTTGCCGATAATCCGAAGGGCTGAGCCGGTAGCGTCGGCGAAATTGGGTGGCAAAATACTGACTGGAATTAAAGCCCGCCCGCATCGCCACATCGAGAACCGATGCATCGGGCCGCGCCAACAGATCCACCGCCGCGTGCTCCAAACGGCAGGCATTGAGATACGCCACCGGACCGCTATTCACCAGACCACGGCAGTATTTCGCCATCGCCGTAATGCCCAGCCCACACTGCTGCGCCATGCTCTCCAGCGTCCACGGCTCCGCACAGCTCAGTGGATTTTGCGCCAAATCTTTCAGAAAAAACTCCACCGTGCGGCGTCGCGATTGCAATTCCAGCGATTCCTCCACCGGCGGCTCCGTGAGCAGATCCAGCAATTCCAGCAACAGGCCATTCACACACAAACTCAACCGCGCCGTCGCCCGCGAGCCCTGCTTCATCTGCACACAATCCGCGAGTTCCTTGAACAAAAAACGCAAGCGCGGTGGCGTGCCCCACACCACTTGATGGCTGTGGCGCAACTTACGCGCCAGCTCCGCCTGATCCCGCGCGGCGAGCACCAACCAACTCGGCCACTGCCACGGCTGATTCGGACGCCGCGCGCCAATGTCCAGAATCAACCACTGCAACCGCCCCGGGCCAATGTGCGGATCGCCCAGTTTGTGCAACTGCCACGGACGCGTGATGGTCAGCTGCCCTGCTTGCAAGGCATGCCTCTCGCCATCGACCTCGAAACCCATCGCTCCCGTTTCCACGAAAACCAGCTCCAGCCCCTCGTTGCGATGCGCATTCAGCCCCCAATCCTGCGGTCCACTGCAATTCCAGCACCCCGCATGAATCAAGCCCGGCAGGATGTTTGAATTCATTCGCTTACCAGGATAATGCCCCTTCGAGAGCGCGTGTAGCTGGATTTTTCCCTCGCGCATCGCTTGCCGCTGGGGCTCGCAGGTGTCGATTTCATAATGATTACCGCCAGTTTGATAAATCGGCTGCGGAAACGAGGCTGACATGATTTGTTCAATATCATGCGCCGCAGGGAAATGCAAGACAAGGCGCTGGCGGGCGCCTAAGGTCGGGCATAACCCAAAAAACCCTACATGAACATTAGCCTGCTTGATTGGATCATCATCGTTGTTTACCTAATCGGCATTGTCGGTCTTGGCTGTTGGGCCGGCTGGAACGCGCGCCGCCGTGGTAAGCAGCATGCAGAATCCGCAGCGGGCGATTACTTCATGGCCGCGCACACACTCAAGTGGCCGGTGATCGGGCTTGCACTGTTCGCGACCAACATCTCCTGTGTCCACCTGATCAGCCTCGCGCAATCGGGTTACGACAACGGACTCCTGAATGGGAACTTCGAGTGGATGGCCGCATTTGTCCTGATCCTGTTGGGCTTCTTCTTCGCGCCGTTTTACCTGAAATCCAAGGTCGCGACCTTGCCGGACTTTCTCGAAAAACGCTACTGCCGCGAGTGCCGCGATTGCCTGACCATCGTCTCCATCCTCGCCGCGATCATTTTTCACATCGCCTTCCCGCTAGCGACGGGTTGGTTGGTGCTGCACGATATTTTTAACATCGAGAAATGGACCTGCATCGTGCTGATGTGTGGGCTGACGGCTGTTTACACGATTGCCGGTGGCCTGGCGGCGGTGGCGATCACGGAGACGATCCAAACGGTGATTTTGTTGCTCGGGGCCTGTGTGATCACTTATTTTTCATGGCAATCCACAGGCGGATGGTCGGGCATGTTGGCGAACTTGGAGCCGAGCAGTGCGGCTGCCAGTGGCCACACGGATGGTGCGCTCATGAGCATGCTGCGTCCGCATGGCGATGCGAGCGGCATGCCGTGGTATGCGGTGTTTCTCGGCTATCCGGTGCTGGGAATTTGGTATTGGTGCGCAGATCAAACCATCGTCCAACGCGTGCTCGGTGCCCGTAGCGAAAACGACGCCCGTGTGGGTTCGATTTTCTGCGCGCTGATCAAGATCCTGCCGGTTTTCATTTTCATCATTCCCGGACTCATGCTTTACACCAGCATCAAGCAAGGGAAAATCGAGGGCACCACCCAGCTGCGCGTGATCGAGACCGTGGTGCTGCCCGGCGGCCAATCCGAGCAGGTGATCGCCGTGACGGGTGCGGCTACGCCCGAGCAATTGCAGCAAAAAATCCGCCTGCTGCCCGGCGGCAGTGTGGACTTGCGCTCACTGCAACTGCTGCCGAACCAAACCGAACCCTCGCTGATCCTGGGCCCCGGTGTCGTGGCAACAAAAGACAGTAACAATCAAATCCTCGCGCCAGCTGGCGTGCGGGTCTATCAATCCAAAGAAGTCTATGGCGTGATGATTCGCAAGCTCTTGCCGATGGGCATGCTCGGCATTCTCGCCGCCGCCCTCATGGCCGCGCTGATGGGCAATTTATCCAGCGCCTCCAATTCCATCGCCACGATGGTGAGCTACGACATCGTGCTGCGATTCCGGCCCAAGACCTCAGACCTAACCCTCGTGCGGGTCGGACGATTCGCCACACTCGCCTCGATCCTGCTGGGCATCGGGCTCGTGCCCTTGCTGGATCGATACGAGAGCATTTTCACCGGCGTCAATGACATCATTGCCCACCTCGCGCCGCCAATCACCGGCGTGTTTGTGCTGGGTGTGTTCTGGCCTGCGACGTCGGCACGCGCGGCGAAGTGGACGATGTGGTTGGGTTTTGTGCTAGGAATAAGCGTTTTTGCGCTAAAGACTTTTCATCGTGGCTGGCCGCTGACCTTTGACTGGGTGCCAGGTTTTTTCTACAAAACACCATTCTTGATGATGGCTTTTTACATGTGCGCTGCCAGCGTTCTGCTCCAATGCATCCTCACCGCCATCTGGCCGAAGCTTACGAATGAAGACCCACAGCAGCTGTATTGGCCGCACCCGCTGGCTTCGTTGAAGCACCCAGGCTGGCCGGGACTACTGAACTACAAGTTTCTCGCCGCAGTGGTCTTGATCGCGATGACCACACTCTACGCTGTCTTCCGCTAAGCGCTTGAACAAAAGCCCGCTTCATCAAGTCCCGTTGCCACAAAACCCCGTTTGTCCAAATCCCCGAACCTCCATGAAAACTAACATCCACCCACGTCCGCAACTCGGCGTGCTGCTCGCGCTCGGTGCGGCATCGTGCACGACTCCAACGGTGCAACGTCACGCATGGGTCACAGGACTCAAGCCCGACAAAGCCGCGGCGTATCGAAGGCTTCATGCCAACCCGTGGCCAAGTGTCAACGCCACACTCAAGGCCTGCAAGGTGCGCCATTTCTCGATCTACGAGCGCGAGATCGAGGGAAAAATCTATCTCTTTGCTTACCTCGAATACACGGGCCGGGACTTCGCGGCGGACATGAAAAAAATGGGCGAGGACCCGGAAACCCAGCGCTGGTGGAAACAAACCGATCCCTGCCAGAGCCCACTGCCCGATGCCCGCAAGGCCGGAAAAATTTGGTCCGACACGCGCGAACTCTATCACCTCGATTAATCCCATGCTCCTGCACAACCAAGTCATCTTTCTCAGCGGCGGCTCCACCGGCATTGGTCTCGACTGCGCCAAGGCCTATGCCGCCGAGGGCGCACGGGTCGCTCTCGTCGCACGCAATGGCGATTTAGCCGCACGCGCCGCCGCCGATCTCGGCTCAGAGCACCTCGGCTTCGCCTGCGATGTGGCCAAAGACTCCGACGTTAAAACCGCGATCGAACGCGTGCTGGCGCATTATGGCAAACTCGATGCCATCCACAATAACGCCGGCATCGCCACCCCCAGCAAAGCCCTGCACGACACCAGCGACGAGGAATGGGATCAGCTATTCAACATCAACCTCAAAAGCGTTCTCCACACCACCCGCCATGGTCTGGCGGCACTGAAACAAAGCCAGGGCTGCATCCTTAACACCTCCAGCCTTGTCGGTGTCATCGGTCAATCCATCCACGCAGCTTACACCGCCACTAAGGGAGCGATGAACACCCTCACCAAATCCATGGCGCTGGACTACGCCGCAGATGGCATTCGCGTCAACGCCGTTTGCCCCGCGGGAACTTGGACACCGATGCTTCGTCAATGGGCCCAGGAACAGCCCGATCCCGCTGGCATCGCGCGTTACCTCGATGACATTCACCCGCTCGGCTACTGCCCCGAGGGCGATGTCATCGCCGATGCCTGCGTTTTTTTACTCTCGTCCAAAGCCCGATTCATCACGGGTCACATCATGCACGTCTCCGGCGGTGCAGAAATCGGCTACCGCCGTTAAAGGTGCCTCCATTTGCCGGGTTCTCATGAACACTCGCATCACACCCCAGATCACGACCCTGCCTTGTCATTTTCCATGTCCTAAACACCCTTAACCAACGCCACCGGGCTCAAGATTCACATTCCCATCGATAGGCCAACACGACTTAAACCTTTCACTCAAACACCATGATCACCCACATTTCCACACGCGACGCACGCTACCCAATTGGCTCAGGCCACGGCTCAGATGCCATTCATAAAGATCCCATTTACTCCTATGCAGCCACACTGCTGAGAGATGACAAAGGCCGCACAGGCACGGGGCTAGCATTCACACTCGGAGCAGGCAATGAGCTTGTCTGCCGCGCCGCTGAGTTTTTTGCCGAACGCCTCATGGGACGCGACATCGAGGAAATCATGGCGGATTTTGGCCGCCTGCAAAAGCAAATGGCGGATGAGCAGCAGTTCCGCTGGCTCGGACCGCACAAGGGTGTGGTGCAGCTCGCGCTGGGATCTGTCACCAATGCCTGTTGGGACCTGTGGGCGAAAACACGTGGCCTGCCTCTGTGGAAGTTATTGTTGGAGCTAACTCCGGCCGAAATTGCGGCAACGCTTGACCTTTCCTATCTCGAGGACGTGCTGACGCAAGAGCAAGCCATCGCTCTTCTCACTCAACCACATTCCAGCCGAGCCTCACGTGAGAATATCATCGTCAGCGGCTATCCAGGCTACGACACCTCGGTCGGTTGGTTCAATTACTCTGACTCCCAAGTCCGGGAAAATTGCCAGCGTGCCATTGATGCCGGTTTCACCGCGATGAAGCTCAAGGTCGGATCTGCAGATCCCGAACGCGATTTGCGACGTGCCCGCATCGTGCGCGAGGTCGCTGGACCGGAGGCGCGGATCATGGTGGATGCGAACCAGCAATGGACACTGCCACAAGCCCTGGATATTTGTGCCCGCCTGAAGGAAATCAATCCCTTCTGGATCGAGGAACCCACTCACCCAGACGACATCATCGGCCACAAGACCCTGGCGGATGCCATAGCTCCGGTGCAACTCGCTCTCGGCGAGCACGTGCCGAACCGTGTCATTTTCAAAAACTACCTCCAAGTGCAATGCGCTGGCTTCATTCAAGTCGATGCCGTGCGCGTGGCAGGTGTCAGCGAATTTCTGGCCGTAAGTCTGATGTGCAAAACATTCGGCATTCCCGTCGTGCCTCATGTTGGCGACATGGGGCAGCTTCACCAGCACCTCGTGCTGTTCAATCACATTGGCTTGGATCTGCCCGCTGTGTTCCTGGAGCACATTCCCCACCTGCGGGAACACTTTGTCAACCCCGTGTGCGTCGAGGCAGGCGTCTATCGCACGCCACAAGAAATCGGCTCCAGCTGCGACCTGAAATAGCCGATCACTCCGAGACCCCATCACATGTGGGTGGAAATAGTCAGGCAAAATCACACTTGTCTCGCGTCAGCAATCAAAATAACACGATTGATGATGAGCATCGTGCATGATGACTCATTTTAATTGCCATCTGTTCAAGACTTTGCATGGGATCTGCTATGTTGATGACATCTAGCATGTTAAATGACAATTTAGGAAGACCTCTTCATGATTTAAGAATCTCACTCACTGATCGCTGCAATTTTCGCTGTCGCTATTGCATGCCTGCAGAGATATTTGGTTCAGGTTATCGATTTTTGTCTAATGAAGATTTATTGAGCTACGATGAAATCATCCGCATTGTTAAAACAACCTTAGCACTCGGAGTTAAAAAAATTCGTCTCACAGGTGGTGAACCTTTGCTGCGCTCAGACATCGCTTCGCTCGTTGCCATTATATCCAGCTTTAATGAAATCAATGATATCGCGCTCACAACAAACGGAATTTTACTCGCCCATCAAAGCGAAGCTCTTGCGCTGGCCGGTCTGCATCGTGTAACAGTCAGCCTAGACGCTCTTGACCCGCAAACTTTCTCGCAAATGAATGGAACAACCGCCAAGGTAGATCGTGTTTTGGCAGGAATCCATGCTGCCCTGATGCACGGGCTCCGCGTGAAAATTAATTGCGTCGTGCAACGAGGAGTCAATGAAAATGAAATTATTCCACTATTAAAATGGGCGTCTGCCTATCAGATTCCCGTGCGTTTTATCGAGTTCATGGATGTGGGTGAAAGCAATCAATGGAAAACGGATGATGTCGTGAGCCTTCAAGAAATACTTCATCAGATTTCGGCTGAATCAGCTATTTCTGCGCTACCACCCACCTGCCCAGGTGAAGTGGCTAAACGTTACATCGCGCATGAATGGAACGCGGAATTCGGAATCATCTCTTCGGTCAGCCAACCGTTTTGTCGCTCATGCAATCGAGCACGATTGTCTGCTGATGGTAAATTGTTCACTTGTTTATTCACTTCTTCTTTCACAGATTTGCGCGCTGTGTTGCGCCATGATACCGACGATGCGACATTATCGTGTGTCATTCGTGATGCATGGCTAAGGCGAAACGATCGTTACTCCGAATTGAGAGGTCAAGTCGTGGCAAATAAAGTCGAGATGAGTTACTTAGGCGGATGAATACGCAATACCCCATGACGATCGAAGCGATCTACATTTCGCCGCAACATAACTACTTTGGTAGGCACGGCAAAAAATCACTTCGACACGAAATGACACTCTGTGAGTCGGTTTCATGCGTTGCTGGCATGGGGGTCGAGGGGGATCGATTTTTCGCGTATAAAGAGCAATATGCGGGCCAAATCACTTTTTTTGCAGTGGAAACACATGAGCAAATGCAACGTCAGTCGAATCATTCCTTTCCCGCGAGCGTCTATCGGCGTAACGTCATCACTCGCCATGTCGATTTAAATCAGTGGATCGGGAAAACATTTAGAATCAATTCCTGTGTTTTTGAAGGGGTCGCCGAGTGTAAGCCATGCTATTGGATGGATGAGGCTTGCTACCCCGGTGCTGAAATAGCGCTGAGCGGCAACGGTGGTTTACGAGCTAGAATTCTATCGGGAGGCATTCTTCAAGTTGGTGCCACAATCTGGACAGCTGTTGCTTTATAACTAGGCTGACGCGAGTGCGGGTCAACACTAGGATGCGTGAGACGATTGACTTCGGCATAATGCATCGGTAAAAATACTTCACCCACTCGAACTGTTGGAGCAGCATACACAATCGCACGAATTTCTCCACGGCGGCTTCGCACGATGACTTCTTGATGATCGCATAGACCTAGCTTTTTGATGTCATCACCATGCATTTCCAGCTGTGGTCTAGCCGGAGATAGCTTGCGAAGTATTGCCGACTCATTCGTCCGCGTCATTGTGTGCCACTGCGATGACGTTCCTCGTCCTGTAATTAGGAAAAATGGATACTCACCATCGACCAAATCTTCCGCAGGTGTTGTCGGCGAATACACAAACTTGGCTTTGCCATTGGCAGTATAAAATTTTCCATCAGAGAAGAGTCTCTTGGTTCCCGCTGTTTGCCCCATCGCGCAAGGCCAAGGGACTCCTCCCCTGGCATCAATCATCTCATAACCACTAATTCCGCTGATGTCACATGGTCGACCCACAGTTAGACCCGCAAGCAACCGAAACACTGCTTCGGGAGACTCCCACTTGCGAAACATTTCTGCACAACCCCAAGCATGCGCCAACAAACGAAAAATACGAAAGTCGGATAGAGCTTGGCCGGGCGGTTTAGAGACTTGTTTGATGCTGCCGATTCGTCTTTCGCTATTGATAAAGCATCCGTCTTTTTCACCCCAACCAGCTGCAGGTAAGTAAAGATCAGCCAGCCGAGCCGTTTCTGAATTCAGATACATGTCTTGCACCACCAAAAATTCCAATTTGCTGCGTAGGCGCTCCATTTTTGAAGAATCAATCCACGAATGAAATGGATTAGTCGCGATCACCCACAACGCTTTGATCCTGCCCGCATCAACCGCATCCAATATTTGGTCATAAGCCAACGAATTTTCACTCGGAATACAGTCCAAATCCATTTCTAGTCTTTCAGCAACAATGGCCCGGTGATCCGCATTGGTAAAATCATACCCACCAACTAGCGTCGTGGTGTTAGAAAAAATTCTCGATCCCATGGCATTACACTGACCAGTAATCGAGTTAGCGCCTGTGCCTGGCTTGCCGATATTTCCAGTCATCAAACAAAGTGCAATGATCGCCTGCGCTGCGCGAACTCCTTCATGCGATTGATTAATCCCCATCGTCCACCAGTAGGAGACTCGCTTACCCACTTCGGATATCCACTGAGCCAGTTCTTCAATTTGTGCAACATCAAGTCCAATGACCTCATGTAAAGCAACAGGACTCAAGTCCAGCATCTCTCTCGAATACTCTTCAAAACCTTCAGTGTGATTTAAGATAAAATCATGATCAATCGCATCATCACGAATCAAGCAATGCGCTAATGCTTGAAATAACGCCAAATCCCCTTTTGGCTTGATTTGCATGAAATGCGTCGCGCACATGGCTGTCTCTGTGCAACGGGGATCGATGACAATGATTTTTGGATTTCTTTTGTTGCGCATCACACGCTGCCAAAGAATGGGATGAGCAATACACAAATTAGACCCAACCAAAACAATCACATCCGATTCTTCAAAATCATCATAGGAATACCCCGGAGCATCAAAGCCATAAGCTTGTTTGTAAGCAGTAGCTGCGGTTGCCATGCATTGCCTCGTATTGGCATCTGCATGAACAAAACCCATTCCGAATTTGAATAAGCAGCCAAGAAACGCCATTTCCTCAAAGGGAATTTGTCCTGTCGATAGAAACGCAACAGACTCTGATCCGTGCTTGGCCTTAATTGATTTAAGCTTTTGACAAAATAAATCTGCTGCATCACCCCACGAAATCGGCTCTTGAGATTGATTACCAGCATTGCGCAATAATGGCACAGTGCCACGATTGGTTGACGCGAGAACATCAAGGGCCTGCCAACCCTTTGGGCATGCCATGCCAAGATTCACAGGGTAGCCAACAGCGGGCGTTAGATTGATCGCTTGCCCATTTGAATCCAAGTGAATTTGCAACTGACAGCCAGTGGCACAATACCCGCAGATTGATGTCGTAGTCGCAACAGGCAACATGCGCGCAGGCAATTGACCGAGCCCAAAATCTGCTGGTGACTGCACTAGTTCAGCAGTAAATGGTCCATTGTAGTCCTTAATTGCAGGGAAAACGGGAAGCTTCATGATCGATAGTATTGACTTGTCATTCTTGGCGCATAGACAGCACGAAAAAAGATCGTGCGTTCAATCAGTTCGGCACATGTCAAAAACACCATGCTCAGAAAAATAAAGTCACCCAAAACGACACATGCCGCCACCACCAATAACAATCGCAGCATCCAAGCCCGCGGCATGAGCAACACTTGAACCCTCGCACTGTGACGATTAGGTGACCACTCCGTATGTCGAACATGTTTACAAATGAAGACAACCTCATACAGTATTTTTATCGCACATGTCATCACTGCCAACCATGGAAAATCTATCAAAAAAATAAACGTGAGCCATGATCCAAAAAACCGCAGAAACGTGCTTGGAAAAGCCCAAAATGATCTCTTGGTATCCACATAAATCATCACAGATGTGAAGATCGCGATGGCACTTAACATCAAAAAAATCATCTGGATCACATCAGATTCAAAAAATGCGACCCGCTGTGAAATCGTCTGCTGAGTGGCGAAAACCACAAGAATTGGCGCGATTAATGAAAAAGCAAGAATCTCCCTCGACAACCATGAGGTTCTTAATCCCAAAAAAAAGCGCCACGCGCCTTGAGGGCGTCCCAAATGAAAAACGGATGCCACCATGCCTAGGAAAAAAATCACAACTCCAGTCCACAACACCGAGGACAAGTTTCGACCAGCAAATGCCAACCCTAAACCAGCTTGGGTCAATGTCAGCATCAACACCAATGGGAAATGTGTGTGTTCCAAGCGAAGCATCGCTTGATCAACAGATCGAGCACTCACTGGCACATTTTTTCCGCGATAGATTGTCGTTGGATACGTGATCGTCGGATCCGGACAACCGGGAACAAAATCGATTCCTTTGAAAGAAGTTGTCGCTGACATCCGACGTTTTGCTTTGACGATGCGAATCGCTTGTGTCGGACATGCTTGCACACATGCAGGCGCCTCCCCTTGCTTCAATCGTTGATGACACATGTCGCATTTTCGCACAATGCCACGTTTTTCTGAATACTTAGGAACATCAAAAGGACATTTCAAGATGCAGTAAGAACAACCAATGCACTGATCATCCAAATGCCTCACGATCCCAGTTATCGAATCTTTTTCGTATGCTGCCACAGGACAGCCATGCAGGCACTCGGGGCTTTCACAATGATGACAAGCACTTGTCAATGTCTGTTGCCAATGAGGTGAGTCAGCGCCACCGACAATCGTTCCGACATCGCGCCATGACTCTCCTGCATCAAGACCATTTAGCGAGTGACATGCAGCGACGCAGGCTTTACACCCTGTGCATCGATCGAGATCCACTTCAAAGGCATATTGCTCATCGGAATCCGGTTTGCTGAGCGGAATGAGATCGCGATACATTGGCTCGCGAACGGGTTGACCGTGAATTCGCTTAGAAAACAGTTTTACGGGCGTTTGTAATTTTTGTTGGCTATCGATCAAATCATCAATTAAGGTGCGCATCGCCACCTGATCTAGCTCACCAGCATCCAGATTTTTCATCGCAATACTGTAGGATGATCATTTTGCCACCGTTTCCACAAAGGAAGCGAGCCAAGAATTCAACGGTGCTTCATAATCAACATCACATTCCACACGATCTAATATTCGAGCTGCACCAAGGACGGCGAGTTTTTCATCTATCTCTTTCCCACATCGGCAGAAGTCCGGATATGTCGAATCACCCAGCGCATAAACGCTATAGTGCAAATTTGACAAGTCCATTTCATCTTCAATCATTAACTGTTGATGAAACATCTTCGCATTATCAGGGGCTTCTCCATCACCATAGGTGCTTGTGATAATCGCTACAAATTCCATCATTAACAGATCTTCAAGAACGACATCAGCTAGAGACCTCAGATCAACCGTCCAGCCGCTAGATTTCCACTTCTTCGCAACTTTTTTTGCTAATCCCTCTGAGCTTCCGGTTTGAGAACCCCAGAGTATGTGAACTTTAATTTCAACGGGTAAAACGGATTCCATCGATTGCTGTATCGCGGATAACCCATCGAAAAATCCTTTTAGCCAGATACGCTGCACGGAGTCAAATGGTGCATCTTCAGGCAAATCCGGAGGTGGAATGATGTGTGCATTCATGGTTGCGAGACAAATGTTCGAAGTTCTTCCACAGTGTGACGTTTGGTGAAACCGGCAAATGTCTCATCAGGATTTTTTTTAGCCTGATAGCTTTGTAATAGCTCTAAAACCAAGGCGGGTATTTGCCGGAAGGGTAATGCTTTCCACACCTCTCGCGCTAACGCTTGATCTTGATCAACACCTCCGCCAAGAACGATCTGATAGCCCTCTTCCATCTCACCCTGAGCATTCTTAATTTTCACTCCCATCATGCCAATATCGCCGATGTAATGTTGAGCACATGAGTGGTGGCAGCCCGTCAGATGAATGTTAATTGGCATATCCAAGGCAATGTGCTTGTCTAAATATGCACCTAACTCGACTGCATGCTTCTTCGTATTCGCAGCAGCATATTTACACCCTTGATTCCCTGTGCACGCCACCAAGCCACCAGCTGCGGAACTCGCATCAAACCGAAGCCCAGCGGCTTGCAGCGCATTCTTAACTTCCACAATTGAATGTGATGCGATGTGCGGAATCAGAAGGTTTTGCCAAACAGTTAACCTGATGTCAGAACGCCCCCATTTTTCTGCGATATCAGCGATCGCTCGCATCTGATCAGCCGACAATCGAGCTGCTGGCACTACTAGACCAACATAAAAATTACCATCGCTCTGTGGGTGAAATCCAAGATGCGCATGCTTAACTTTATGATTCATGGCTTGGCAACCGTCTAACGGATAATAGCGTAACCGAAAAGCCAACCGATCCTGAATCAATGTGAGCGTTTTTTCTACACCATATTCATCTACAAGATACTTGAACCTAGCTTTTTTACGATCTGTTCGATTCCCGTGTTCAATGAATACTCGAATTAAAGCTGCTGCAAACGGAATGGTCTCACTGGGCTTGAGCAGCAAACCACAGTCACTCGCAAATTGTTTATGCCCCGTAATGCCACATAACTGAACGCGAAAATAAACACCAGCTGGCCAGTCGCCGACATTTTCAGCCAGTCGAACAGCCTGAAAACCAATGTCATTAGTATCAGCGCACACAGAGATGAGTCCGCCTGAATCAAACGCAATATTAAACTTACGGGGCAAACCATAAAGATCGCGATTCTTGATGATGCAATGGTGCATGGCTTTTGCATAAGGCATCACATCAATCAACTCCTGCACATCAAACCCCGTGGTTGGAGTCGCGGTGACATTACGCACATTGTCGGCACCTGAACCTTGAGAGGTTAACCCAATATCAACCAGCTTGTTCAATACCAAAGGTGCATTCTCTGGCATGATTTCGCGAATTTGTAAATTGGCTCGTGTCGTGATATCATTGTAGCCATTACCCCACGCCTCCGCGATGTCAGCCATGCTGCGAAACTGCACGGAGCTAATCGAACCACCTGCCATCCGAGCACGCAACATGAGAGAATCCTGCGCAGGCGCTACATAAAACAATCCATGAAATTTATAGCGAAATACATCTCCACCACTCGGAAAAATCTTCGCTTCAGCGTTGCTGCAGATGCGATCATAACAATCTAAGCCATTTAATTCGTGCTTAACTAACTCCTCTTGGCACAAGTCTTCTAGTGGGGTTCCATAGACTGATTGATGATTCTCCGGCACATCTGTGAATTTGCCGTCACGATTAACCTGCAATAGCGGCACATGAGCGCGATGCACTACACCAGCCATAAAGCCTGACAAATACGCTTTTTGATCTTCTGTGAATTCCATCTTTGAATAACAAACAATTCCATTGATTAATTTACGATTAACGCTTATAATATCAGCCGCGTTATCCTTGAAATTTTATTAACTCGTAAAAATACCATTTACCTAACCGCTTCAGATGGCCGAATGTGCGATCGCTCATGAAGAAATGCGAGCAACTCACCCCGCACAACAGGGTAACGCGGATCGCTCATGATCTGTTTGCGATCTCGTGGACGTTCAAAGGGAATCGTGACAATTTCGCCAACTTCGGCTGCTGGTCCGTCCGTCATCATCACGACGCGATCCGATAAAAAAATGGCTTCATCTACATCGTGTGTCACCATCATGGTTGTAACCCTGTTTCTTTTCCAAACATCAAGTAAAACCTGCTGGAGCTCCATTTTTGTCAGTGAATCTAACATTCCAAATGGTTCATCCAGCAACAAAATTTTGGGTTGCAACGCAAATGCCCGCGCGATTCCCACCCGCTGACGCATGCCCTGTGAGAGATCTGCTGGATAATGGTTCATCGAATCAGCAAGTCCTACCATCGCTAAATAATATTCAGCCAATTCTAATCGTTCCATTTTACTTGCCAAAAAATATACCTGATTTACTCCTAGCATCACATTTTCTAGTGCTGTCATCCACGGCAACAAACATGGTGACTGAAAGACAACACCTCGATCAGGTCCTGGCTCGACTGTTTCTTTTCCTTTAAGAATCATTGTGCCAGATGACGCATCGATTAACCCTGCCACCATCGTCAATACCGTCGATTTACCGCAACCGGAATGACCAATCAGCGTTACAATTTCGCCGTCTGCGATTTTCAAATTAAAGTCTTTAACAATCGATTGAAATCCTTTGGGCGATGGATAACTTTTGCATAAATTGGATAATTCCAAGACAGGAGCCTTTGGAATGACACTCCTTGGATTATTCAGCTTCATCTGTGGAATAGGTGATAAATTCTTGATTGGAGTCAGATCTTCTTCGTGGCAGCAATTGACCAAATGGAAAAATATTGCGTTTTTGAGAAATATCTTCTGGCAAAATATCTGGAACCTTTAATTTTTTTTCGATTTTGCTATGGCATTTATTTTTTGCTAATGACAGTTGTTCAATTAAATCAGATCGCATTCGTAAAAATTCTGGGTTAGTTTGCATTTCATTCCGACAGCGTGGTCTCGGAATATCGACGCGGAACTCCTTTCCTAGCATAGCCCCTTTAGTGGTCGGAAGAAGAGGGATCACACGATCAGAAAGCAGCAACGCCTCATCAGGATCGTTGGTAATCCAGATTACGGTCGATTTTTGCTTTAACCAAATATCGCTAATTTCATCCTGCAAGGTCGATCGTGTTAATGCATCCAACGCCGAGAGAGGTTCGTCTAATAAGAGAACGCGCGGTTGCGTGGATAATCCACGCGCCACAGACACACGCTGACGCATTCCTCCGGAAAGTTCACGTGGATATTTTTTCGCGGCAGGCGTTAGTTTCACCATTGCAACATAGTGTGCAACATGCTCATCAATCTGTGATCTACTCCAAGATGGATATACTTGCTCAACAGCAAGTTTCACGTTTTCCTCCACTGTTAACCACGGAAGAATGGAATAATTTTGAAATACAACCCCGCGATCCGGTCCAGGACCGTCCATTTCTCGACCATCCATGCTAATTATCCCTTTAGACGGCTTATTCAGCCCCGCAATCAAATTGAGCAACGTGCTTTTCCCTGTGCCTGAGAAGCCGATGATGGAAACAAAATCGCCCTCACTGACATCGAGATTAATCTGATCAAGAATGGCTCTGGCATTTTTTCCCTTGCCAAAAATTTTAGAAACTCCATCCAGTTTGATAATTGAAGACATAATCATTAGATGGACTTAAAGCGTTTTTCAATCATGCTCATCAATCGATCTAATGCATAGCCGATGACGCCGATGGTAATAATTGACAAAATAATGTGAGCAAAACTATTCGCGTTGTATTGCTGCCATAAAAATCCACCGACGCCTGGTTTACCGATGAGCATCTCAACAGCGACAATCACGAGCCACGCGATACCAAGCGAAAGACGAAATCCAGTAAACATGTAAGGCAACGCCGATGGTATTAAAATTTTAAAAAGTGTTTTAGATTTTGAGAGCTTTAGCACTTTTGCCACATTCAAGTAATCAACTGGCACTGCCCTAACACCTACTGCTGTATTCAATACGGTTGGCCACATGGCGCATATCGCAATGGTAAACAATGCTGCTGCATCCGATGTGCCAAATAGAATTGTGCCGCTATGATCAGCAAATTTTACACCACTAAACATCACCAATCCCAAGGGCAACCATGCCAGTGGAGATACAGGTCGCAAAATTTGAATAATGGGGTCAAACGCCATGGTGAATCGACGCGACAAACCCAAACAAAAACCAATCGGTGTCCCTAAAACAATCGCAATCAAGTAGCCTTGAGCCACTAATTTCAAAGATAACCAAGAAAAGCGTAGTATTCCCTGATCCAACTCACCACGTTTGGCAAATGGCTCAACCACATAGGGCATGCTTGCTCGCCATGTCTCCATCGGAGATGGCAAATCAGCCGATATGCCGACTCGTTTTGTTACTGTGACCTTGTCACCCCAGTCATCAATCGAAGTAGTGACAAGGCTCTTACCTGAGATCAACATCCAAATCAAAATGCAGCAACCAATTCCAATAAATGGAAATACAGCATTTGTTAAAATAGTTGAATTTGCTAGGCCACGAACCCAGGTTATGATTGAACGTGAAACTGATCCAAAATTTTTTTTCACATGATCACTTTCATTCAAACGATGGTTTTTTTCTAATTGTGGGTTCATGGACAATTATTGTCTGTTAATGATGATCAGCCTTTGATTGTAGTTACGTCAAAACTTGCAACATAAGCTTCTAAATCTGCCTTGGGATCAAAGACTTTACCATCAAACAATGTTTCCGTGCTTTCATCGTGTCCTCCGTGCTTGTAGCCAATTTCTTTCATGGCTTCTTCGTAAATATCTGGCCGCATGACTTGTTTAGCGATAGCCTCATATGCTGGCACTCCAGTCACAAAACCCCACCGACGCAATTGCGATACCCACCATTTAGCATATTTTAGTTGCGGATAATTACAGTTGCGATCGCTGAAGATCATGTAATTTGGATCTTTAGCTTTGCGACCATCGCCCATGTCATATTTTCCTTGCAGTCGCCCCAATATCGCTTCTGGTGGACAATTGATGTAGGTTGGTGTGCTTACAATTTTAGCTTGCTCAGCACGATTTTCCATGACGTCAAGCCACACACTCGCTTCGTGAAGAGCTTTGAGTATTGCCTTAACAGTATTAGGATTTTTTTCTGCAAATTCTGCTGTAAATGCGCAAACTTTTTCTGGATGATCCTTCCAAATGTCTTGCGTGTTGATCGCACTGTATCCAATGCCGTCAGCAATTGCCTTCGCGTTCCAAGGTTCACCCACACAAAATCCGTCCATTTGTCCAATTTTCATGTTCGCAACCATCTGCGGAGGTGGAATTGTGATCAATGAAATATCTGAACCAGCACCAGAAGCGTCACCGGGATTAATGCCGCCAGCAGCCAACCAATAACGTAACCACATGGCATGAGTCCCAGGTGGGAACGTCATCGCAAACGTCATCGGTTTGCCTTTCGCTTTGGCATCCAATACCAGAGGTTTCAATGCGTTGGGATCAGAAGATATTTTGCCCTTCAGTGAATTTGCTAAGGTAATCGATTGCCCATTGCGATTCACAATCCATGGCACGATCATTTCTTTTTTCGGAGCCCCCCCCAGACCCATCGTCGATGCGATCGGCATGCCCAATAACATATGCGTCGCCTGTATGTCACCATTTGTCAGCGAGTCTCGTATGGACGCCCAGCTGGCACCCTTGGTAATCGTTGCCTCAATGCCATATTTTTTGAAAAAACCTTTTTCATAGGCAATGACGAAAGGCGAACAATCGGTGAGCGCGATGATACCAAAATTGACTTTTGACACCTCTGGTGACGACAGCACTTCTTGTGCTGCTAGCCATCCGCTCGGCATTCCAGCAGTTAGCAATCCGAGAGCTGTCGTCTTGGCTGATTTTACGATGAAATCACGGCGGCATAATTCATTTAAATCATTCATATTTATTTTGCGGTTCACTCAACGATTCAGCTTAACTTATGCCAAATCTCAAAACAGAATAAATGGACAACTGAACCTCAGACATGACACGCATGAACAAAAATCATCTTATCATCTCAAACGATGCATTGAGTAATACCAGATCTCAGATACGCTAGAAAAACTGTGAAATCACATTTGATTACATGCGCCGAGGCGGAAAAAATCATCAGCCTCAGCATTGCGGCTGTAACTCGAACACATCAAACTGTCAGCTTACGCCAATCATATGATCGAGTTCTGGCAGAGCCAATCATATCAGATCGAAACCATCCCGCATACCGACGCGCCATGATGGATGGAATATGTTTTAGATCAGGTGACACCCTATACCCTATCTCCGCGAGTATCTCTGCTGGTGAGGCAGCTCCTCAATACTGGCCTCCAGGCCATGTATGTGAAATCATGACAGGCGCACCTGTTCCAACAGAATGTGACTGTTTGGTTCCATATGAAGAATTCAGCGTAGGCGTCGGTTCATCCAATTTTATCTTTAACCATCCACCTTCAAACAAATTCATCCATGAAACTGGAGCTGATATCCAGGCCGGGCAAACAGCTGTTGAGGAGGGGGCTTTGATCGGCCCTATTGAACTGGCAATTGCGGCAACATTCGGCTACGAAAGATTATTAGTCCGCTCTCGTGCACGCGTCATGCTGATTACCACTGGGGACGAGGTTGTTCCTATCTCGCATGTTCCAGATCAGTGGCAAATTCGATTGTCTCATGCAGAAATGCTTCGACATGGTATTCTCGCCAAGTCTAGCGAATTCACACATCAACATGTAAAAGATGATCAAAAGTTCATTCGAACGAAGCTTGAGCAATGCATTCCAAATTGCGATTTACTTCTGATCACAGGTGGTATTTCGCGCGGGAAAAAAGATTTTATCAAAGAAGCAGTCCATCAACTTTATGGCCCCCCTGATTTTCATGGGGTCAGTCAACGTCCCGGAAAACCGATGGCATTTTGGCGTGGATCTCCATGCATCATGGCTCTGCCCGGCAATCCGCTATCTGTATTTGCCACTTTCTGTCGGTATGTGGTGCCATTTCTGGAGATGCTTGAAGGTCGCCCATTGAGCAGTTATGTCGCCGCGCTCTCACATCAAATCAGGCCGCATGAATCACTAGAACTACTACTTCCTGTGCGAAAGAATGCAGATGGATCGATCAAAGCTATGAATTTCACTAATTCTGGCAACATTCTTGCTTGCAATGCGGCATTCGGCATTGCAGCTGTTCCTCGACATGGCTGTGACTCATCTGAAGTTTTTTCAATTTATCCTTATTTCAGTAAATCATGACTACCCATCTCAACCATCGCAATCAAGCTGGAATGGTCGATATCACACACAAGCAGGTCACAGCACGAACGGCCGTTGCGACAGCTAGCGTTCGACTCGGCTCTGAAATTGCAGCACTTTTTGACGGCATTGACATATCAAGTAAAAAAGGCCCTATTTTTCACACTGCAATAATTGCAGGTATCACCGGCGCAAAACGCACATCTCATTTAATTCCTCTGTGTCACCCCATTCCTCTGGAAGATTGTAAAATCACAATCGATCTAGTTGATCTTTCCGCACATATTCGCTGCACAACACGAACAAGTGCTAAAACAGGTGTAGAAATGGAAGCCCTAACCGGCGCTAGTGTTGCTGCGCTGACACTTTACGATATGTGTAAATCAATGAATCCCCACATCGTGATTGAGCAGATCCAGCTAATAGAAAAATCAGGCGGGAAATCTGACATCAGATAACATCAATATGAAAGCGCTTCTGCTTGTGGGTGGGAAAAGCTCTAGAATGGGTAGCGATAAAGCATCACTTCGATGGAGCAACGGAGAATCAACCTTACAATGCCTAGTAGATGTCATCACAAAACTGAAAATTGAGCTCTATCTCTCAGTTAGTGATTCACAAATGAATGGGGATTTTAATTACCCCGTCATCGTAGATGCTAAACCCAGTCAGGGACCTCTTCACGCATTGAGTTCAGCGATCAAACATTGGAATGAACCCATTTTGCTCATTGCCTGCGATTTATTATTGCTTGATTTCAACACCATCCATTCATTGATCCAAGGTCATGATCATTCAAAACTCGCGACTTGCTACGCCAATCGCTTAGATCATCGAGTCGAACCTCTTTGCGCGATTTATCAACCGGAATGCCAAACAATGTTAAATTCCGCCATTCAACATCAGAAATTATGCGCAAGGAAGTTTCTTATGTCATTGGATCCCAAGATACTCAAACTTAACAACCCCGTTGCACTTGATAACATCAACACCCCTTACGACTGGCTAGAAGCAAAGCAAAAACATGCACTTGGCTCGCGGTCTGTAACCGTGAAAATCTGCTATTATGCAGCGATGCGCGAGAAAAGAGGATGCCATGAAGAAATTTACTCAACATTTGCTCGCACCGCCATTGGTCTCTACATGGAGCTAGATTACCTGCACCGATTTCCTATTGATCCAAGCATGATTCGTGTAGCAAAAAACTCAGTTTTCGTCTCATGGGACACAGCCGTTGATGAGAATGACGAATTCGTTTTCATGCAACCGTTTTCTGGAGGGTAGTATCATGCCATGAATACATTTTCAATTATCACACATCCGTGTGACATCGAAATCATTCGTCAAATGTCAGACGATCCCGCCTCCGGTGCTTATGTTTCATTCGAAGGCAGGGTTCGCAACCATCATCATGGCATGCGTGTGCGACACCTCGAATACGAAGCGTTCATGCCACTCGCGTTAATAGAAGGTCAGCGGATTATTGACGAAGCGACACAAAATTTTTCTCTCAATCAATGCCACGCCATCCATCGCATTGGACAATTATTCATCGGAGATCTGGCTGTTATCGTCTGTGTCTCGTCCGCACATCGAGACACCGCTTTTTTGGCATGTCGCTACGTAATTGATCAAATCAAAGAGCGCGTGCCCATTTGGAAAAAGGAACATTATCAAGATGATACATCCTCATGGATTACAGTCAACAACACGTCTGACAAATGAATAAGGTTCAAGCATGCTAGTAATCTCAATCATTGATAATTAAGTGAATCAAGTGCGATTGGTCTGTCATGAGCTTGCCTAGAGCAGTCATCACAATAAAATGACTAAATCATGAAGAAAATCATTACATGGACAGCACTGGGCATCGTTGCAACTCACGCAGGTGAAATTCGCACCACACCATCTCCTCAAACTCAGTCATTTCCTCCAAAAATACTGAACGGATGGATTACTCCAACACTCGATCTGAGAGCTCGTTACGAGTATGCGGATATCAACAACGCATTGGATGAAGCAAATGCTTTTTCATTACGAAGTAGATTGGGCTTCAAAACAAAAGCATTTCAAGGCTTAAGCGCAATAGTCGAGGGAGAGTTTAGTCGTGCGCTTATTGATGATTATCATGGCGGAGCTACAGGAGCAACTCCAAATCATGGAACAAAATACGATACGATTGCCGACCCCGAAACCACGGAGCTGAATCAAGCTTACCTGCAATATTCAGCATATGACAGCGTGGTTAAACTGGGGCGTCAGCGCATTATTCTTAACAACGCTGCACATGTCGGAAATGTTGGCTGGAGACAAAACGAACAAACTTATGATGGTCTCAGCATCGTCAATACCTCATTCGCGAATGCGACATTGACTTATGCATATATCAATCAAGTCAATCGAATTTTTGGCAGCGAATCGAATGGGATTGCTAACGAATTCGAGGGAGATGTTCAATTGCTTAACGGAGCCTACACGATCAAACCAGGAACAACATTCGGCGCTTATGCGTATCTGATGGATTTTGATGATTCTGCCAAAAAGTTTTCGAATAACACATTCGGTGTCAGCGCCACAACGTTGCTCGCAGGTCTCAATCTATATGCAGAGGCAGCTGCGCAGACGGAAGGTTCGTCTGCGCAGAAAGACAAAGATACCGGCTACTTTCATGCTTACGCAGCCAAAACACTAGGAATTCACACATTGACTTTGGGATATGAATACTTAGGCGCGAGCTTCGCCGCCCCTCTGTCAACTGCACATGCATTTAACGGATTTGCTGATGTTTTTGTCGCTGATCGCCTTGGTGGCGGAATCGGACTATCAAATCCTTACATCACTTATGCAACAACATTACCCTTTTATGAGATCAAATCTGCTACAACTTTACATTCTATGATGGATAATGGTGGTGGAGAATCTTTCGGATGGGAAATTGATCAGGTTCTCTCGAAAAAGTTTACTCCACAAATCACAGGTATTTTCAAAGCAGCAATTTTTACTTCCGATAAGATCAAGTATCCAGACACAGCGCGTGTATCTGCTGAACTCGATTTTGCGTTTTAATTTTCACGTTACAATAAGCCCAATTCAACTGATTGGGCTTATTTTCTTTTTAAGAGTCGAAAAGTAACTCATATGCTGACTCAACATCGAAACAACACCAATAAATACTTCCTCAACTAAGGTAGGCACTTTCCCTTCTGCAACATAAATGCCCCACGTCCGCATCAGTGGTTCACCTAGCACTGATGCTAACGATATCAAATGCAATTCACCTGACTCCCACTCTGATTTTGCCTGCCAATCGGCCATGATTCCTACCCCTAGACCTGCTCTTGCCATTTCTTTAATGATTTGCATGTCGTGAACCTCAATCATTTGAGAAATTTCCATATTATGAGAACGAAATGCGTTTTCAATCATCAAGTGGGTAGGACTGGAACGCGCATAGCTGATCAATGTTGCTTCGGCAACTTCCTCTTTTGTAATGACCTCCTTGCTCACCCATACGTTCCCTGGCGCTACCACAAAAAAAAGTTCGTCAACAAATAATTTTTTATACCACAAACCCTGCATGACTCCGACCTGCATTCCAATGACCAAGTCCAACTCATTATGCGATAATTGCTCGAGTAACACCTGCGTATCGCCTGTATGCAAGTTAATCTTACATCTAGGAAAACTGTCGCGAAATTCACGCAAAGCATCCGGTATTAAGTATTGAGCTAAACTATTTGGTAGCCCAATGCGTAATCGCACTTGTGGAATATTTTTTAAATCATTACACTCTCTAGCAGAGCGCGTCAGCAAATCCATGATTTGAATCGCATATTTATAAAATAATTCTCCCTCATTCGTCGGAAGAATTTTTTTTCCCATGCGATCCACAAGTCGACAATCAAGTTGGTCTTCTAAGGCACGCAGAGAATGACTAATCGCTGATTGGGTAAGTCCTAATTTTTTTGCAGCAATAGTAAAGCTACCCTCGTTAATAATTCCGACAAATGCTCTTATTTGGCGAAAATCTGGTAAAAAATCAGTCATCAACGTAAAAAATGAATAACATTAACAGCAATTTATATGCCATAAGTAAAATTGGCATTTAATCAGCTAACATGAAAACATGTCGCCTCATGTGCCAGCAAAAGCAATACGACTTGGATATGTTCCTCTCAACGATTGTGCCCCAGTTGTAGTCGCCCATGAAATGGGATTATTTCAAAAATACGATTTAACTGTAAAAATCTGTCGTGAGCCTGGTTGGGCCACCATTCGCGATAAATTCTATCACTGTCAACTCGAAGCCGCTCAATCGATTGCAGGGTTGGCCTTTCTTTTAGCAACCGAAACTGATCAACGAAAACGAGATGTTACTGTGCCCTTATACCTCAGTGCTCAAGGTAATGCCATCACTTTATCTAACAGACTTCCGTTGGAACTGATTAAGAACGGTAACGGTTTATCTCAATTTGCCAGTGATTGGAAACAACACCGACCCATCACATTTGCAGCAACGCACCGATATTCATCTCATCATCTATTATTGCATCAATGGCTTCGCCGTAATCGCGTGTTTCCAAATCGCGATCCGATTGAAATCATCTTTCTACCCCCTCCTGTCATGGCAAGCACATTACGATCCGGCCATATCGACGGATACTGTGTGGGAGAACCATGGAACTCACTCACTACCGAAACGGGTGAAGGTTGGTGCCCTGCGGTTTCCTCAGATATTTCCTTTGGTCATCCAGAAAAAGTATTACTGATGAATAATTATTTTATAAATAATAGAAAAAATGAAGCTATTAGATTGTGCGCAGCTTTACTGGAGGCATGTGAATACTGCCAGAACATTGAAAACCATAGTAATATCGTTGAGATTCTCTCTCTTAAACAATACATAGGAGTTGATAAATCTATTCTCAAAAAAGGTTACAATCATTCTTTTTCGTATTACGGCGGACTAAGTGAAGTAAGTGATTTTCATCTATTCTACGGTGATGAAATAAATCGACCCAGCAGCGACAAAACTTCATGGTTGATCAGCGGACTACGCGCGATCGGAGCGATTCGCGACGCTGATTTTTCATCATTATCACGAGTTTTTCGGGATGATTATTATGACGAAGCCGTAGCATGTAAATTGACATAAACAAACCTGTAAATCACACATGGAAATCAATGCATACTTGCTTTTTGGGATCGGTTTCTTCGCTTTCATTTACTCATCTGTCGGTCATGGAGGAGCATCCGGCTACATAGCAATTTTATCTTTAGCCAATTATTTGCCTGAACAAATACGCCCTTCTGCTTTAATAATGAATATTGTCGTCTCATCTATTGCATCATATAATTTTTGGCGTGCGGGATATTTTTCATGGAATCAGTTTTGGCCGTTTGCTGTTCTATCCATTCCTTTTGCATTTGTTGGATCAAATCTCATTTTGGAAACAAAACATTTTCGCATTTTAATGGGCATCATCTTGTTGATTTCCGCATTTCGAATCTTTTCATCACCGATGTCCGAGACCTTACCAGTAATTAAACCCAAAAAGCTCATTGCAATCACATCGGGCGGTATCATTGGATTGCTTTCTGGACTCACTGGAACGGGTGGAGGCATTTTTCTAACGCCACTCCTATATTTTAATAAATGGGGCACTATCCAGTCAATCTCAGCAACCACAGCATTCTTTATCCTTTGCAATTCGCTATCAGGTCTGTTTGGAAGCTTAAGTCGTGCCTCCAGCCATTCATCAAATTTAATTTGGATGTCAATCACCGCATTAATTTTTGGCTTCTTGGGTTCACGTTGTGGCAGTAAATTTTATCCAGTTTTTTTGTCGAAAATAGCTATCTTTATCGTGTTGATAGCTGCGTCAATCAAGCTATTGCTCTTGATTTAAATTGATCTGTATGAAATAAGATCACGCCATGTGGTTTTGAGCCTGGCCACATTCAACAGGCCGAAACATATCTTTTTTCGAATCCATCCATGATTTCTCTCGAACGCTATGAAGCACGGAGTGGCTCATGCATGATTCTTCGAAGTCAACCCCGTGTGCGTCGAGGCAGGCGTCTATCGCACGCCACAAGAAATCGGCTCCAGCTGCGACCTGAAATAGCCGATCACTCCGAGACCAGCTTGATTGCTTGAGCAATCCACGTCACTAATCCGCCAACCACACGTCATTCTTGCCATGGCTCGTGCCTGCTCGTGTGCATCCACACACGAGCAGAGCGTGACGACTGGCTAGCGATGAGGGTTCAGGGCACATCGACACGCAGCCGAGCAAAATGTCTCACGTCGTTTGTCGGAAGATGGACAACCACTTTGTCAACTCCCTCGCCATAAAAACCCGCGCTGGTGGACACGGTCACACCGTTCACTCCGTCGATCGCCGACGTCCATGAACCGCTAAGATTCGCTGAATGTTCAACGACGATGTTCAGACTTGCCGCCGCAGCGGTGCGCCGAAACACGAAATCCACGCCATCCACCGATTTCTGAATTGAGGGTAGTTTCCCCGCATCATTTCCGCTGCTGGGGTTCCCGCCGACTATGAATTCGATGGCATTGGGCAATCCATCCTGATCAGCATCCGCAGCGGCCGTGGCATCACTCCCGACCAACGAATACCCGGACACCCAAGCGGTGAATCCCACGCTGGGTTCATACTTGAGCTCCAAATTGGTGCCATTGACTTGTAACGACCACGAGCCGGTGGGCGAAGTGGAAAAATTAGACGCGATGACTTGGTAATTCTTGCTCCCCGGTGTGTTGATGAGTCCTGCGACCTCACCAGTCACGGTCGCGAGCAGGAAAGTTTTGGCTGACTCCGTGAAATTTGCCAAAGCTGCACCGTTAACACGCACGACCAAGAGGTTGGCGGCGGTCGCGTTGATTTGGAGCGAAGCAGCAGCAAGTTTTCCTGCCTGAGCCGACCAGTCTGTTGGGCTGATCGAAATTTCGGAACTCGCCTCCAAGGTTACCGCACCGAGAGCCGTGAACGTTCCATTGCTTCTACCCGGCGCGATTTTGCCATTGACCAACAAATCTCCGCCAATCGTGCCCGTGCCGCCCAAAAGTCCGCCACTTGCCACTGTCACGAGCCCCGTCGCTGCAGATTGATTGCCATCAATCAACAACGAGCCTGCCACAACGGTGGTGGCACCGGAATACGTGTTGGTGCCTGAGAGGGTTAGTGTGCCATTGCCGGCTTTCGTGAAGCCAAATACTCCCCCGCTTGAACTCAGAACGCCGGTCAGATTCACGGCGCTCGCAATGGTGATCTGGCGATCACCGGTCAGACTGGCAGCACCCGCAAAACTAAGATCTCCACTATTTGTCAGGTTCCCCAGAGTGAAATTGCCATCAAACTTCAACGCGTTACTGTTAAAACTGCGGGCGGTGGCGTTTGCCGAGGAAAATGTGCCACCCTGAAGTGTCAGAACCCCGGAGCCGATCGAGTTGCTGCCAGCAATTTGCACCACACCATTCTTCAATGTGAATCCACCGCTGTAGGATGCGGCATACAAATTTAAGCTTAGAGTGCCCTCCCCGTCTTTGACCAAGCTAAACGTGCCTGAGCCACCATCGCGGATTTCCAATCGAACAGCGGAAGCCGCAGTGCCGAGCGTGACATCATTACTGTGATTCAAGGTCAACACACCATTGCCCAATCCCGTTTCGCCAATTCGTGCATTTTCAATGATGTTGCGGCCAGTCGTGCCACCACTGCCGGACGAGATCCCTGCTGTGATGCCAGCCAATGTCTGGGTGCGCCCCCCGAGTGAAAACTCACTGACATTCGAGTTATTCCCCCCAATGGCAAGCGAAACCACCGCTGTCGATTCCAGTTGATCGTTGGCACCCAGACTCAGCACAGCAGTTCGATCATTGGCGGCGTTTTTGAAGGAATTGACTGATACATTTCCTTTGATCGCAGGCAGAGAATCGGCGCTGTGATTCAGATGTAAAATGCCATTGTTGACTGTGGTTCCACCCGTGTAGGTGTTTGCTTCTGTCAGTGTCAACTTGCCTTTGCCTGTCGTGTTGTTGCCATCTTTGATGAGTCGAACAGTGCCACTGGCGTCATTGCTGATGAGACCAGTGATCGTAACGTCACCGGTGTTGACGAGATTGAATGTCTTGATTCCGCTTCCCACGGCTCCGGTTACGGGACCAGCGAGGGTCAATGATGTGGTCGCACTGTTGGTGAGTGTCGTCGTTTGTGCTGCGCCTGTATGACCCAAAACGACACGAGCGTTGAGGCTCTGTGGATTGCTGACAGTGGAATTAACGGTGACGGACGAGTTATCCTGAAGGGTCAAGGTTTGACTACCGGCGCTTCCACTGCCAAGTGTGTAAGCGGCCGCCGGATTGCTGAAAACAATCGATTTAACCGCAACCCCAGAACCGAGGTCAATCGTGGTATTGCCGTTGCCGGCGTTATCAAATGTGGCGGTATCAGCAGCCCCCGGCACAGGAGAGGCAGACCAGTTCGCGGTATCGCTCCACAGTGCGTTCGCCGTGCCGTTCCATTTGGCGCTGGCGGCGTTGGAATGCGATGCTTGAGACAATAACGCAAATAACAAAACATGAATGAATTGTTGTTTGGAACGATGATGGAAATGTTTGAAATGAGAATTCGGTTTCATGGACGCTAGTGTTAGAGGTTAGCTTGATAGTGATTGCCCTCCGGTGGGGGTCGAGCGGTGGAGATGATCAGGCATCTCGTGACGAGGATGGATGCTCGATAACAACTTCCGCGCACAGATCTGTCGCACGCCGATGAAGAAAGCATCCCGCTCGCAGGCCACCAGTCGGCTGGTAGGCGCGCGTTGTTTAGCGCAAAACACGCTTAACAAATACCTACTTAAGCGGTAGGCGATAAATGTCAACAAAAAACAATAAAGTTAGATAACACCGCATGCGGCCTTCACCCATGCAATCCGCGGCTCCTCGCCGTCAGATGCCACCGCCATCAGTCAGTGATTGCGAAAATATTTCTTCCGCTGCCACAGGTGCTCCAGCATACACCGATTCCAAATCCGCGTGATCCATGATGGCAGCGACCTTGTTGCGTGCCTCAAGAAACAAACGCCGGAATCGGCACACAGCAGCCTGGGAGCAAAACTTGTGATTAGTCACCGAAACACACGCAATCGGTGCCAAGATGCCATCAAAGTGCCGAATTACTTCCCCCATGGTGATGTTTCGAGCTGGTTTGGCGAGACGATAGCCTCCGCTCGAACCCGTAACGCTTTCAATCCAACCGTTCGCCTTGAGTTCCACGAGAATTTGTTCGAGAAACTTCTTGGGGATGTCATTTCGCTCTGCCAGCTGACGCGCAGACGTCAGCGTTGCCTCACCTGCTTCGACCAGCGTGAATAGCGCACGCAGGGCATAGTCTGTGCGATTGGATACCTTCATGCTCCTACCTATTAACTTGGTGTTTTAATCGCAAGCACGATTTTCATGGTTGGCTGTAATGCTTGAGTCGATGCGCCAAAGCGAGGTGCGCGCGTCAACGTGTCATTTTGAAAATGACACGTCCGATTCTGCGACTAACCATCAATCAACATGGCAGAAATGCTTGTTAAACATCGCATCAAAGCCATAGTCAGAACCGTGCCTTGGCGATCATGAACGCTCGATGCCATCGATCAGCCCGCGGCCTTCATGTTTCATTGGCATTGATTCAACAAATTAACCCATCCATGTTGCAAATCCTTAGCTCTCCGCCCCGTCAGATTCGCAGTCGCAAAAATGCTGGATTCATTGGGCTGATCTTTGTGCGCTTGTTTGTCCTGCCGCACACGTTGCTCGGGCTTGGCTTATTGCTATTGTTGCTGAGCAAGTTCGCACTCGCTATCTTTGGCCAACAATCCGAGGCACGGGTGTTGAAAAAAACCACTCAGACAGGCTCCAAAGGCGGGGCAACCTACAAAGTTGCTTACAGTTTCACTCACAATTTAACCGAATACTCAGGCAATTCACAGATTGATCAAGCGATCTACCAGCAACTGCGCGAAAGTAGGACGATGCCCATCGTTTACCTGAGCATTCTCCCGCAATACGTGTCGGACTACCGCGAGCCTGGCCATTTCTTCCCTGCGAATACAGGGAGCTTTTTCTTGATTGCTATTTTCTGGAATGGAGTCCTCGGGGTGTTCATCTATGTGCTCTACATCGATCCATGGCGGCGCAAGCAACTCATCAGACACGGCACCGCAGCGATGGGACGGATCGAGGCCATGAGCATCCAGCGCGGGTCGAAAGGTGCCGCGCGTTACATGGTCAATTACTCTTACGAGGTGGAGAATCAGCGTCATGAAGCCAGCATCAGCACCACGCGGGAGCAATACGAGGCCCACCAGATCGGCGACAGCGTCGCCATCACCTACGATCCGGTGAACCCCAAGCGCTCTGTGCCGGTGGATCTGAGCCCTTGGGAGCTAGTGCCAGCCCACCATGTAAAAATCGCGGTGAAATAAATCGCACTCCCGTGCATGTTAGGCTTGTCAGAGTATCTGCGATGTTCTTTTGTTGATTCATGCCCGCCGCTCTAACTGGAATTTTTGTGCCTAACATCGTGCCCTATGATGCCAAGGGGCGTATCGATGAAGACGAACTGCGGAGGATCATTCATTGGCTGCGGGGCAAGGGTGTTTCTGGATTTTATCCGAATGGCAGCATGGGTGAATTTATTCGCCTGAGCTACGAGGAGCGACGCACGGTCGTGCGAATTGTCAGCGAAAATGCCGGCGGCTTGCCGATTTTAGCGGGGGCTGCGGAGCCGAATGTCGATTTAGTGCTGGAAATGTGCCACTACTGCGCCGACCTGGGGTGCCGTGCTGTCTCCATCACGGGTCCCTACTATTACAAACTCAGTCAAGAGAGCATCGAGGCATATTTTCGCGAATTAGCAGCAAAATCGCCGATCGACATCGTCGTTTATAACATCCCTTTGTTTGCAAACGAAATTTCCCTGCCCGTGCTGCAACGACTGGCGCAGGATTGTCCACGCATCATTGGCACGAAAGACACGTCGAAGGACATGGGACGCTTTCAGCAAACACTTCACATGATCAAGCCGTTGCGCCCGGATTTCTCGGTGTTGATTGGTTGGGAAGAGCTATTGTGCACGGGAATGTTCATGGGTGCCGACGGCGGCACGCTCTCCAGTGCGGGGGTGGTGCCAGAAATTGTGATGAGCCTTTACCACGCTGCGCAGACGGGTCATTGGTCTCAGGCGCGCCGATTGCAGTTCGAACTGCTCGATATTTTTGCCCTGATGGTTCAAGCACCAAACTTTCCCGAGGGCTTCCGCAGCGGCTACGAGCTTCGGGGCTTCAAGGCCGGACATGCACGCTTTCCACTGTCGCCGGGCGAGGAAGCGATCATCTCGCAATTGCGACAAAAACTGGCCTGCGCGCTCGCAAACAGCGGTTTCGCCGAGGCAGCGATTGAATGCCGTGCGGCCGATGGTAACTGCCAAGTGGCAACAGCAGAGCGTGCAACGGCTGAGCTGACACGAATTGTCGAGGTCATCATGCATGAGTTACAACAACGCACGTCTCGTCTCTAAACCGACTGCATTTCTCACAAGACCACCGCATAGTGATGTGTTGATGCCAACCATTTTGCCACGACGACCATGTCCAGCATCGCCTTGATCGAAGCTCCATTTCTGAGCATCTCCGCGCTATTGGCGCAGGCAGCCGCCAATGCTGCTGCCGTGCAAGTTCTCGGCTTCGAGGGCGTGGGCAACGAATGCGTGCTCATTCGCCTCGGAGGCGAGCTCGAGCAATTACGCGTGGCACTCGATGCCGCCACGGAGCTGGCTCCGCGATTGGGCGTGCCCGAGCTCATCACTCACCTCATTGCTCATCCGGCTAACGAATTTAGCCCAATGATTCATTTTGCTAACGCCATCAATCCCCTCTACGGTGGACGTGATCAACTATTACCCACTGACTTCCCACCACCCACTACCACCACCATGAGTTCATCCGCACAAGCCATCGGCATCCTCGAAACCCAAGGCCTAACTGCCATTCTGGAAGCTACCGACGCCATGTTGAAGGCCGCAAACGTCAGTCTCGTTGGCAAAGAAAAAATTGGCGCCGCTTATGTGACTGTGATCATCCGTGGCGACGTCGCGGCTGTCACTGCTGCGATTGAGGCTGGCTCACAGGCGGTGGGTGCCTTTGGCAAACTGATCGCCGCGCACGTCATTCCGCGTCCACACGATGAGTTGCTCGCGCTGCTGCCCAAAATTTGATTTAATTTTTTCCAGTGGGGATTATCGCCAGTGGGATTTTACCAGCTATGACTGTTTCCATGTTGGATTTAATCCAAACGGTCTTAGTCCAGAAAGGTTCCAATCCACAAGGGCCACACAATTCACGAAAAAAGCTCCCACAGCGCGTGGCGTGGGAGCTTTGTCGTAGAACTGCCGGTCAATCCATGGAATAACCCAAGGTCCGAAGAATTAACCCACAGACACCGGCTTGCCTTGGCTAGCAGATGCATAAATCGCATCAATCACCTGCATCAAGCGCAGAGCCTGCAGCGGAGTGTTGAGAGGTGCCGCCACACCAGCAATGGCCTCGATGAAGTTGGCCGCTGAGGCGCTGCGTCCCATGTCCGCGCAAGCGGGAGTGACAATGCTGCGGTTCACGCTATTGCCATTTTCCTGCACATAGAGCTCACAAGTGTCAATCGCCGTGTCATCCAATCCATCAATGCCAAACAAACGCTCAACCTTGCCACCAGCCTTGGTGCCCTGAAACACCACACTGACCTCCTCGCGTTTGATCATTTCAGCCCACGACACTTGTAATGACAAAACCTGACCGGTCTTGAACGTCACAAAACCATGGGCGGCGTTTTCCACATCCGTGACCCCGCCGACGCGATCGGGAATGCCCCACGGCCCCTTGAATCCCTTATCGGTAATCAAATCGCTAAAAGTCTGACCAAGCACATGCGCCGGCTCCGGATAACCCATGAAATACATCGCCAGATCCACCATGTGCAGCAAATCGATCAGCGGCCCTCCACCCGAAAGCTCCTTGGTTGTGAACCAACCGCCAAAGCCTGGAATGCCAGTGCGGCGAATCCACTTGGCCTGAGCCGATTGAATGGTGCCCACTGTTCCGGCTTCGATGTAACGCATCATCGCCTGCGACTCCGGCCGCGCGCGATTGTTGAAATTGAACATCAACAACTTCTGTGCCGCCTCGGCTGCCTGGATCATTTCCTCAACCTCCGCGGCATTGAGTGCCGGGGGTTTCTCAGAAAAAACGTGCTTGCCCGCCTGCAGGCACTGAATCGCCAGAGGCTTATGAAACTTATTTGGCACAATGATGCTCACCGCTTCCAGCTCCGGTGCGCCCGCAAGCATCGCCTCCACCGAATCGAAGGCCTTTTCAATGCCCCACTGCTGGGCAGCCCGTGCCGCCGCGCCGGGCGCCATGTCCGCCACCGCCACAATGGTCGCTCCTGCCTGACGAAACCCAGCTGCATGATACTGCAACATGCCGCCCGCACCAATAACTCCAACTTTAACTGACATCGTCGTAAAAATGTGTAGTTGACTTAGAATTACTGATTCGACTTATCAAACGCGGCGTCGAACGCCACCCGATTAACCGGAAAATCCAGACCGCGGACGTAGGCGCAGCTTTCTTCCGCACCATGGAAACGATCCATGCGTCCATCCTCCCACTCCACCGAGAGAGGGCCTGTGTAGCCAATGTCATTCAGAGCCACGATGACTTCCTCAAAATTGATATCGCCACGTCCAACCGAGCGGAAATCCCAGTAACGGCGAGCGTCGCAGAAATCCGTGTGTCCACCAAACACACCCACCGAACCATCGCCGTGTCCCCACCACACATCCTTCATGTGCGCGTGGTGAATCTGAGCGGCAAAACGACGAATAAACGCCACATAGTCCACCCCCTGGTAACCCAAATGGCTAGGATCGTAGTTGAACCCAAAACGCTTGTGATGACCCACCGCCTCCAACGCCCGCTGAGCGGAAACAAGGTCAAAGGCAATTTCCGTCGGATGAACTTCGAGCGCAAAGTAAACGTCTTCTTGCTCGAACACGTCGAGAATTGGTGCAAAGCGACGCGCAAAGTCATCGAAACCTTTTTGCAAATACGCCTGATTCGTTGGTGGAAACGCATACAGAGCGCCCCAAATGCTGGAACCGGTGAAGCCATTCACCACCGCTTTGCCCGAGCCTGCTGGCTGCGCGGACATGTAAGCAGCACCCGCGTTGACGAACTTGCGGCAAGCACGTGCGGTATCCGCGAGCTCCTGTGCTGCGCGCTGGCGCACGCCCTCCGCCTCGCCATCACCCCACACGTGAGGTGGCAGAATGCACTGGTGGCGCTCATCGATCAAATCACAAACTGCCTGCCCCACCAAGTGCGCGGAAATCGCATGACAGACCAAACCATGCTGCTGCAACAAATCCCAACGACCCTCGACATAACCTGGCTCAGTCAGGGCACGTTGCACGTCAAAGTGATCACCCCAGCATGCGAGCTCGACACCGTCGTAGCCCATTTGTTTGACGCGAGGAAGAAGCTCTGCCAACGGAATGTCGGCCCACTGTCCAGTAAAAAGAGTAACGGGTCTAGCCATAGGTTTCAATGAATTGGAACAGCACCATGCCGCAAAAACATGCGTCTGACCACTGGAAAATGTGACAACCTGCCGCCGCCGCCACTTTTTTCATCGCCAAGACAGCTCACCCGCTCGAGGTCACCTTCAGCGACACCATGCCGCCAAGACGGATTTACCCTCAACGCTCCGCCAGTGGAATCACTGGCAACAACGTCTGCGGCCCCGTGTAGAGAGTGAGTGGGCGGTAGAGGCGGTTGTCACGCAGTTGCTCCAGAACTTGCGCCGTCCAACCCGCCATCCGCGCGATGGCAAAAATCGGAGTGAACAAATCCGTCGGGATTTGCAACGAATGATACACCGTCGCAGAGTAGAAATCGACGTTGGCATTCAAGCCCTTGCGCTCACTCATGATCTCCGCAATCCGCTCCGACATCTGAATCCACTTCGGCTCACCCAACTCCGCGGTCAATTCGATCGCTAACTTGCGCAAATGCGGCGCACGGGGATCAAGCACCTTGTAAACCCGATGCCCAATGCCCATGATTTTCTCACGTCGCTCCAATTTGCCTTCCACATAGGCATCCACCTGGCTCGGGTCACCAATTTCCTCCAGCATGTGGATCACCCCTTCATTGGCACCACCATGCAGTGGTCCCTTCAGTGTTCCAATCGCCGAAGTCACAGCGGAATACATGTCAGAAAGCGTCGCTACCGTCACCCGCGCCGCAAACGTGGAGGCATTCATGCCGTGATCCGCATGCAGCGTGTAGGCCACATCGAGAATTTGAGTCGCCTTCGAGCTCGGCTCCTGACCAGTCATCAAATAGAGAAAATGCCCCGCCTCGGATAAGTCTGAGCGAAAACTTGGCAAATCCAAGCCCTGCCGAAAGCGATGAAACGCCGCAACAATCAGCGGAGCCCGCGCCACGAGCGAGAGAGCAATCGCCGCATTCTTTGTGGCATCAGGCTCGCCAATCGCCGCCCGCTTGTCGTAAAGCCCCAACATCGAAACCCCTGTGCGCAACACATCCATCGGATTCGCCTCACGTGGAGCCGACTTCAAGAACTCCAACACCCCGTCCGGCAACGAGCGTTCGGCGCGCAGACTCGCTTCAAACTCATTTAACTGCAAAATATTGGGCAAATGACCATGCAACAGCAAATAGGTCACTTCCTCAAACGAACAATGCTGAACCAAATCATCAATGTGATATCCCAGATAACTGAGTCTTCCTTCAGCTCCCTCCACATTGGAAAGAGCAGATTCATTGGCGATCACGCCTTCAAGGCCTTTGGCATAAGTAGTCATGGGTCGAGCGAGTAGGGCTTCAAACAAACGCCACAGAACAAAGCGTGTCTGCAAGAACAAGGCAAGGTAGAAACAACCACGGGCGTCATAAAAAACGGGAAAAAGCAACAAGTTTGCCAGAACACTGATTTTCTGCACTAATCTGCGCCATGCAGAAAAGTTGGACATTGGTCATTGAAACAAGCTGTCTCCACGGAAGCATCGGACTTGCGGATCCGACCGGCACTTGGCAGCAGCGCGATTTCATCAGTCTCCGCAGTCACAATTCCGCGATTTTTGCACCGATGGCTGAATTGCTCGCTGATCTCAAACCGGGCGACATCGGTCAAATCCTGGTTGGCAGTGGTCCCGGCAGTTACAACGGCGCACGCGTGGGCATGGCGGCGGCGCAAGGGATTGCTCTGATTCACAACGCGAACACCGCTGCGTTGCCCTCCTATTATGGCATTCCGCTCGCGACCACAGGCCCTAGCATGGTCATTGGCGACGCCCGACGCGGCGATTGGTGGTATGCGCGATTAGTGGCAAACGCCATCGATTGCCTGAATCCGACCATGACCGATCTGGACACTCTCAATGCGCTGCTTCGCGACTTTCCCGGCCCGTGCCTCACGCTCAGTGAACAACGCAACACAGATGCCGCTGCCGTTGCTGCGGTGGCACAATGGCCATTGTGTCGCGAGGTTCATTTGGCATGGCCTCAGGCCGCTTCGCTGTGGAAACATTGGCAAGGTCTCAGCCTCGATGAGCGCGCCCAGCTCAACGCCCAAGCCCTGAGCCCCCTGTATCTGAAGCCACCTCACGTCACCGCCCCCAAGCCAGGTCATCCCCTGCTGCGCCACGCCACAAAGACGAATCGTCGACCTCAATCCTGAGCTGTCGAGCAGAAGACCAGCTGGTCTTGGTTTTTTCCCCTCCGCTTGTTGGCATCACGTCTGCACCACCACACGCTGAATCCGCGGTGGACGGCGATGCAAGAAACGCTGCGCCAGGGTCTCAAACTGCTCGCTGAGGTCGGTGAGCCCAATTTCTAAGGTTCCCATCCGTCCCGCCGGTGCGAGCAGATCCATGGCTTGCAAGGTCTGCTTCACGTGTTCAGCACAAGTCGAAGCCGAATCCACCAAACGCACTCGCGTTCCCAACAGTTGCTGCAACAGTGGCACCAGCAACGGATAGTGCGTGCAAGCCAGCAGTAACGTATCAATGTCGCGCGTCAACAAAGGCTCCAAGTAACTCTCAACAATCAGGCGCGTGGCGGCGTGATCCAACCAGTTTTCCTCAACTAATGGCACTAGCAAGGGTGTTGCTTGCGCGACGAGCAATAGCTCCGTGCGGCGCTGAGCGAGCGCGTGTTGATACACGTGAGAACGGATCGTGCCCTGTGTGGCGATGATCCCGACGCGCTGACAGCCTGGATCCGCCAAGACCGCTTCCACTCCGGCTTCAATCACGCCAATCACCGGCACGCGATACTGCTGCTGCAAACTTGGCAAGGCGTGAGCCGTGGCTGTGTTGCATGCGACAACGATGGCCTTCACCTGCCGATTGATCAAAAAGCGCGCATCCTCATCCGCAAAACGGCGAATCGTCTCCGGTGACTTCGAGCCATAGGGCACCCGCGCCGTATCGCCGAGATAAATGATGCTCTCCGCCGGTAACAATTCTTGCACCGCCCGCACAACCGTCAGACCACCAACGCCCGAATCAAATATGCCTAAAGGAGCATCTCTCACTCGCGCAACACTAGGCAAGCCAGCGGGCTTAGCCAATGACAAAAACGCCAGACCCGCAGGAAAATCAAGCCCCTCCCCACGGCTCTGGGTTTTCGCCATCAACTTCCCGATCCGCTATGTCACCGTCCGCTGCCTGAATCTGCGCGATAAACTCATGATTGCCATCCGTGCCGGTTATCGGACTTGGCATTACCCCACGCCAGCTCCAGTCCGATTGGGAATCCACGAACGCATGGATCGAATCCACCGCACGCTGATGCAAGACCGGATCACGCACGATGCCACCCTTGCCGATGTCCTCACGACGCAGCTCAAATTGAGGCTTGATCAAGCACAGAACCTGCCCCTGCGGTTTCAGCACGCGAAAGGCTGCTGGCAGCACTTTGGTCAGAGAAATGAACGAGAGATCCATCACCGCCAGATCGACGGCCTCACCCAAATCCTCCAGCACCATGTTTCGCGCATTGAATTGCTCCTTCACCACCACACGCGGATCGCTGCGGATTTTCCAAGCAAGTTGGTTCGTGCCCACATCCACCGCGTGCACCCGCTGCGCGCCATGCTGCAATAAACAATCCGTGAACCCCCCCGTGGAAGCTCCGATGTCCACGCACACCAACCCCGAGACATCCACGCCGAACTCCGCCAAGGCTGCTTCCAATTTGAGCCCGCCGCGACCCACGTAGCGCAGTTTTTCCCGCAAAAACAATGGAGCGTCCGCCGGTAAGCTCGTGCTGGGCTTATCGATCACCCGATCGCCGGACCGCACTTCCCCTGCCAGAACAAGGCGTTTCGCCTGTTCCCGGGTCTCACACATGCCGCGTGCCACCAATAACGCATCCACCCGCTGTTTCACAAGGCCATCCTCACTCGCCACGCCCGGCTTTCAAGTCAAAATCAGCCCTAGCTGCCTTCAATCGCGAGAAAAAATCGCATCTGTGCTTGCAATGACTCACTTTTCGCCCTACCACATTGGCCCACACGATACCAGCAAACTGGGCCCGTAGTCCAATGGATAGGACGATGGTCTCCGAAGCCGTAGGTTCAGGTTCGATTCCTGACGGGCCCACTTCGGTTTTTCCCCAAAAAGTATTCCCAAGAAACGTTTTTTCCAAAAACAGTTTTCCCGAGCATCCGCTCACTCGCCAAGCCCACGGCCATAGGCGCCGTGCTCATCGAACACCAACACCAAGGGACGGCAGCAAACCTCGCAGTCATAATCCATTTCCGCCGGCAGCTCTTCCACAGGCGGCATTGCCACCTCGAAACACTCACCACACGTTGGGCACATCACCATCGCCAAATCCATGCGCCAACTTCAGCGCCGAGGTTCGGATTGGCAAGTAAGGATTATCGATTTTTTCCCGCCATTGCCCTGACCAGACTTGCACCGCCGCTCAATTGCCGACAAGCTGACGCCATGCAACAACCGAGCAAAGCGGAGTGTCTTTCCAAGCGCAAAGGACGCGGTGCCATCACCGCCCTGACGGCCTACGATTACCCCAGCGCGCGTTTGTCGAACGAATGCGACATCGATCTCCTTCTTGTCGGCGATTCCCTCGGCATGGTGGTGTTGGGGTTCGCGGACACCACCCACGTGACCCTGGATCACATGTTGCATCACACCGCCGCAGTCGCGCGAGCCGAACCGTTGGCTCTCCTTGTGGCGGACTTGCCCATTCACAGTTACGACACCCCTATTCAAGCCCAGCAGAGCGCCATGGCTTTGTGTGGGGTCGGAGCCGAGGCGGTCAAGCTGGAAGGCGGACGCGATCAGTGCGCCACCATCAAAATGCTGCGCGAAGCCGGGATTGAGGTCATTGGCCACATCGGCATGCTGCCGCAACAAGTTGTAACCGAGGGTGGCTATCGCAAAAAAGGCAAGAACGCCGCCGCCGCACAGGCCTTGATCGAAGACGCCCTCGCGCTGGAATCAGCTGGAGTTCGTGCCATCGTGCTCGAATCCATCGTCCCCAGCGTCGCCACGCAAATCACCCAAGCGCTGCGCATCCCGACAATCGGCATTGGTTGTGGCGAAGACACCTGCGATGGTGAAATCGCGGTCATCACCGACGTCATCGGCAGTTTCCCGTGGTTTGTGCCGCCATTTGCCCGCCCACAGGCGCAAGTCGCCGAAGTCATCACCGCCGCGATTGCCAGTTACTGCCGCCGCGTGCGTGGCCACAACCCTCTGCGGTGACCAACCCCTCGTTTTGACTAAACTTGAGCGCTCAACCACGCCAAGAAAGGCTCCACTTCCGTGCCAAGCGGAATGGCATGTGAGGGCTGATTTTCCAAACACGCCAAACGCGGCGGAATCTCCACACACCCTTTGCCCAGCTCTGCTTCCATCACCTCTAAGAATTTAGCCGGATGCGCCGTTTCCAGTAAAATTGTCGCATTGCCCGGATGACGAGCACGCCATTGTTTCGCCGCCAACCACGCCACCGCGCCATGCGGATCCACGATGTATTGATGCAAGGAGCGCACTTCACGAATGGCGGCACGAGTCTGATCGTCATCAAAGGATGCGCCATCAATCTGCGCTGCCATCGCCTGCCAATCTTGACCAAACAGAGCCAACATGCGCGCAAAGTTCGACGGAGCGCCCACGTCCATCGCATTCGACAACGTGGCAACACTCGGACGTGGGACATAGTCGCCTGTCTGCAAATAGTGCGGCACCACATCATTGCGATTCGTCGCCGCCACGAGTTTCTTAACCTTCAAGCCCAAGCGCATCGCCAGCAAACAAGCGGTCAAGTTACCAAAATTTCCTGACGGAACCACGAACACCGGCTCCACGCCCACAGGCAACTGACGAGCGCTATCAAAGTAATAAAAACTCTGCGGCACCAACCGTGCCAAATTGATCGAATTCGCCGAAGTCAGATTCAAGCTCTCTGCCAACTCACGCTGCAAAAACGCGGCTTTGACCAATCGCTGACAATCATCAAAGGTGCCATCGATCTCCAAAGCCGTGATATTGCCTCCCAGCGCTGTAAGTTGTTTTTCCTGCAAGGGCGAAACCTTCCCCTTTGGAAACAAAATGATCACCCGCGTCCCCGCCACGTTGTGAAAAGCCGAAGCCACCGCCCCACCGGTGTCGCCCGAGGTCGCCACCAACACGGTCAGCTCCCGTTCATCGTCGCGCGTCAAATGCGCCATCAATCGCGCCATGAAACGCGCACCAAAGTCTTTGAAGGCCAAAGTTGGACCATGAAACAGCTCCAACACCAAATCCCCAGGAGCGAGCTGCACCAACGGCGCCTCAAAGGTCAAAGTTCCCTCCACCATCTGGCGCAAATCCGCCTCAGCCACATCTTCGCCAAAAAAAGCCGCAGCCACGTGATAGGCCATTTCCGCCAGCGGCATGTCACGCCAGTCCTGCCAAAAATTCGCTGCGAGCGGGCGAATTTCATTGGGCATGTAAAGGCCATTGTCCGCAGGCAAGGAGCGCAAGATCGCCTCGCGCAAGGAAACCTGCACGGCTTTGTTGTTGGTCGAATGATAGAGCATCGCTGAACGAAGTTGGAATCCGGATTAGCAGCTTCACGGCTTGGCCGCAACCGCCTGCGTTTTTTCATCGATCACATGCACCCCGCGCGGATTGATCGGCGACACATGGATTTGGTTGGACAAGGGCAATTCTGCAAAAACTTGCGCGATCGCTGCTCCCACACGCCGCGCGACTTCCTCCCCCTCGCACAGAGCAAACACGGATGGACCCGCGCCGGAGATCGAAAATCCCAAAGCGCCAGCGGACAGCGCAGCGCGCTTCGCCTTGTAAAAGTCAGGAATCAACTTCTGGCGTCGCGGCTCGGCAATCACATCGTGAATTGACCGCGAGATCAAACCGTAGTCCTCCTGAATCAATCCACAGAGCAGTCCACCCAAATTGCCAATCTGCTGCGTCGCGTTGGCCACCGGGATTTCCTTGGGCAAAATTTCGCGCGCCACCTTGGTCAAAATCTCAATATCTGGATGCACCACCGCCGCCCACAAGCGCGACGGCACGGGAATTTGCGCGATGTCCAATTCCTCGTTGGAACGAATGAACACAATCCCACCCAACAAGCACGGCGCCACGTTGTCCGCATGCCAGGCCCCATCCGCACTGGCCTCACCCGCCATCGCAAAGGGCAATAACTGCTTCTTGCTCAAGGGTTCACCAATCAAGCGGTTCACGGCATAAACACCGGCCACCGCCGAGGCCGCAGAGGAGCCCAAGCCCGAGCCAAACGGCATTTTTTTGTGAATCTCCATCTCAATGCCACGATCCAACATGCCCAAGTGCCGCAGCAGATCCAGCGCCGCCACACCAGCCGTGTTTTTCGCAGGGTCCTTCGGCAGCTTGCCAGAATCCCCCGTGATGGCTGTGATGCGCAAGCCAGGTTTATCGGAATGCCGCACAACCACCTCATCGCCCGGGGCATCAATCGCAAAACCGAGCACATCGTAACCGCAAGCAACATTCGCAACCGTTGCGGGCGCAAAAACGCGCGTTTCCATTATGGGTTCAAGGATCATGGCCGCAGCAATTTACTGAATTGCAAGAGCTTGACCAGCTTGGAATGCGGAAAAAATTGCGCGCGCGGGAGAGGCGACGGCGTCTCCCGCCAGATCTACCGCACCGATGCCGCATTTTTTCTCAGAGGGCTTGCGTTCGCTACAGGCCTTTGCTAGCATGTTGCCATGTCGATCGATTCGGATGTGCCACGCGATTGGACGGATCATTCCGCCCAGGTTGCCCCCGCGCTGCTAGGCGCTGCTGCGGGGATTTTATTGGGTGAGTTGATGCATCGCAGTGCGCGACGCGGAGTGGCGCTCGGACTCTTGGCCATCGGTCTCGCCGCGCTGGCACCCACGACCGTGAGCGGTGTGAAGCAACGCCTCAACAGCCCCAGCACTCGCCGTGGCGCGCAACGGCGTTTGCGATCGATTCGCGAGGCTGGTGCCGTTGGTCTCGATGACGTGGATGCCGAACTGCGCGAGCAGGGCTTGATCTGAATCCACACACGGCAGCCACGCAAGGCCCCCCGCCGTCGCGCGCTTCTGGCAGCCACAGACAATCCTGATCACTCGCATCGCCGCATGGACGGAAAAGAATACAAGGTGCAACTCGAGATTTTTGAGGGACCTCTCGATTTATTGCTCTACTTGATCAAGCGTGACGAAGTGGACATCCACGAAGTGTCACTGGATCAGCTGACCAAGCAATATATGGCTTACATCAGCACCTTCAAGCTGCTCAACATCGATCTCGCAGCGGAATTCGTGGTCATGGCGGCCAATCTCATGTATATCAAGAGCCGCACTCTTTTGCCAAAATCTGAGCAAGCTGCGGATGTCGATGCCGAAGAAGACGATCCCCGTTGGGATTTGATTCGTCAGTTGATCGAATACAAAAAATTCAAGGACGCTGCCGCATTCATGGCAAAGCGGGAGATGGAGCTTGAGGGAGCTTACGCCTACCAGCCGATCGTCGAGGTCACGCCCGAGCCCGCCAAGCTGGCTCCGGTTTCGATTTTCGATCTCATCCGCTCGTTCCAGATCGTGCTCAAACGTTTTGAAGAGGCACACGACTTCGGCCATATCGTCGATGACCGCTTCACGGTCGCGGACAAGATCGAATTTCTCCTCAATCATTTTCAGCCGGGACAATGCGCGCCTTTTGATCGCCTTTTCGCCTCTGCCAGCACCAAGGCAGAAGTGATTGTCACCTTCCTCGCCGTGTTAGAACTGATGAAGCTCAATCAATTCATCATTCGCCAACATCAAGTGCTGGGACACATCGAAGTGGAACGCCGGATCACAGCGAGCGCCCACAAGGATCTCGCAGCGATCATTACTCCGGAAGAAAACTAATCGCCCGAATTGACCGCCCCTGCTGGTTTGGGCACGCCCGATGTGGGGGCCTTTTGCGGGTCAGCCGGCTGCGGATCAGTCGGAGTTTTCGTGTCAGAAGTCTCACTGGCAGCGGACGGCAGCGGAGAAGCGACGACTTGTGGCAAGGTCGAACTCCACTCGTGCAAGTTCACCCCCGCGCCCAACCCACCAATTTCTCCCAATAGCTGTTGGCATTTCAATCGCCATGCGGCGTAGTTTGGCGCTTCGCGTTGCTCCTGACGCGACCCCGGAAAAATGAGATACGTCACCTTTAAATCCGTCACCGGACGGCGATAGGGAGTGGTGCGCGCGTCGATCTCCTTTGCCAAGCGCAGCGAGGCCTCGCCGCATTTGTAATTGGGTCCACCATCGCCAACAATGGCTGGGAAACAGCGTTCGCCATGAATCACAACACAGAAGTCACCGGGTCGAACACTATCCGCCCCCAACTCAGCAGCCAACCACGTGACGGGCAGAACGATAAACGGATCGTGATCGGCGATCAAAAAACTGCGTGCCCGCATGTCTGCAATGCCACGCTTGAGGTAGGCAATGCGCTCCTTGAGCCAACGCTTGCGCTCGACCGTGGTGGCCTGATCCGCGCTTTCTTGCTCGGCATTTTTGATGCGATTTTGCCAACCGGCGATCATGGGGTTCTCGGTTGTGCCGGTTTTTTTCCATGCATAACTGGTGAACGGCTGATAATTCGCCGAGTTCACGATTTCATCCGGCATGATCGCTAAACGATCCCCATCGGAACCATCCGACACCACATCCATGTCCGACTGCATCAGCAAGACACGCCGCTGCGTGCTTGGATCGCGCAAGCACAGGGCGGTTTCGAGGTCATAGAGATTGTGTTTGCTCAACAAAGCCTGCAAGTCCGTGGCATCCTGCAACAAGCGCGCTTGCTTGCGATCGTAGAGATTCACAAACAGTGCCGACACAGCGGAATCGGGAATCAGTTGTGCCAAACGTGGCAACACCTTGGTCAATGAAGGATTGAGCCGCTGCAAACCCTCGACCGTTGTGACGGCCTGCGGTCGCTTCCAGCTCAGCTCGTAACGCGCCGTGTAACTGTCATCCCGCTCTCTTTCAGAAGAAGCCGCCGCGCCGGGTTCATGGCGCACCTTAAATTCCAAAGGCAGCCCTTGACGCAGCTGCCGCAGATCACTCACCGCCGAATCACGATCAGCGGGGTTATTTTGCCGCAGCCACTGCTCTTGCCACTGCTGATTTTTTTGCTGATATTCCCGCTCCAGTTCTGCGCGCAAACGTTGCTCCACCTGCTTTTCTACTTGCCGCTGCCACGCATCGCTTGCAGCCGCACTCGGCCCTGGTTGTGTGCCACGATTCTCTCCCCACACTTGAACGAAAAGTCGATTCCACCCCCGCCGCACCTGCGGGTTCAACGCGGCCCATGCGATCACTGTGAACCCAGCGCCAGCGAGCAGCCACCACCAACGCCACACGCCGCGAGAAACCCATGCAACCACTGATCGATTGACCTGCTTTTTTGCCATTGGCACAAGCTAATCGAACCCCTTGCGCAGTGCCAGCGTAAAAAATGAGCGCGAATGGCGTCTCACGTTTGCATTCGCGGCAACACAGAGTAACATATCACGGTTCATCTTCTCCGCCGACCATGCTGCAGCTAGCCATCAAAATGCTTTTCGGCGATTCCGCCAAATATCTCATGCTCGTGTTTGGCATCATGTTTGCAACATTTTTGATGATTCAGCAGAGTTCGGTTTTCTGCGGTCTGATGTTATGGACCACCGCCACCATCAAAAATGCGGCAGCACCGATCTGGGTGGTGGAAACGGAGGTCAGGCAAGTGAATCAAACCATCGCCATGCGCGACACGGATTTGGGCCGCGTGCGCAGCGTCAAGGGCGTGGACTGGGCGATGCCGCTCTACTCGGGCGTTCAAAACGTGCGACTTGACGACGGCAGTCTCACCGTTGTGCAATTACTTGGCATCGACGCCACTACCTTCGCTGGTGCACCCACTAAAATGATCGAGGGCAGCATCGAGGCCCTGCGCCAACCTCATGCGGTGATTGTCGATGACCTCGCCACCAAACGACTCTCGCAAGACCCCAAACATCCGCTCAAAATTGGCAGCACCTTCGAGATCAATGACCAGGAAGCCCGCATCGTCGGGATTTGCAAAGCCATGCGCTCCTTCACCGGCGGCCCCTATATCTGGACCACCTACGATCGCGCACTCGCCTACGCTCCACCTCAGCGCAAGCAGCTTTCCGCCATCTTGGTTTCCCCCGCGGCGGGCGAAAATCTTGAGAATGTGGCGAGCGAAATCGAGAAACGCACCCATCTCAAGGCTTATGTGAACACAGGATTTAAGCAATCCCCGCGCGACTTCAACACGGCCACGATCTTCTGGTATATCAAAAACACTGGCATTCCGGTCTCATTTGGCACGACGGTGCTGGTCGGATTCATCGTGGGTGTGGCCATTTCTTGCCAGACGTTCTATCTGTTTGTGCTCGATAATCTGCGTCACTACGGAGCGCTGAAGGCGATGGGCGCATCGACGCTGAAGCTGTGCTTCATGCTGCTAGCGCAGGTTTCCGTCGTGGGCGCCGTGGGCTATGGCATTGGACTTTTTCTCGCCGCGCAATTTGGTCTTTTTGCGATCAACAATTTACAACCGCCGTTCTACATGCCCGACATCATCCCCTTTGCGGTGCTGGGAGTGATGCTGTTGATCTGCTCCCTCGCTTCGCTGTTGGGCATTTTACGCGTCGCCTGGCTCGATGCCGCCGTGGTGTTTCGTGGTTAACTCGCCAGCTCATTTGACATTCATGTCCACTTCCGCCGTCATCGCCCGCACCCATCTCCTCTGCAAAAGCTTTGGCAATGGCAGTGAAAAAACACAGATTCTGCACGATGTTTCGCTCGAGGCTCGCGAAAACGAACTTCTCATGCTGCTGGGGCCGTCTGGCTGTGGCAAGACCACGCTCATCAGCATCATCGCCGGCACGCTCAAGGCTGATGCTGGGGAGCTCGAGGTTCTCGGTCACGATCTGCGCAAGCTGCCCGGCCGAGCCATTACCCGCTTCCGCGCAGATAACATCGGCTTTATCTTCCAGCAATTCAATCTCATCCCCACAATCAGTTGCGAGGAAAACGCCAGCGTGCCGCTGCTGATTCAAGGCATGGCCATGGGCAAAGCCGTGGCGCAGGCGCGACTCATGTTGGAGAAAGTCGGCCTCGCGGCGCATGGCAAAAAACGCCCAAATCAGCTTTCCGGCGGTCAGCAGCAACGTGTCGCGATCGCGCGGGCACTGGTGCACAGCCCGCGTTTGATCATTTGCGATGAACCCACCGCCGCTCTCGATGCCGAAAACGGTCGCTTGGTGATGCAAATTTTACGCGATCTGGTGCTTCAGCCCGGACGCGGCGCGATTGTGGTCACTCATGACCATCGTATTCTCGGCTACTCCGACCGCATCGCCTCGATGAACGACGGGCGTGTGCTGCACACCTTGCCCACGGCCGAATTTCTTCACCAGGCCGCATCCGAATCCCACAATCACTGATAGCTAATCTCCTCACCACCACCATCATGCGTTTGATACTGAGTCTATTTCGCTACGCGACCTTCGCCCTTGCCCTCGCGGGTGTGTTCTTGATCTTCCGCGTCAGCCAAACCATCAAGGAACAACAGGCCGCCATGCCAGCTGCACCGCCCGCCGCCCCGCCAGCTCGACCCTACGCGAACATGATTGCAGCCAGCGGGATCATCGAGGCATTTGAGGAAAATCTCAGCATCGCCACACCTCAGGCCGGCCTGGTGCGCAGCGTTGCCGTCAAGGTAGGTGATAGCGTGAAAAAGGACGACGTGTTGTTCGTGCTCGATCACCGTGATTTGGACGCAAAACTTGCAACCGCCCAGGCAGCGCAGCAAGAAGCCAGCGCCAACATCGCGGTCGCCGCGGCTAACCTGAAAAAACAACAAAATCAGTTTGATCGCCTGCGCAACATCTCAGCTAAAGGAGCCGTGGCCGAGGAGGAGCTGCAAACGCGTGGTGATGAACTCGCCATCGCCCAGACGCAACTGCAAGCGGCCGAGTGCCGTAAGCAATCGGCCCAAGCCGAGCTGGATTCGCTGAAAGTCTTAATCGAGCGCCAAACCATCCGTGCGCCTCGCGATGGAACGATTTTGCAACTGCAAATCCGCCCAGGCGAGTGGGCCAGCACCGATCCCAAATCCCCGCCGCTGCTGTTGGGTCGCACCGATCAGTTGCAAGTTCGCGTTGACATCGACGAACAAAACGCCAGCCGCATCCGTGCCAAACAACGAGCCCTCGCCCACATCAAGGGGGATCGCGATCATCCGATCGACCTGACTTTTGCCTACACCGAACCCTACGTGATCCCAAAGGCATCGCTCACCGGTGCCAGCACCGAGCGCGTGGACACTCGCGTGCTTCAAGTTGTTTACTCGTTCAAACCAAATGACAATCAGCCGATTTACGTGGGACAACAAGTCGATGTTTTCATCGAGGAAACACCGTGATACCGCAGTCTGGATTGGCAATCGAAATTTGGAGTCAATGGCAGCGTGATCACCGGCACAGAGGTGATGGCGTGACGTCAACCATGGTTTCGTTGCGCCGCAAAAATGGCAATGTCCATGGAGGGTCATAACCGGCTAACACCGGCACCGTCACAGCTTGATATTGCTTGCCTTGCTGCAACCAACTCGACAATTCTTCCGCTTTTTTCCGATGGCGTTCCTCACTCGCTCCCCAAGTGTAGCGCAGCGCCGCCACATAACGCGCAGGCACTTGCTCGATGACCACGCTGGCATCTTTTGGCACCGGCAGCTGCTCCAGCGAAAATGCCGATGACATGACAAATGACATGGTCCAAGCCCCCATTTGAGCTTGCTGCAAAACGGGGGTGGTCATCGGTAATGTCTGGCCCTCTAGCAGCGGCTGTTGCAACACCGGAGCGGTCATGGCCATTTTTTGACTCTTCTCATTGTTGCCGAAAATGTAACCAGCGAGACGCCGAAAAGCTGTGCCTTGAGTTTGCTTCATCTCGCCTTTGACTGTGGTTTTCGCCACAATGTAAGGCGCGTAATAGCGGATTTCTTTATTTCCGGCTCGCTGCAACACCTTGTAAGCTGGGGTTTCCTCACGCCTGATGCCGAAGACCGAGCAGCTAGAAGCCAAAATAGCCACCGCAGGAATGGCGCCAGCGATGATCAGGAAGCGACGGTGAGTTTTCATGTTGATTTGGAGTGATTTGGCACGACTGCTTGTAGCACGTTACCACAGGGAATCAGAACAACAATGGTATTTCTTGTTCGCATGCAGTGGCATGGGAAATCGAACACAATCGGACGACGCGCGAAAAATCGTTGCAATTCACGCCCCTGCTGTCCCGTATGTCCGCAGATCGATTCGCCCACCCAGCACCCGCGCAGCGTGCGCAATCCTCGCCACCATATCCATTTGATCATTCCATGATTCCCCGACTGTTGAGCCTGACCCTGTTACTATCGGCAAGTCTGGACGCCGCGCCAGCCCCCGTCACTAGTGGCGCCGAAGACCGCGCTTTCACGCTGCAAACCCTCACCCGCATTGGCGGCCCGGTGCTGGAGGCAATGAGCGAGAATAAGCTCCACGCCTTGATGCCGCAACACCCGTGGGAGCAAAGTCGAGCACAGTTTCGGCTCTCAGAAGCCTGTGCTCGCACCCTTGCCGGTATCGCACCATGGCTAGCGCTGGACGTGGATGCCACCACAGAAGGCCAACTGCGCGCCCGCTACATCAAACTTGCGCAACGCTCCTTGATTCATGCCACCGACCCCCAATCTCCCGATTTTTGCGACTTCGATCCAAAAGAAAGTCAACCCTTGGTGGAGGCGGCATTCCTGGCAGAGGCCCTCTTGCGGGCTCCGCGTCAGCTATGGCAGCCACTCACGCCTGAGCAACAAAACAACGTGCTACAAGCGCTAAAACGCACTCGTGCGATCAAACCGCCACCCTGCAACTGGGTGATTTTTGCGTCGATGGTCGAGAGCGCGATCTGGGAGCTATCGGGAGATTGCGACAAAAACAGATTGGAAAACGGCGTGGATCTGCTGATGCAATGGTATCTCGGTGATGGCACCTACGGCGACGGCCCCGAATGGCATTGGGACTATTACAACAGCTACGTCATGCAGCCCATGCTGCTCGATGTTCTGGCGCAGTGCCAAAAAAAACAAAACGATCGCGGTAATCTCTACGCAAAAGCACTCGCTCGTGCTCAGCGGTTTGCCGTTGTGCAAGAGCGAATGATCTCACCAGAAGGAACATATCCCATCATTGGTCGCTCCAGCGTGTATCGTTTTGGTGCATTTCGGCATTTGTCCTACATGGCATTGATCGATCAACTTCCACAAGAACTCAAACCAGGCAGCACTCGCGCGGCTCTGACGGCTGTCATTCGGCGCGTGATGGCAGCCCCCGGCACCTTGGATGCGAACGGCTGGCTACAAGTTGGCGCGGTGGGCCACCAACCTGCCATGCGCGATTTTTACAACAATACAGGCTCACTCTATTTCTGTCTCACAGGATTACTGCATCTCGGCCTACCCGCCGACTCCCCATTTTGGCTAGATCCGCCCTCCGCGTGGACGCAGCAACGCGTCTGGAATGGCGAGGATGTCCCAGCCGATCACGCACTCAAGGAGTGACATGGCGGTCACCGTCACGCTGAGCGAATCAACCGCTATTTCGGCTACCAGAGCTGCTACCCCCCTTAGCGGCTGGAAGTCAACATCTTACGCCATTTGGTCTGCCCGCTTCCCAGCGCGCTGCCGGGACGGGTCGAGTAAAAATCATAACCCACCTTGTTGACAGCTGCCATTTCGGCATAAGTCTCATAGATCACCCCGTCGCGACCTGGAAAAATGGGTTTTCCATCGCTGAGACGATAAAATCGCGCCCAAAGTGACTGCGTGGCGTTCGGATCGCTTTCATATTGAGTCTTGCCCTCGCGCTTCACACGAGCAATGCCCGTCACTTTTGCCGCCTCAAGCCACTGCAATCCTGAAGAGATGCATGAAACCAACGCTGGCTCCGGCTGGGGAATGGTCATGAGAAACTTCAGCAAATTTGATGTCTCAACACTGACCAACGCCGCAGGCTCCATCGCGCGGGCGGCGATTGGCTGCAAGGTCAACGGATCATGCTGACCGCCCCAACCGGTTTTCACTCCGTGGCAGCGAATCTGCGCGCGAATGACAAAATCCAACCCTTTTTGGAACGAGGCCTTGAGTGTCAGGCGCTTCGTTTCATCAATGAACGCAAATTCTGGCTTTGCTTGTGCCACATCGTGCAGCAAGCGGAGAATGTTGGTCGTGGCGTCATCATTAAACGTGGCAGCATCATGATACCCCCCTTCCAACGGCCATACCTGTGGCCAGCCTCCATTGGGATATTGTGACGCGAGGATGTAATCAAATCCGCGAACGACCGCTGCCACACAGTCAGGACGCGACGTTGCCCTGGCAACGCCAGCGAGCATTCGGATCTGTTCCACCGTCGAGCGGTTATCAAATGTTCCGAGGTAGTGCGGTTTGCTACCCGGTTGATACTGAGATGACCAAAGCATGCCCGGCTGTCGCAATCCCTTACTATAACCCGTGTGCTTGGACCATCCACCCGCAGGGGTCTGATACGATATGATGACATGAGCGAGTGCGGCTGCTGCTTCGGAAGCAAACCAAGGAACATCAGCGTCTTTAGGAATTTCAAAATCCCCGCCATCGGGCGCAGGCAACGCACTCTCGAGCCGCTGTGCCGCCATTTCATGCTGAAGCACCAACTGATCGGCCGCCGCCGCCGCCGCGGAACGATGCAGATAAGCCTGCCAAATTGCTTGATCTCCTGCTGATAACGACGCGCTGTCGAGGTTCAACGCAAAAGCGTGAACCATCGCCAGCATTAAAAACACAAAGGTGATACCAAAACGAGATTTCATCGTGAAGAGTGAGCGAGTTCAAGGCTACGAGCGCACACGAGCAATGATTTCAACCATGGCAGGCATCGGACACAACGCGATGACATTGCGATCTCAGATCGACATGCCCGCGCGATCATCACAATCGCAACACCCCCCGAAACGCTCGCGCACTGTAATAGGACTGTGCTCCGTTGTGATAAATGAAAACATGACCATAACGCCGGTCTCCAAACAGCGCTCCGCCTCGCTCACGAATGTCCAAAGGGGTCTTCACCCAACTCGATGTCTTGGTATCGAACTCCCCCACGCTCTGGAGCAAGCGATACTGTTCCTCATCCAGCAGATCAATGCCCATCGCTGCCGCCACGTCCATCGCACTATTGGCAGGTGGATGCTCTTTTCGCGATTCCAATCCCGCTCGATCATAACACAAACTACGCCTCCCAATCGGCGTCTCAGATGCGCAATCAAAAAATAAAACCTGACCCGCCGCTGCCTCAGACCCAACCACATCAGGTTCTCCTCCCGTTCGCTCCATTTCACTCAATGACCAGCATGCCGCAGGACTAGAGCATAGTCGAGCCTCCACATCCTGCCACGAGCATGCAGGATGCCGGTGCTTGTGCCGATCAAATCGGGTTTTGATGGTTTGAATTAACACCTTCAACTGCTCGGAGGACAACGATAACCTTGGATCAAAACCACTCATAATCAATGAATTAAAACTATTTATCAAAATCAAACCATGGCAAAACCGTCAATAACCACCCCTCTCACGCAACCAAGCCACCAACTGCTTCGCGACACGAAAACGTTTCCACCCTAACAGCTCCGCTAAGTCCGCTGGCGAACGTCGATTCGTCCAGCCCAGCTGCTCACGCGCCCAATCATCCTGCCGTGTCGCTAACCACGGTTCTATCATCAGTTGCGGAAAATCCTCGCGCAATGACTCCTCGCCATGCAAGGTCAGAACGCGCTCCAACATTTGAGGGTGCCTTTGATACAACACGCTGCCGGCAAAATCTCGCACTTGCATCTGCGCCAAAGTGCCATAGATTGAGGGCTTAGCACCAAAAAAACCCGCATACACCAGATGCGAGCCAAATCCATTGCTGGTCACGTATTCCACTTGATTCATCATGCTCGCTAGTCGCTCATAAGCACGCGCATCCCGAAAATTCGCTCCGCGTATCACCACATAACCGCGCCGACGAAACGCGTCCACCCAATAACCGCGCTGCCAACAACTTGGATGCACGCACACGACCACATCCACAAACATCCCGCGAATCGCATCGATTTCATTGGCATATTGCTCAAAATTCCACTCATGCTCGGTGTAAGCTAGCGAATGCACCGGCATCACCAACAAACTTCCCTCCCGCCGTGGCAGTTCCGTCGGCTTTTGATAAACGATCGGCAACCCCACCGCATGAACATCCGTGTAACCGTGCCCACGCAAGCAAGCAGCCTGATCTTCACGAGCGACAAGAAATCGCTTGCGGTGTTTCACCTCGAAACTGCGTCCATCCGTCCCCACAACCAATTCGGGATGAAAATTGTGCGATACAGGATGCCAGCCATGCTGCCACTCACAATAAAGCCTCGATAATGGCCGTGCTAAACCACAGTAACGCGCCGCAACATTCAAGTAACCATACTGACGATGCCGCAACATTTTTCCCAGATCCTCGTCCGGCAAAGATGGAGACCATCCGGCCTGTTTTTGATCGTCTTGCATGATTTCATCAATGATTGGGCGCGGCTTCGACCAGATCCCAATTGGTCGGAGTCCCATGAGTCACATCGCGGCGCACACGTCCTCCAATCACACGCTCCCAGTCACACGGAGGCAACCCGTGGGCGGGGCGAACAATTTTGACGTCATCTGCGGTGATGCGCGCGCCAGCTGGCAGATCGCGACAAAAGAAAATCGAGCGGCGGAACACCAAGCTTTTCGCCTCTGCTGCCGTTCGTTCATAGGTAGCCGCCCCGCGCGCTTGAGCCGCCACACGCACCGCCGCTGTCATCTGCCGGAACTCCTCGGGCTCAAGCGAGAATGCGCTGTCAGGCCCCGGTTCGAGACGCGATCGACACAAATGCTTCTCAATCACACGGGCTCCGAGCGCTACCGCCGCAACTGGCACAGCCAGATCCAAGGTGTGATCCGATAATCCAACATCAACGCCAAACCGCTGTTGCATCTCAGGAATTCGCAACAAATTCGCTTCCGCTGCTGGAGCTGGATAAGAACTCGTGCACTTGAGCAAAATCACCCGCGGGCAACCATTCTCCCGCAACACATTCACGGCAGTCGCAATTTCTTCTGCCGAACCCATGCCTGTCGATGCAATCACCGGCCGCCCCGTTGCCGCTACCTTGCGAAGCAACGGTAGATGTGTCAGCTCAAAGGAGGCAATCTTGTAAAATGGCGGATCAAACTTCTCCAGAAAATCCACGGCTGTCTCGTCAAACGGCGTCGAAAAACAATCCAAACCCACGGCCTGCGCTTCAGCAAAGATGGCAGCATGCCAATCCCACGGGGTATGCGCGGCATGGTAGAGCTGATGCAATGTTTGCCCGTCCCATAAGGTTCCTCCTGCAATCCGAAACGGCTCAGCATCCGAATCCAAAGTCAACGTGTCAGCAGTGTATGTCTGAATTTTAACCGCATCCGCCCCACAGACCTGCGCCAATCGCACCATCTCCAGAGCCTGATCCAAGGATCCGCCGTGATTGGCCGATAATTCAGCAATCACATAGACGCGAGAGGCTTCAGTCAAACTACTCATGCGCACTACATTGGCAAAAGATCCGCTGCTCTGCAATGCCCAAGCACAGTCTGACCCGGTCCAATCGAAAAAACAAATCCGAGCGGACTCAGGATCGCCAACCCTAACGCTTGAGCTTCTGACCCCTCGGGAAAAGAAACCAACCAGTCGGCTATATTCCATTGTTGCCCCCAGCAGCGCATCAACTGACCGAGTGCCACCGTGGCATCGATGCCAGCCTGCAGAACCTCTCCATGTCTGAACCAGACATTTAGCTCCGCTTGAGCGGATTTTTCTCCCGTCTGTTTTGTCAATTGCGCGATGGCAAAATCGTTGCTCATCTCATCGCGCAACGTCACGGTGACCCCGGATGTCTCTGCGGCGTTCCAATCGCGATCCGCACAGCCCCACCATTTCCACGCACCTGCTTCTGCGGAGTTGACGGCGCGCTCCGCAGAGGAAATCATCGCCATTTCAACAGTCGGCGGCCACAGTGCTCCAACGACCCGAACAGCCCCTTCGGCCGAAAACCCGAACTCGGGAACCGACACCGCGGTGGCAAGCCATCGATGCAGCGAGTCATCCAGTGCATCCGCGGCATTCCAATCCTCAGACTGCCACACCGTTGCTAATCGCTGTTGCTGCAGGTGCTGAGCCACCTCTCTCTGATTATCCGCAATCACCCCTACCCATGCGACTTTGCGCAGACTCATCCACTCGTAGCAACTACTGCCGGCGGCAGAAATCACTCGATCCGCCCAGAGATACTGCTCCACCATGTTGTTCACCGCCACCAGCAGCTCAATGTCATACTTGGACGCCGCTGCGCGCGCCTGCAGCTCCTCTAAAAAAACATTTCCCGGTCCAACAATCACTCGAATTTGCCACGAATCCAATTGCCCCCGCTCCAACGAATCCAGCACGCGCTGAGTCGCACCAATCGGATCCACCCCACCAAATGTGATCAACAAATGACGGTGTTCCAACTGCGCGGGCGGCGCTAACGCAGCGATACGAAATTCACGCCGCAATAATGCATAGCGCTCTCCCCACAACAGCATCGTCTGCGGACCGCGCCGTAACATCTCTGCAGTTGGACGCCGAGCCGGAGGATTTTGATTCAACAACACATCCGCGTGCCACTCGCGACAGTGCCCATAGTCATCGACGCACATCAGCGTCCACGCGTCATCCCAAACTTGGCTCTGATAAGCGGTTGAAAAATGATAGTTATCCAGCACCAGCACTCGAATTCGATGCTCTTGCGCGCGTTCTCGCGTCAACCGCGCATCCTCCAAATCCCCTGGTTCACAGTGGGTCCATTCGTGCAACTCCACATTATCGCTTCGCAAGCGATTCACCAAAGGCTGCGGACAGCGAACAAAGGCCCAAATCACGCGTCCACCCCGATCCTGCCACGCCTGAGCTAAGGCCAGCATGCGCATCACATGACCCGTTCCGAGCCGCCCGCCCGCATCAGCTCGCACCATCAATGTTGGCACATGCATCATCTCCATTCATGTAAAAAACGCCACTTCCACTCCGCCATTTGCCAATCTTCTTCTGTGTCAATGTCTTGCACACGAATCGAAGGCAACACAAGCCCCTTGCTCCGAGCTGAGTAAATCCGCGACAGCTCCAGCCAAGCAGTCGGTCGTGCCCAATAAAATTGACCGGCATCATGATAACACGATGGCAAATCCTGCGAACGGGTCATTTCATGCTCAGGTTGCACCATTGCCACGCGTGCATCCGCCTCCAACCTCACGGCACGCTGGATCGGAAAATCGTAGCTAGCCACTGCAAACACAAAATCCACATCCGCATCCTGATTCAACAACTCGTGGCCCTGGTGCAAATCCATCGGCAACAACAAGGGCGCGGTGGCATACAAACAACAGACATTTTCCATTTCCCAGCCCAAGTCCATCAACGCAGCAACCGCATGCCGCATCACCGCTACGGTTCCGGCATGATCATTGGCTAAATCAGCCGGACGCTCGAACGGCACTTCTGCGCCCCATTGCTCCGCGATTGTTCGAATTTCCGCATCATCAGTCGAAACTACCACATGCTCAAACAACCCCGATCGCCTGGCCGTCTCAATCGACCACGCCAACATCGGACGACCACAGAATTCTCGCACATTTTTGCGCGGTATGCGTTTGCTGCCACCTCGGGCGGGAATGATGGCCACATTCATGAGCGGGAACCCAAGGATAAAACCGCGACAATCACCCGCGCGACATCCGCATCTGTCATGGCAGGAAACAACGGCAAGCTCAACAAACCAGCATAAACCGACTCGGCGTTGGGACATTTCCCAGGCTGGTAACCAAACGAACGGCGATACCATGGCTGCAAGTGCACGGGAATGTATAACACCTGCGTTCCCACCCCCGATTCCCTTAGCTGCTGCATCACCTGCGAGCGTGTTCTCCCCAACGCTGGAAAATCCATCCAAACACTAAATAAATGCCAAGAAATCAGGGACTCATCGCGCGAATCACGCAATGACGGGCAACGCAACCAACTCAGCGACGCAAAGGCCTGTTGATATTGACGAACAATCTCGCGACGCCGTGCGATCCAGCCATCGAGTTTGCGCAGCTGACTGCGTCCCAACGCGCATTGCAAATCACTGAGCCGAAAATTATACCCCAACTCCTGCATTTCATAATACCACGGTCCCTTTTCATGCAATGGATCATCGATCGGCCAATCCTGATGATGATTCGGATCACGCGTGACCCCATGACTGCGCAATAAGCGGGCTCGCTGTGCCAGAGTTGCATCCTGCGTCACCAGCATGCCACCCTCACCAGTTGTCATGGTTTTCACCGGATGAAACGAAAACGTCGTCATGTCCGCCCACGGGTGTCCACCCAGACACCATTCCCGCTCCTCATTCCAAAAACCGCCACCAACCCCATGACAGGCATCCTCAATCACCCATGCGCCCCGCTGACGTGCCACTTTCGCGATTGCGGGCATGTCACAAGCCTGCCCAGCATATGCCACAGCCACCACTGCCTTGGTGTCATCCCTCCACTGCTGCTCCAACAGAGAGGCATCCATGTTGTAGTGGAACGGATCAATGTCACAAAAATCCACCGTCGCGCCCACATAAGCCGCGCCATTCGCTGAAGCCAAAAAAGTCAATGGCGTGGTCACCACTCGATCACCAGGACCGATGTCCGCCACTAACATCGCCAAATGCAGCGCAGCGGTGGCATTGCTCACCGCTACCGCATGAGCCGCTCCCACGCGCGCCGCAAATTCCTGCTCAAAGGCCTCCACTTGTGGTCCCTGAGTCAAAAAATCACTGCTCAGCACCTCCCGCACCGCAGCCATGTCATCCTCACCCACGCTATGCCGCCCGTATCCCAACATCTTCATCATGGAGTCCTGTTGCCTTCCCATCATCAAACCTCAAAGTCAGGATCGACATGCAAGCGAATGAGCTCTCGCAATTGCGCGGCGCTCAACCACTCCGTGTTTTCACCCGATGAGTAACAAAACCCATCAGGAACCGCTGTGGCACGGTAATGCTTCAGAAAACGTTCCCGATGCAACAGCTGATCCCCTGGGCCGCCGTTGGGCAAGATCACGAAATAACGCTCCGCTTCGATCGTGCATGGCGCGTCGGAGGCGGTGATCATCTCCTCGTGCACCTTCTCCCCAGGACGAATCCCCACCACCGGGTGCGAGCAATCTGGTCCAATCGCTTTGGCGACTTCGGTGATGCGATACGATGGGATCTTTGGCACAAAAATTTCCCCACCCAAGGCGTGTTCCAACGCGTAAAATACCATGTCCACCCCCTCGGACAACGAAATATTAAACCGTGTCATGGCCGGATCGGTGATGGGCAACACGCCGTTCTTGCGCTGATCCAAGAAAAACGGAATGACCGACCCCCGCGATCCCATCACGTTGCCATAGCGCACCACGGAAAACCGCACATCGCGATGACCACGAATGTTATTGGCAGCGATGAACAGCTTATCGGAACACAATTTCGTTGCGCCATAGAGATTAATCGGAGCAGCCGCCTTGTCGGTGCTCAACGCCACCACATGCTTGACCTGATTCGCCAACGCCGCTTCGATCACATTTTGAGCCCCCAACACATTGGTTTTAATGCACTCAAAGGGATTATACTCCGCAGTCGGCACTTGTTTCAATGCAGCCGCATGAATCACGGTGTCAACCCCCTCCATCGCCTGAGTCAACCGCGCTGCATCGCGCACATCCCCAATAAAAAAACGAATCGATGGATACCGATCTGCCGGATAAAGCTGCGACATCTCATATTGCTTCAACTCATCGCGCGAGTAAATCACCACCCGTTTCACCTCAGGATAACGCGCGTAAATACTCGCGACAAACTGCTTACCAAAAGATCCGGTGCCACCGGTGATCAGAATCGAATTCATATTACAAACACATGATTGCGCTGCGTGACGCATTTTTCAGACTCGTTAGCCTGCCGTTCTGCGTAGCAAAAGCAAGCAAAAAGCCCTAGCCACGGGGAGGAACCGCCATGAGCGCAGGCTCCAATCAACCAATCCACTCCCTTCCCATGTAGGGCACCAACACCTCTGGCAAACGAATCCGACCATCGGGCTGCTGGTATTGCTCCAACAACGCCACGTAAAGACGCGGCAACGCGGTTCCAGAGCCATTGAGTGTGAACGGAAAACGATTTTTCCCTTCGTGATCCTTAAAACGCAATTTCATCCGGCGCGACTGATAGTCAGTGAAACACGAACAGCTTGAAACCTCCAAATACTTGCCATGTCCAGGAGCCCACACTTCAATGTCGTAGGTTTTGCTGGAAGAAAAACCGATGTCTCCCGTGCAAAGCTCGATCACCCGATAGTGCAACCCTAGTTTTTGCAAAATCAGCTCGGCGTGCGCGGTCAGATTCTCCAGAGCTGCGAAGCCCTCGTCTGGATGCACAATTTGCACCAGCTCCACTTTATCAAATTGGTGCATGCGAATGATGCCCTTGTTGTCTCGCCCTGCCGAGCCCGCCTCACGACGGAAACATGGCGTGTAAGCGACCATTTTCACTGGCAGGGCCGATTCTGGTAACAATTGATCCCGATACAAGTTCGTCACGGGAACTTCCGCCGTGGGAGCTAAAAACAAATGATTTTGCCCATCAGCTCCTGGATCCGTGCCATACATGTCATCTTCAAACTTTGGCAACTGCCCTGTTCCTTCCATGCACTCACGTTTCACCACATGAGGAACATTCACTTCTTCGTAGCCATTGTCCGATTGCGTATCGAGCAAGAACTGAATCAAAGCACGCTCCAGACGCGCCCCCAATCCACGATAAACCGCGAATCCCGCGCCCGCAATCCGCGTGGCGTCGTCCCAGCTGATCAAACCGTGCTGTGCTGCTAACTCCACATGATCCCGTGGCGCGGCGAGATTCGGTTTTTCACCCCAGACGCGAACAATCGGATTAGCCGACTCATCTTCTCCCACCGGACAGCCCTCATGGGTGATATTAGGAATATGCAACAGCAAATCTTGCTGACGCGCAGCTGCCAGATCGGACTCCGCATCGAGAGCCTCGATCTTCGCATTCACCGTGCGAGCCTGATGCTCCAGCTCTGCGGAATCCTCACCCGTTTTCTTCAAGATCCCAATCTGCTGGGCCAGCTGCTTGCGCTGCGACTGCAAGGCTTGTTTTTCCGTTTCCGCCGCACGGCGTCGCTCATCGCAGGCAAGGACATCATCGATCAACTTCCAATGATCACCCCCTCGCAATTGCAAGCGCTGTTGAACAAGAGCAGGATTTTCGCGAATAACTTTGATATCGAGCATGTTTTATAAAATTTAAGACTGAGACGGTTAAGGCTTCGGGAGTGCCATCGCATCGGGCGGCACGGGCAGTGGCTCCACTTCTCCAATCGGAGGAACACCCTGGGACTGGGTTGCTTCAACGGCCCCAAGATTCGGCAGCAACGGATTAACAGGATTTTCACCTGGTGGCAAATCTTGTTGCGAAAAGTCTGGCGACTGCTCGGGCTTGTTCATGCGGTGCGCCAACACCCGTGGCCACGCCAGCGCGTCGATCAACTCGCCCTTGTAACTCAGCTCAACCACTTGACCGTGATATCGTCGCTCGCCAAATAAATGCTTCTGCTGCGGAGTTTGCGGTAAGATCGTGTAACTCACTTGCAACAACTCTTCCCCCGTCGCCCAATCGCGCGCTCCCGAGACCCACTTGAACTCGATTTTTGCCAAATCCGTCGCCGCTGGTTGCAATTCCTTGGTTTCGCCCACTTCATCAAACAAGTGGACCTGCACCTCCAGGTCCTTGTCATTGATGGATTCGCCGGGCAGGCTCTGCACTGGAATCGTTAGAATCACACGCTGCCCCTCATCAATGCGAGGATCACGAAACACACGCACCCGCCCCAGACGCAGTTTCTTGTCTTCGGGCTGCTCAAACCCATCGCGCAATTTTTGCGCCGCTTGCACATATAACGCCCCTGCCTTTTCCGTGCCTAACTCAAACACACGCTGATAAAATTCTGTCGCGCGATCATTAACCCCCATGCTCTCATGGACTTGCCCCAATTCATACAAAACATTCGCATCATCAGGGGAATGCTGAAGCGCTTCCTGCAACTTGGGAATGGCGTGAATCATGTCATCCGCCATCCGCGCCGTGCGCGCTTCCTTGACCAATCGCTCTGTGACCGGATCCGCAATGCTCGGCACCGCCAGTGGCGAGGGCTCGGGCAAACGTGACAATTTCCTCGCCTGCTCGGCTTTCTCGATTTCCGCAAGCGCGCGATCCAAGTTGATGTCCTGCGACTGCTCGCCACGGGGCGGATGATCTTGTGCGACATCGAATGAGCCCGATCTTAACGCGTTCGGAGCGTGATCACGCGCGACCGCGTTGTCTGGTGTATTTGCCGCAACCGAACCTGAATTCTCAGTTTTTTTTGAATCGTCTGCGCCGATTCCCGCAACCATGGGCTCCGCTGTCACTGCGGACTTGCTCGGATGAGCAGAAGCTGAACCGTCCGACGCATCCGTGACCCTTAACTCATCCCGGCTCGTAGCCGGGGCGGATGATCGCACCGTCTCCAAACGCAGCGCCAACGCCAAACAGCACGCCAGCACCTGAACAAAAGCCATCAATGCCAGCAACCAACAGGAGAGGCGAAACAACGGCAGTGGCGCACGAATAATCATTCGATTGAGACCCAACAGTGCGTCGGCGACTGGCTAAAGTCAAGTAGCGCCAAAGATGATGACGTCATGCGAGTGCCACACCACCTCACCACCCGCGCAGCAACGATTCATCGCCCGGCCACCCTCAGGCAAACACTTCATCCTTGCGGAAAAAACGCAACAGCTCCACGGCAGCTGCCTCGACCGAATCCGAAGCATGGCAGACATTGACCATTTTATCCTCACCAAAATCACCACGAATCGTGCCCTTGGGGGCAATGCTCGAATCCGTTGGTCCAAGCAAATCACGCACGCGACTGATCGCCGCGTCTCCCTCCAACGCTAACGCAATGACGGGGGTGCGGCTCATGAACACCACAATGTCAGGGAAAAATGGCTTATCAGCGATGTGCGAGTAGTGATCAGCCAAAATCGCTTCATCGAGCTGCATCATCTTGATCGCACGAATGCGCAACCCCTCAGCTTGGAAACGGGCCAACACCGTGCCAACCAAGTTTTTTTCAATCGCATCTGGCTTGAAGAGAATCAGAGAAGTTTCGCTAGTGAAAGAAGGTGTAGTTGTCATCGCGCTCTCGGTATGCCTTTAACGTCGCTGTTGCAAGTCAATTTGATTAAAAAATCTGATGCGAAAGTAACGTTTTGATCACTCACCAAGGCTTCGCATAGGTTCGGCACCGCGCCAGCCACCCCTCGCGCCAGCGGGCTTCACCGCGAGCCGACGGCGAGAGCGCGATGCGGCGCAACAAAACACGCTGAGCCACAACTGAAAACTCCGCCGGAGCCTGCGTCGGCTGCACCTCGCGCATTGCCAGCAGCACCTGACTCAGCCCCCAGCCCTCGCCTTGATAACGCTCTGTCAACTCAACACCTTCACCCTTGAAGTTGACATAATCAATCAATGCGTAACGTCCTTGTGCCGACTCCGACAGCGCGAGAAACTGTTTTTTCAAGCGAGCTGCCTGAGAGCGTGGCAAAGCCGCCATCATGCGTGGCAAGGACTCCTGGCTGCGATACACCAAGAACTTTGCCTGCAATGCCACATGCTGAGCCAGCCACTCACGCAACAAACGAACTTCCGCAGCATCACGCTTTTTCAAAAACGCCGCCCGATCCGGCCACGGACAGGCACCACGCGCCAAAGCCGGCGGCTGCACCCCATTCGCCAACGCAAATCGAACAAAAATGGGCCACGATTCCGCAAACGGTCCTTTTTTCCCTTTTGGATACCAGATAAAATGCCCAATTCCCAGCGAAGGGAATGCCTCGCCCGCATTCCAAGAAGTCAGCCCCTCGACCGTGCCCGCACACTCATTCCGCCACACCGCTCGACCAATCGACAACTGCTGCGCCGGGGTCAAATCAATCGCCCGCAATGGGAACATGCCGCAGACTAACAACAGCGCAATGCACCCTCGTCGCATGAGTTTTCCGATGAGATTCATAGTTTCACCGCGTCAGGGACATCGTGCCAGAATCGTAAGGAAACCAGCCAAAGCCAAGATAATAACGTGTCGATTGACTGCCCGAGATCAATGTGCTCGACGCGGACGTGGAACGCGCGCTGATTTCAAGATACAAATTGGAATAAAACTGACGCATGTCGATCAACAGCGAAAAACCATAAGGCTCGCGCTTCGTGTATTGTTCAAGCACCGCAAAAGGAGCTGAAATTGTCGAACTACTGATCGAATTCACTGTTGCCAAACCTGCGGTGCCAGATGAGTTAAACACAAAGGTGTCCAGCGCCCCGCCCTGGTTCACCACAAAAACACGATTTGCAAACGATGCTGGACACCATGTTTCTGGATAGCGCACCAAAGAAAGTTGAAAAAACTGACGAGCCGCACTGGCATCACTCATGGTCACCGCATCCACATCGGCACTCGCATCATATCCCCGAAACAGCGAACCAGCAAAGGACCACTGCTGCAAATCAGTCGATTGATACCCTTGAAACACACAAGACGCCGGCAAGACCGCCGGTTGCTTCAATTGCCAAACACAGCTCTGATTTTTCGTGACCTTCAGCGTGCCTGCCGTGCCAACCACCTCCGGTAACAATGGCTGTTGCAGTGAGAACGCTTGCGCCGCCGCGCCAACACGACGAATCGCGATCGAAGTAATCGTCGTTGCGTTCGAGCCAGCCGCGTGAATGGCATCGATCACCGTGCGACTCGAGGCCTCAGAGACCCGACCAAACACCGAGTGCACGCCATTCAGATGCGATGCACCAACCGAACCAGTGAAGAAGAACTGACTGCCGTTGCTATTGGAGCCACTATTCGCCATGGACAATACGTATGGCTGATGAGTTAGCGAGGCATCAAACTCATCGCGAAAAACATAGCCTGGTCCATCGGTGCCATCACCCTTGAGCGAACCCGCTTGAATGATGCGAAAGGTGTCAGTGTTCACAACTCGGTGAAACGCCACGCCGTTATAAAAAGCCTGTCGCTTCACTGCCCCTGAGCGCGAATCCACCCAACTGCGTGCACCTGTGGCTAAGCCGATAAAATTGGCTACCGTGTTTGGCGCCTTACTGTATTCCAACTCAACCGTGATCGTGCCTCGCGAGGTGACCATGTCAGCATAAATTTGCGCCCAACACGCTGGCATCATCATGCAGATCGCCAACACTACTCCATTTCTCATGACTCGACTCATCCTGTGCTATCTTACATGTTCACGGTGGTATCAATGCCTCTTGGTCGGACGCCGCCTGTGTCTCCCGAACCTGACCAAGCTGTGATTCCTTGATTTGACGCTCCCAAATGAAGCGTCGAAACAGCACTTTGATCGCTGCGCTGAGAGGCACGGCCAACAAAGCCCCAACAAAACCACCCAAAATCACGGTCCAAAACAACATGGAAAAAATCACAGTCATCGGATGCAGCCCCACCGAGTCACCAACAATTTTGGGGGCGGTCACGAGCGAATTGATTTGTTGCACGCCGATAAAAATCAACAGCACCCCGCATGCATAAGGCCCAGCCTCGAGACCGAATGGCGTTTCCACATGCCCGTGAAACCAAGCAATCGCCAGTGCCGGAACCAAACAAATGATGTTGCCGATGTAGGGAATCACACCCAGAAACGCCATGAAGATTCCGATCAAAAAACCATAGGGCAAATCATAAAAGCTCAGAGCGATGCCCACCAAAACGCCATCAATCATCGCCACCAACACCTGACCGCGAAAAAATGAAATCAAATAGCCGTTGATTTCCTGCAAGGTCTCCACCAATTCACTCTTGAAGCGCGAGGCCTTTAACGGCACATAATCATGCCAATGCTGCTCAATCCGCGCCGCATCATTGAGAAAAAAGAACAAATACACCGGCACCATCACCATGCCTAGCATCAGGCCAACAAACGCAATCAGCTTAGATGTTCCAGATGTCGTCCATCTCCAGATGGAGTCCCGATAGACAAACAATGCGCGACCCAAGCGGGTTTTCCAAAAAAAATCCAACCCCGGCTCCGCACGCTGTTCGACCTTGTTGACGCTTCCTTGGTCATCTGTCTCTGCGAGTAACCAACCAATCAAGTTCCCCCCCTGCTTCTTCTGTTGCTCGCGCAGCATGGCCGACAGTTTAGCCGCGAACTTGGCCTCTTCTTGCGCTTCTGCATCTGTCGCGCTCGTGACCGACGCCGGTGCCGGTTGCATTTGCTGTGCTAACAAACTCCGCGCGCGATTGACTCCCGGCAAAACCGCAAGAACAAGCAGCAACAACATCAACAGCAATGCCACAAAGACTGAAACAACCGCTTTCGTGCGCGACAACCCCCAGCACTGCATGCGCCTTACCACCGGATCAAGCAAATACGCCACGATTCCCGCCACCAACACAGGAACTAACACCGGCTGCAGGACCCCAAAAATCTGCCCCAGTAGCCAAATCAACCCAACAACCAAAGCCCCTAAAATCAACAAGGCCACCCCAGTCGCCGCATTCCACAACGTGCGCCGCTGAAATGCCGTTGCTCCTCGCATATCAGGCATCATTGTTCGATCATTTGAGATTTCCTATCGAACAAGCAACCGCGACCAACACTGACGCGCAGCCACCGCTCAGCCAATTTCCGTGCGCCCAGCAAGCTGAGCACCCTCTTCCATGGCAAACATTTTTGACTTGATGTCACCATCCAGACGCGACTTCGACTTCAGCTCGCAGCGATCAGATGTGATCTTTCCTTCAACTTTTCCAAACACTTTCACCTCACCGGCTGTGATGTCCCCCTTGATCGAGGCATTTTCTCCAATCGTAACACGACCTTTATCCGAATGAATCTGACCTTCAATTTTACCATCGATGATCATGTCATTGGAAAAACGAATCGAACCAATGATTTCAATTCCTTGCGCAAGCACATTAGTTGGGTGGGTGGCCATGAAACTAGTAGAGCAATCACTAGCGCATTTGGCAATGCCAAAAGAGCGCATGCTGGATATTAATGACTTTGCTGCTCAGTTTTCGCCATTTTCTACCGCAACGACTGTCACGACATCGTCCACGCGAAATCGCATTTCGCTGCCACACATGCGCACCCCGTATTCCCGCGCCGGATCCGCATGCGCAGCGGGTCGCGGGTCCAAGCCTAATGCCTCAATGACCACACGCTGTGAGCGCTCGTCGAGCTTGGCAAATGATGCCTGTGCAGCTGGCAAAATCACCACCGTCTTTCTTTGCGGCGCCTCCTCCGCATACCCAGCGCGTGCCACCTGCAAATCGTCAGCATAAGGTAAAAATGGCTTCACATCCAAGACGGGCGTGCCATCCAACATGTCAACCCCTCCCAAATGCAGCACCACGCTGCCTTCGCGCCAAACCAACCGCTCAAGAACACAAAGCGATAAGCCAATGCCGTTGGGTCGAAAATTGCTCCGACTGGCAAATACCCCCACTCTTTCATTGCCTCCTAAGCGCGGCGGTCGCACCGTCGGATGCCATCCCTTTGCAATTGTTTGGTGAAAGACAAACATCACCCAAACATGCGAAAACCCCTCCAGCGCACGCCACGATTCTCTTTGCCCACAATCATCTTCGATCCGCAGCTCCGCCCAAGCGCTGGGACACAATCCTGGCTGACGCGGCGTGCCAAATTTTTCCTCAAAACACGAACGCAACCAGCCGATGGGCCGAAATTCAAACATCATTCCGTCAGACATGCCGCAGCCTTATTTTCTTTTCATGCAAAAATCGATCTCACACACACAAGTTTGAATTTTTCTTGCTCACGCCACGTCATATGCTAGTCACATCGCATATGAAATACAATATTGGTTTAGCATTGATCGGCATTTTGTTTCTTTCTTCTTGCGCTCAGGACTCCATGACTGGGGACACATACTCGCGCTACGAAGCACGTCAGGCTCAAAGCGTCAGCACCGGACGAGTCATTTCGATCCGCAGCGTTATGATTGAGGGAGAGCACGAAGCCGGCACACTAATAGGTGGACTCGCTGGCGGGATCATGGGCAGCACCTTAGGTCAAGGTCGCGCCTCCAACACCGCTGGCGCGCTCGGTGGAGCGCTTCTGGGTTCAGCAATCGGTTCACACATCGAACAAGGTGTTAGCAGTCGCCGGGGCATCGAAATCACGGTTCGCCTCGACAACGGCAACACGGTTTCCGTGGTTCAACAAGTCAATCCTCGTGAAGCCTTCTACGAAGGCGATCGCGTCCGCGTCTTGTCTAACGGCTCACAAACACGCGTGACCCATTGATGCGATGCCTGACGCGTGACCTTCTTTGGTAAAAGGCCGCGCATCCTCGCCATCCAGCAAACGTTGACGCGGCATCAGCCACATGAAGGCTTTGACTCTATGGCAACCAGAATCAGGGCGAGCACCAGCGTTTGGTTGCCAGTCGGAGCTCAACTCCTGAATTTTTTCTGCGCTGTTTTCTAGTGCTGTTTTCTGGCAGAGTCGTGGACGTGTCAGCCTCACACGCCTTGAGTTGATCTCGCGGCATCAGGCCCACAACCTTGCGTATCGCTCACGCAGTTGGGATTGCCATTTTTCGATAAAAATCATGTCGCGTGCGACCAGCTCAACTGCTGCTAAATCGTCATTCCCTTTTTCAAATTCCGGGAAGCGTCCCAAAATGACATTCCAATCACTCTGAAGCTTCACTTGCCAATGCTCGATGCGCTGACGCCACTGTTGCGTTTCACTCTCCATCATGGCACGCACAATCGCCGAACTCGCACGCTCGCGTTTGTGCAAAAAACCATCCAATTCAGCAAAGAATAGACTCAACTGACTAAAATAATCGACCATTTTTGAATCGATCCCACCTCTAGGATCAAATTCCCGCCCTTGCACGCGAAGCCACTCTCGCAAACGCGTGCTTGGATCTCGCAAACACTGATACGCCCGCTCCAAAGCCACAAAAACAGCCCCATCCCCCCCGGCATCTGGGTGAACGCTTTTGGCTCGCTGAAGAAAGCTTCGACTCAACAAACTTTCATCCAAGCAAAGCGTCGCGGGCAATCCGATGATTTCATAAGCGCTCACTGCTGTTACTCCAAGTCATTAGGCTGAAAAGCTCTCGCCACATGAACACGTAACGAGGGCATTCGGGTTACTCACTTTGAACCCACCTTGTTGCAAATCGTCCGACCAATCCAAGGCACTTCCACTCACGAAAAGCGCGCTTTTTGGATCAATCACCACATTCACATGATTGCTACGAACCATGATATCGCGATCACGCGGCCCATCCACCAAATCCATTTTGTATTGCAAGCCGCTACAGCCGCCACCGATCACGGCCACCCTCAGTGCCCCATCGACTCGACCCTGCTTCTCGAGCAAACGCCGCAAATGCACCGATGCCGCATCGAGCACGCGAATCAGACTCTCATTTCCCAAGCGATAATTCACAGACACAAGCCAATCTGCCCTAGTTGATTCCAAGCGTCAACACACGAAAGCGAAGTCATCCCGCTCGCTGACATTTTTTTATAACGATGAGTTTGTCATTTCAAAATTCATTGCTAGTATCGAGCGCGTGAGTGACTCTCTCTCTAATTCCAATCGCTTGCTGTCTTCGCTCGACTTGGGTCCTTCATGGGCTCGCGATGCGGTGCCTCGCCCTGCGTCTCGCCCATCCTCAGCCAAATCAGAACCGGAGGAATTGGAACATCAAAATCCACGAGTGTCACAGCGCGGCCGAAGCTTTTTTGATGACAGAAACGATTCTCGTGGTGATCGCCGCCATGGTCGATCAGGCCACCCGCAATCGCGATCGCGTTCAGCTGATGAAACACGCCAACAGCCGATCCTGCCTGAACCGGGCGTTCAAGTTCAGATTGAACCAAACCCACACGCCGTTCATTTGATCGCCAAGGAAGTCACACACGTCGCTCGTGTTTATTCACTTTTCGATATTTCCAAGACAATTCTCAGCCAACGCGATCGCTTTCATGGTGTTTATCAAGTGGCACAATCTCACGCACCTCTGTTTCACGGGCACCGAGACAATTCTTTATGGCTAACACAAGAAGAAGCCATCGCACATTTCTGGAATGCCACATGGCGAGCTGATTTCTACGAAGAAGAACAAGTTGAAATCGAGGGCCCAAAAGGCAATTTTTCCGTCGTTGCGAAATGCGGATTGTCTGGGAAGATACTTGGACCACCCAACTACCACTCCTATCAATCCAGCCTGCGTCAACTGCATCGTGAGCAATTTCAACACATGCCATTCGATCGCTTTGCCGCGCGCATCGTGGTGGAACGAAGCGAGGAAGCGGTCGCCCAGTGGATGGAGTCGATGAAGTATTCGTTGCGTTGGCGCGCGATCGGACTCGAAGAACCGGGTGATTGGATGTCAGATCGACGCGAAGTGGAACGCCACTTTTTGCTTCATCGCTTTCCTGAGGCCTATGTGCAAACACACCACGTTGAGATTCCCGCTAATACTCCAGGCAAATGGTTTTCCCCCAGTTTGCTCGAACCTCTCAAACGCGCAGCCTACCACGCCAACAGTTTCCCCGCCGTTTTGATTCCCAGCATTTGCCAGCTATTTGATCGCGAACACTTGCCAGTATTCAAAAAACAGGGCAAATTATTCGCAGGACCAACTCGTCCCCATCCCTTGCCTGCCAATACCAACTTAGCAGATCGCTTAGCCGCTATGTTAAACTGGCTGCGCGAACACCCAGAATGCACACTCCAAGAGCTCTGGGCGGCAGTGCTGCCCCATGGCGAAACTGAACCTTCACCAGAATGGCTCGCTGATCTTTACTGGTTACTAAGTCAGGGGCATTTGCTCTTATTCGCCGATGACAAGCTGATTTTGCCAACTCGCCGCCAAGAAGCTGAAAAGCCTGACCCGACCCAGACCAAGATCGCCCAGAACGCAACTGAAAAAAAGAAAAAATCATCCAAAAAGAAACGAGTTCGCAACAAAAAGCGTCGACTGCCGACTGTGTTGATCTTGAATCAAAAAGTTCAGAAGATGACACCGCAACAACGCAAGCTGCTCCGAGGCTTTCCACGCACGATAAGCCACCGCATCCGCCTGCGAGAACAACGCAGCGCAGCTCGGCGTGCAGAACAATCAAGCTCGCCACACTCTGAAGACGAACTTTGATCTGAACACTTTCCACATGTCTAATATTCAATTCCACCAAGCAAGCGTAACAGCTAAAGCCAATGTTTACTTTGAAGGCAAAGTTGTTTCTCATAGCATCGTTACGGCAGAAGGCGATAAAAAAACAATCGGCCTGATTTATCCAGGCAGCTATCATTTTGGCACAGCCGCAGCGGAACGCATGGAGATCATCGCCGGAACCTGTCAGGTTCAACTCGACGGTCACGATGAATTACACCATTACTCCGCTGGAGAATTTTTTGAAGTCCCTGCTAACAGTGGATTTCAAATCATTGCGGACAAAAGCATCTGCGAATACGTCTGCAGCTTTATTGCATGATCATTCAGATCGTAGATCTTTCACACAGTGTCTCTCACGAGTCATCTTAATTTGTGGGAGCCAACGTTCTCACGCATTGTGCGATTCTATGCTGCAAATCCGATGAGGCATAATTTGGGCCAGCTCCTGGCCCGCCATATGTATGCGTCTCGACCAGCTCCAAGCGACCATTTTGCCACAAAAATGAAGGATGCCCACTAGCACCCGGAACCAAATTCTTTGCATACAAAGGGGAGAGATCACTACAATGTGCAAATTGAACACCTTGAGCCGAAATGCGATACACACAATGAACGAATGCCGTTAGCGTCTGGTCGGTGACTAACACAGATTGTCCGATCTTCACGGATTGAGCCATCGGGTAATGCGACACCCCTTCTGGGACTGCCATGTTCAACCGAGCCACAACCACATCATACTCAGGTGCAAGACTTTTGCTAGCAACGATGTAGCGCTCCACTCTGTTGCCTTGATGATCATGAAAGATTAGAGCGACATCAGCGGGTCGCGCATAGTGAGCGGCCATTACCACATGCTGAGCATCAATCAACGTCGCACATCTTGCATCGTTCCATGCCACTCCAGTTAAATCAAAAAAATGAACCCAAGACTTTTTCCAGCTCACATCTCGATCAGCTCGATAGTCTGCAAAGATAGAACCTAACTCTGGTTGCTTCGGCAAAACCTGACGTATCTCACTGATGCGCGTTTTTGAATCATTCGAAGAACTACACGATGAAAAAACAATCGCGATGAGTGAACAAAGCCACGTGAATACTACGACGGCGCAAGCCGATCGATTTGCCCTACTCGTCCTCATCTTTCGAGCCCTTGACTCTCACTTTTCCTCGCAATGTCGCTTCGATGAATCGATCCAGATCTCCATCCATCACTGGCTGAATGTTGCCTGTTTCTTCTCCCGTTCGTAAATCAAGAATTTTTTGATAAGGCTGAAACACATAGGATCGAATCTGATTGCCCCAAGACACATCACCCTTTTCACCATACGCACGCTCAGATTCGGCCTTTTGTCGGTCTTCTTCCAACTGATACAGCTTAGCTTTGAGAATTTCGTAAGCAAGTTCACGGTTAGCCCCTTGCGTTCTTGCGGCGGTTGATCGAATCAAAATTCCAGTAGGCAAGTGCCGCAATATCACAGCAGTTTCGACTTTATTGACATTTTGTCCACCTTTTCCACCAGAACGTGTGGTCTGGATTTCGATGTCATTCTCATTGATTTCGATTTTAATTTCTTTTGAGATTTCAGGTGTGGCATCAATCGAAGCAAAGGATGTGTGACGCTTACCAGCGGCATCGAAAGGAGATATACGAACAAGCCGATGAACACCTCGTTCACCTTTTAGATAACCATAAGCATAATCACCCGTGATTTTAATCGTAGCTGAACGAAGCCCCGCTTCATCGCCATCTTGCCAGTCCAATGTCTCAACCGTCATCCCCTTTCTCTCTGCCCACCGCGTATACATCCGATGCAGCATTTGAGCCCAATCACAAGCCTCAGTGCCCCCCGCTCCAGCCGAAATCACGAGATAGCATGGACTAATGTCATTGGGTTTATTCAACAGAATGAGTAATTCAAATGAAGCAATGTCTTGTTCCAAACTTGAATAATCAATCATCGCTTCCTTCGCTGTGTCATCATCATTAAATTCCTTAGCAAGCAAAATTGCAGCATCAATGTCGCCGCAACGCTTTTCTAATTCCAAAAATGAAGTTAAGCGTTTTTTTAACCCACTGGCCCGCGCATTCGTTTCTCGCGCTTTATCAGGTTGACTCCAAAAATCGGGATTTCCCATTGCCGCTTCCAGCTCAGCAATTTGATTTTCAAGGCTAGGCACGTCAAAGATACCTCCTGAGCTTGGACAAACGCTCACGCAGAGCGTTTGTATCCAGCGACAGGAGGTCGGCAGTATGAAATTCAGACATAAAAAACAATTCTATCACAAAGGACAAAAAAGTTGGATCGCCGACAACAGCGATCCAACCTTAAACATTCAACAAATAGTTAATTTGCCGTGCCAATCATCATGCGAACTTGATCATAACCCGCAGGATAAACGTCACGAGACATGCCACCAGCATTCAACAACCGCACGTTGCCCGAAACATTACTCGCACCAGCAATGCCATCAAAAGCAATCAATCCAGAGAACAATACGGGACTGCGACGAGCAGCGGTTGCCTTGAGAAAAACCGCAATAGCATCTCCCGACAACACGCTGGTTGACTGAGTTACCCTTGACCCATCTGCAAGCACAGCAGTGATCAGCGTTAAACCCTGAGAAGAAATCTTACATGACCCCTTCACGTCTTCAGTTGGACCCGATGCATCTTTAGCCGCAGATGCTGAAAGCACTTGGGAAGTGGCATACATTTTCTTTGATTTACCATATACAGCACGCCGGAGGTCGAAGAAACCAACCTCCACTGAGCCGTTCCATAATTGACCGCTAATCGTGAAGCCCCCCGCATCATCAGCATTGAGAGAGATCGTAGCAGATGTCACGCCTTTGATTGTCTTGATTGCGATATTGTTCACAACATCCGCAACTAACGTGCCACGGAATACTCCACCGATGTTCAAGCAATCGACTTTAGCGGTAAATGAACCAGTGTTTGTCAACACAAGACTTTGTTGGCCAAATGATCCCTTACCATTTTCATAAACCAAGCCCGTGTATTCTCCCCGAACCGCAGCATCGCTGTAAGTAACCTTGGCAGACTTTCGATTAACTTGGGAAGTATTCACATCTGTCCGAGTAATGGCAGTTTCAAACAAATCGCTCAATCCATCACCATCCGTATCTTTACGCGAAGCCTCACTAGCTGCGGCACTGGAGCCTACAACATAATAAACTGAATTCGCAGACGTTGTCACAACACCTCTCGTATCAACAATCAACTCTGGTTGAATCAACAATTCGCGATCGGTTAACGATGAGTTACAAACTTGAATTGCGAGAACGTTACTGCCAGTCACAAATCGATCAAGATAAGCAGAAAGATCAATCTCAACTGCGTCCGTCAACACTGCTGGAACAAAACCGCTAGAAGAATTCGTGTAGATCGAACGGACTCGATCCGTCGAAGCCAACGTTTTCCAGGTAGGTGCACCTTCTGGCAGATTACGGCGTGCAATTTCAACACCATTCAAATAAGCCACAAAGCCATCATCGTAGCGAACTTTCAAACGCGCGCCAGTAACGGCTTTTGAATCATCAAGCGAAAAGGCACTGCGAACATAAACGGATGAAGACTTCTTATAGACAGAGTTTCGCAAGTTAAACTCTGGTGAAATATACACATTATACAAATCATTGAGATGATAACCCAACCCTAGTTTACCAGAAATCCATGAGCTTTCAGCATTAAATGTTGGCAAAAACCATGAGCGGTCATTATCACCCTTGGTTGGCACCCAAGCGAGAGAAGGCGTCGTGTGATCGACGAGCGACTCGGAAGAAAGAGTGCAGATCAGTGGAACGGACTTGAACGTTCTCATGCTGCTATCTGATGCTGACAAAATCAGCAGCACGCGATCAGGCTCAGAAAACTTCACAATACCAGCAGAGGCAGATACATTTTCAACAACAGTCTTTGACAGTGGATCGGCGCTAGCCACCTGCCACTCGAGAGTTGGCAATGTTGCTTCATCATAGTCCACAGCACGCCCTGAAACAACGGACTGAAATGACTCAACTTCAATTTCTTTCGTCAGATCTTCGCTCACCTCAGTGTTACCAATCCGTGTCAGGAGCAAATCTGGACCGCGATCAAGGTATGTTTTTTCGTCGGTTGGCTCTTCTACGGAGACCAACAAGGAATCAGTCGTTAACACACCATTGTAGTTAATCGATAAATCAATCTGATATGTGCCAACTTTGCTGAAGGTCACGCGCGTTTGATTCAACTTCGGATCAGAAAACACAACTTTGCCATCAGCAGGTGATGTGCGAGCTGTCCATTTAATCAATTGATCGCTAATGCCGTCTGTAGTGTTTGCTGACAAATACAGTCCGTTACCAAGGACGATGCTTACACTGTCTAATGTAGGGCTAACAATCTTAGCAGGTGTGCCCAATGGATCAGCAGACTGAACCACAGAAGGCAATGTGAACTTGCCCGGACCCGCGATCGAAGTGGAAACAAGAGAACCTGAAGTGGAGGTTAAAGCCGCAGCACTCGTGGCAATCGCCGTAGGAGTTGGCAAGACGGGCACTGTGTCCAATACCAACTCTGGCTGAATTAACAACTCACGATCATTTTTTGAGTAATTGCTTACCTGAATCGCCAAAACGTTGTTACCCGTGACAATGTTGCCAATCTGCTCAGCAGATAACACGATGTCTGTCGGGGTCGTCAAGGCAGCAGGCACGAAACCTGTGGCACTACTAACTTTGTCACTGGTTACGCGATCGGTATTCGCAACGCTGTCCCATTTGACTTCTTGCGGCATATTTTTGGAGGCGATTTCAACCCCGTTCAGATATGCGACAAACCCATCATCGTATCGCACTCGCAATTTCGCTGATTTGATTTCTTTGCCTGCTGGGAATTCAAAGTTCGAGCGAACATACAACGAAGTCGCCTTCTTATAAAGACTGTTGGTCAAGTTCAAGTTCTCACCGATGAAAACGTTGTATAATGAAGCCAGATGATACCCCGCCCCCAGTCGACCAACCTGCCATGAACTATCGTTAAAATCCTTTGCCTGCCACGAGTTACCCAATGCTCCTGATGTGGGAACAAAAACTTTTGCAATAGACGTCCGACTGACGACTGACTTGGTCTCAACCACACACTTGAATTTCACTTGCTTAAAAGTGCGAATTAACGAGTCTGTTGATGACAAAACTACGATCACATCATCATCCGTCAATTGATCATTGTCCGGCAAAAACTGAACGGTTGAAATGGGCGCACCAGGATTCAAAATCGTCGCATTGCCTTGTGCAATTTCCCATGACAGTGCAGGCAATTTTTCAAGAGGAACACCATCATCTTTGGTTCGACCGCGAAGCAACAAATTCGACTCGATGACAGGAATCACCTCTTCAGAATCAACGATATTCAATTCAGCATTTCTTGGATCAACAATTTCAATTTCAGGGCCACGATTGGTGTAAACTTTTGTATCCGCCGCGCTTTCTACCGAAACAGTGATGCTGTCACTTGACTTGATGCCTTTGTAGCTTACCGAAAACTCTAGCTGATACTCACCTGGTTTCGTAAACGTGACTCGCGAGTCGAGCTTGTTGGTTGAAGAGAAAACAGCCTTACCATTTGTCGGCGCAGATTTCTGCGACCATTTAATAATCTGACTCGCGCCGCCGCCCTCAACAAGCGCTGACAAATACAAGCCGTTGCCCTCAACAATGCTCAATTTATCAGGAATCGGATCGGTGATCTTCGCCACAGCACCACCAAGTCCAGCAATATTTCCCTTGATGTTGTAGGCTCCCAGTGAGCCATAATTTCCATATCCACCCGTCGCCCAAGCGCCATTCGCATCGCCTTCAATGGCAAGGTAATATACTCCAGCATTCAAAGTAGTGGCAATCGATGCGCCTGTGTCAGTCAATGGTGAATCTGTGCTCACGATCACACCATTTGCATCGTATAGTGTAGCTTTGATATTGAGATTTTGAGCGTTAATTGGAGCCGGAGTGGCAACCGTGATGTTTGCAACCCCACCGGTTGTCGAGAACGCAAACATGTCCACATCGCCCGTTCTCTCAATGATGCCAGAAGCATTCACGATGTTCGCGGCTGACGAGCCCAGACCGGATGCTTTATCAATGGTGTTGCCATAATCGTCATCACGATATCCCACGCGGTTCGATGATGATGAAATGATTGCCAAGTCGTCTTCTAGATTGCTGGCTTCCGGATACTCGCCTTTGCTCCACTGAACAACGGGAGTGTCATAACCAGCACCCATCACGGGAGCCCACGATCCATTGCCCAAATAATACTCCTCTTTGGGAGTCGTGCGACCATCATGCTTAAGTCCAAAAGTGTGACCTCCTTCATGCGAAGCTGCTTGACCGGATCCATTTTGATCTCCTGTCAGACTCGTGAAAACCCAGCATGGATCACCACTTCCATCAGAAAAGCTATTCAAAAACGCAACTCCGCCGGCAGGCTCAAACCACTGCCAGTTCTCAGTGAAAATGATGCGCATGCGACGATTAACTGGGTAACTGTTAAATACCGCAAGATCAGTTGTCACATTCACATTAAACGGACGATAATCCTCAGAGACAATCTCCCAAACCTCACGAACTTGATCCGCTGTATAATTGGCAGGAGTTGCAACAATGGGTTTGCCATCATAAAAAATCGTGTTCCATCGTGTGCCGGTAACAGTTTCTCCATCCAAGTCCAAATATAGAACACCTAAGGCACCCGTGTAACTATTAAGTATTGGAATATCAGCACGACCTACAGGGCGCGGATTGGACTGAGGAGATTTTACTTTCGAGGGATGAGCAGGAAAACCAACCGCAGCTGCTGCGGTCGGATCGGCCACAGACACACAGGAATCATCGGAAGCTAGTTTGCGCTGAAGTGTGAGGGAATAATCCTGACCGCTTATCTTGTAAACCACCGACGCCATCTTGGCGGTAATGGTGCCTGAGACTTCTCCACTTTGCTTCAAATAAAGGTGAGCTTTCATTTCGCCTCCCTCCACATCCAGACCCAAGGATAAGGTATCAGAATTCTCAACCAAGTTTTTAAGAATCACCTTTGCAGCAAGTGGACGAGCCCCTCCCAGATTAAGCTCCACCACATCACCGAGACTTAAAAAATCAGCTTTTTTCGATAACAAAGGACTGGCACCAAGCTTCACACCTTCCCATAAAGCATCTGCATTCGTCTTGTGAATCGAAGTCACAACATCCACAGCTGCCAGCGAAAATGCTCTACGCTGTGCAGCCGAGACCTCATGGGAGGACGCTAACACTGGTGACACCGCAGAGCCCTTCGCCTCTGTGTTTTGCACTTTAGCAGTCGCGACAACAGCCTCAGAATCAGACTTGACAATCGTCCAATATGCCAATCCCGCCAATAAAGCAGTCGATGCCAACACTGGGATGTGACGATTCATGAAAATAGTGGATTTTTTAATCATGGGAAGGTTTACGACCACAACCTAGGAGCCTCCACACAAGCTGACAAGATGAAAATACAAAATTCGCAGTCACAGCCGGTGAAATCGTGACATGCTAAGTGTCGCGAACACGAGCAAATCATTGCCAAAAGTTGACAAATGAAACAAGATGCCGCATGATTAACCAGCACGCATGCTATCAACATCATCGCATTGTTCAGTTTGCCGAAACAGATCGAAGCGGTGCCGTGCACTTCACCAACGTGTTGCGCTATGTTGAGGAAGCCGAGCACAGCTTTCTTCAATCGAAACACATGCCCATCTGCGAAACCGGACATTTCATTCCGCGAGTTCACATCAGTTGCGATTACCGCAAACCTCTGCACTGTTTTGATCACATCACCATTACCCTCGAAGCCCAAGCTTTGGGCCAAACCTCGACAACTTGGAAATTCGTGATCACGCGCAATGATGCGGTCTGCGCCGAGGGGAAAATGATCACCGTGACCGTTCGAACCATGCCGGAATAATCACTTATTTCCCGGCGGGAAAAATCAAGTTTAGTAGCAAAGTAAGAAAAAAATTGGCGATCAAGATGAAGAGCGAAGATATCACCATTGCTTTGGTCGTGCCCCTCCCCACGCCCACTGCTCCATGGGAGGCGTCCAAGCCTTGATGGCAAGAAATCACCACAATTAGCAGACCAAAAACCAGCCCTTTGATCAGCGCGATAGTCAAATCCGTCATGTCCGTGTATTGACCCATCTGATACAGCCAATAAGCCTCTCCCACGCCGAAAACTTGAGTCCCAACAAAATTCGACGCCACAATTCCAAGTGCCACGGATTCGCCGATCAATAACGGAATGGCAATCAGCATCGCAATCAAGCGTGGCACCACCAAATAATCCACCGGCGGCACATTCATCACGCGCAAAGCATCGACTTGCTCGGTCACTTGCATCGTGCCAATTTCAGCCGCAATCGAAGCCCCCACGCGCCCCGATAACATCAACCCCGTGACAACGGGTCCGAGTTCACGCAGCATCGCCACACTAACCAAGGCACCCCCCATCGTTTCCATGTTGAATTTTGCAAATTGAAATAGGGACTGCGCTGTCAATACCGCTCCAGTGAACGCGCCAGTCACCATCACCACTGCTTGGGATCGATAGCCAATCTCCACGACTTGCTGAAGAATCATGTTGTATCGCAATCTTCCGTGCCTGAGTGATTCCATGATTGATGCAATCAAGATGGCAAGCTGCCCCAAATAGCGGAGAAAGCTCAAAAATAATCGACCAAGTTCAGCGAGCAACTGCACAGATGAAGACAATCAGGTTTCAACAACACTGCAAGGGAGGATTGGAAAAATCTTTCATCACCGAGGTGACTCTGACAGCCTCTCACACATGAGCGCGTCGCTACTGGAAGAACTGAAAAAACTACCAAATTCCGAGAGCGACGCTCAACTCGATTCGCTATTGCGTTATTACAGCGAACGCCAAATCGAACTCTATCCGGCACAAGAAGAAGCCCTACTGGCAATTTTTGATCAAAAACACATCATTCTCAACACACCCACCGGATCAGGCAAATCCCTCGTCGCTACTGCCATGCACTTCGCCGCCATGGCCAGGGGTCAAACTTCCGTCTATACAAGCCCGATCAAAGCACTGGTCCACGAGAAATTTCTCGCGTTGTGTCGCGATTTCGGCGCAGAAAATGTGGGGATGGCGACGGGAGATACGTCGATCAATCGCTCCGCCCCAATTTTGTGCTGCACAGCAGAAATTCTAGCTAACATGGCTCTATGTGGCGGCGCGGAAACGCCCTTCGCGGCAGTGATCATGGACGAATTTCACTACTATGCCGACGCTCAACGAGGTGTCGCTTGGCAGATCCCGCTGCTGACGATGCATCGTTCACAATTCCTGCTCATGTCAGCCACCATGGGAGATTGCGAGTTTTTTCAAGCAAAACTTCTACAACTGACTGGCACAGCAGCTGTGATCGTGCGATCCACTCAGCGTCCGGTGCCGCTCGAGTTTAGCTACGCGGAAACTCCATTGGAAGAAACCATTCGCGAACTCATCGCTAGCGATCGCGCCCCGATCTATTTGGTTCACTTTTCACAAAATGACGCTTCTCAAGCTGCGCAGGATCTACTCTGCATCAACTTGTGTAACACAGGTGAAAAAGCCCTGATTAAGGAGCAACTCAGCACCACTTCATTCTCGAGCCCATATGGCAAGGATATCAAGAAATACCTCGAACACGGCATCGGTCTTCATCATGCCGGGCTGTTGCCGAAATACCGCATGCTTGTCGAGCGTCTCGCTCAGCTAGGTTTGCTAAAAATTCTCTGCGGCACGGACACTCTCGGAGTCGGAGTGAATGTGCCGATTCGCACTGTTTTATTCACCCGACTCAGCAAATACGGTGGCAACAAAGTCGCCACCCTTAGCGCCCGTGACTTTCAGCAGATTGCAGGCAGAGCTGGACGGCGTGGCTACGATCAAATCGGTTACGTCGTCGCTCAAGCTCCCGAACACGTCATTGAAAATGCCCGCATCGACGCCAAGTTAGCGGCAGATCCCAGTAAAAAACGCAAATTGATGAAAAAAAAGCCCCCCGATGGCTTCGTGAGCTGGAATCACGAGACCTTCATCAAATTGCAAAACTCCGCAGCTGAGCCGTTGGTCTCACGCTTCCAGGTCACTCACGGCATTCTCCTGCAGCTGCTCAACCGCCCCGACGACGGCTGTGCCGCCATGCAACGCCTCATCCAGCAGTGCCATGACTCAGCCAATTCAAAAAAACGTCACTACCGCTATGCTTGGCAACTCTTCCGAACTCTCTACGAACGCAACATTGTCGAAATCATCCCTCTAGACCAACGTCTTAACGGCAAAAAAACCCGCCTGAACATCACACTACAAGACGATTTTTCCCTACACTACGATCTATCACTCTACCTCATTGACGCCCTTGGCATGCTCTCCAGCACAAGCCCAAGCTACCCGCTAAGCGTCCTTTCACTGTGCGAAGCCATCCTTGAAAATCCCGAGCCCATTTTAAAAAAGCAGACAAACAAGGTCAGAACCAATGCCATTTCTGCGATGAAAGCCGAAGGCATTCCCTATGAGGAGCGCATCGAAAAAGTCGAGAAGCTTGACTACCCCAAACCCGAGAGCGAATTCATCTACTCGACATTTAACCAATTTCGCGCCGATCACCCTTGGTTAAAAAAAGACAACATCAACCCCAAAAGCATTGCCCGAGAGATGCACGAAAGCGACATGGGCTTCTCCCTCTACATCAAGGAATACGAGCTGCAACGCTTCGAGGGCCTGCTACTTCGACATTTATCCAGTTTACAAAAAGTGCTGCAACACAGCGTTCCCAGCGCTTTCAAGACCGAAGCCGTTCAGGAAATGGAAGCATGGCTGACCGGATTGGTTCGCAGCACCGATGCAAGCTTGCTTGACGAGTGGCAACGAATGCAAGGCGATTTCCATCCAATGACCAACACACATCCTAAGGATCAATCCACCGACATCACGAGTCACCGATACGAATTCATCGCCCTTACGCGCCAGCACATGTTTCGCTTTCTCAGTCAACTTCAACGTGGTGAAATCGAAGCTGCGCTTGCTGAGCTACACGCGAGCGATCTCAACGCAAGTGACATCGACGTGCTCATGGATCAATACTTCATCGATCACGCTTGCTATGTTCTTGATCCCGAGGCCCGCAATCGGCGCCACACACACCTGATCGAGAGCTCTCCAACTGAATGGCAAATCTTCCAGACTCTGATCGACCCGGATGCCATCAACGATTGGCATGCGCACTTCTCACTGTTGCTGCCAGAAAGCAGAAACCAAGGCACTCCCGCCATCATTCTGCGACACATTTGTCCAATCGCCGAACTCGCGCCTGAATAACGTCAATACCCCGACATCACGAATGCCTTGCAGTTGCCCAGCAAAACGGAATAAATCCTAACAAACAAGCAACATTGATCCGCTCTCAGCTGCATGACACAGCCAATATTCCTGCTTGCCGCCTCATGTGACATCATTTAAGCGTATCGACATGTCATATTTCCCAGATGTTCCCAAGGTTCAATATGAAGGACCAACGTCAAAGAATCCTTTTGCATTCAAACACTATAATCCCGATGAGTTGATCGAGGGCAAAAGCATGCGCGAGCACATGCGCTTCGCAGCTGCTTATTGGCACGTGATGCGCAACGGTTTATCCGATCCATTTGGCGGTGCCACCGCAGTGATGCCATGGGATGACCAAAGTGATTCAGTCGATAACGCACTGAAAAGAGCGGATGTATTTTTTGAGTTTCTCAACAAAATTGATATCGATTTTTACTGCTTTCACGACCGCGACATTGCTCCCGAGCTGAACAACCTTGCTAAGTCCAACGCCGCGCTGGATCGCGTCACGGACCATTTGTTGTCGTTGCAGCAAGCTCATCACAAAAAACTGCTGTGGGGCACGGCATGCTTGTTCTCCCACCCACGCTATTCTCAGGGCGGCGGAACATCCCCTAACGCCAGTGTTTTCGCCTATGGCGCGGCGCAAGTCAAAGCAGCGCTTGATGCCACCAAAAAACTTGGGGGCGAGGGCTATGTGTTCTGGGGTGGCCGCGAGGGCTACTCCACTCTCTTGAACACCAATATGAAACGCGAGCTGGATCACTTGGCCCGCTTGTTGCACTTGGCTGTGGATTACGCAAAAAAAATTGGTTTCACAGGTCAATTCTACATCGAGCCCAAGCCACGTGAACCATCCACGCACCAATATGACTCCGATTCAGCCGCTTGTCTCAACTTCTTGCGCGAGTATGGTTTGCTGGATCACCTGAAACTCAACATCGAAACCAACCACGCCACCCTGGCTGGTCACACGATGCTGCATGAGCTCACCGTTGCTGCAGATGCGGGGGCTTTGGGCTCGATTGATGCCAACCAAGGCGACGAGCTGATTGGCTGGGACACAGATCAATTCCCGACCGACCTCTACCTCACAACCTCGATCATGCGTAAAGTTTTGGAAATGGGCGGGTTCACGACAGGCGGTTTGAATTTCGACGCCAAGCGCCGTCGCGAATCCCATGACCCAACTGACTTGTTCCACGCACACATTGGCGGAATGGATGCTTTTGCTCGCGGACTTAAAGCGGCTGCTGCGATTCGTGCCGATGGTCGTCTCGATGAATTTGTGAAAATTCGCTATTCATCGTGGGACTCTGGCATTGGTGCCGATATCGAGGCAGGAAAAGTAGGCCTTGATGAATTAAGTCAATACGCACTCAGCAATCCCGAGCCCGTTCTGCAATCCGGCCGCCAAGAGATGCTGGAGAACTTGTTAAATGAGTTCATCTAAGCCATTGGCCTCGACAAAACAGCCCGTTCCGTAGCCGGGACGGGCTGTTTTTTTCACAATACCCCAGTAGGACTATGACGTGGAACCAATTCATTTGCCAAGAGCGAACCCTGCTGCTAATCTCTTCACCCCAATTGAGCCTCAACCATTAAACTAATCATCATGAGCCAAGCCAAACACGTCGCAATCGTCGGAGCCACAGGTGCCGTCGGAGAAGAAATGCGCCTTTGCCTCGAAGAACGCGATTTCCCAATCAGCAAGCTCACACTCTTGGCCTCCAAACGCTCGGTTGGTAAAATGTTTCGATTTCGGGGCACAGAAATAGCAGTCGAGGAACTAACGCACGACTCATTCCGTGACGTTGACATCGCTCTTTTTAGCGCTGGTGGCTCGATTTCAAAAGAATTTGCCCCTTCGGCAGCTGCTGCTGGCTGTGTGGTGATCGATAATTCTTCTGCGTTTCGAATGGACGCGAATGTGCCACTGGTGGTTCCGGAAATCAATCCGCAAGCAGCTTTGCATCACCCAAGCAACATCATCGCTAACCCCAATTGCACGACAATCATCAGTTTGATGGCTCTAGCTCCGCTGCATCGCGCATTTGGGCTCGAAGCGATCATCGCTTCATCCTATCAAGCTGTGTCAGGAAGTGGCGCGCAGGGCATAGCTGAGCTGGAACGCCAAGTTGCAGAAATCCATCGCGGTGAGCAACCAACCCAACAGGTTTATCCCAGACAAATAGCCTTTAATGTCATTCCCCAAGTGGATGCTTTCACCGACAACGGTTATACCAAGGAGGAATTAAAAATGCTCAATGAAGGGCGAAAAATCCTCGATCTTCCAAGCCTGCGAGTATCCTGCACCTGTGTGCGTGTGCCTGTTTACCGCTCGCACTCCGTATCGATTACCGCTCAATTCGCACGAAACATCACGGTGTCAGAAGCCAAAGCTTTGTATGCGAAAACCCCAGGGATTCGATTGATGGATGACCCACAGCAGGGAATTTACCCCGTGCCACTCGACACGACGGGCAAGGACGACTGCCTAGTGGGGCGGATCCGCAACAACTTGGTTTTGGAACGTGCTCTTGACCTTTGGGTCGTCGGCGATCAAGTTCGCAAAGGCGCGGCGCTCAATGCGGTGCAAATTGCCGAATTGCTCTAAATTCAATCAATCATGTCCAGCGAAGCATCCAATATCGCATTTCGCGCCTACGTTCAGTCGATGGTTCAGAAAGTGGACGCAGCGCTTGATGCCTATCTACCTGCGGCCGATTGCCCTCCTGCCAGCATCCATGCCGCCATGCGCTACACAATATTTGCGGGTGGCAAACGGCTGCGCCCGATTCTCACTCTAGCAGCGGCAGAAGCTTGTGGGGGAAGTTCGGAGAACGCACTGGCAGCAGCTTGCGCCGTAGAAATGCTGCACACGTATTCTCTGGTTCATGATGATTTGCCTTGCATGGACGATGACGATCTGCGCCGTGGACGGCCAACATGCCATAAAGTTTACGGGGAAGGCTTGGCTGTGCTATGTGGCGACGCCCTTTTGACCGAAGCTTTTTTGGTGCTCTCGAAAACGCCTGCCACATCACGCTATGCTCATGCCGATCACATCAAGGAACTCGCTCTCACAGGCAGCAGCCGACAACTGATTGGCGGGCAGGTGCTCGACTTAGAAAGCGAGGGCAAACGCATTGACATGAAACAGCTGGAAACCATTCATCGCTGCAAAACAGCTGCGTTGCTGACTTGTTCGCTGCGCTTGGGAGCGATGACTGCCGATGCGACAACGGAGCAGCTGGAGGCCATTAGTCAATTTGGTCAAGCTCTGGGGCTAGCCTTTCAGGTGATCGACGACATCCTAGATGTCACGCAAAGCAGCGAAATTCTAGGCAAAACTGCGGGAAAAGATGTCGCAGCCGCGAAGGCAACTTACCCAGCGATGATTGGCCTGGAGGCTTCGCGGAAGATGGCTTCAGAGCTGACTCAAAAAGCCAACCAGTCGCTTAAAATATTTGGCTCTGCTGCCTCGCACTTGCAAGAAATGGCTGACTCCATGCTGCTTCGTCATTACTGACAAAGGATCGTCACGGCAATGCACGTCATTTTTTCTACCGCGAATGCTTGGAAGTGAAAACTTTTTGATTGTGACCATCCATTTTTTCTCATTTCATCATCTTTCGCCGTCATTGGCGTTGTTTTTATTCGTCCAACCACTCGCATCTGATTCACAATGGCCTCAAAAAATGCTCTCGGCAAAGGTCTCGGCGCTTTGATCAAAAAGCCGGGCACCGCCATACCCGAATCCACAGTCGCGCCGGAGGAACGACAGCTGATTCGCGATGTGCCAATCTCTGCGATCGTCCCAAGCCCGCTCCAGCCACGCACGCACTTCATTGAGGCGCCACTTGATGAGCTAATGGAATCCATCCGCCAGCATGGCGTGATCCAGCCGCTGATTGTTCGACGAGTCGGGGACAAATTAGAACTCATCGCCGGTGAGCGCCGCTGGCGCGCCTCCAGCAAACTAGGTTTGGCAACAGTGCCCGTGATTGAGCGCTTGGCGAATGACCGCGATGTTCTCGAAATGGCACTGATCGAAAACATCCAGCGCCAGGATCTCAATCCCATGGAGGAAGCGGCAGGTTATGTCCGTTTGGCAAAAGAATACGATCTAAAGCAAGAGGAAATCGCCATGCGGGTCGGTAAATCTCGCGCCAGCGTTGCCAACGCCATGCGTTTGCTCGATCTTCATCGCGATATTCAAATGCACGTTGCCCAAGGTCGCTTATCTGTTGGCCACGCGAAAGCGCTGCTGGCCATCAAGGATCACGAGCGCCAGCTCTTGACCTCCGATCAAGTCATCCGCAAAGCACTCAATGTTCGTGCGACCGAAAAACTGGTTCAGAATCAACTTCAACAACCTCAGTCTCCCCCACGCCTTGAAAACTCTCCAACCAGCGCTCCAGCAACCACAGGCCCTGCGCTGGAACCTCATTTACAAGAATTAGAAAATCGTCTGCGCCAGCTGTTTGCCACACACGTCAGTCTCCATCACACAACCAAAAAAGGGAAGATCGAGATTGAGTATTACGGCAACGAGGATTTACAGCGTATTTTGGAATTACTGGGCATCGATGAATGAAGTTTCGAGCGATTCACACCATTTGATCACCATGCCCACGCCCTCCAAGTCAATGGTGCCCCGGTTTCATATCCGCAATTGGCTCGTCCTCACCTGGATGGGCATCTCGCCATGCCTCGCCGAGGATCAAGCACCGCCCATCATCGGCGCTTATGAAGTCGTGCAGCGTTTTCCACACGACCCTGACGCCTTCACGCAAGGCCTCGTGATCCATGAAGGAAACTTATTCGAAAGCACCGGACTCAATGGGCAGTCAACTCTGCGCCAAGTTGATTTAAAAACGGGAAAAGTTTTGCGTCACGTCACACTGCCAGACGAGTATTTTGCCGAGGGCCTTGCCCTACATCAGGACAAGCTCTACCAGATCACGTGGAAAAGCCAGCGAGGTTTTATTTATGATAAATCAACGTTAAAGTTCGAAAAAACATTTGAATATCAAGGTGAAGGCTGGGGCTTAACCAGCGATGGCAAGCAATTGATCATGAGTAATGGAAGTGATACATTGAGCTTCCATCAACCGGAAACCTTTGCAAAAACAGGTAGCATTCGCGTCACTTATCAAGGACAGAGCTTAACTCAGCTGAATGAGCTTGAATTCATCAACGGCGAGATTTTTGCCAACGTGTGGCGCACCGATCTTATTGTCCGCATTGACCCTCAAACCGGCAGAGTCACCGGCGTGCTGAACCTCAAAGGCATCTTGCCTGACACCGAGCGAACTGCGCGCACCGACGTTCTCAACGGCATCGCCTATGATGCCAGTAATCATCGCTTAATCGTTACCGGAAAGCGCTGGCCGTCTCTCTTCGAGATCAAAATCAAACCCTGATTGCGAGCAACCAGCTAAAAACGATTTTTGACACAACTCCGCATAAATTCCGGATTGCTGCAACAACTGCTCATGCTTTCCGTGTTCAACCACTCGTCCGGCATCGATGACATAGATGCAGTCCGCGTGTTGAATGGTTGATAGTCGGTGAGCGATCACAATTGAAGTTCTCTGCTTCATGAGGCGTTCAAGAGCCGATTGGATCAAACGCTCTGTTTCAGAGTCCACGGACGCCGTGGCTTCATCCAGCAGCAAAATCGGTGCATCTTTCAGCAACGCTCTCGCAATCGAAATGCGCTGTTTCTCACCACCCGATAATTTGACGCCACGTTCACCCACCGTGGTATCGAGTTGATTAGGCAGTTTTTTGACAAATAACGCCGCATGCGCGGCCTCGAGCGCTTGCCACAGCTGTTCGTCAGTCGCCTGCGGCATCGCCAACATCAAATTTTCTCTGACTGTTCCATTAAATAAATAAGGCTCTTGTGTCACATAAGCCATCTGAGATCTTAGCGAGCGCTTGGATAGTGTTGCCACATCTTGACCATCAATTTTGATGCAGCCAGAGCTGCGCTCATAAAATCGTTGAAGCAGGGATAGAATCGTCGTTTTGCCCGCTCCCGTCGTGCCAACTAATGCGATCATCTCACCAGGCTTGGCTTCGAGGGTCAAATCACTCAACGTGAGCTGCTCTTGGTAAGAAAAACTGACATGCTCAAACACCACATGCCCAGTCACCGGTATTAATATCTCGTTGCCGTCTTGAGCATTTGGTTCGTTATTGGAGTCAAGAACCTCAAAAACGCGATCGGCCGCAGCTCGACCCGATAACAACATTTGATTCAACGAATTCAAACGATCAATCGGCTCGTAAAACAGCGATAAAAAGAGCAAAAAACGCACAAAATCCCCCTGTGTCATTTGCTGCTGCATGACCGCATGCCCACCCACAGCAAGCACCAAAACATACCCCAACATGCGCATGAGTGACATGCTAGGCGAGTAAATGGCCCACCACTTCATCACTCGTAGATTGCTGAGCCGGTAACTGGTCGAATACCGATTAAATCGTGCCAACTCTTCCAACTCGGCCGCATAGGCTTTAATTTGCCTCACACCAGCGATGTTGTCATGCAACATGGCATTGAGATTCGAAGCAGCTTCGCGCTGTAACCGATAGCGATCGCGACCTTTAGTTGAGTAAACCCACGCCCCCAACATCAACAGGGGAACGGGTAACGTCGCCCACAGCGCCACTCGTGGTTCCAACCAGTATAAAAAAATGCCAACCCCCAAGACCTGCAATACGGCGATCAAACCTTGCTCAATGCCATCGATCAAGACTCGCTCCATGTTGGTGACGTCCTCAACCACTCGCGTCATGATGTCCCCTGTTCGCCGCGAATCAAACCATTGCAGGGGCAACATTTGTATTTTTTCATAAAGATCAGACCGGATGTCATAAATCACTTTCTGCTCGAAGGCATTATTAACCCAGATTCTCAAACCATTGAGACCATCCTTTAATGCAAAACCGATGACTGCCACTGCCACCCACAAGGCAAACTGTCCATGTTGCTGCGGATCTGGAATGATGTGGTCAATGACGTGGCCAGTGGCATTTGGAAAAACAAACACAGCCAATGTCATGCCAATGGCACAACTCAATTGCGCCAGAGCATGCCATGGATAACGTCGCAAATAGCTAAAAACTCGCAATATCGACTTCATCGCGTCGATACATGATTGCATGACGCACTAATGTAAAGTCATGATGCATTTTTCGTATTTTCCTATTGCCTTAAGGAACTCATTCGACCTATGGTTGCCTTCAGACCATTGTAATCATTTTAGCAAAAACACCCTATGGCCAACACGATTTTAGGAATTCTCACTGCGCTAGCACTGCTGGCTGCTGCTTATATTGGCAATAAAAACTCCGAAAAATACGCGGAGGAAATCGCAAATCGCCAAGACAAAGAAGCAACGCGCACAAAATTGCAAGCAACCAAAAAGCGCACCCTTGATGATCGTGACAGCACGAACATGAAGCGAACGGAGCAAGAAGGTCAGGCTCGCCAAAAAGGTGAAGAAGTCGTGGATCAAGAAAACAAAGTAGCAACGCTTAAGAAAGAAATTGATGAGAAGTCTCAAACGATTGCCTCTCAAAAACAACAAATTGATGCCATCAAAGAGCAATTAACCAAGCATGGGGATGTGAAAGAGCTTGTCGCCAAGCTTCGCCGCATGCGCGATGAATTGGAAAAACTGAAAATCGATATTGAAGCCGCAAACGTCAAATTAGCTAATTTGACTTCCGAAAAAAATCGCACCGCCGCCATCATTGTCGATTACAAAACTGAAAATGACTGGCGCTCGCGCACTCTTTCCAATCCAAGTCTGAAAACAAAAATCAGCGGGATTTTCAGTCAATATGGATTCGTGACTCTGACTGCTGGTAACAATGCGGGAGTTGTAGGCGGCTCTGTCCTGAATGTTGTTCGCGATGGCAAAACGGTTGCGAAACTCCTCGTAAAAAGCGTCGAAACCTCCACTGCTGCGGCTGAACTGATTCCAGACTCGATCACTGGCGATCTCGTTCTTGCGATCGGTGATCAGGTCGAATCAGCAAAAGACGAAGCACCAAAGTCAGAGACTCCCATCGCAGCACCCGCCCCTGTTGCACCCATTCAGGTTAGCCCTGCACCAGCAGCTGATCCATTTCAATAATTTCGTCACCCATCTTTAGATTTCACTTACCTACAGCTTCCACTCCATGAAAGGCCCACAAATTCTTCGTTTCCTTGTAGTCGCGATCTGCGGTGCAGGTGTTTACTTTTCTCAATCTGGTCTCGAAAAGTTCAAAGAGCAAAAAGAAATTCGCATCGCTGCTGAAAACGATAACAAAAAACTCAATGTTGAAATCAAGCAGGCAGAAAGTGAATTGCGCTCTGAACAAGATGGTTTGCGTGCCGCAAAATCTGATTTCGAAGAAAAATCAGCGCGTTTGGAAGCACTATTGTCCAACGAGAAACAGCTCAAAACTGAACTAGCTGACAAAAACACTCAACTAGAAGATCAAGCGACCGAAATGAGGGATCAGCAGCGCTTGCTCGAAGAAGTCAAAGGTGCTTTCAAAAATGAAGGTGGTGATGTCACGATTGACAACATCGGCGAAAAAATTGCCGAAATTGAATCAAACAAGAAAGAGCTCACCAAGCAGCACGATGAGTTGACAACATTAATCGCGGGTGCGGAGAAGGCTGTCGCCGTCAATAACGCTTCGATCGCTGAATTATCCAACCGCAAAGCCAAGCGTGACGAGAAAATTTCACAAAACGCCAATGAAGCTGTCATTGCGGCAGTTGATAACAATTGGGGCTTCGTGATCATCGGAGCTGGCAGTAACGCAGGATTCACACCACAGACTGAATTGTTGGTGAAGCGCGACGGTCGATTGATTGGTAAGATTCAACCGACTTCAATTGAGGCATCTCAAACCGTTGCTGACATTCAGCGGGATAGCTTAGTGCCGGGCGCAACGATTCAACCTGGTGATGTTGTGATGATTGCCGTTCCCAGTAAGGGCTGAAATCCCATTTATCAGATTCAACCGATTATTCAAACCCGCACGCTTTACAGCTGCGGGTTTTTTGTTATCATGTTTGACATGAAAATTGCCATTTTATGTGTGATTGTTTGCATCAGCCTCAATCAATGCACGACAAACGAAAACACTCGCAAAGTCCAACCCCCCCCTTCATCTGCGAGCAAAATGCCGTGGAATCGACCCTTGCCAGGTGAAGGAAGCAGCCAATTTGGTGGCATGCTGGAGCGCCGCTAATTCATTGTTATTTTTCTTGATCTTTTACTCAAGAAGATCAAAGTTCTTTTGAACACTGTTCAATAGCAGCATGAAACAACAACCATTAACAGATCGTCAAAAGGAAATTTTAGAATATCTAAAGCAATCTCAACGTAAGACCGGCATTATGCCGTCAACACGTGAATTGCAGCACTACTTTGGATTTGCCAGTCAAACGGCGGCCATGAGCCACCTGCGTGCGCTAGAGCGCAAGGGCGCCATCCAACGACTTCCTGGCAAAGCCCGCGCGGTGACATTTGCGGAGATGCTTGATCGAGAGGAGATTGTTGATGTCCCCATTTATGGCAGCATTGCTGCGGGATTTGGTGAAGATCAAGTTGCGGTGCAAGAAGGCAGCATCGCTATTGACGTTCAGTCACTCGGAATTCATCGAAGTGCTCGCACTTTCGCGCTTAAAGTTCGAGGGGAATCAATGATCAACGCGCATATTTGCGACGGAGACGTGGTAATCCTAGAATTCAAAGAGCCAAGAAATGGCGACATTGTGGCAGCACTCATTGATGGCCAAACGACCCTCAAACGATTTGTCTCTCAAAATGGCAAGGCGTTTCTGCGAGCTGAAAACCCTCGTTTCCCTGATTTGCTTCCGGTTCATGACTTGATTGTGCAAGGCGTCATGATTGCGTTGCTTCGCCAAGCAGCATGAATTAGCCATGTTTGTTCATTTTTACTCGCAACTATGAACGTCCAGTTGTGTTAATATCCATGTCACTTGTTTGCATGAATTCGAATCCTCAATCATCTCTTGAGAATCAAGAAAACAACTCTCTTGATGCCTTATTGAAGCAATCGCCCAACACAATTTGTCGCGATCAGTTTGTGGATCAGGTCATGCAGGTAGCCCGTTCTACGCCACAAAGCGAATGCAGCATTTCTGCATTTGTGTTTAAACCCTCCTTTTTGCGGAGTCATCCCGTGTTTATGCGTGTGGGAGCCCTTGCTGCGGCCGTTGTGATTGCCATCAGTTGCCTCAGCAAGATCCCTACACAATCGGCGCCTGATTTCACCAGAAACACAAGTTCCAGCGACTCGGATGCACCATCCAACCTAACAAATACAACGGATGAATTCGCAGAACTGCAGCAGGTGGCAGATCAAGAAGTATTACTCGCCGCTACCGAACACATGAATGAGTTTTCGGACTCAGAACTCGCTTCTTTAATGGGCTTTTAAGGAGCGTGCTACATGCAAGGAATTATTTTCGATCTTGACGGCACGCTCATCGATTCATTGCCCGCTATTGCAGCCAGTCTCAATGCTGCTCTGGACTGTCATCATTGCCACACGCATGAAACCACTGCGATCCGTGAGTTCATTGGCGACGGCGCTAAAATGTTAGTCCAGCGAGCTTTAGGAAATGACAACAGCCATTATTCCAACAGCCTCTTGCTCGAAAAGGTCTTGTGTAGCTTTCGCGAGCATTATGCCGAAAATTGGCAAAACGGAACACGTGTCTACCCAAAAATCCATGAGATCATCGAACGATGCCAGCAACGAGGATTCAAACTTGCAGTGCTATCAAACAAGCCGCATGAATACACTCAAGTGATCGTTGCCAAACTTTTTCCGACTCATCCATTTGAAATCGTGTGGGGAGAACGCAAAGAATTTCAAAAGAAACCTCACCCCCAAGCCTTAGACTTAATCATCAAACACTGGAATTTTGCCGCAGGCCAGTGCTGCATGATTGGTGACTCATCGATTGATGTGTTAACAGCGCATCGAGCGAACGCCATGTCAGTCGCCGTCGGTTGGGGTTATCACGACTTTTCAGCACTGATGGAGGTCAAACCTCATTTCATCGTCCATGATGCTGAAGAGTTACTGAATTGGTTAGAAAAGGACGAAGAAGTCTAGATCGACGTCAAGCCGAGGCGTCGTCGATTTGTAACAACGCCTCGTATGCAACTACAGTTCAAGCTTCGGCCAGATCCGCATCGAGCGGCTTAACTTGTGGCTTGTCTTTTTTGCTCAATGCCTTGCGCATCTTGGTGAGAGCGCTGTTTTGCAACTGGCGAATTCGCTCGCGAGTGACTCCAAACTCACGCCCCACTTCCTCCAAAGTCATTGGACGTTTACCGGTCAACCCAAATCGCTCGTCAATGATTTGGCGCTCACGTTGATCCAACACGGTCAACAACCCATCAAGATTCGAGTGCATGTTTTTATCAGTCAGCAAGTCTAGCGGGTTGGATGCTTTTTCGTCGCCAATGATATCGCCATAATCAGTTGTTTCGCCCTCATTGATTGGGGCATCAAGCGAAGTTGGACGCTGAGACGCCTGCTTGAGCATGGCTAATTTGCGTCGAGGAATGCCAGTTTCTTCAGACAACTCCTCGTCCGTTGGTTCACGTCCATACGCTTCCGCTAACATTGCTGCAATGCGACGCATCTTGGCGATTTTATCAACCATGTGAACTGGAAGTCGAATCGTCTTACTCTGATTCGCCAGAGCCCTTTTAATGGACTGCTTGATCCACCATGCGGCGTATGTGCTGAGTTTACCACCTTTGACTGGATCGAAACGATCAACAGCTTTCATTAATCCAATGTTACCTTCAGACACAAGATCCGTCACAGGCAGTCCGTAACCAGCGTAATCTTGAGCGATCTTGACGACAAGTCGCAAATTCGCTTGGATCATGCGAGTCCTAGCCGCTTGGTCACCTTTTTTAATTTTTTTTGCCAGAGCTACTTCCTCTTCCGCAGTTAGCAACGGTGTTTTTGCAATCTCACGGAGATATGCCTTCATGCCAGTATCGAATTCAGATGCCATAATGTCTTCTCCTGTTTGAATCTCATAAGTAGTAGCGTCACTCAGATCAAAACTTATTCAAAATTCGAATCGTTGATGCACTGCAAGCATCAAATTGCTATGACACTTAAACCTACCCAGATCGTTCAAGCAAGACACGTGCCTTATTGCAAGAAATGATAAACCATTGCTGCTGTTGATCTATTTCGATTTGCACGAATCAAGATGTGACAATATTTGCATGTGATCCTGTCGCATCGCGTCAAATTGTCACAGTGATTTTTTTATTTTTGTATTGATTACATCAGTAATTTCGCACTTACTAATGGTGTTCATATGATCACAGTTATACATTCTGCGGCCTTGCGTGGTGTCGAAGCAGTTGAGATACAGGTTGAAGTTAATGCATGGATGGCTGAGAAACCGCAGATTTATGTGGTTGGCCTACCGGATGCGGCTGTCAGAGAATCAACGCAGCGCGTGACTTCTGCAATTAAGGCGTCGGCCCTGCCATTTTCTGACGGAAGCAAGACGATTAATTTAGCGCCAGCTGACATCAAAAAAGAGGGGCCATCATTTGATTTGCCTATCGCACTTGCAATGGCATCTGCCTGTGCGGAAATACAATTGCCATGTAGCGATTCCTACATCATCGGTGAACTAGCACTTGATGGCACGGTTCGACCAGTTAAAGGCGCTTTGTCCATCACTCTGGAGGCAAAAGCACGCGGCAAAACGAGGGTCATCGTTCCAGCGACAAATGCAGCAGAAGCAGCAATCGTGGATGGCATTGAGGTGATCGGTGTTCAATCGCTCTGGCAAACTTGGTCGTATCTGACCGGCACGACAACTATTGAACCCTACAAGTTAGATCGCAGCGCTTTTTTCAGCTCATCGCAGAGACATGATATTGATTTTGAAGAGGTTAAAGGACAATATCAGGTCAAGCGAGCGCTGGAGATTGCCGCATGCGGCGCCCATAACATTTTGCTGATTGGCCCGCCGGGAACCGGCAAATCGATGTTGGCCAAACGCCTGCCCACGATTCTTCCTGCGATGACAGAAGACGAGGCAATCGAGACCACCAAAATTCATTCGATTGCTGGGATATTAGAAAATCAAGCCGGCATTGTCACCTCCCGCCCCTTTCGTGAACCACACCACACCATTTCCGATGCGGGGCTATTGGGTGGTGGAAGCAATCCGGGACCGGGCGAAGTATCTTTATCGCATCATGGCCTGCTATTTCTTGATGAGTTACCTGAATTCCGACGGCAAACCCTGGAGGTAATGCGTCAACCTCTCGAAGATGGCAAGGTTACGATCGCCCGCGCCGCCGGAACCCTGACATTTCCCTCTCGCTTCATGCTAGTAGCCGCAATGAACCCTTGTCCCTGTGGTTACTACGGTGATACGAAGCGCGAATGTCGCTGTGGTTCTCGACAAATCGAACGATATCGGCATAAAATTTCTGGCCCCTTGTTGGATCGCATTGATCTGCATGTCGAGGTTCCTCTCGTTAACTATCAAGAATTGAGCTCAAATCAATTGGGAGAATCCTCCCGAGACATCCGCGATCGCGTGGTTCGTGCGCGCCATCGACAAACCGTGCGATTCAAGCACAGGCCGCAGATACGCACCAATGCCGCGATGAGCGCACGGCTAGTGCGAGAACATTGTCAAATTGATGCAACCGGCAAGCAGTTTTTAGAACAGGCCATGGAACAGATGAATTTCTCAGCTCGTGCACATGATCGCATTCTTAAAGTTGCACGAACCATCGCTGATCTATCAGATTGCGAGAATATTCAGAGCGAGCACGTATTGGAGGCAATTCAATACCGTTCGCTTGATCGTAAGTTATTTTCGTGATAGCGTCGTGATATCGACGCCAAATGGGCTAATCATTCATGCCAGCACCAATGACTCACACTTTTTCGCCACGTCCTGATCGCACAGCACTTAAAATCTGTGGGGTAACACGAGCCATTGATGCTCAAAAACTATCTCATCGCGGCGTCGCTGCGATGGGAATCAATTTCTGGGTGCACTCCAAACGATTTATCTCGCCGATGCAGGCAGAACCATGGCTCAAAGAGTGCAGCGGCAAAATTTTGCGCATTGGAGTTTTCGTCAATCCATCATTCGATCATGTTTGTTCCATTTATGGACAAGGATTGATCGATTACGCGCAATTGCATGGGCATGAAAGCCCTGATTTTTTGCAAAATCTCACACAGCGTGACATTCCGTGCATCAAAGCATTCGGTGTAGCAAGTGAATTGGACTTTTCATTGATTTCATCATATCATTCCCTGAGTGCTGTTTTACTTGATACACATGCACCGAGCGTCTATGGCGGCACGGGCATAGCTTTCGATTGGAACCTCGCGAGGCAATGGATGAGTCAGCATCCTGATCTCTCACTTATTTTAGCGGGAGGGATTCAGACTCACAACCTAAGTTCTGCCTGCGAACTTCATCCGTCCATGATTGATGTCGCCTCAGGAGCAGAATCAGCTCCAGGGGTTAAGGATTTTGAAAAAATTGATGCCATGATTCGAATCATGCGTGATTTTTCCTCTGGAAATGCATCAAATTCTTGACCGACAGTCCTTTTGTTATCACAATCGCGCTTCCGCGTTTTTTTCTATAAAAAACGACCCATTTAGGACACAGAAATACATTCATTATGTCAGCCCAGATTTATACGAACAAGGACGCGTCTCTCACTCCACTGAAGAAAAAGACGCTCGCTGTTATTGGCTTTGGTTCACAAGGACACGCCCACGCACTGAATCTCAAAGACAGTGGCTGCAACGTGATCATTGGTCTTTACAAGAAATCGAAATCTTGGGAAGTCGCACAAAAACTTGGCTTCGAGGTGATGGAAACCGCTGAAGCTGTTAAGGCGGCGAGTGTGATCTTTATCGCCACGCCTGACACGGTGGTGCCATCTGTTTACGCAAAAGACATTGAGCCTCATCTTCAGAAGGGCAAAACCTTGCTCTTTTCACACGGGTTCGCCATTCACTTTAAAACAATCACACCACCAGATTTCGTTGATGTGATCATGGTGGCACCTAAAGGTCCTGGACACACTGTTCGCTCACAATTTGTTGATGGCAAAGGTGTTCCTGGCCTGATCGCAGTGCACCAAGATGTGTCTGGCAAAGCAAAAGCCACAGCATTGGCATGGGCACGCGGAGTCGGATGCACTCGTGCCGGTGTGTTTGAAACTAACTTCCGCGAGGAGACTGTGACAGACCTATTCGGCGAACAATGCGTGCTTTGCGGTGGTGCTTCTGCTCTAGTCAAAGCTGGATTCGAAGTTCTAGTCGAAGCAGGATACCAACCAGAAATGGCGTATTTCGAGTGCTTACATGAATTGAAACTGATTGTTGACTTGATGAATGAATCAGGAATCGCAGGCATGCGTTTTTCCATCTCTGAGACTGCGGAATATGGGGATGTGACTGTTGGTCCAAAAATCATTGATAAATCTGTCAAGGAGCGCATGCGTAAGCAGCTCAAAGCGATTGAAGATGGAAAATTTGCCAAGGAATGGACCAAGGAATACGCTGATGGTTCAAAGAATTTTAATGCAATTCGCAAGGAGGAAGCAGCGCATCAAATTGAAAAAGTTGGTGAAAAACTGCGTTCAACGATGAGTTGGATCAAGCAACGCAAATTAGTGAAAGGTGCGGCTCAAGCCAGCTATGTTTCGCAGTCCAAGTGATTTGCTGTAACAAGAATGATTCAAACCCGATGTTCCTTCTGGAAGATCGGGTTTTTTTGTGATGCCATTGCCTCGCTATTTTTATCCTGAAAATTCGGCGATGTTTTGACATCATAGAATTTTGCCGTCACCATGACTGCGGATTCCAAACAATCTAAACAGAAATAATGTCATACGATCTCATTGTCATTGGTGGAGGCCCTGCGGGCTACGTTGCAGCGATTCGCGCTTCGCAGCTCGGGAAAAAAGTAGCTTGTGTCGAAGCTGATCGCGCAGGCGGAACTTGCTTGAACTGGGGCTGCATCCCAACGAAAGCATTGCTAAAAAATGCAGAGCTATACCATACACTGGCGCATCGCGCCGCCGAATTTGGTTTCAAGTTGGATGGATTCTCATTCGATTGGTCGAACATCATTGGTCGCTCGCGCAAAGTCTCGGAAAAATTGGCAGGAGGAATCGAGTTTTTGTTCAAAAAAAATAAGGTCGATTACCTACGCGGTTACGGCAGCGTGATTGCGTCTGGCCAAGTTGAAGTTACCAATGCCCAGGGCGAAAAACAAACGCTCACGACCAAAGACATCCTGATCGCGACTGGCTGTAAATCACGTCCATTGCCACAGTTGCCATTCAACGGAACTAGCGTCATCGGCTCTCGTGAGGCCATGAATCTGGCCCAGCAGCCAAAATCGATGATCATCATCGGCGCAGGCGCCATTGGTGTCGAGTTTGCATACATCTACAATGCGTTTGGCACCAAGGTTAGTGTCATTGAAATGCAGCAGCGTCTTCTCCCTGTGGAAGACGACGAAATTGGCGATGCGCTCGAAAAATCTTTCACCAAACAAGGAGTGGCTTGCCTGACAAATGCAAAAATCCTTTCCCTTACCGATCATGGCAACAATGTCGAAGCCGTGATCGAACGCAATGGCAAACAAGAAAAAATCGTAGCTGATGTCTGCCTCGTCGCCATCGGAGTGGTGCCAGTTCTGCCAGCAGGACTTCAGCCCGCTCTTAGTGACCGCGGCTATATCGTTGTCGATGAGCGATATCAAACTTCGATTCCGGGTGTTTATGCCGCTGGCGACATTACCGGTCCGCCTTGGTTGGCGCATACCGCATCATTTGAAGCAATCCAAGCAGTTGAAGGGCTGTATGTCCCTGGGTTCAAACCACGCAAAGTTACAAACTTCCCGGGTTGCACCTATTGCCACCCTCAAGTGGCTTCCGTGGGCAAGACCGAGCGCGCACTGAAAGAAGCGGGCATCGCCTACCGCGTTGGAAAAATTCCATTTGTGGCGATTGGCAAGGCCATTGCCGCTGGCGAACCTGAGGGCTTTGCAAAACTTTTATACGGTGCGGAACATGGCGAGTTGCTCGGCGCTCACCTCATTGGAGATCAGGCCACCGAACTGATTGCAGAAATGGGACTAGCTTTGGATCAAGAACTAACGATCGATGACATACACGCGACAATTCATGCGCATCCCACGATGTCCGAGGTGATTCATGAAGCAACCCTAGCTGCTGAAGGTCACGCGATTCATTTTTGATCTTTTATCAGTGGTCTAACCGTGAAATCAGCACTGGGATGTCTGTCTTTTAGTATTTTACGCTATATTTAACGACTTCATTCCCGTGCTGATGGCGCTTGCGGCAAAAACACCACTTTAACCGCTGCATTCGCTTGAGCGTGAATCGTCTGCGCGAGAGTTGGCTCTGATGATGATAGTTCAGAGGCGCTTTGAGAATTGTCCAAGAATGCGCCATCCGCCTGATTCGCAGCAGGTTGATTCAGAGCTTGCTTCAGTGCTCCCTCGACCAATTGTCCGCAATGAATTTTCATCGGTGGCAGGGCGCCCAGACTGCCTGTTAAGTCGTTAATCGATAAATTTCTGGCTTGATCGATCGTCTTCCCTTTCAGCATTTCAGTCGCCATCGAAGCAACCGCTACTGCTGTTTGACAGCCGAAACTCTGAAATGTGGCGCGATCGATGACTTGATGCCCATCTTTTTCAGTAAATTTGATCCACAACCGTAGCATGTCACCACAATCAGCTGAACCCATCGTGCCCACGGCATCAGCGGATTCCATGGCGCCTTGATTTTTTGGATTGATCAAAGCCTGCCTCACATTTTCTTCAAAATTATCCATCGCGCGATCAACCTGCGACAATAAATCATAAATGCAAGCACACAGATCGCTTGTGATTTGACGTTGTCTGAATCTCGGAGTTGAATGATTCATATGAATCCCAAACCAATTGCCGAGTCATGTTCATCGACCGATCTCGATCAATCGCCAGCCCGGTTTTATCAATGTGAGCCAAAATCGGCTCTGACAGCTCAATTGATTGAACTGATGGGTGGAGAGAAGGTCTCCGATGCCCCAGATGTGATCGACAGTCATTCCCGTGACAAATGGTTTGCACAATCTGCTCCTGCGGTCGTAGTTTTTGCTGAAAACACCAATGATGTGGCCATCACCCTCGCCTTTGCACATCGACATCGCATCCCAGTGACGACAAGAGGCGCAGGTCATGGGTATGTCGGAGGCTGTGTGCCAATGTCTGGTGGGATCGTGTTATCACTCATGCGAATGAACCGGATTTTGGAGATTAATCCGGAAGATGGAGTCGCCGTAGCTGAACCTGGCGTCATCACCGGAGAATTGCAAGAAGCTGTGCGCCAACTTGGATGGGATTACCCACCCGATCCCGCATCACTGAAAGACTGCACAATCGGCGGAAACATTGCCACCAACGCGGGTGGCCCCCGATGTCTGAAATATGGAGTCACGCGCCAGTATGTTCTTGGCTTGGAAGTGGTGTTGAGTGATGGACGCGTCATTCAATGTGGCGGACGTGTCCATAAAAACAAAACAGGCTTCGATTTGGTCGGTTTGTTCACAGGATCGGAAGGCATGCTAGGGATCGTGACACAAGCCACCCTGCGCCTCATCCCGCGTCCACGTGCTCGAGCCATGCTCTCTGCGGTTTTTTCATCTTTTGCCGACGCCGCCGCCGCCGTTCAAGCCGTTTTTCACCATGGCCACCTTCCGTCTGCGATGGAAATCACCGACTCCTTCACATTAGCCGCAGCGCGCAGACGACTGGGATCAGATCGACTCCCTGATGGCAACGCTCATCTCATGCTCGAAATCGACGGAAGCATCGCAGCAGTCGCGGCAGAAAATGAAGCGATTTATCAAATTTTACATGCAGCAAAAGCACGACACATCACAACCGCGGACAACGAAGCTCAATGCAATGCCATGTGGCAAGTGCGACGCGAGTTCTCCTACTCCCTCCGAGACACAGGGCTGACAAAGCTGAATGAGGACATTGTCGTGCCACGCTCGCAGTTGGTCGAGCTAGTGCAATTCACCGAATCACTGCAAAAAGAGCATGGCATTGCGATTGCTTGTTTTGGACATGCTGGCGACGGCAACATTCACACCAACATCATGGTCGAAGATTTTCACGTGCCTGAGACACGGAAAAAAGCTGAATTTGTCCTGCATCGCCTCTTCGAATGGGTGCTCGATCACAACGGAGCGATCACCGGCGAACACGGTGTTGGCATCGCCAAAAAACCTTGGATCAAACGCGCACTAGGAAAGGAATGCCTCGAAGCTCAGCAAGCGATTAAACGCGCACTCGATCCACATGGTATTTTGAATCCTCGAAAATGGCTCGATTAACTCATGAATTCCCCACGACTCATTCGATACCTTCACATGCGATTGATCCTCACTTTGTTGATGATTGTTCAATCGTTAGCTCCCGCAAGCGAGCTCGAATGGCGTTTCGAAACACGCTATGCAGAAATGCTAAGCACCCGCCGACGTCCGCCCAGTGATTGGCAGCTTCGAAGTGCTGCAATCGGGAATAATGAAAAATGGGAGTTAGGGGAAAGCTCCATTTGGCACATCGAACTGCAACGTGAAGGTGCCAATCCGATTCTCAGCGGACTGTGTTACAAATCGGATGAATCCTTGGCATGGGGATTTAAGATTTTTGATTGGGCGCAGCAGCAGATGCAGGCTGATGGAAGTTTTAACTGTGACGACGCATTTCACAGCACGAGTCTGTATGTCGAATCCCTGGCTCGTTCACTTCTATTGTTGCAAGCAAGCCATCATCCGCAATACGCACCCAAGCTGAAACAATACGGCAATCGCCTGTTGCAATCGGCACACTGGCTCGCGAGCGCAAAACAAACCGAAATCTCTTATCAACGTCAGCGACAATACAATCACCGTCGTTTTTTATTGGCCGCAGCGCTGGGTGAGACGGGCATGCTCGTGAATGACGTCGCTCTTCTCAACATGTCTGAAACCTATTTACGTGATGGCATGTCCTTGCAGCGGGCGGATGGAGTGTTTCCAGAAAAAGGCGGACATGACACTGGATATCATGCCGTTTCATTAATTTTTGCGCAGAGATGCCTGAACACCTTTGCACCAGCTCAGCTCAGAGCAGAACTCGATGGCTCAATTGCAAACGGAATCCAATGGCTAAAACAGCGAGTAAATCCAGACGGAAGCATCATCACCGCCGGAAACACGCGCACGGGGGAACTTCAGGAGCGAACGCGACACGGCAAATACAAAATCGTGGAACCGCATGAATTGGCGCGAGCGCTGTTGTATCGCTTCGAGGCAACACATGAGGTCGACTTGCATTTACTAGCCAGCAGGGTGCTCGATTACGCTAAAAGTCACCCTCGTCCATGAAACTGGCTTTGTCACTTCACATCCACGCATCGGTCGACGCCATGGCTGACCGCCAGCATGTCCAAGAATGTTTCACGAACATTTTTGCAAAACACCAGTTGAGATGTGATGCCGAGCGACACGATAATTCCATTCCTCGCTTATCTCCATGCGGCGCGGATCAGCACCACATCTTTATTCTTGGCTCAAAACTCAGTCCCACGGACGAGGTTACCTGGCCATTGCGTTTGCAGAAAATCGCTGAAAATCATCAAAGCCAACACGTTTATTTACTGCGTCAACAAGGCAACCGATCCAATGACGGCACGTCGGCCCAACTTGATCATTTTTGTTTGCGTCATTTTTTCAACCCAGACCGACATCTCGCGACTCAGTTGCATTTCTTTTCAAATCAAAGCGAACTAGAGGCCATTGCGCATCATCTCGGGGACAAATGGCTCATGCCGCGGCCGCTTCCTGGACAACATCAACCGCCAGTGCCATTCAGTCACTCTCGGATCACTGGCAGTCGCCTCCTCACCCTGACCATAGCTCTAGGATTACTCGCACTCGTTTGTTTTTTCTTCGCGCAAAACGGCGAGGAACCCCAACCATGGAATCGCTCGCTCGAGGGCGCCTCCGTCACCCATTCCAAGTCGATGACTGCGCCACAGCAGCCTAGGGCGTCCCATGACTCAATCACTCCAAACGAAACGCATCATCTATCTTTAGCCAGAAATCAAATCATCTCAGAGTTGAACAACGAGATTCACAGAATTCAACAGATGCGAGCATGGATCCCGCCTGATTTTCAATGCACCACATCGTCGCGCGGGACATCGACCTCCCAATGGTTTGCGCACATGGCACCTAGGACTTCAGGCCTATTCATGCCATGCTTGGTGACGCTTGATGCTCAACGCCAACAAATCGAATATTGCGAAACATGGAATGTTCCCCAAACAATCGACCGCATGATCATCGCGAAACCAGAAAATCGCGCTCTCATCATTAGCACAACACCCAACGATTCCCTTCTGGAACTTCGCGAATTACCGACTTGGAAGCTCCTCCACACCAACGAAAACCTCAACAACCAGGCAAACCTTGTGGTTTTTTCGCAAGACGGATTACTCTACACCGATACGTATGATGATCATCATGAAGTGTTTCTTCGGGTCTGCGATTCTCGCACCGGTGAAACACTGACTCGATTGCCCATGGCTGGCTTTCAGTCGCCTGTGATCACTTGTCATCTGAACTCGCAACGGCTTCGTCTATTGTTTGCAGACGCGTCATTACTGGATTTTGCGATTGCATCTAACCGTCCGCATTTAGAATCCCACCTGCCGTTTTTCGAAAAAATATCAAGTGCCTCTTTCGATGCATCGGGCTCTTTATTGTTTTCAGATCACCTAACCTGGCAGCTATGCAATACTCTAGCCGATCCACCAGTTCTCATCACCAGTGCCAGTGCACCACCTGAACAGTCGCTGATCGAGCAGCGAAACAAACTCACATCGAATGATCACATACTCAAGTTAAACGATCAGAACCTCACACGAGATTGGAGCGAGAGCGAAGTGGAACAAGGTCGTGTGATCCTAAAGCAACTGAGAGAAAAAATTCACGCCAGTGATTCATTCCCACTCACGGAAGAGTCCTTGAAATTGATCGAAAAATGTTTTGGAGCCGGTGGAGCCGAACTGGTCATCACATGCTTAGAATCACAAAATCATGCCGATGATTGGCAAGCGTTGTGGCACTCCATCGCACAACACAAGCTATCAACCATTGAACGCCACCGAATCCTTGATCAAACAGAAATGATGACATCGAGCTGGCGCTCAAGCTGGATCATTCAGCAGGCGCTCGCAGATACCGTCGCGAATCAAACCGACGATCTCACGCCATTTCTATCAGCCTTGGGCTACGACTCCACCCATCTGTCCGCTTTCTTTAATCGCTACGATTCAAGACAAACCCGCCTCTATCGAGATGCCCTAACGACGCTTCCACAACAGACGTGGAAGACTTTGGATGCCCTGTGCTGGTTGCATGAATGTAAAAACGCCGAAACTCTTGCTCTGAAACTGCTGCAAACCAAGCCAATTTCTCCAAATCTGATGTTTGTCATTTTTCAGCATCCATTTCTGTTGCGGCAAGATCTGATCGCGCGCGCGTTGCAAGAGAATGTGATTTTCAACAACGATGCACCGCTTTGGGAATGTTGGGTCAACCAAGAAATACAACAATCAAACTCCTGGCAAACACTGCAATCACTCCGTCTCTATCTAAAATATCAACCAGCTTTCAACCCATACATGGCGCAATTGCTATCATCGGCATGGGACATCACCAGACGCGATAGGTTGGAACTTCTACTCAAAAAAAATTCACAAATTCCTCCGCTGATTGCCGAAGCAGCATTGATACAGCTCACCTGGCCAGATCAATCCTCGATCTGTTTTGATTTATGGCAAAAAAGTAAACCAACTGCTCCAGAGTGGCAAAAGATCAGAAGGAGCTATCCCTTTGCCGATACATTGATTGCGCTAGCAGAAAAACAATATGACATCTTACAACAGTCACTCATTGAAATTGCGGTTACTGAGCATGATGATTACAGTCAAATTGAAAAAAAGATCGCCCTCATCTTATCAGACACGAGTTTAGCGCGCTATGGAGCCAGCACACTTCGCCAACAATGCTTGCGCGCCATCAAAGCATGCGCCGCGATGAATCGTGCCCCAGCTCACGCCGAGCAATTAGTCACCAAGGCCATGCATCTCGGAGCAGAACCCATCGCTTGTCAACGCGCCATGTGCCAACTGGCATCAAGCCAACATGATGACGAACTTGCGTATCATCGCTGGTTAGATCTCATCAATCAATACTCGCCAACACGACTGCTGGCAGATGATTTTATCGAAGCAGCAAACGCTGCAATCCAATCCGGCAAATGGACAGAAGCCACACAATTGTTGGGAGCAGGATATGCATATTTTTCACACAATTCTTCTTATCTGTGTGAGGCCGCTTGGTTGCTCATTAATCTGCAAAAACCTGAGCCTGCCCTCAAATACTTGCAAGAGGCAAAGGCACAAGGATTTGATGACGATCGCTCAACCGAACATCAGGTCGCGCTCGCACTGGCCTTTTTTCAAAATGGCCAAATTGATGCCGCTGTGGACTGTTATCGCGAATTTCTTTCGCGTCAAAAAAATCTAACCTTTGAGATTGATCAGCTGCAATGGCCTGAAGAGTTCAAAGAACAAATGCGCACTGTCGCGAAAGTCTTATCCACGAGAACTCAATGATTTGTGATGAAATGGGTTGCCACCTGATCTTCTTCGTCACAAAGAATGGCCAAAACCGAACTTGGCTCAGACGGTTGCCAATTTTTTCGCTTTTGTGAAGCGACTTGCACGGATAACCCTCCTCGTGATTTTCCTTCAACATGAAACACTTCTTTTTGTTTCAACACGCAATCATCGCCATTCACTTTGATCGATAAGTCATCGAACTTGGTTAAATTCAGAACCCGAGCCACACGCTCTCCCTCTCTCGGAGCAGCAGAAATGAAAAAATGATCTGATTTTTCACCATTGTTAAAAAAAATCACCACGAGAGCCACATCATCCTTCGCCAGCGACAACTGTTCTTTTTCACCGACAATCGAAACCGTTGTTCCCTGATCAGGCACTTCAAAACTACCCGAATCTTCGCCATACTTGAGCTTAAAATTCTGAGCCAGCGACTTTGTTTTAACAACAATTTCCAACTCGGTATCCACACGCAAGTTAACAACTGTCAATTCCTTTGCCATCACGAACGATGGAAAAAACGCACATACCAGATGGCAAAATAAGCGAAAAACAAATCTCATAAATTGATGATTACAAAATTTGTTCATATCGTTAATCAAAGCAAGACCTAGGAAGTGACAATTACGCCAAACAACAATCCATGTGTCTGCAATTGAACCTCGCTACACACGCATGCTAAGACTCGACGAAGAAAAATTCAGCTTTTCCACAACAATGGGTTGATTGACTCGACTAATGCTCATCAGGATTCCAACATTAGCCAAGGTGCATAGCAAATTCGTGCCACCGTAACTTAAAAACGGCAACGGTAACCCCGCATTTGGTATCAGAACTGTAACAACCGCAATATTCACCAGCGCCGGCATTGCAATAGAAATCGTGCAGCCAATCGCCATGATGCGGCCGATGATAAATCGCGAGTTGATGGCTATGAGTAAACCAAAAAACGAGAAAAGAACATACATCACCACAACACCCGCCGTCGCTTTCACTCCCAATTCCTCGCCAATCACAGAAAAAATAAAATCGGTGTGCGCTTCCGATAAAAAACCATGTTTTTGCCTGCCCTCGCCGATTCCCTTTCCCTCATAGCCCCCCAGCTCAAAGCCAAGAAGCGAGTTTTTTTGCTGTCGATTCGCATCCTCATATTCTGGCAAATTTTTTTCAAAATTCTGATGCGCATCAAATCGTTTTCGACGCACAGGATCTGACATCACCAGACCATAACCAACCAGCAGAGCCAACGCTAACGTGGGAAACAAATAACGCTTCGGCACACCAATACAAAATAATACAGTAAACGACACCACTCCCATGCATAACGCTGTGTCCATGTCTTTTTCAAAAAAAACCAAAGCAATCGGAACAGATATCAACGCAGACGGATAAACAAAGCCCTTCAAAAAGGTGCGTATTTCACCTATTCGCCTTGAGAAATAGCCAGCAATGCCAATGATTGTGGATAATTTGCCGATTTCCGACGGCTGAAATCGTGGTAAACCCGGAAACTGAACCCAACGTTTCGCGCCATTGATATCAACTCCAATGTGGGGAACATAGCACAGCGCCAGTAAAATGACGCCAAACACATAGATCCAAACCCAATAGCGAATCCAAAAAGCCGGATCCAATCGCCAAATGATGAATAACGCCAACAAACCTAAAGCGAAAACATACAACTGCCGATATAGCGTGGCATGAGAGTTAGTATCTTCTTTCAACCAATAACTTGTGCTTGCCAGCATGATCAGGCCTAAACCCGATAAAAGGATACTGATAATCAACAGACCATATGACAAGCACTTGGACATCAACTGTTACTTGGGGATTTTTAATTCTGTGCCAACCCTCAATAATTTAGCATCTTTGATGTTGTTGTAGCTTACAAGCGATTTGACCGTAATACTATATTGTTTAGCAATACTTGAAAGTGTTTCGCCAGCCTTGACTAAATGAATTTTAGAATTTGGAGATTTTTCAATGATCGTAATCGCACGAGGTGGTTTTTCGTCGTCAATTGGCTTCAGTAAAAGACTTGGTGACTTGGGCTGACTAGCCTCGCGCACTTGTTTGATATCATTTGTTTCACTGGCCGCTATTTTTTTGGCAGGTATTTTCAAATCAAGGCCTGTTTGAATGGGAACATTTTTATTGAGATCCTTCAAATCAGCCTCAGACACGCCGTAAACTTTGGCGATTGTCGCATAATTGTCTCCTTGAACAACGCGATGAACCTGACAATTAGCACCAATCTGCGGCAATACTTCAATGGTTTGTAAATTGCCAGTTTGCCTGTTGGTGACAATCGATTGATTCGCAACCTCGGCATTTTTTTTATTTTTACTGAGATTCTGATCATGGAAAAACCACATGGCCACCGCAAAAAGGTGCACCATGATTAAAAATGCCGCGCTAATTAATGGACTCTTCTGCTTCGGAACATGCTCAAACTCCACGTCGTCCGCCGTGGCTGTCATGGCCTGATACTGCGAATGAAGTTTTGCATATAACCGACGCATCGCACCTGTTGGATGGGAACGTGGCTGAATGAATCTCATCTGGTCTTTCATCTTGCTACGATTTTGAATTCAAATTCATCACTAATTCACGAAACACATTGCCTCGATGTTCATATCCTTGAAATTGATCAAATGAGGATGTGCCGGGCGACATGAGAACCATCGACCCCGGTGGAGCCATGGCGTGCGCAACATCCACAGCCTCGGCCAATGTCATCACAGCGGTGGTAGAGACACAGCTTGATGTCAATTCAGCCAATTGAGGCGCTATTTGTCCAAAAGCAATCACAGCTAAAACGTTCGTTTTAAGCAACAATAAAATTGGGCTATAATCCAATCCTTTATCTTTTCCGCCGATTAACAAGACCAATGGTCGAGTTTGTGATCTCACCGCCGATTCCAACGCGTGCAAATTCGTCGCTTTTGAATCATTGACATACTCGACGTCATCAATCGTGCGAACCCACTCACATCGATGTGGTGGTGCCACATAGCTTTTTAGTCCATCCAGCACTCGAACTGCGTCCAGCTCCCATAAATCACACAGCGCGAGAGCCGCCATGATATTCTCGACATTATGGCGACCTCGTAGCTTAGTCGCCTGCTCGAGACGCTGAATCCGACAATTTTGATTTTTCATCACCGAATTACCGTCAAAAAACCAGTCGGCTTGATGACCAAAGGCAGAAAAAGTTGTCAACTTTGCCTTTTTGATGGGCAAATTGGCGTTAGCCTGCGCAATGACTTGCGTCACATCCGACTCATTTTCCAAAATGCGCAGTTTCGCTTGGTGATAAGCTTCAACCGTTGGGTATCGATCCATGTGATCGGGAGCAAAATTTAACCAAACCACTGCATCGGGAAAAAAACGATCAATCGTCTCCAACTGAAATGAGCTAGCCTCCAGAGCAATCGCCTGAGGTTGTGGAGACATCATCACGATTTCAGACACAGGAACCCCATAATTACCACAGGGCAGGGCGCTCACACCCGCAGCATTTAGCAGTGTAGCAATCAATTCTGTTGTCGTGGTTTTCCCATTCGTTCCCGTGATCGCAACGGTTTTTCCTCGAAAAAAGTCCCATCCAAATTGCATTTCTCCGATAAACCGACGCGCACGCGCTGCAAACGCCTGAACCCAACTCAGGGTTGGATCAATGCCAGGACTGATTATCAACACATCAAAATGGAAATGTTCAGCCGTCTTCTGATCAACAGCCGCGTGCATTGTCGCTCCCGAAACTTCGTGGCACATCGACGGGTTTTGATCGAACACATGCACATGCGCACCTTCACTCAGAGCCAAACGCGCGGCAGCGATTCCACTGCGTCCAGCACCCAACACACCAACAACTTGCCCAGCTAATTTCATTTGATCAAGAGAACCGCGAGACCGATTAATGCGCACAAAAACGATACAAACCAAAAACGCCGAATCACTTTTAGTTCATGCCAGCCGCATAACTGATAGTGATGATGGAGAGGCGCACAGCGGAATACTCGCCGCTGTTGGCGATACCGGTAGCTAGTTACCTGGATGATCACCGACAATGCCTCGACGACAAAAACCCCACCGATCAACACTAACAATAATTCCAACTTGCACATCAAAGCCACCACCCCGAGACAAGCACCCAAAGCCAAAGACCCCGTATCCCCCATGAACACTTTTGCAGGATAGCGATTAAAACACAAAAAACCGCCTCCAGCCCCTAACATCGCCCCCATGACAACACCCATTTCTGCTAAAGCTGGATTTTGAGGCCCGTGCAGCAAGAGATCACCAGCCAATGAGCTTCCCAGAATCAGCGCAGCTATCCCATATGCAACCGAGGCTGTCATCGTGCAACCGATCGCTAAGCCATCGAGTCCATCCGTTAAATTAACGGCATTCGAACTTCCCACAATGACAAACGCAAAAATCGGCACGATGCCCCAACCCAGCGAAATCAAAACTTTGCCCCATCCCGGCATGAACACGTCTCCCGCAGACATCGCGTTGCCCAGTAATTGATAACCATATTGATTTGGAAAATACATGACACAACCATAGTAAACCAAACCTGCTGTTAATCCCACAATCGCTTGGCCGAGCAATTTTTGACGGCTGCTTAAACCCTTAGAATTTTGACCTTTTATTTTTGCATAATCATCAAAAAAACCAATCACACCATGAGCGATCAGGACAAACAAAGCAATCCACACAAATGCATTTTTCAAATCGCAAAAAATTAACATCGCTATCGCCATTGACGCAATGATCAGAATACCGCCCATCGTTGGCGTGCCCTTTTTCCCAGCATGAAGAGCCGCCAATTGACGAACTTCTTCTTCCGTGCGCAGGGGCTGACCTAACTTCATGGAGATGAGCTTGCGTATCACGCGTCGCCCAAAAACCAACGTCAAGCAAAGCGCAAACAGCGCTGCCAAGCCGGAGCGCATGACAACCGTCAAGCCGGCCGTTGAAGCACCAACCGCTAAAAAACCAGTCTTATCCCAAATCTCAAATATAAGAACTTGCATCATATCAAAACACCAACTGCATGACTTTTTCCATGGCTGCAGAGCGACTTCCCTTGAACAGCACCACCGCATTTGAGCCTAAGCCCTGTCGCAGATAAGCAGCAGCACTGTCGGCATTCGAAAAATGTTGTGAAAATTGATCAAGTCCGGGAACAAGATAGTCTTCTGTTTGAGCACCCACGGCAACAATACTGATGCCGTTTTCGGCGGCAAACTCACCAATTCGCTTCGCTGCTTGCGATCTCCATTCTCCTTGTTCGCCCATGTAACCCAAGACCGCCACCAATTGATGCGAATCATCACGCTTCATGCCCGTTAAAGTATGCAAAGCCGCTAAAATTGACTCAGGATTCGCATTATAAGTGTCATCAATGATCACTTGATCCCCCAGCTTGCGAAATTGCAATCTGCCCGAACTCACCGTTGCCGACTCCAAACCCGCTATCATCTCATCTGAGGACATGCCAAAATAACGGCCTGCTGCCACTGCAAACAAAGCATTTTTCACCATGTGCTCACCCAGAATCGGCAATTTCACATCGCCGACAACTCGGCCGTCGATGATCAACCGAAAAATCGTCGCATTGCCGCACAAGCGAACCTCTTCCGCACGCAGTTCATCATTCGGCCCTCCAATGCTAACAATGGAACAATTCAGCTGCTCGCGCATCAACGTTCCGTAGGCATTATCAGATCCAATCCATAGCAACTGTGAGCGTGTCAACCCCCGCGCAATCGACATTTTCTCCTCTGCTATGGCTTGTTGCGATCCAAGGTTTTCAATATGAGCAGTGCCAACATTGGTAATCATCGCACAATCGGGACGTGCCAAGTTTGCCAGCGGCAGAATTTCGCCCGAATGATTCATACCGATCTCATAAATTGCGACTTCCGTGTTTCGCGGCGTTGCCAAGATACTCAAAGGCAACCCAATGTGATTATTGAAGTTACCCACAGTGGCATAAGTGCGAAATTTCTGTGACAAGACAGATCTAGTTAAATCTTTGGTGCTGGTCTTCCCGTTTGAGCCTGTGATCGCGACCACACGACACATCAGCAACTCTCGCTGATGTCTCGCCAAACGCTGAAGTGCTTCAAGGGTGTTTGTTACCAAAATCACACAGCCACTTGCGGTAGTTCCGCCTTTCCAATCATCGACCACTGCAACACTTGCTCCATGCTCCAATGCCTGAAGCGCAAATTGATTGCCATCAAATCGTTCACCCTTTAATGCCCAAAAAATACAGCGGCTGGTTAATCGGCGTGTGTCTGTCTGCACCACAAATTCACACTCCGCATGAGGTTCACCAGCAACAATGACCCCATCAATCAGCTCTCTTAACGTCGTAGCGGTCAACATCACTTCAACCTCCCTCCTCTCTGCGCTTGTGCTTACCACCCCGAATTGGCAACGACTCTCGAAACGCAGCCGCATCAATCACGCGTTGATGAATGGCTTTCAGCGCTTGAGAATAATCAGAATATTCGATTTTAACACCGTTGGTCTCAATGTAATTTTCATGACCCTTTCCAGCAATTAAAATGATGTCTCCTGCCCTCGATGCCTCGATGGTTTTATGAATCGCCTCAGCTCGATCCGCGATCGCAATCTTCGCAGTCGTCGTCATGCCCGCCATGATGTCTTCAATGATCTGCTGTGGCGACTCGGATCGTGGATTGTCCGATGTCACAACGGCGAAATCACTTAATTCTCCCACAACTTGCCCCATCAACGGACGCTTCGCTCGATCGCGATCACCTCCACAACCAAAAACCACGATCAATCGACCCGGATTTAACTCACGCAATGTTCGGCACGCATTGTCTAATGCATCAGGAGTATGCGCATAATCAATATACACAGACGCACCAGCTGCGCTGCCAACTAATTGCATTCGACCAGGCACTTGATCAAGCTGAGCAACGCACTGAACCAGATCACGCAGGCTCATTCCACATGCGTTCGCCCCAGCCATGGCTGCCACAATGTTGTAAACATTAAAACGTCCGATCAAAGGGGCTCTTACCAAATAGGATTTGGCTTTATGTGTGAGCTCAAAATCCAACCCATGATGGTATTGCCGTAAATTTCCCCAACGATAGTCGCTGGAAACACTCTGACCAAAGCGCATCACACGCAGTTTTCCATCCAACTCTCGAGCCAACTGGGCGCCATAGGCATCATCAACATTAATGATCGCACATGGCTTTTTGCCTCTTGGATTTGCTGCCACCTCCAAAAACCATGCTCGTTTTGCTGAGAAATAACGCTCCATGGTGCCATGATAATCCAGATGATCCTGCGTCAGATTCGTAAAAATACACGCATCGAACGCAATTTGCTCCACGCGTGCCTGATCAATGCCATGTGAGGACACTTCCATGGAAACGCCTCGACATGCGTGATCCACCATGCGACGTAAAAGTTGCTGAAGCTCAATCGCGCCTGGCGTTGTCTGAGAAGATAATTGCTGATTTTCACCATCATCAACACAAACAGTTCCAATTAAGCCAGCACGATGCCATTTCATTTTCATGAATTGATGCACCATGCATGAAACCGTCGTTTTGCCATTAGTCCCAGTCACCCCGCAGACATGCAAGCCCAGAGAAGGCTGCTGCTGAAGACGATCCGCGATGATTGCTAAAACAGACCTTGCGTTCTTAACCTGTATCCATACCTGCGGACGGCACTCATCTTCTTTTGGCAAACCCTGACTCACAACGCCTATCGCTCCTCGAGCCATGGCCTCACTGAGATAACGCTCACCATGATCTTGATTTCCCTCAATCACGACAAATAAGTGCCCGGTCTGAACAAGACGCGAATCACACGCCACGCCGAGGACATCACTCCCTAAATCGCCAATGGTCGTCACCAACAATCGACCCAGTCCATCAATTAATTCACGCACAATCATGGTTGTTTTTTGGCTTTTAGTTCATCACCGAGCGAAGGCTTCATATTCATGTATTTTGATATTTTTTTTGCAATCTCTGCAAAAACTGGCGCTGCCACAACTCCACCATCGAGACTCTCGTCATGTGTCGTCTGTTTTGGAGCTCGGACGACAACCGCACAAACAAATCTTGGATCATCTGCTGGCATCATCCCAACAAAAGAACTGCAAAATCGATGATCATCATATCGATTTAATTCCGAATTCCATAACGTTGCCGTTCCTGTCTTCCCCGCCACAGAATAACCTTCCACACTAGCTCGTTTGGCCGTGCCATCAGAAACCACGATCTTTAATGCCTCTCGCGTTTCTATCGCTGCCTCGGGAGAAATCACTGAGCCCCTTGATTCGATTGGCATTTCAACAAGCTCATTTGCTGGTGTGATCTGGCATAAGACGAATCGCGGCAAAGTCATTTTACCATCATTCGCAATCATGCTATAAAATGTTGCAATTTGCAGCGGAGAAACAAATAATGAATAGCCATGAGTCAAATTATAAAATGACGAACGACTACTATTTTTAATTTCAAAACCAAATTTTTTTGCGTATTTTATATATGTTTGCAATGGGTCTTTCTGATCTAATTTTAACGCAACCTTAAAAGTGCCGATATTGCTCGATTTCGCCAAAACAAGTTTCGCTGGCAACACTCCATGCGAATGCTTTTCACGATATTCTTGATCAGAATACCTGAATGACCCATTTTCACAATCAATCAAATCATCATTTTTGATCACACGTTCATCAAACGCTGCCGCAAATGCCACAGATTTGAAAGTTGAGCCTGGCTCGTATTTCCCATTCTTTGCAAAATCGTATTGTGATCCTTGCCTCGTATTCAAATCATAACGGGGGTAACTAGCGATCGCCAAGATGTCGCCTTGGCGCGGATCCATGACTACAATTGCCACATTCTCAGGTTTGTATCTTTCAACACATTGACTCAGCTCATTTTCAACAATCGCCTGGATCGAGCTATCGATCGTCAGGCAGATGTCATTTCCTGCTACGGCATCAGAAATCTCAGGTTTTATGTTATAGTCTACGATACCATGACGATTGATCCAAACTTTTCTACTACCATTACGGCCACTTAATTTTTCATTAAAACTATATTCGATCCCATTTAACGCTTTCACTGCATTTTTCACATCTTTGAGCGAACTGTCTTCCTGAATGCAACCAATCAAATGGCATGCCTTGTCGCCATTAGGATAGAACCTTTTATAGGTTTCGACGATTCGAAAACCCCGCAGGCGTTTTTCCTTAATCATTGCTTCAATGGCATTTTTTTGTGAATGATTCAATTCACTCGCCACTCTAACATTAGAATCACTGCAATTTTCTGCAAACTTCTTCTCCAGATCACGCGCACTGACGTTCAAAATTGTGGACAACAGCCCAAAAGAAAGAGCCAAATTTTGATGCATCAAGTATCCTTTGGACATGATTCGACGCAATTGCATCGCCTCACGTTTGATTTTTGCAATTTTGTTTTTGTCGTCAAGCCTTTGCCACGAAGCCAAGCTTGACAGCCGATCATAGGCAACCGCAGTTGCTGCTTGTGCCTCATCCACCAGATGATAACGATCCGCTACTAACTCATAGTGTGGCGAGCTAATAGCCAAAATTTCTTTGTTGCGATCCAAAATCCTACCTCTCGGCGCATCAATCACCGTTTCCTCCATTCTTGCGGAAAATGCCTCTTCTTCCATTTCATCAGTGCCAGCGTGATGCACCTCAAACAATCTCACAGACAATCGGGTAAATCCGGTGACCAAAAATATCAACACCAGGTAAACTTTGAATTGAAATGAACGATTCATCCAGAGTCAGCGTTGTTGACTAACCTGATCATGCGTAGGGGATTCGGCTTTCAGAACTACGCGCTGATTGTCGGCAATTGGCTGTAAATGACTTTGCTGAGTCACTAGTTTATCCACCAATTGATTACGATTACAAAGTTTCACTTTCTCACTTGTCAGAGACGGAATCTCACCATTCACGATCAAATTGATGGTTGAATTTTTATCTGCAATACTTTGAGCAATACTCGCGTTATTATTCTTTACAATAACAATCATAATGCCACTCAACAATCCCATTAATATACTGAGAACAAAACTATACACTAAGATATCAACGTTCAGCTTTTTCATGATTTATGATTAACTTGGTAAGGTGTGCTATTACGAATTGCCACACGTAACTTCGCGCTGCGCGAACGCGGATTGGCCTTGATTTCATCGGTCTGTGCAGCAATAGCCTTACGCGTCGGCAAATTCAAAAAGAAATCAGGGTTCGGCTTAGGTGCCGACCACGTCACATCATCAAGTTCAGCTTGCGCGTGAAACTGCAAGAACTGCTTCACCAAACGATCTTCCAAGCTATGGAACGTGATCACGAGTAACCTGCCGCCGGGTTTCAGGCATCGCAAAGCAGCACTAAGGCTGCGATTTATCGACGCCAGCTCATCGTTTACGTGAATGCGGATAGCCTGAAAAACCCGAGTGGCAGGGTGATGCTTCCCCTTGCGACCAATATTTGACTCGATGCATCGTGCTAACTCAAGCGTTCGCAAAAAAGGCTGCTTGCTTCGCTCACGAACGATCAATTCTGCAATGCGACGCGCTTGTGGTTCTTCACCATAAGTGACAAATACGTGACGCAACTCCTCGAAAGATGCTCCATTGACAAAGTCAGAAGCCGTCATTCCCTCATTAGCGCCCATTCTCATGTCCAATGGGCCATCTTTCTGAAATGAAAAACCTCGTTCGGCACAGTCTAGCTGATGCGACGACACGCCCAAATCCAATAGCACACCATCCACACACGGCAACGGCTGTAAAACTGAATGGCAATCCATTTCAGAATGTAATCCCAGGTGAGCAGAAAATGCCGCACCGTATCCAGCGAGCAATTCTGTCGCGTATTTGATCGCCTCAGGGTCGCGATCAATTCCCAAAACACGTGCCCCTTCTTCTAACAACAAGCGTGAGTGACCACCTCCACCGAGTGTCCCGTCAACAATGTAGTCACCTGCCCGAACGCCCATCCACTGCAAAACCTCACGCCATAAAACAGGCTGATGATACCCAGAACCAACACTCTTCCACTCCGAATGATTCCCTCCCCATTTCGAACTCGTGCGAATAAATTCGTGCGCCTCCTGCCACGATGCCAGCAGATGAGCCAGACCTTGCATCACGTCTCTAGCCAAACCAGTCTCCACCAAGACATGACCCTCTCTAACCATCAAATGAATCAATGATTCATGCATGGATGCAGTTCTGTGTTGTGTCCAGGTCATCGATCCATCTGTCTAGAAAATTCTTAGCTCCGGCATCAGCCCCATCAGCCTTTCGCGCTCAAGTTGTTTGACTGTTTGGTATGCCTCACAGTTCCATATCTCAAAAAAATTGCCGCGACCTGCTAAGGTGACCTTACCATCAGCAACGAGCCCCACACGCTGACACCATTTCTCGGGAATCAAGATTTTCCCCTGCGGACTCAGCTTAATGCGGTAAATCATGGAAAAAAAATACTCTAAAACTTCCTCAATGACATGCGACGGAGTATCAGGACGATTGCGAATGCCCTGCACATGATCCGCCAATGACTCACTCGTCATCACCCGAATGTAAGTGTGGCCAAATCGGGTCGCTTCCAGCAAAACGAATGACTCTTCACCACCTTCTACAGCTGTTTGAGCATCGCTCTCTTCTCCCTCACCTTCGATTGAACCATTTCTCCACACAGCAGGAATCGCCACTCGATACTTTAAATCGAGCTTGTGAATTTGATAACCTGTGAAATGCGGAATTGCAGACATACCTCAGTGCACTTTGAGCTACTCTTGATGCACTTTAATACGCCAGACAATGCAATTGGTCAATACAGAATCCGCATCTGATATGAAATCCGCTGAAATGCGAAATTCTCACAAACTAATAAGCATAAACAGATTATTATTAAATAATGATAATCAAGCTAACCATCTTATGGACATGGATTCTTGCAATTGGATCGCTTCAAAAAAATCATTGAATGGCGTGGTGATCACCACGATTAGCGTCCATTCCAATTACCGTCAAAATCGGCAGGAAAATTGCGAATCAAGTCATCTTCCGTGTATGCCAGCCCATCTTTGCCGCAGTAAATGAGCTGAAAGATGCAATCTTTGCACGAAATCACATGCAAAATAATCTTGGGTTGTTGGGGAGAAGAACAAAAGCCTCCATTTCCAATCGAAGGGTGAGATGCCGATACCATGACTAACCCTTTGCCGTTTTTTCCTGCCAACTGCTCGACTACTTCTGTCCACTCGCCGGTGGGCAGTGAGTGGGTGGACGTCCAATAATCAATCAACATTTGACCAACAATTGAAGTCTGTTCTTGAGGAGAAACGTTTGGCTTTAGTAACGCATCAAGTGGTGATTCGGTTGCAATCGACGCCACATTTTTCTCAGGTAACGCACCATCACGGAACATTTCTGGCGATGCCGATGGATGTGTTTGTGAGAGTTTTTCAACTTTTCCATCCTGCCCCATGTGTTCTCGCTGTTCAGAGATGGATAAACGTCCCCACCACCAGCCGACAAAAAGCACAGGCAACAGCAACGCAAACCAAATCAAATTTACCCGCTTCATGCCTCAGACAAATCCCAAATATGGATCAAAATTGACGATATTCGGAAACACATCCTTAATCTGATTTTCGCTCAAACCAAACCAACGAGCCAACGTCGCTGCGTATTGATCAACTGACGTGGTCGGCAACCAGCGTCCGCGTCCAGTGTCTTGTGGATTACCGCTTGTTGCGATGTCAGGGTCAGGGAATTTACCATAAATTTTTTGTCCAGCAACGGCTCCACCCATGATTAAATGGTGCCCACCCCAGCCATGATCCGAACCTCTGCCATTAGAATCAAACGTGCGGTTAAAATCAGATGCCGTGAAGGTTGTGACGGCAGAGCCCATATTCAAGCCATCAATCGCATCTTGAAATCCTTTCAACGCCGCGCTTAATCCAGATAAAAGCCCCGAATGCGCGTCTAGTTGTGGACCATGCGTGTCAAAACCACCGGTCGCCACGAAGAAAATTTGACGCTTCATGCCCAAACTGCTCTGCGCCTGAATCATTTTTGCGACCGTGCGAAGCTGCTCTCCCAAATCGCTAGTCGGAATCATCGGAAACGTCGAAGTTCCCGCCAGAGCCGTGTTAATGGTATCAGCCTCAACAATCGATTTGTTCGACAAATCGGCAAAGGCATCTTCCATCAAGTGGGCATATTCAGCGTTTAAAACACTACGAAAAGCGGTATAACGACTGACATCGCTCGACTTGCTGCTCTGTCCCACCCGCAAAACAGGAGTCCCCCCGGGCCCAGGACGAAATGGCAACATGGTTTTCCCAACTTGAAAAAAATTGGCGCCACTCAATGATACCAACATCGACACCGAGGTCTTGCTCTGACCCTCCATGATGGCCTCGGCAGCGCGCGCTCCCCAACCTGTCTGCAATGACGACGCATTCATTGCATTTCCACACGTTTGCCACGCAAATTGCTGATCATTGTGGGAAAATAGATTGGGAGGAATGGCAGAACTCTGTTTACGAAAGTCTTCCAAACTAGCCGGCGCGATCAATGTTCCAACGTTAGCCAACACAGCCATCTTTTTTTGAGCGAACAAATCGCGGCAACCGGTCATAGCCCCATGAATCCCGAGCTGCAACCCAGTGTCGTTAAGCGCATTCAGCGGCAAAATTGAGGATTTGGGCAAGGCAATGACTGATCGACTTGCGGCGTATTTGCCATAGGCTGTCGACTCGAGCGGAACTATCAAATTATTAGAATCATTTCCACCATATAAAAAAACGCAAACCAACGATTTGTAAGTATCACTGGGAGCTAATACATCAGCAGCTGCGGCATTGAGATGACGCAATGAAAGGATTGTGTTCAACAAACCAACAGTTGACATCGCTGAACACGCACTAGACCCCAAAAAATGGCGACGCGTGAGTAATTGTGGTGTGGTATCTGAATTCATAATTTTGCCATTTATTTCGTCGCCATTATCTTTCGATTACAAAATCAGGTGTCGCCGTAATCAGCTGCAGCATCACCTTGGTTCCCTCCGTGGGGTTAGCTGCATGTAGCGAATGCATGGCCAATAAGGCGTTGCGGAGCGAATCGGACATCGGCCTTGCGAGCAAAAGAGATTCAATCCTTTGCATCAACGCCCCAGGATCGCTCCAGACCCCAACCAATGGATCCAAGTTCAGTCTGAGGCGATTTCCCTGATTGACATCAAAACCATGAGTTACCGCATCAAATAGATAATTTGCCGTATCAGTCACGGTCAATTCTGTGCTGATCTCGAATTCAGGAGCCACTTTACCGCGTTCAGCGAGCAGTCCAGACATTTGATAATCTGGATGAAAAAAATTGAATACGGTCGGAGCCTGCAACGGCCACTGACCAAGATCGTCACCATAATTCGCCATCATGTATCGCCCCAAAACAGGGGGGCTGTCACTTGGTTTGACAGGGAACGCCCGCAATAATCGGCACGCCCTGATCATGGGCTCACTCAACTTACCCGCATCCACGCTCATCGATGGCACTCGCGCTTCCGGATCGAGCAAAATGGCCTTAATCACGGCACGCAGATCACCGCGCACACCACGGCCATTCTCTTCGAACACTCGACTCACTCGATAGATGTATGCCGAACTCGGGTTGCTCGTGACCAATCGTTGAATCAATAATCGCGAAATAAACGGAGCTACATTCGGATGCGAAGCTATCACATCCAGTGCGCGGCGCAAGTCTTGCAAAGCCGTTTGCCCAGCAGAAATCGTCGCACCACCCAATATAATTTTTTCGCCACGATCATGAAATTCTTCGAATGGCATCATCGGCGCAATTTCGTCGATCGCATTCCCAGACCAAAGAAACGCTGATGAGTTATTGTAAGTCCATCCTGTCAAGGCACGTGACAATTCCAAGATGTCTCGCTGAGTGTAGGTGGGCATGGGACGGCCTTGAAGATCCAGCTTCAACGAGCCATCAAGATTGAGCTGATTGAGTCCAATACTGAACAACTGCATCACCTCCCGAGCATAATTCTCATCTGGCTGCACCTTGGAGCTTCGAACCAGCGTTAACCAAGTGCCCATCATCGGATTTAAGGTGATTTCCTCGAGCAATTGCCGAAAGGTTTTCCCTTCATCTAAAGCACGAGTCAGCAAATCATAATAATTGGCACAACCACGCGGATAATTTCTCAAAGCGCCAGATTTATCTGATATAACGAAAATTTCGCTGAGCGCCAACCCCACTCTTTGACGTAATTGATCCGAACTTGACGCCGCGAGTGTCCACCATGCCCAAAGTCGATCATTCGTCGTGGAAGTCATCGCCACAGGCATCATCGCTCCTGGTAATCCACCATGATTCACCGTTGAGCGCATCAAGTTACTCTGAGCTTGAGCAAACAAATTCATTCGCTCCATGGCTGCCAAATGCGATGTGCTAGGCATGGCCAACTGTTCGTCAATCCAGCTGGTAATACCTTTGCTCTTTAAATTCTGAATATCCTGCAAACTCGCTCCCAAGGTGGCTTGTTTCAAAAAGCGACTCGCTTCTACATCATTGATCGAACTCGGCTCTTGCCAGCTTGTTAGCTCAGGGATACGACTTTGATCAGCAGCATAATTGGCAGATTTCGCCGGAGCCGTGGTCACAGTGACGCGACGTTGTAAAACGCTAGCCACATTTCCAGAGCGATCCAGTATCTGATAGCGTAACACGTAAGTGCCCGGTGTTTGAACATCCACGCGTCCTTCTATCTGAACCAATGACCGGACATCGCCATCCACAGCATCCAATGCGGTAACCCCAGGCTCGATGTATTCTGACCCAACATGAAGGCTCATTGATGCTCCACCAACCAGCGCAGCTACTGGAGCTTCAACATCCGCTAGCTTCCATGGAGAAAAAAATGCTCCATCAATGACTTCGTATTTGCTGCAGTCAGGACGCAACCAAGCAAACTCTAGGTGATCTCTCCAGCCACCCTCTTTGTATCTCAACTCAACATAGTAACTCTGTCCCTGAGTCAACAATATCGGTCGCGACACCTGATAATCAGGCATTTTACGCCATTCATACACATCTGTCGCAGCAGGGACAAAACAGATCAACTCCTTATCCTGTGGCACCCGATTCGGACTCACATACATTTCACTCCAATCATCCGATGCGATATTGAATCGATACCAACCGGTTTTTGGCGGGTGCAAATACCCTCTAATCAGCAAGCCGTAATTATCGCCAGCATTCATCGGCGTCTCTGCACATTTTAACAAATAGCGCGAACTTGGTTGGTTAGGAAACTGAGGCGACTCGTTCAAATTCGTAACCCAATTACCGGAAATCTGATCAAATCGCTCTGCCAACAAAGCTCCAGTTCCCGCTGCAACTGGCGGCTGAATTGTGACACTTAATGTATCAGAACGTGAATTCTCACCGTCGCTGACCAATACCTGAACCCAATATTCACCTGGTGCCGGAAACTCCGCCCAAGTTGTGGAAGCATTAGCAGCATCAAAAACTCTCTTGAGATTCAATGATGGGTCTGGACTCTTGATGATCGACCACCGATAGCTCAGTGGTTGAGGTCCAGGATTGGAGTCAACTGCAATAGCACGAAGCGAAAATCGCTTGGAGGGCCAATAACTCGTGCGATCTTCTCCCGCGTTAACGCTAAGCATCGAATCGTTAGCAGTCACCTGAATTCCATCGGGAGGAGAGAGCAAAGCGCGCGGAATGACCCTAAAGCTCTCATTTCCCTCCGTCGCTCGCTTGCATGCAACGGCAAAATAATCGTCACCCGTGCCCTCTTTATGAAGAGCTTGAATTCGATAGCGGACTCCTGGCCTTAAATGAAAACTCGCTGAAATCTGTGTCGGTTGCGTCATCCATTGATAACGTCCCGATGCAACACTAACCGATGCAATTTTTTGCATCTCCAACTCCGACTCTCCAAGTGGATTCAGCCAAAGCTCACTTTCATCATCACTCGCCACTGCAAACACGTAATCGCTTTCTTCAGGCACTTGTAAGAATCCTGATAGCCTCTGACCGTAATAATCCGCCCATGCCGATGGAGTTTCGAGCTTTTGCAATAACTCGGTGAACTGCGCTGGTTTATGATACCCTGGACTATGGCGAAGCGCATTCAGATCATAACCGGGAATATCCATCCAGACTTCTCTTAATAGTCCACCAGCACCTTGATTGAGCGGGTTCCTGACAACCACGTTCAAGCTTTTGATTGATTGATTGATTCCATTACTGGCAAGAAATTGCAGTCGATACAAACCCGGGTTAGCAAACGTTACTTCTGTGACAATGTCATTGGGCGACTTGAGGCTGACATCCGCCGACGCGCAACACCATTGATACTTCAAATTCGATGATCCCGAACTCATCTCATAAACCAATGCCGCAAGTGATAACTTATTTTCAGGCCACAATAACTCACGATCTTTACCCAATACGATGGTAAAATTTGGATCAAATACGGGGGCGGCATGGTCAGGACGCAAAAATGCTCGTGAGATCAACTCCCTCCCATTCGTCGCTGGACCTTGCAAGGCAACCGAACAATGCTCGGAACTTCCTGACTCCTTATGAAGAATCTCAATCGGATAAGCAAGATTGGCCTTTAATTTAATTGGCGTGCTTTTCTGTGAACCATTACGATCCCAATCCCTATAACCGCAATATGATGTGACACCACACTCAGCTCTCAAACCTTGCCCATCAAGTCGATCCAATAACAATTGAGATGCATCATCTGAGGCAATCCAGAGGGTGTAATCGCCATCAATCGGCACCGTCAAATAGCCTTTTAATCTTGTCGCGTAGTTGTCTGCCCAATCACGTGGCAGTTCCGCCCCGGGAATCAGATCCTCAAATGCTGGGTAGCTTTTTGTTGCATCAATCGCCGTTAAATCAGCTATCGATGACCCTGGCACATTAAGCCAAACTGATCTGGTCAAATAACCTGAGTCATTCGAGAGTGGGGATAACAGATCAACCAGAACCGTGTCCCGATGAATTTTTCCTGAATCGTTCACGCTCAGTTCAAATTCATATCTGCCAACGCCGGAAACAATCACATCGGCATTGATCTGATCATCATTCGTCAATACTGCGACTGGCCCAGACAATTGCCGCCATTTGACTTGAGGTGGCTCGATCGAACTCGAGCGCATGCGCATTAAATTTCCATTCAGCTGCAAGCGATCATGCGGCCAATAATAAACACGGTCTTTGCCAGCGTTAACGTAATAAGATAGGTTTGAATCAAATAATGGGGCCTGTTGAGTGGGCTCAAAGAAACTGCCGTCGATCACCTTGGGTGATCGATCGCCTTCCCGCGCCCAAGCGACAGCGAAATGATCATTTCCCCAACTTTGACGATGCAATAACTCTACGAAATAACGGCCTCCCGGCCTTAATGGAATTGGCGGGGAGGTTTGACTCAATTCGGATGTCCATACTTCTTTGCCAGTCGCTTTTGTCGCGTAACAAATTTTTTGTAACTGATACGGCGTTTCATCCGTGCTAATGGAGAATTCAACCGCATCATCGCCCGCAACATAAAAAACATAGTTTGAAGAAACATCTGTTGGCACATTAAGAATGCCAGTTACCCGCGTTGCATAAGTTGACGACCAATTTTCCGACTGACGCAGTTCCGGAATTTGATCGACTAAATCTGGAAATCGCCAAAATGTCGGTTCTTGTCGTAAGGACGTGAAATCACTGTAATTTCGATTACGCCAAACTTGTCGCGTCAACGCACCTGTCGCATTGGATAATGCTGGGCGCACCTCAACTTTAATCTCGTCAACTGTCGTGTTGCGCAGCGTCGATACTCGATACTGCAGGACATATGTGCCTATTTTTGAGAACTTTGCCGTTGTTTGTGCTGCAGAGGCACTACCGAACTCAACCGACGCGGGGCCAGCAAGTAAGCGCCACTCCCTCAAAGGCGCATCACTGCCCCAAATTCGACGTGTCTCAATCGCGCTCAGCGAGATCTGCTGTTGCGGCAAATAAATAACCTGATCTCGACCAGCGTGAATTAAAAAATCCAAATCAAAATTAACAGGATTCGTTCTTGCCACCACTTCCGCAACATCAAGAGGCGGCACCAAAAATTCTTGGCTGATTTCTGATATCTCTAGACGATTCGGCAATTGCCAACGCAAAGCACAAAAATCGTTGCCCCATTCTTCCTTGTGATAAATCGTAAAGGCGCGACGCTGACCTGCAACCATCCAAATTAATTCTGACTTTTGACTAACATGGCCAACAAAATCAGATGAACCGACGACGACACTTGGCTCCAACACTTTCTGAAGGCCTGATTCTGATGCGTCACCGCTTAGCCAAAACTCCGCATACTCATTAGCCGCAAGAAAAAAACGATAAAACCCCGTTTCAGGAGCAACCAAATATCCACGCGTTCGCTCAAAATATAGGTCTCCCACCGGCTGCATCAGCTGCAATGAAGTCACTCGGCGCTGAGCATGAGGAAACTTTGGATAATCTCGATGAGCTAAGCCGCTAGCCACCGTTGCCCCAGCAACGCCATACCAATACTCTGTCAAGGCTGAGCCGCTGGCTGAATCGAGCGTATTGCCAATTTTCACAACTAAATCATCACTCGCCACCAATCCATATGAAGATGCCGAGGCTCGAAACACATAAGTTCCCACCTCGGGGCACTCGATGCTAGTTATGGCACTTTTAGGGTTGGCGATGACAGCTGCTGGACCACTCAATTGCGACCAAATCACAGATGGCGCCGCACTAGGTCGATTAACATTCCAAGATTGCACCGCAACCGGAACTGTATGGTTGGGAGAATACTGCTTAATTTCTTTGGAAGTTCTGACGAGCAAACTCGTCGACAACGTTGGCACTTCGTAAGGCTGCAGCTCGCTATTGGATATCACAATCGGCGTCTCAAATGGTGACTTTGCCCAAGCAACGGCGAGGCTATCTCCTCCATACCCTTCCTTCATCAAAGCCTCGATGTAGTAGCGCTTGCCCTGTTCAAGCTTGATTGGCACCGACTTTTGCTCGGCTTCCACGTTCCAGTTTTCAGCTGTCGTCCAGCCCGTCACTCGCGCAATCCGCCTGCTCAATGACGAGGTTTCATCGGAACTTAGCCACAGTTCGCAATTATCATCTCCACTAATCCAAAATGTGTAGTCGGCTGTGGCAACTGGCACAAGATAAGCCCGCATCCTTACACCATAACGATCGGACCAGTCGCGCGTTGTGCGAAAATCAGGGCTGATGCAACGATACACGGGATTGTTCGGAAAATCTCTGGAATTTCTCAAGTCAGCGATGCTGGTCCCATCGAGCTGATTCCACACTTCGGTCAAAACACCGTTTGTTTGTGCTACAACCTGATGAGCAAATAAGACAGCAGTGATTAAGATTTTCCACCAGTTCACGTATAAGTAATTTTTAATTATCGCATCTTCGTCAAGCATTATTATCTATTCACTTCATCTCGCGCATTGAGCATCGCGCAATCATCATCCACATGATGGATTGCTCTTGATTCATTCAGTGGCGGCTTGACCCTGCAACCGTTTCGATTAATGGTATGGAAATGCGCATTTTGACAGGTTTACAACCTTCCGGCAAACTTCACATTGGCAACTATTTTGGTGCCATCGAACCAGCAATTCGACTGCAAGAGCAAGGCGATGCCTATTATTTCATTGCAAACTATCACGCGATGACCTCATTGCAAGATGGCGCTTCACTCAAAATTCATACCAAAGAACTCGCCATTGATTTCCTTGCCTGCGGTCTAGATCCCTCAAAAGCAACTTTTTTTCGTCAGAGCGATGTTCCAGAAGTCCATGAACTCGCTTGGTTTTTATCGACAATTTGCCCAATGGGTCTTTTAGAGCGCTGCCACTCTTACAAAGATAAAGTCGCAAGGGGTATTGCCGCAAATCATGCACTTTTTGCTTATCCCGTGCTCATGGCCGCAGACATTTTGCTCTATGATGCCCGTCTTGTGCCAGTCGGGCGAGACCAAAAACAGCACCTAGAAGTAACAAGAGACCTTGCTAACAAAATTAACGAACAAATGGGAGAAAACACTGTCACAGTGCCAGATGCATTGATTCGAGATGAAAGTGCGGTGGTTCCAGGCATCGATGGCCAAAAGATGAGCAAGTCCTATCAAAATACGATTCCCCTCTTCGGAGATGAAAAAGCATTGCGCAAACTTTTCATGAAAATTGTCACCGACTCCTGCTCGGTAGAAGATCCAAAACCGACAGAAAATTCGACGATTTTGCAACTCTACCGCCTTTTTGCAGCTGACGCCTCTTACGAACAGATGATCGATGACTTCAAATCAGGTGGAGTCGGATACGGAGATCTCAAAAAACGGCTATGGGAAGCTTATTGGGAAACTTTTGCTCCGATGCGGGAACGACGCTTACAAATCTCAAACAATGATCAAGAAGTTGACCGCATCCTTGCGACAGGTGCGGCCAAAGCGAGAGACACTGCATCATGTGTTCTAAAACGTGTCAGAGCAGCCTTTGGTTGCCTCCATGACGGAAGGTGATTACAAGGCTCACTTATCACGATCAAGTTGCACATCAATCGATCAACAATCGCTCGCCATTGGCTGACCGCAAATTAAACGTTTTTGTGGATAGCTCATGGAACGCTTTGACTGATCGGATCGTGCGGCTCTTAACACGCATTAATACAGAATGAGTCCTTGCAACTGAACCTCTAACTTCAACTCCACTCAGCAATGGACTGTCCGATATGCCAGTTGCACAAAAAATAATTCGATCTCCCTTAGCTAAATCGCGCGACAAAAAAACACGATCCAATTGCGAACCGAAGCCTTCATCAATTAATGACTTTCTCTCCGCCTCATCACGAGGCCATATTTTTGCTTGCAAGCCACCTCCCAAGCAACGCATACCGGCCGCAGACAAAACGCCTTCGGGTGAACCGCCGATTCCGACATAAAGGTCAACATCACTTGTCACAACAGCTGGCGCAATCGCGGCTGCAATGTCCCCATCGGCAATCATCCGCAACTTAGCACCCATTCTTCGCACGGCCTCAACGTATTGCTGGTTGCGAGGTCGATCAAGCACCATGACAACGATATCGCGCACATCCTTGCCCATGATTTTCGCAGTAATTTTGATCACTTCTTCAGTTGGAGCTTCAACTGAAATCGGCAAACTAGGATCCTCCATGAACGCGCGCCGCACAGCTGGTGGATACGCTAATTTTTCCATGTAAAAAGCAGGAATATCCTCAAGCGCATTTGCTTCACCATCAACCGGGATCGCGGCCGCGATACAACTAACTGAATTGGCCATTCCTTTCGAAACATTCGTTGTTCCGTCAACCGGATCAAGAGCAATATGAAATCGTGGACTACCTTCTTCCCAAGTCCCAACTTTTTCACCTTTGAACAATCCAGGAGCTTCATCTTTGATCCCTTCACCAATCACGACCTCACCACGCATGTCCATCAAATCAAACATACCCCGTATCGCATCGCAAGCAGCATAGTCAGCCGACTCCTTGTCGCCACGACCCATCCATCGATGCGCCATCAGAGCCGCTCCCTCTGTTGCTCTCAGGAAGTCCATTTCAAAAACTCTTTCAGGATCTTTCATAGTCTAACAATTGTGTGCAAAAGCATCCTGAACATGTCGGTGAAAAAAGCAAGAGGTTAATCAATTTTGAAAAACCTTTCACTTCGTCATTGAAATCAATAACTTCTCATTAACCAATGCTAATTGGTTTTTACTTCATCAACACTCAACGCCTTCAATTTTTTCATTGCTTCCATGCGTAATTCATTCACTTGATGCTGTAAATCTTCACGTTCAATCACGAAGGACAACAACTCGGCAGCGCGGCCTGATACGCCAGAGTCTAAATAATCCAGTAAAATCAAGGATCCCTCAATTTGATTGTGGAGTGGCCGATTGTATAACTCTGTTGCTACCATATCAGCCAGTTCAACTGGAAAATCTTGTTTTTTTGTCAATTCACATATCGAATTAAAATTCTCGTCAGATGTGAGCAACATTGCATGCGAAAGCGCTTCAATTTTTTCACCGAGTGAAGCCGAATTTCCTGCAACAATCGCAATCAAACCTCGAGCACTATCATCATTGCTGAGGTTCGAATTTCCAACTAGAGCATCAACCGCAGGATAAATTTCAGCTTCTGACTGTTCTGATTTGCGATCAGTGATTCCTTTAGTGATCTTAGGCTCACGGTTTGAATTCTGACGTTCACTCAAGTTCGCACCATCACGATTGCTAGACACTCGATTCTTTGACGGCTCCTCGCGATTTACCTCATGTTTGTTTCGTTCTGAGTCCTCAAGATTAACAACAAAAAGTCCAATCAACATAGACACAAAAATACTGCACGAAAAAATCAGCAGCCATTTTGAACGAATATTGAACATTGTTTTGAATCGAAAAAAGGGAGCGAGGATAAATCCCCGCCCCCCCGAGATGAATCATCAGTGATTAACGATTGCGATAATCTTGATCAATTGTGTGGCTCATTCCAGCAATCTTCACAACGGCCTTGCGGCGTAGTCCCGTCGCATTCGGAGCAACAGTAAAGTTGATCGTTGCATTACCGCTGCCAGTCAGAGTGGAGGCAGTAACCCAAGTGGACGCAGCAGGAATCACAACCGTCCAATCACCTTTTGTCACCAACGATACACTGTAAGTTGTCCCGTCCCGACCAATGCTGCGACTGGTTGACGATATCGCTGTGATGTCAGGCAATTTGCCCGTTGTATTCTCAGCCACAACCATCTTACCCGCTGTGGTGCCCAGTCGATAGAAACCAGCTGTTTTCTTCTGACTTTGCAAAACGACACCATAACCGACTGCCTTGGCACCCAACAAGTTGAGAGTAGCGTTCGTAATTCCATACTGAACACCAATCAGACCTGTCTTAACGTTAATCGTCGCTTTCGTGCCATCTAGCTGAGTTTTAGGAACATCCAACACTCCATTTGTTCTCCAGGTTCCTACTTTTTCGACCGCGTCGAGCGCACCACCCGTGAATTGCAGCAGAGAGTTGTTCGTTGCCGTCGAGTAATCGCGCAGTGGCAACACACCTTGACCTGGTGCAACATACAACGAACCCTCCAACACTCTTGCCTGCGCATATCCGGATGGGAAAATATCGCTAGATTTGCCGTTCGGACTCACAATGCGAACATCAGCACCTGTCAGAGTTTGATTATCAAAGACTAATCGCCCAGTCATGATCGAATAAGCATATTTGTTAATCACAGCTTTCGAGAAGAAGGGCAGTGTGTTTTGATAGAGCAACGTGCCAGGCGAAGCAACAGGAGTGTTACCAAAAACAACGGGCGAAGCGTAGGTAGCTCTGCTTCCATCAGGCATCATGATCAAGAAGCTCGTGCGACCATCCTTGTAAACAACACCTGTAGAAACGACGTCACCTCGTGGTCCGTCAGCAACCGTGTCCACTCCCGATAGCGATGCTGCCATCGTATAAGCACCTGGAGTCACCCGATCATTTGGAATATTGACAGGAGTTTTCTTCGAATACACCGCACGCGATAGCTCAAAGTAGAAATTCTTAGAACCACTTTCAGTCGCAACCGTGCTAAACGAACCACTGATGCGGTAGTCCCGATTTTCCCCACCAGTCTGCTGACGCAACGTCATTTTCACCAAGGTAAAACCAGGATTCACAGTTCCAGTCAGGTCATATACACCTGTTGGCTCAAACTGTCCTTTGAACGACTTAACCGCATCAAAGCCAACCACACGTGAACTAAACTTACCTGTTGCTGTGACTCGTATTGTTTGGTGAAACACAACCTTACCTGTCAAATCATACACCAATCCGTAATAGTCACCTGCAACATCGGAACTTGCGAAGTTAACAGGGCTATCAGCGCCAGGAAATGTTTTCTCTGTCGGATTGGTGTGCAAGACTTTAACTTCCAGATAGTCGGAAACATTATCGTTATCTGTATCTGGCAATAGGGGATTAGTGCCGATTTCAACTTCCTCAAAGTCAGTCAAACCATCGCCATCAGTGTCAGGCCGCGTCGGATCAGTGTGGTAAACCAACTCTTCATCTGCATCGGTCACACCATCATCATCGATATCGGTATAACGAGGGCTCCGAAGATCCAGTGGATCAAACCCATAGGTGACTTCAAACTTATCCTTATACCCATCGCCATCGGTGTCATCGCTATTAGGATATGTTTTGCGAGTGTATTCTTGGCCATCGGTCAATCCATCATTATCCGTATCAACTTTGTTTGGATCTGACGGCATTAATTCTAAAATGTAGCTCTTACGCTCAGTTTTGACAGCATCCACCCAGCTGTAATCCGTGCGGAGTTCAATCGCATCCGAATTATTCGTATTGTTCGGCTTGCCTACCAACCAATTGGAAAAAGTAATTGGAACTTCAGTCGTTGATGTGATCGAATCAGGAACCCACACAAAACTGCCTTCTACCGCCGTGTCGTGACCACCAATCCAGAGCGAAAACGGTAAAGTTTTGCCGAGCTGACGTTTCAACGCCGCCTGTTTGTCAGCCGTAGTAAGGCGTAACAAATGCCCTCCACGCTTGAGAGCGTCTGCAACTGCCTCATCCCATGTGAATTCACCAGTGACAATCACGAAAGGCTGAACCTCCAATCCATCAGAGCGGCCGTCACCGTCCGTGTCAGGATTTGTAGGACTTGTGCCAATCGACCTTTCAAGATCATCTGGTAAACCATCATTATCACGATCAGCAACCGCTGCGACATTCAACTCATAACTACGCAAGGTAGCACCTCGAGCAGTAGTTTTCTCGAATGTCCCAATGATCCACCCTTCCGTATCCGGATCAGGTGTCAATGTCGGAGTATTCAAAACATAATTACCCAAGATTGGAGGTGTCAATGGAGTTGTCAGAGCTGCGCCGCTATCAGAAATTTGATAGTGGCTGATAACCGCTGGTTCAATTGATCCACCCGGTGCGACCGCAGCTAGACCATTGTTCCAAACAACAGCTTCAGTGCGAGTGACGTAGAGTGGCAAACCATTGATTGTGTTTGGCAGACTCAACGGCGTTGACATTCCTGTCACGATGCCAGACTGGGCATTTATCTTGGTAGGAATCCAGATATTGCCGTTTTCAGCACTTTCCGTTCTCACCAGCAATGAACCATCGATCGGATTTCTAACGTATGTTGGGGCTGCGCCTACATCAGCAGGCAGAGCGACTGACTCACCCAGCTGATTCAGCGAAGACTCGGCACGGAACAATGTCAATACACTGCCGTTATTAACCGTATAAACATAAGCAGGGTAACCAACTTTGTTGTAATTTGACAGCGGCAATACCTCACCAGTCGGCTTGAATGTAGCTGCTAGAATCAAGCTGTTATCTGCGCGAAGACGATAATCATTTAGAACACGACCATATTCACTCAAATTAGCCGTTGCTGTTGCACCTGTTCCAATTCCATCTTGAATCGCGATCGTAGCACTTGTATAACCTGCACCTGCATTGGTGACAGTGTAACCGGTAATTTGTCCAGCAACAACCACAGGAGATACAGTTGCACCGCTTCCGTCGCCGGTGACAGTCACATATGGGCTATAACCCGAACCGGTGTTTAAGACAGTGATCGACTTAACCTGTCCGCCTCCAATCACAGCACGACCTGTTGCGCCCGTTCCACCACCGTTAGTGACAGTCACAGTTGGCACAGAAGTGTAGCCCGTGCCGGGTGTAATAATGGTGTAACCGGTCACGCGACCACCAATCATGTTTACTTTGGCTGTTGCACCAGTGCCACCACCACCTGTAATCGTAACGGTAGGCCCGTAATTGTCACCAGTTGATGTAGCCGTTACAGATTCCAACCCAGAACCAGTCGTGTCAATGTCAACCATCAGAACTCGATTGCTCGACACATAGGCAGTGCGAATATGATCCGTCACACCATAGCCTGCAAGGCCTGGAATCAGGTCAGGTAATTGACGAATCGTAGCATCTCCTGCAATCCAATACGCTTTGGTGTCACGAACATAACCGTTGTCACCTACGGCTGCGGTCGACGTGAGGTCTTCACTCATGGTCAGATTAAACGCGATCGAACCATCTGAACCGTAACCCAAGATATCGAGATTCGGATCATCACCATCCTTGGGAATATGAGTTGTAAACGTATTGACACGCTGCACCGATCCATCCCATGCCAAACGATACAAGCGCATGCGGATTGTATCCCAGACATCAACATTCTGTGGATTACCAATCAGTGGAATGGCGACAGATTCTGCTCCGTCATCAATCCGCTCGACTGTTGATATCACAAATCCATACGTGGTCGGAGTTACTGGAGCAGACTCCACGATCGATTTGCCTTGCAATGGGACTGTTGTCGAAGTCGTGATGCCACCTGTTAAACCGCGACGATGAATGATAATTTCTGCCTCTTTTTTCTGAGCATAACTGTCGTAATCTTGATAACGATTGTTCCAAACGGCACACTCCGTGTTTGTCACAAAAAGGGGATGTGCAATCGTTGCGTTTGGTAATAGAACGGCCTCGCCAGATTTATTCGTCCAAATCAGAACACCATTGCGATCGCGAATCAGCGATGAACCATCTTCTCCATTTTTAAACACGTCTGGTCTTTGTCCAAATGGCGTAAAGCTCTGACCGATCTGAACGTTTTGATCTGAATTTGCAGCAACAGGAATCGTGTGAACAGTGGTGTTAGATGGTGTGACGGATGTTGGAGGATACGAGCGTGGGTCACGAGGATTGGTTGGCGGTATCGCCATGATCTCATCATAATCCGAAACCAAGTCAGAATCGGTGTCGATAATTAAAGGATTCGATGTCTGACCATTTACCCCATTGATCTCTTGACCGTCAGACAGCTTGTCTCCGTCAGTATCAAATAAAATCGGATTAGTCTGGTATGTGAACAGTTCAGCACCATCCTTAAGCCCATCACCGTCAGTATCTGCAACAGCTGGATTGGTGTATGGAGCTACCGTTATCTCATCTCCGTCGGTTCGCCCATCGCTATCGGTGTCCCTGACCAGTGGATTCGTTGGACTATACTCAAGTATGTATCCTTTATTACTTGTGGTAGTAGCCGTTTTCCATCTGAAAGTTTGATCCAAATAGACACCATCAGCATCATT
>CAZREM010000002.1:0-177854 GCA_964599325.1 uncultured Verrucomicrobiales bacterium | reverse complement strand
TGGCGGACAGGAATGTCCGCCCTCCGTTTTGGTCCAGGCTGCGCGGGGTTTGGATGCTACAAGAACGGGCATGTGAGGGCGTGATTGTGGATCATACAACGGAAGCGTCCAAGTGCGCGGATTCAAGCACGAGCTGCGGGGCTTGTCAGCCTGAAAACCACGCAGCGAATCGGCCATGAGTCGTGGCGACAACGCAGCGCCATGCACACGACAATTCCAAGTAGGGGACATTTCCGCAGCTGAATAGAAAACCAAACCGATAAAAGCGTTGATCCTTCAAGGTAATAAACAATGGTCGGGCTGGCGGGATTCGAACCCACGACCCCTTGCCCCCCAGGCAAGTGCGCTACCAGACTGCGCTACAGCCCGTTGCAGAAACAGCGGGAAGGCAATCAACGAAAGAAATTGGCAATTGGCAAGTGCAGAGTTTCGTGGCATGCATTTTTCATGACGCGCGTGAAGACAGCCATCGTTGGCGCCAGTGGATATACGGGGATTGAATTGCTACGCCTGCTATTGCAGCATCCGCAGGTGGAATTGGTAGCAGCGACGTCGAGGCAGGAAATGGGGCGGCGCATTGATTCTCTATTGCCGCGTCTGCGCGGGCTTGCGGGCGCGGAGCTGGAGTTTATCGCTCCCGATCCGGCAGCTGTGGCTGCGACGGGTGCAGAAGTGGCGTTTTTGGCACTGCCGCACGGCGTGGCGGCGGAAATTGCGTTGCCGTTGCTGGACGCGGGGTTGCGGGTGATTGATCTGAGTGCTGACTTTCGTTTGCGCGACGCGGCCCGCTATGAGGAATTTTACGGGCATGCGCATCCCGCGCCGCAGTGGCTAGAGCAGGCGGTTTACGGCTTGCCGGAGATTCATGGTGCGGCCTTGAGCCGTGCGCGGTTGATCGCGGCTCCGGGCTGTTACCCGACCAGCATTTTACTGCCGCTGATCCCATTGCTGCGAGCGGGAGTGATCGAGAGCAGGGGAATCGTGGCCAGCTCCATGAGTGGGGTGAGTGGAGCGGGCAAAAAAGCGGATTTGTCGCTGTTGTTTTGTGAGTGCAATGAGAGCCTGCGCGCTTACGGCTTGCCCAAGCATCGACACCTCGCCGAAATCGAGCAGGAGCTGAGCTTGGCAGCGGGGCACTCGGTCTGTCTCACGTTCATTCCCCATCTGGTGCCGGTGCACTCGGGGATTCACAGCAGCATCGTCGCGGAATTGCGTGAGGGGGTGAGCTTTGGCGCGGTGGGCGACGTCTTGCAGGAGGCCTATGCCGATGCACCGTTTGTGCGCTTGCTGGGCTCCGGTGGGCATGCGGATACGAAGAATGTGACACGCAGCAATTACATCGACATCGGCTGGCACGATGAGGCGCGAACGGGGCGAGTGATTCTGACCAGTGCGGAGGACAACGTCATCAAGGGAGCAGGTGGACAAGCAATTCAGGCGTTCAATCGTCTTTTTGCGTTTGCTGAAAATGCAGGATTGCAATCGTTGTGATTCTTGTCAGCTTGTCCGACGTTTATTATGCAAATTGCTTTCACAGCTGTCGATGGTGGGGTGGGTGCTCCGCGGGGATTTCTCACGGGCGCGCAGTCCTGCGGCATCAAAAATCCGTCGGCCAGCCGCTTGGATCTCGCGTTGATTTATTCGGTTTACCCTTGTAGCTCCGCTGGCACCTTCACAACCAATCGAGTGAAAGCAGCGCCGGTGCGGGTGTCGCATGCGCATCTGCGTCAGGGTGACGTGCGCGCCATCATCGCCAACTCGGGCAATGCAAACGCGTGCACGGGGGTGGATGGGATCCGCAATGCGAAGTCGATGTGTTCGGCTGTTGCGCAACGACTGCACTTGCGTCAATCTGAGGTGGCGGTGTGTTCGACAGGGGTGATTGGTCTGCCGATGCCGATGCAGCGCGTGGAGCCTCATTATGCTGCGCTGGTTGATGGTCTTTCCGAGCACCGTGGAGCGGACGTGGCGGCGGCGATCATTACCTCGGACACCCACGCGAAGCAGGTGGCGATTGAATTTGATCTAGGCGGCAAACGAGTGCGACTCGGTGGCTGCGTCAAGGGCGCGGGCATGATTTCTCCGAGCATGGCGACGATGCTGTGTTTCATCACCACGGACGCGAGCATCCCGCGTGATTTGTTGCGCAAGTGCACGTTAGAATGTGTGGAGCACAGTTTCAATCGCATCACGATTGATGGCGACATGAGCACCAATGACACGGTGCTGGTGATGGCAAATGGCGCGAGTGGCATGGCCATGATTGAGCGAAACTCGTCCGAGTATGAGCAATTTCGCGAGGCGTTGTTGCATGTGATGTTGCAACTGGCGAAAGCGGTCGTGCGCGATGGAGAGCGGGTGACGAAGTTTGTGACAGTGCAAGTCCAGGGCGCGCGGGTTTATCTTGATGCGAAAAAAGTGGCGGAGGCGGTGAGCAAATCGGCATTGGTGAAAGCATCGTGGAATGGTGGGGACCCGAATTGGGGGCGGATCATCCATGCGGTGGGTTACTCACGTGCGCGAGTCCGGGAGGAATTGGTCGATATTTTTATCAATGAGCACGCGGCCTGTCTGGGTGGCTTGCAGGCGCCGACGGAAATGGCGGTGTTGCGCGAGTGTGTGGCGAAGCCGGAGTTCACGGTGAGCATTGATCTGAATCAAGGTGATGCCAGCTACACGATGTATACGAGTGATTTGTCGCCGGAATACATCGATTTCAATCGTTCGGAGTATGCGTATTGGAAACAGGCGCGCCAGGATGGTTTGGTTTGAGGCACAAGGGCACGAGGCATGAGACAACGATCACAGCAGGACGTGGGCAAGGTGGGGATCGTGGCGTTGCTGCTGTTGGGCAACGCGATCGCGGCGGAGCTGCAGCTGTGGTATGCGGCACCGGCCAAATTGTGGACGGATGCGCTGCCCGTGGGCAATGGGCGGCTGGGGGCCATGGTTTTTGGGGGCACGTCTGAGGAGCGGATCCAGTTCAATGAATCGACGATTTGGACCGGCAAGCCCCATGCGTATCACAACGACGGCGCGGCTGCAGTGTTGCCACAAATGCGAGCGTTGCTGCAGCAGGGGCGGACTTCATTGCGTGCGAGTTTGCGGCTGAGCGCGGAGGGCAAAAAAAACGAGGCCAAGCAAGCGATGGCGGATTGGCGAGACAAACAAAAAGCCGCGGAACAGCTCGGCAATCGCGAGTTCATGGGTGAGCCCTTGCGGATGAAGGAATATCAGCCCTTTGGTGAGATGAAATTGCGTTTTTCTGGTCACGAGCAGGTGCTGGATTATCGGCGGGACTTGGATCTCCGGCAAGCGATCGCCACCACCACGTATCGTGTTGGCGAAGTGCGGTTCCGGCGTGAACTGCTAGCGAGCTATCCCGATCAGGTGGTGGCTCTCCATTTGAGTGCGAGTGAGCCAAAGCAGATGAATTTTTCGGTGACATTGAGCAGTCCGCATGCCCAGCAGCAGGTGCGGCAGCTCGATGGCGGCACCATTGCCCTGATCGGCGCGGTGGAAAGTGATGGCGTGCGTTTTCAGGCACAACTGCGGATGGAGGCGAAGGGGGGCGAGGTGACTTGTGAGCGCGGAACCTTGACAGTGAAGCAGGCGGATGAAGTGACGCTGTGGCTGGTCGGGGCCTCGAATTTCAAGTCATTTGAAGACATTTCTGCGGATCCCGCCAAGCGCTGTGAGACGGATTTGAGCGCGCTGAGGACAAAAAACTGGCAGCAAGTGCGTGAGCGGCATGTGCGAGACTATCGGGTCTTGTTCGATCGCGTGGAACTCGATCTCGGCGCATCGGGCGCGGCCGCTTTGCCGACGGATCAGCGTTTGGCCGCCTTTGCCACGACAGATGATCCCGCCTTCGCGGCGTTGTTGTTTCAGTATGGTCGTTACCTGACCATCGCGGCGAGTCGGTCTGGCGGGCAGCCGAGCACCTTGCAGGGGTTGTGGAATCAGGACATGCGTCCGGCGTGGGGCAGCAAATACACCACAAACATCAATCTGCAGATGAATTATTGGCCGGTGGAGGTGACAAATTTGGCCGAATGTCATCAGCCCTTGTTTGACGCGCTGAAGGAATTGCAGCGATCTGGGGCGTTGACGGCAAAAGCCCACTACGCCGCCCGCGGTTGGGTGCTGCATCACAATTTTGATCTGTGGCGCGATACGGCTCCTTGCAATCACGCCAATCATGGCATTTGGGTCAGTGGCGCAGCGTGGTTGTGTTTGCATTTATGGGAGCATTACCAATATGGGCTGGATCGAGGTTTTTTGGGGAAACAGGCTTATCCGTTGATGAAAAGCTGTGCGGAGTTTTTCCAAGACTATCTGGTGAAAGACGAACTCACGGGTGATTGGATCAGTGGGCCCTCCAACTCGCCAGAACAAGGGGGGCTGGTGATGGGGCCGACGATGGATCACCAGATTATTCGCTCGCTGCTAACAGCCACGGCGGATGCGGCACGGGTGTTAGGGGTCGATGCCGCTCAAGCGGCGGCGTGGACTGAGCTGGCAGCAAAAATAGCTCCCAATCGGATTGGTCAGCATGGTCAACTGCAGGAATGGATGGAGGATGTGGATGATCCACGCAATCACCATCGGCATGTTTCGCATTTGTGGGGCGTGTATCCGGGTGCGGAAATTTCACCGTTGCGGCCCGAGCTGTTTCAAGCGGCCAAGCAATCCCTGTTGCAGCGCGGAGACGAAGCCACGGGGTGGTCGATGGGCTGGAAGATCAACCTATGGGCGCGGTTTCGCGATGGCGAGCATGCGTTGACCTTGCTCAAGCGACTGATGCGTCCGGCCGGAAAAGGTGCGGGGCTGTATGTCAATTTATTCGACGCGCACCCGCCGTTTCAGATCGATGGCAATTACGGTGTCACAGCGGGCATGGCGGAGATGTTGCTGCAGAGTCACTTGGGAGAAGTGCATTTGTTGCCCGCGTTGCCGGCCGCGTGGTCGCACGGTGAGGTGCGGGGCTTGCGCGCTCGCGGTGGGTTGACCGTTGATGTTGCCTGGCGGGAGGGGCGCGTGACGCATTATCGGATCAAGGCGGCTGAGCCAGTGCTGGTGAAGCTGCGCATCGGCACTGATCTGAAACAGGTGATGGCGGAAACCGACTGAGATTTGCGCTTAGTGCAAAGGATCAGTTCCGGGTGGGGCGGTGATTTTCGCCTCACAATGGTTTTGACAAGCGGTGGCAAATGGCGATGGTGATGGCGCGATTGGACATGTGGTTTAGCCTGATCGCATAAAAATCATTTTTTAATCCGATGAATCCATTAATCATCAAAAGTCTGCACGTGATGGCAGCAATGGGGGTGTTTTCGGCCCTCGCTGCGTGCTTTTTGGCGTCGAATCCCGAGCAACAAAAAGCTGCGGCAAAGTGGCATGGCATTTCCTTGCTGGCGCTGTTGCTGGTGGGCTTTGCACTGTTAAAGAAACCGCCGATGGAGCTGCACTATTGGAAAGTGAAGCTGGTGTTGTGGTTGTTCCTTGGTGTGGCACCGGTGTTGAGTAAGAAAAAAATCATGCCGACACCGGTTCTGATGTCGCTGTGTTTTGTCGTCGCCGGTTTGGCAGCGTATCTGGGCATGACGCGTAATTGGTAGGAATCGTGGCTGACAAGGCGGTATCGGGTGGCGAAATGCGAAAAAATCAGAAATGCGCATGACTGATGAAGCGGCAGTGTGGCAGCGTTTGGGGCGCGCGGGTGTGACTCAGTTGGTCGCGGGCTTTTACCGTCGGGTGCAGAGCGATGATCTGATTGGACCGATGTATCCGCCGGATGACTGGCAGGGCGCGGAGCAGCGTTTGACTGATTTTTTGTGCTTCCGTCTCGGGCAGGATCCCAAGTATCTCCTGGAGCGAGGGCATCCGCGCTTGCGCATGCGACATGCCCCGTTTCGGGTGGACATCGCTGCGCGCGACCGCTGGTTGGAACTGATGGCCGCGGCGGCAGATGAAGTGGGTTTGGATGGCGAAGAGCGAGAGTTTGTCGATGCGTTGTTTGCTCAGATTGCCGATTTCATGCGCAATGTGCCCGAAAACTGATGCTGGCCATTTTTTTGCGGCGTTTGAGCTTCCCTATTGCCAACCCATCGCTGGCGGTGCATGTTTTGCGAAGTGAATTTTGCTGTGAACAGATGGGTCGGTCATGTCGTGATCGGTGCGGCGGGGCTGATGGTGTTGGCGTTGCTGGAGCCACAAGCCAAGGCGCAGGATCTGACGGCTCGTTTGCAGGACACGGTGCCGACACAGGTGGACCAGATGTATGAGCGTGGCTTGCGATTTTTGGCGGAAAAACAAAACACGCAAGGCGCTTGGGACGATTCTCAGGGCACGGAGGCCGGGGTGGTTGGATTAGCAGTGGTGGCTTTTTTAGCCCATGGGGAAGATCCCAAGCATGGTCCTTATGCCCGACAGATCCAGCTCGGATTACAATACATTCTTGCGCAACAAAACAGCAGCAACGGTTACATTGGCTCCAGCATGTATAGTCATGGCTTTGCCACCTTGGCATTGGCGGAGGCGTATGGGATGCTTGATGAGCCGCGACTGGCACCGGCACTGCGTCAGGCGGTTGACTTGATTTTATCCGCGCAGAAACGCAATCGTTTCAAGGCTTGGCGCTACACTCCAGACGCCGCAGATGCCGACACAACGGTCTCGGGCTGTCAAATCGTCGCGCTGCTGGCGGCGCGCAATGCCGGATTGAATGTTCCTGATGCGGCCATTGATCAGGCGCTCGAATTCATGGAAAAATGTCGCGGCGTGGACGGGGGGTATGGTTACACCTCGGTGGGTTCGGGACGTCCCACTTTGACGGCGATTGGCGCTCTGTGTCAGTGTCTGGCCAAGCGCGGCACCAGCAAGGGGCAAGCGGCGAGTGTTCATTTTCTCAAAGGGCACCTGAATTATCGCGAGCAGTTTTATCCGTATTATTTTGAGTATTACATGTCGCAAGCCTTATTCCACGCCGCGCCAGAGTTGTGGGAAGATTGGAATGCCAAAAACATCAAATGGCTCGCGACCTTGCAATCGCCAGATGGCTCGTGGCCTGGGCGCATGGGCTACGCGTTCAACACGGCAGGGGCGTTGTTGTCGTTGGCCTTGAATTATCGCTACCTGCCCATCTATGAAAAATAACAGATGACGCGTGGGATCATAGCGGTGGGGTGTGGATGCGCGATTTTCGGACTGGCATGGGCGCAGGACGATGTGCTGCGTTTCGTCAACGGGGACCAGGTTCATGGCAAATGGCAAGGCATGGCGAGCGCGGAGGTTCTGCGTTGGAGCACCCCCGAAGCCTTGGAGCCCGTGGAGTGGAAAACGGCGCAGTTGCGTCATTTGGTGCGTCCGCTCGCGGTGACAAACGGGCTGACGGAATCGGCTCTGGTTTGTTTGATCAATGGCGATGTGCTGCCGGGCACGGTGGTTGACATGGATGACCGCGAGCTGCGGCTGGAAAGTCCAGTTTTGGGGGCGATCACGGTGCGACGCGATCAGGTTCGGGAGATCCAACCTGCGCCATTTCCCGGCAAGCTCTTGTATGCTGGCCCCTTCACAGCGGAGGGATGGGTGGTCACGAGTTTGGCCGAGCAGAAAAGTGAGCAAGGTAATGTTCAGAAAGGCAGTTCCCCGGTCGGTGAGGCTAAGGTGGGTTGGCAGCACATCGGTGCGGCTTGGTATCACGTGAAAGGGGAGCAGGTGCTGAAACGCGAGAGTTGTCTCGAAGCTCGTTCGGTGTTGCGATTTCGGTTGTCGTGGAAAGAACGCTTGGCGGTGAACATCGCGCTATATGCCGATTTTGCGGCGCGGGCAGGAGGGGATAACCAAGAGGAAAGCCCTCTGTTTGGTAATGCTTGGGTGCTGAATCTGTATCAGACTTATTTTTCATTAAACCGCACCGGATACCATCGCGACGGCAAGCCGCTGGAAGATCGCTCCCAGCACGCGCCATCGAGCGTGCGTTTGGCGGAGAATGGCGAAGCAGAGTTCGAGTTACGGATGGATCGGGAGCGAGGGGTGTTGTTGTTATACATTGATGGAGCCTACGCGGCGCAGTGGGAACAGTTGGAAGCGGTGGACGAGCATGGCGAATCGATCAATCAGCCACTGGGGACGGGCTTTGCCTTGCATTGTCCGACCGCAACAATGCCGCTGTGTTTCAGCGAGTGTTTGATCACGCAGTGGAACGGATTGCGGGACTCGGCGATGAGCCGGGTGAGTGAGGATTTGGATGTGGTGATGATGAACAACGGCATGGATCGTCTTGCTGGCAAGGCGTTGGATGTCCGCGCTGGGGTGCTGCGCTTAAGCACCATCTATGGCGAGCTGCCGCTGAAAATGAGTGATGTGGCGTCGCTGCATTTCGCGCGTCAAACCAAGCTGCCGGCGCGTTCTGTGCTGCCGCCGCGCTTGCCGGGATCGTGCCAGTTGCGCTTTTACCCGCAGGGTTGTTTGAATGTCTCAGAAATGCGTGGTGGCGAGGCAGGGTTGCAGGCGCGGCATCCGCTGTTGGGAGTGGTGAATGTGCAGGCGGGTTCGCTGTTGATGATGGATTTTGATGATGACATGTTGTGGTTGGAGCCGCATGATCGCCCGCCGGTGCCAAAACGCGATAAACTTGAAGAAGCTGAATGAATCGAATCATCGCTATCGGTTGCATGGGTCTGCTCAGCCTCACGGGTGGAAGGGCAGATGTGTTGGCGTTTCGCCAAACCGGACAATTGCGCGGTGAAGTGCAGGCCATCAGTGCAGCGGGTGTGGTGACATTGCAATCAGGTGCCACGGCGTCGCCCTTGCATTTGAAGTTAGATCAACTGACGTCCGTGCATTTTCCGACCAACGTGCCGCCAGCGTGGTCGGGGGGCGCCATGGTGACCCTGCGCAATGGCGATTATTTTCCGGCGAACACGCTGAGCTGGAGCGAGGATGTGCTGCAAGCCGCGACGCCCTGGGGGGCGGTGTTGCCGATTCCGCGCTCGCAGCTGGAATACTTGAAATGGGGCACGACTCAAAACGCCGAGCTGTATCGCGGTCCGCAACAGAATGATTGGCAGCTTGGTGAAAATTGGAAAATCGATGCAGGCCTCGTGGCTTATGGCTGGGGCGCGGCTTCGCATCAATTTGCCACGCTGCCAGCGCGTTGGATTTTAGCGTTTGATCTGACATGGGATGGCACGGTGAATTTTCAGGTGGTGATGGGCAGTGAGTCCGCATTGCCAGATGAAAGCAGCACGGCTTATGTCCTGATGTTTCACGGAGGGGGCTTGGAGTTGAAAAAACGCATTCGCGGGCAGGCGCGCCTGATGAACTTGGCGCCGTTGAGCGACTTCACGCCGGATTTTTTTCGTGGCAAGGTGCGGTTCGAGTTGCGTGTGGATCAGCAACAGCGCTTGTTGCAGTTATCGGCGAATGGGGTGTTGCTGCGTCGCTGTGTGATTGATCCCGATGACAGCGGACCAGTCCCGAGTGGCTCGTGGCTGTCGCTGATGACCAATGCGGGGCAGGAGGATCGTCACGCGGTGAAAAATCTCCAGCTGCTGAGTTGGGATCGTCGTTTCGAGGAAGCGCAGCGCGAAAAACGCAAGGCGGGGGAGCGGGATTGGTTGTTCGATGTCGATAGCAATCGCATATCGGGAACCTGGAAATCCATGCGCGCCGGGGCGGGAGATCAGTGGATCGAGTGGGAGAACCCGCAACAGCCGCAGCTGCTGCAGATCCCTTGCGAGCGGGCGGCCATGGTGGTGTTCGCTGGTAAAACTCGTGTCACGGAAAAGGGCGTTTTTAGCATGAATCTGCATCACGAGGGCCGTTTGCAGGTGAACGGCTTGGTGCTGGAAAATCGCAAGTTCACGGTGAAGCATCCCTTGTTGGGCGAACTGACGTTGCCGCAAGAGTTGGTGCAAAGCATCGAACGTCAGGAAAAAGAACTCAAGCAAGATCGATGAATACGGCGGGAATGATCGGATGGGTGGCGGGGATGTGTGCCATCGCGGTGGCTGATGACTCAGCGCTGCTGTTGTTGCGAAATGGGGATCAATTGCCGGGCCGCTTGCTGCGCATGGAACAGGAACTGTGCTGGTGGGAATCATCGTTATTGATCGAGCCAGCTGGCTTTTCCATGGGGGAAATTCAAGAGATGCGGAACACGCAGCGACCCATGTTGGTGGAAAATGGACAGCATCGCGCGCGGGTGGAGTGCCATGCGGATCTCAGGCAGCAGCACGAAAAGCGTGGAGGCGACGTTTTTTCGGGGCAACTGCGTGGACTGAACGACGAAGTCGTGATCCTTGAAACGCCGTATGCGGGGCTGTTGCGACTGCCTCGGGCCATGGTGCGGAGCATTCAGCTCAAGGAAACAGCGTCACGGCTGTATGCGGGACCTGCTGAAGCTAGCGAATGGCAGGTGGAGCCTGCGGAAAGCTGGGAGTTCGCGGCGCGAAGTTGGAAAAACCGAGCAGCGGGTCATGTGAGTCGCGAGTTCAGCGAATTACCGACGCGCTATCGATTTTCGTTTCGTTTGCAGTGGCAGCAACAGCTTAATCTGATGTTGCGTTTCGCGCAGACCGGAAAAGCCGATGAGTCGCAATCGTATTACGCGTTGAATATCGATGAAGGCATGGTTCATTTGCAAAAAGAAGTGGGAGATGGTGCGGCGGCCGCCCAAGGCGGCATGATTGGAGAACCCGTGCGCTTGAATTGGTTTCGCAATCGCCAGCAAGCCGATCTCAGTGTGGCTGTGGACACGGAAAGCGGCACGATTGTTCTGATGGCCGGTGATGAGGTGCTGCAGCAGTGGACAGATGCCCTTGGGGCGCCATTGACGGGAAAAACGTGGATGTTCTTGCACATGAACGACTCAACAGGCGATCTGACCATTTCCCACTGCTTGATGGAGTCGTGGAATGGCTTGCAGGGGCTTCCGCCGCTGGCTTTGCAACGCGCCATTGAAGTGCCTGAGCCGCGGACGGGTGAGCAGGAGCTGGTGCTCAGCAATGGAGATATTCTGGTGGCAGAAGTCAAGGGGGTGGAGGGTGAGATGCTGCGACTCCAAACGCGGTGGAGCGAGCTGGCGTTACCCGTGGCGAGGTTGCGACAGATTGCGTTGAGAACAGCTCAGCATGAGGAGCGGTTGTTGAAGAAAGGCGACGTGCGGGCATGGCTCGATGATGGCGACTCGATCACATTTCGCATCGCGGCCGTGGACGCGAATGGACGCTGGCTGGGTGAAAGTCAGAATTTTGGCGAGGCGTGGTTCGATCCGCAGGCGTTTACTCGGGTTGAGTTTAATCTTTATCCGTCATTGTTACCGAAGTCATTGGGCGGAACGCGTTGAGCTTGGGGTTTGATCTTGTCTTGATCATGAGGCTGAGCTAGGTTCCGCGGCGGATGGCAAACATCGTTTATTTTGACCTAGAAACGCAGCGGAGCTTCTCCGAGGTAGGAGGCTATGAGAACAAACAGAAGATGGGAATTTCTGTGGCGGTGACGTATTCGACCTTGCTGGGCGAGTATCGCATTTTTCCAGAATCGGAGGCGCATGCGCTGGTGGAACAATTGAGCAAGGCGGATTTGGTGGTGGGATTCAATCACTTGAACTTCGATTACGCTGTCTTGGAGTCATACACGGTGTTCGACATGTTGCCGCAAACGCGCAACTTGGATATTTTGGTGGATGTTGAGGCGGTTCTTGGACACCGTCTCAAGCTGGATTCGATCGCGGAGGCAACGTTAGGCAAAGGTAAAACAGCGGACGGTCTCAATGCGCTGCGTTGGTGGCAAGAGCACAAGCGCACTGGTGACATCAAACCCTTGTTGATGATCGCTGAATATTGCGCTCACGATGTCAAGGTGACGAAGCTTGTTCACGAATATGGCGTGGAGCATGGTCACATCAAGTTCACGGATCGGCAAGGCCAGGTGCGCGAGTGCGCGGTGAATTGGGCGAAGCTGGATTAAGGCAGCGGTTGTTGGTCAGGTAGGGGGGTGTGATGTGACGGCTAGGCGTGACGCGGTGTGCTGGTCAAACCAACAAAAAAAGCAACCCGCGAGGGTTGCTTTTTTTGATCGATGCCGCTGGCTGATTGAACAACGCCAGCGGTGAGAATGAAGACGGTGAAATTGACGTGAATTCATCGAAACCTCGATCACCACGCTTTCACCGCTAAGTTCACAGGAACATCAAGGTTCGAACAAGCAAAGAGTCGCAAAATTCAGTAACGAACCCAATGGCACAACGAAACCAGATGGTTGAAAACGCAGGGATCGATAACACCGACTGTCGAAGCCCAAATGTCGACACTCGATTAGCGTTTCGAGAACTGGAAGCGTTTGCGAGCGCCGGGGCGACCTGCTTTTTTCCTCTCCTTCATGCGACCATCACGCGTGAGCAATCCGTGAGGCTTGATCAACTTGCGAATCTCTGGATCCAGCTGCGTGAGGGCACGCGAAATGCCCAAGCTGATTGCTCCAACTTGGCCATGAATGCCGCCACCCTTGGTGACAACTTTCACGTCAAATTTATTGATCAAATGACCGTGCTGAAACGGCAGCAGAACCGAATTCTGCAACGGGATCGTTGGCAAATATTCCTCAAAAGTGCGGCCATTGATGATGATATTGCCGGAGCCTTCGGACAACCAAACGTGCGCTACGGCAGTTTTACGACGTCCTGTTGCTGATACTGTGATGGATTCGCTCATGTGATGAAGTGATAAAAATTAGGCAATCTCGCGCTGAACGGGTTGTTGCGAAGCGTGAGGATGCTCGGCGCCTGCGTAAACTTTGAGTTTCGTGTATTGTTGGCGACCCAAGCTGCCTTTTGGCAACATGCCCCAGACCGCACGCTCAACCAACAGCACCGGACGGCGCTTGCGCACCAGGCGTGGTGTTTCCACTTTTTGGCCACCGACGAAACCAGTGAAACGTGTGTAAATTTTGTCCGTTTCTTTCGAGCCCGTGAGGCGCACTTGATCCGCATTGATCACAATTACGAAATCGCCTGTATCGACATGTGTGGTGAAAATGGGCTTGTGCTTGCCACGCAACAGGCGAGCGGCTTCCACGGCAACGGCACCGAGAACTTTGTCTTTGGCGTCGATCACATGCCACGTGCGCTGCACGTCGCTGGGCTTGGCGGAAAAAGTCTTCATAAAAAAACGTGAACTAATAAACGTGAACTGATTGAGGTGATATTGGCTTCCCCGCCTTACAGGTCTTGCATGGCGTGAGGGGTGGAGACGCTATGAAGTCCGGCCGGGGTTGTCAATCGGAAATCTCATAAAAGTGAGCGAATTTTTATTTTGCGATTGCAAATGTCAGCTCTTTGGGGTGTTATCCTGACACGAGTTCAGTCATGATCACGCAGCGATCGGATGATCTACCCCTGTGATCAGAATCACCGACAACTACAAGAAACAACAATTAGGAAGCATGTCAAATTTTAATCGCCCGAGCCGCCCTGCGCAACGTAGCAAGTCTGGACGCCCGACTGGTCCACGACCAGATGCGGGTCCGAAAATTCGCAAGGGCATCAAGGGCGGTGAAGACAAAGCCATCGAGGTCGAGGGCTCGGTTTCTGCGGTGTTGGCTGGCACGATGTTCAAAGTGAAGCTGGCGAATGGGCATGAGGTGCTGGCACACATTTCAGGAAAAATGCGCAAGCGTTTCATCCGTCTGGTAGTGGGCGATGTGGTGCGCATGGAGATGTCGCCCTATGACACGACCAAGGCGCGCATTGTGTTTCGCGTCGGATAACCGTTCGCGGCGAGCCGAGACTGATGCGCGAGTTGGAGCTTGCTGATTGCCGGAGACATCATTTGCCGATGATCCTGTTTGCCTGCGGGCAGAAGCTTCGCGGGCGATGGGTGGTCTTAACCAAGATTTCAGCGACCCCGCGTGGTGTTACCGACCCAGCATGGATTTTGTGCTGTTGATGTCCAGTTGGCGCTGGGCGTTCCAATCGATGATCGCGGGTTGGGGGTAAACTTGACGACGCTTCTGAACGAAGTCGTTGGCACGCGTTGGGATTCGGCTGTGTTGCTGCTCCTTGGCCACGCCGGAGGCGAAGCTGCGCCCCGATTCTGCCGATGTTGTCGTGGCAAAGCTTTGGTTCGCTTCCTGGGGCGTGTTGAAAGACAGGGAGCGTTCGGGAACCAAGGCGCTGGTGTCGGGCGTGTCAAAACGCTTGCGATCGAGCGTCCGATTGCCCCACCAGCTTTGCTTTTTAAGGGTGGGTGCCTGAAATTTTTTTGTCGAAAATGGTTGATTGGCAAAACTGGATTCGCCTTGGGACTCGAAAGAACTGCGCCGATTCACCCGGGGTTTCCACTGACCATTCGCGTCTTGGACGTAGCCAGTCTGTTCGTTGATTCGTTGACTCAAGGTTGCTCGCGCTGGAACGTTGCTTGGCGATGAGGCAGCGTTTTTTTCTGCGCAGCTGAGCACCAAACCGCAACAGACGCCGATTAGCCATCGCGGCGATGGACATCTCCACCACGGGACAGGGCGCAGTGACGCTGGTTTCATGCTGGTCGATGGGTTGCAACGTTTCATGGCATCTCGGACAGGCTTAGACCAAGCCGAGTTTCATCCGGCCTTCCTCGGAAATCATGTCTTGATTCCACGCGGGATCCCAAACGAGTTCGACCTTTGCATCGTCGATTTCGGGCAAGGACATCAAGCGGGCTTGGGCGTCGGCCGCAATCACCGGTCCCATGCCACAGCCAGGCGCGGTTAAGGTCATTTTCACCATGCAGACGGTCTTTTCGTCGTGTTTCTCGATCGCGCAATCATAAACCAAGCCGAGATTGACGATGTCCACCGGGATTTCTGGGTCATAAACGCCTTTCAACTGCGCCCAAACGCGTTCTTCGAGTGGAGCGTCATTGAGTCGCTCGATTTCAGCTTGTTTTTTGCTTTCCTCTGCTTGATCAATGCCCAGCGCGTCTGCGTCCTTGGAAGAGATGCGTGCGAGGCCTGCTGACGTGGCGACGGTGAACGTGCCACCGAGGCGTTGGGTGATGTAAACGCTGGTGCCAATCGGGAGGGTCAGAGCATCGCCGCTAGGGATTTGAATCGCATCGACATCGCGATTGAGAATGATTTCTTCGTGCATGGGAAATAGAACAAGTGAATAGCTATAGATGACACATTCGGGGAAAATGACCGAAAATCAAGTGAACAAGGAACCATTAGAGTGTTGAGACGATTATTTCAACAGCATTCGCACACCGACGAGAATCATCACGACCGCAAACGTGCGGCTGAGCGTGGCGTTGGATAGCTGTTTCATCCACTCCGAGCCCCACCAGGCACTGACGCTGGAGCTGATGGCGACGATCAGCACCGTTTGCCATTGGATCAGTTGAGGAGCGCGTGCGTTGTTGATCGATGCCACCATGGCGGTGATCACCACGATGGCAAGAGAAGTGGCGATGGCTTGTTTTTCTTCAAAATGAAGCAACTGCGTGAGAGCAGGAACCAGAATGATGCCGCCGCCAACACCGCAGAGAGCCCCAATCAGGCCAGCTGCAATGCCAAGCAGGCTAAGTGTCAGGATCGTTTTCATGAGCGAGGGCTTGCTTTCTGGTGCATGATCGAGGCAATTTCAGTGATCAGACGGTGGAGAATAAGACGGCCATCGAGTTGGCTACTCGTCACTAAATCTTTGTCCGCGCGGGCAGTGACGTGTAGGATGTCTTCTAGCTGTTGTAAGCTGAATCGTTTGGCGCTTTTTGCGGCGAGAAAGATGGGGTAGATGCTCAGCTCCTCGCTGTTTTTTTTCTTGGGCAACCAGCTCAGAGCGGATGCGGGCACGCGTTTGATGTCCGCGACAAACAGATCGTATCTGCCGAGCGACGGCTGACAGAGGTCCATCAGCACGCGGGCGTGAAACATGTTGCGCATGGGGTTGATGATGGAGGCGCGCATGAGCTTGATCGGGCTGTCCTCCATTTCTAGTTGTTGTTCGAGCAGCGCCAGAGCAAGCTTGGCATTGCCATCTCGCAGCGCGTTTCCGGTTTCAAAAACGACACCCAAGCGGCTCAGTGGGGTCATGTTGCGGACGTCATCTAGCTCGATTTCGCGCCGCTCGCCAATGTAGAGATCCAGCTTCTCAAGTTCGCTTTTGATTTGATTGGTTGATTCATTGCATTGCATGATGAATAGCTCCAGAGCATCATCGGCGAAGCGCAAGTTCAACAGTTGAGCATGTTCCAACACCAGCTGGCTGACCTGGTGCTCCCAACCCTCTTTGGAAATATCCACTTTATTGTGGATTTGAACTTGGGCGTGCGATTGGATAAATTTGGCGAATTCCCGTCGCTGATCGAGGCTCTCCGTGCTGATGATGAAACGCACGGAGTCGGGGATTCCAGCAGCGAGAACGTGTTGCAGCTCAGCGATGGCGGTTTTGGTTTCCTCGGTGCCGCTGACCCGGTCCTCTCCGAAAAAATTGGCATTTTTGAGATACACCACCTTGGTCCCGCCAAACATGGGATAAGTGCGAAGTGAGGAACAGACGGTCGAGATGATCACCGTTACTTCTTCGGATTTTAAGGCTTGGCCATTGACGATGATGTGCGTGTAACCATCGTCCACGCCGCCAGTCAGCTCGTTCCACAGCGCTTGGGCGTGTTCGCGCACTTTTCCGCCATCATTGCCGAAGATCAGATGGATGTGTGAGGAAGAATCTGTGCGAGCGTTCGCGGCGGCCATGGGCATGCTTTATGCGAATCGCGCAAGGTTGGCAAGCCCTGCGCGATGTTGCTCAGTTGATGGAGCACAACTGCTCGAGTTTTTCTGCTGGTAACTTCGATTTTTGGCTCAGTTGACACAGCAAAAGTCTTCCTTGCGCGGCGGGGTTCTTGGCTTCGGCGGAAACACTGATCGTGCCCAGCAGCTCGGTGGTCGTCTTCGTCTTCCCCTGCACGGCTCGGAGCTGCAATGGAATGAGATCGCGCTCGATCATGACATTGGCGTAGGTCGCGCGGCTGCCGTTGGGAAACAGACACAGCCAGGCGCATTGGCCGAGTTTGCTGATCGTTGCACTGGCTTGAAAGCGATTTTTCCCGCGATCCGTCGCTGCGTCGTCCGCGAGATCCAAGGCGAGTTTGCCTGCTAATCGGCAGGGCAGCACCTTGGAGTAGGCGGCACCGAGAAGCTCGAAGTAATAGATGTCGCCTGCTTGAGTGAGGAACTTGCCGCGCAAAGCGTAGTGGTTGGCCTCAATGGCTTCCAAGGAAATGCTCGCATGAATCAAAGGCGCGCAATTCAGCAATTCGTCATCATAACAGCCTTGGTTGTCCAATGTGCCACGAATGTTCAGATCTCGATCAATTTGCTTGGTTTTAAGATTAAAAACACCGGTGGCGGTCAGGATCAAAACGGCACTCATTTTTGGCTTGCCATCGCGATCAAAGACACTGCCAAAGTAAGATCCCTTGGCTTGAGCGAATTTCACGATCGTGTTGCCGGATGGCTCCGTGCCGAACGAAGGCGAGCTTGGATCGGTGTGCGTGAACAAGGTTTCTGCCAGGTTCGGCACACCGTCGTGGTCATCATCGAGCCGAGCAGGGTCATTGTTCACCGACCGCGCGAGGTTGATCAATGGAGCGGCCACTTCCACTGCCGCGGCGATGGGAGCCGTCAACCAACGTCCGATGTTCATGGCTGTAAGCATGGGGCGAGAGGAATCGGACTCCACCATCAGGTCCAGTTGCAGCTGCTCGAAACTGTCGCAGGAGTCCCACATCAGCTGCAGTTTGGTGCTCGATGAGCCAGCCAAGGCATTGCGACGCACGCAAAAAACGTTTTCGCTGATTTGCCTGATTTGCCATGCGTCTCCGTTGATTTGCGCGGGAGTTTTGCCGCTTTCGAACACCAGCTTGATTTCCAAATTGCCGGCCTCGATGGTCCCGCTGTTGCTGATTTGCAGCTCGGCGATGGTGCTGCGAGACTCCAGTGCATTTTTCAGCGGTGTGATCGATGCCGTCAATTGAGTGCCCACGGCGGAGTGAGGACGCAAGCGGTAGGCAGAACGCGCCAAGATGCTGTTGATCCCCGATTCATAGGCCGGAACATAACTATCGATGGATTGCACAAATGTGCGCTCCGCATCCTGCACAACGGCGCAATGAATGCCGATCAGAGCGATTTTTCCTTGTTCCTCAATGAAACTAGGCCCACCGGAATCGCCAAAATCCAAGTAACAATCGCTCGGATGTCCAGAACCATAAAAATTGAACATGAGCGCTTGGATCGTGCCGATTTGTTGGATGTTTAGCGGACAAATGTTGCTGATCGCGCTGGAGCCAATGCGTCCGCCTTGAGCCACCACGATCAGATTTTTTCCATTGAGGCTCAATGAACTTTTCGGATTGTAGTAGCTCAGGATTTCGATCCCATCCTCTGACTGCACCGATCGATCAAGCTGGCCGACGATCAGATCGCTGCTGTTGGGGGCTTCAGCCTGAACGGTTTCGATGGCGCTCAGGGTGTAGGTTTTCACCTCGCCCTCGCGATTCAAGAACTGGACTTTTTGTCCAACGAGTGGAGCGAAATGCTTGGAAAACAGCACGTGCTCTGGGCTGATGAGCGAGAGCATTTTTCGCTTGTCATTCTCGATCCAGCCGATTCCGGTGAAACGAGAAACCTGATATGGGCATGAATGGTTCGCGGTCGGCTTTGGCGCGCCGATGGCAAAAAGTTCATGGTCTGATTGTTTGTATTCACGGTGAACAAGCCCAAAAGCTTGTCCACAGAGAAGACCCAATATGGCGTATAAGGGCTTCATGAGACGTGGAGGTTGATTTGACTGAAACCTGTGATGACACACACCATCACCTTTTTCAGCTATTACCTTTCTAGCACGATCTGGCGATTGTTGGCGAGATATATTTTCCTCGGAGTTGTGAAAAACGTGATTTGCCGCAGCGGTGGCCGCAACCGGTTGGTTCCAATGGTGTCATACTTTTCATGGCAATTCTGAAAAATTCGCGGTTGCTGCGAGTATTGAAGGGTGGTGATGCATGGATTTGCGAAAAAAATCATGGGGCTGGGCTTGTTGAGTGTGGCAATGGGAGACGGACCCGCCTTGCAGGTGCGGGAGGAAAAAAACTTGATGATTCTCGACAATGGAGAATTGCGTGTGTCAGTTGATCGGGCGTCGGCGAAGGTTCGCTCGCTCAAATTTCATCAACGCGAGTTGCTGGATCGGGATGGGGCGTATTGGTCCTTGAGTGGCAATTCTGGCATGCAGCGGTTGTCTCACATGGGAAAAGTGGTCTCCGCTCGCGTTTCCTGCTCTCCGGCAACGGGCAAAGGCGATTACGCCGAGCTGGCGTTCGATCTGGAAGGCTCACCCGCCCAAGGCGGATGGCCGTTGCAGTCGAGTCTGCACTTTGGGTTGACGAAAGGTGGCGATGCTTTGATGATTTATGCGATTTGTGATCATACCGCGTCCGCTCCTGGCATGCAACTCGGCGAGGGGCGTTTTGTGGCTAAACTGAATGGCGAGGTGTTTGATGCTATTTCGATCGATGCCCAGCGGCGCGGACCGGTGCCGGCGGGACGCGATTGGGATCGCGGCGAGCAAATGAACCTCAAGGAAGTTCGGCGCATTGTCACAGGACCATTTGCCGGTAAAGTGGAGCACAAGTATGGTTATTCTGCGTTGCATGCGCAGTTGCCTGCCTATGGTTGGTATTCCTCGCGCGAAAACATTGGATTTTGGATGATCAATGGCAGCGCGGAATACTTATCAGGCGGGCCGACCAAGGTGGAGCTAACCGCGCATCTCGATGTCAATGCTGGCGGCGTGCCCACATTGCTCAACATGTGGCATGGCAGTCATTACGGTGGCAGTCGGTTGATTTTGGGTAAAAATGACCCGTGGCAGCGGTGCATTGGCCCGTTTTTTCTGCATGTGAATCAGGCTGCCAGTCCAGCATTGCTGGTGCAGAATGCTGAAAAACGTGCCGAGCAGTTGAAGCAGGGCTGGCCCTACCCAGGCTTGATCGATGCGCGGATTGGCGGGGTGCCGCGCTGTGAGGTGAAAGGCTCATTGCGCTGTCAGGATGACCTGCAACCCAACTTGCGGCGCGGGACTCTGTGGGTAGGGCTGACAGCGGAAGACGAAGTGGTGGTGGGACGGCGCTTGCGCGAAGTCGTGACATGGGAGCGCGATGGACGTCACTATCAGTATTGGACCAAGGCCGATGCCAGCGGTCATTTTGTTCTGCCGCATGTGCGTCCGGGGCGTTATGTGCTGCGCGCGTTTGCGGATGGAATTTTGGGCGAAATGGCGCAGCTGGGCGTGACTGTCGAGCGCAACCTGGATCTCGGCGAGCGGGTCTGGCAGATCGCGCGCGCCGGCAAGACGCTGTGGGAAATCGGTGTGCCAGACCGCAGTGCTGCTGAGTTCAGGCATGGTGATACTTATTGGAAATGGGGACAGTATTATCAGTATTCCAAGGATTTTCCGCAAGGGGTGTTTTTTCAAATCGGCAAGAGTGATCCGAGGCAAGATTGGAATTACGCCCAGCCTCCGTTACTGGATTCGCGAGGCAATGTCGTGGGCAATAGCACGTGGCGGGTGGGCTTCGAACTCGCAGAGCTACCGCCGAACGATCCGGTGCTGAGGGTGTCGCTGTGCGCGTTTCGCGCGGGTGGTCAGTTGAATCTCGGGGTCAATGGCAAAGTTTTTGCCAACAGCGGTCGCTTTGCAGAAAACGGCGTGATGCATCGCGATGGCATTCGCGGAAATTGCCGGGAGTTTCGCTTTGTTGTGCCACGTGGGTTGCTGAAAGTTGGCAGCAATGTGCTCAGTTTTGAGTCCGAAGCCTGGTCGTGGCATCAAGCCGTGATGTATGATTATTTGCGCTTGGAGGAAGGTGGGGCGTCTTCAGTGCGCTGAGGGGGGATGACTTCCGTTGGCAGCGGCAGACCCAGCAACTGATCGCTCGCGGAATTCAGCAGTTTTTTGCCATGCTGCAGGGTCGTTTCCACTTCGTTGATGGTTCGCTGACCCAGCTCCTCGGCTTTTTCGATCACTGGTTGCGCGTTTTTGAGCAAGTGGCCAGCATGTTGCAGTGTGGTGATGCCAAGTTGGGGTAAATGATTCAGCATGCGCTGACTCGCAGCGGCGAGAAGTCGCGCGCTCAAGTCCTCGGTGGGATCATCCGTGGTGCCGCCAATGTTGACGGTGGTCCAGATCATTCCGCGTTCGCCGGGTGAGAACACATCTTCCTCGGCACCGGGGATTTGGCTGAGCAGTCCGGGGCTCAGACCCAGACGCAGAACGCCGCTTAGCTGGTAGGGGCCGGAATTGTTCTGATGCCGCAGCTCGAGGCTACCTTCGACACGCAGCAGCCCCTCACTGTGAATCTGGAGGCGGCGGAGCTGGATATTGCCTGGAGACCAGGCAACATCACTTTCCGCTTGATCGATGGCGATGGAGCGCAGCCGCTGCGTGTCGGCATAAGCGGCAAGGGTATCGAGAATGGGCAACGCGGTCAAATGCCCTTGCCGCAGAGCCACTTGACCCGAAAGCTGAGGTGCCGCGCCGGACTTGACGACATGGAATTCGCTATCCAGCTTGCCGCTAAGTTTTTGTTTCCAATCCTCGGGCAACACTCGCGCGCAATCGAGGTCCTTCAACATGCCATCCAGCGACCATTTTTCCTCGTTTAGGTGGGCTTCGCCAAAAAGCTGCAAACTCGCGGAGTCGAATACACGCCAATCGGAGTCACTCAGATGCAGTTCACTGTTTTGGTGAACGACGTTGGCGTGGCGCAGCTCCAAAGGAGGCAAGGCGGCCAGGGGCAATTGCAAGCGACCGGATTGCAGTCGCCACTGGGTTTGGTTCCAGTGGCTGGTGCGTTGCATTTCGGCGCGGCAGCCATGGAGAGTCGTGCGCCCTTGGGGGCTCAGCAGGGTGGCATCGAGATCGTCGATGCACAAGCTATGCAATGTAAAAGACCGTGGCAACCACGACGGCGAATCCTTCGGGTCCGCGTGTGGCGTCCACTGTGGCGACGCGTCCACGGGCGGTGCCGGGGCTTTCAAGTGGCGCAAATCGAGCTGGGCTTGTAGTTGTCCGATGCGCGAGGGGGTGACACTCCATGTTCCTCGCAACAGCGCGCTGGGGGTGATTCCGGTTTGCAACCGCAGCAGCTGCAAGGTTTGCCCTGGTTGGGAGAGACTCAGCTCCGCGCTGCGCACTTGAAAACCGTCCCAGCGCAAGGGTTGCAGGCGGACATCGGCATGCAACTGCTGGGCCAGTCGCGTCTCGATCCGCTCACGCAGTTCCGCACTGGCGAGGTAGTGGCGCAGCCACACATACGAGCCAACGGCGAGACTGGCGATCAAGATGAACAGCACAATCAAGGCGCGCAGCAACCACAGACTCAAGGTCTGCTGGCGGGTCTTGCGGCGGCGGCGATGACGGCTCATGTTTCGCGATGATAGCGGCATTTCCTCAGCGCGCAAGCACGTGATTTGCCGCTTTTTCGTTGCTATAAGGCTTGATCCTGCGAAGATTAGCGACATGAAAGTTGCGATTTGGGGCTGTGTCTTGTGTTTGATGACATCGTGCCAGCAGGGGTGGTTGTTCAGCTCCACGGCGCGGGAAAAAGCGGCGCAACCGAGCGTGACAGTGCCACCCCACTGGCAGTCCGGCGGCGCGAAAGTCAGCGGCGAGGTGCGCGCATGGTTGGGGGAGTGGCGGGATCCGGCGTTGATGACGTTGGTGAATGAAGCTCTGGCAAACAATCATAACCTCAAGGCCACAGCGGCGCGCTTGCAGGCGACGGCGGAGAGTCCGATCGTGGCGCGAGCGGCTCGATTGCCGCGTGCGGGAGTGACAGCCGCGGGCTCGGGCACTGTGAGTGAGCTCAATGGCTCCGAGCGCTATGCCTTGCAGTTCAGCACCAGCTGGGAATGGGATTTGTGGGGCAAGTGGCGTGATCAGGAACAAGCGGCGTTGGCGGAGCTTGACGCCGCGAATGCGGATTGGCGCGCGACTCAGATGTCGCTGGTGGCCTTGACGGTGAAGGCTTATGCGAATGTCATTGCCGCGCGTCAGCAAAGCCTGCTCGCGAGTGAAACCCTGGCATCGTTCGAGAAAAACTTGCGCATCATCGAACGCAATTACAAAGCGGGTGTTCCTGGCGTGCGAGCGTTGGACGTGCAGCTGGGCCGCAACAATGTGTCCTCCGCGCAGCGAGGTGTCAGCGCGCGCGGCCTGGAGCAGCATCAGGCGGCGCGGGCGCTTGAACTATTGTTAGGGCGATATCCAGCAGCGGCGTTTGCGACGGCGGCGGAGCTGCCGGCCGTGGACGCGAAGGTGCCGCGGGGGGTGCCGGCGCAGCTGTTGGAGCGACGCTCTGATCTCCGCGCGGCGCGGGCACGCTTGCTGGCAGCGAGCAAACGCATCGATGCCGCCGACAAACAGCTCTTGCCCAATGTGACCTTGAACCTGGGTGCCGGTGTGAGTGGTGCGGCATTTGCGGTGTTGGGCAACGCGCAGCAATTGGTCGCGAGCGTTGGGGCGAATCTGGCGCAGAACTTTGATCTCGCCGGCAATGTGCGCGCGGAGCAGCGGGCGGCACAGGCACGTTACCAAGCCACGCTCGAGGACTACGCGCAGGCCTGTTTGAGCGCATTGCGCGAGGTGGAGTCCGCGATCGACACGGAGCAATCGCTGCAACAGCAAGAGGTCTTTCTTCGCAAAGAAGTGGAGCAAGCAGCTTTGGCGCAGCGCCAAGCGGAACGCGATTATTCACAGGGGCTCGATGGCGCCGACATCCTCTCGGTGCTGGAATCGCAGCGTCGCGCGAACTCGGCGAGTGCGGCCTTGATCCGCTTGCGCAATGATCGGGTGCAAGCGCGCGTCGATCTACATTTGGCGCTTGGTGGCGATTTTCGCTGAGCCTTCGCGCAGCCTGAGTCACCACAGCGAGCCGTTTTCCCCCTGTTTTCAGCGCCCCCCCGGTTAAGGAAGTCGTCGTTGAAAAATCGTATCGGCAGCGCGCGTGATGCTGCTGATGATCGAAAGCGAGCTGATCGGCTTGCTGATGTAATCATCCATTCCCGCTTGCAGGCAGATTTCGCGATCACCCTTGAGCGCGTTGGCGGTCATCGCGATGATCCACGGGCGCTTGTCCGGAGCGTGGAGTTGGCAAATTCGAGTCGCACAAGTCAAACCATCCATTTCCGGCATTTGCACATCGAGAAACAGCAGATCAAAGGCATGCTGTTCCAGCGCTGCCAGCACCTCAAACCCATTCGCCACGACCTGCGGCTGATAGCCCAAACGCTCAAATAGCAGCACCGCCACGCGCTGGTTGATCGGCACATCTTCTGCGATTAAAATCCGAAAGGGAAACTTGCTTGCAAGCTTGGGTCCTGTTTCTGCAACGGCGGGCAACGGCGCTGGCTTTTGCGGCTCGTGAGGATGCAGCACGTGATTCAGGGCATCGAACAGAGCCGATGCCTTGGTTGGTTTGGTCAACACATGCGCCACATCCAAACCCATGAACGCGCGGGAAACGTGACTCACCGACGTCAGCGCAATGATTGGCAGCTGGCTGGCGGAGCGACGCTTGCGGATTTCCGCTGCTAGCGCACTGCCATCCATGTCTGGCATTTGGAAATCGAGAATCGCGAGGTCAAACCGCTCGCCGCGATCGATCCACGTCAGTGCCTCGGCACCCGATGACGCGCATTGCGGGATAAGGCCCCAGCTCGTGGTTTGCAGCGAGAGAATGCGGCGGTTGGTGGCATTGTCATCCACAATCAACACCCGGCGGCCAGTGAAGTCCACCAGCTGCCGCTCCTGAAACGCCTGAGGTGTGAACGGCGCAGATAGCGCTGGGATTTCCACAAAAAACGTCGAACCTTCGCTCGGCTGCGACTCCACCCAAATTTTGCCCTGCATCAGCTCAGCGAGTCGCGCGCAGATCGCCAAACCCAGTCCTGTGCCGCCATAGTGACGCGTGGTGGAGGCATCCACTTGGCTAAATGAGCGAAACAAGCGATCCATGCGATTTTGCGGAATGCCAATGCCCGTATCGCGCACAGAAAAGCATAGCGTTTGCCACAAATCCGAAGAAGCGGCCTCGCCTGCGCGTCCTTGCTTGTCCTCCTTCACAGAAACCGTAACATGCACCTCACCCGTAGTGGTGAATTTCACGGCGTTACTGATCAGATTGGTGAGGATTTGGCGAATGCGCGTCACGTCGCCGTGGATCGCTGTGGGAACATTGGGCTCCATCCACAGCAACAGGTCGAGATTTTTTAGTGCCGCCGCCCCCGCGTTCAAATCTAGCGCACTTTCGACGCAACTGCGCAGATTCAACACCTCGTCTTCCAGCTCCATGCTTCCGGACTCGATCTTAGAAAAATCCAAAATGTCATTGATCAATGCCAGCAAGGTGTCGCTGCTGGTGCGAATCGTGTTGACAAATTCTCCTTGCTCGGCAGTGAGCGTGGTGTGCAACAACAGCTCGGTCATGCCGATCACCGCATTCATCGGTGTGCGAATCTCGTGACTCATGTTGGCAAGGAAATTCGCTTTCGCTTGCTCGGCGTTGGTTGCTTCGCTTGCGAGATAATCGGCGCGTTTTTTTGCCTCGTGCAACGCCGCATTTTGCTGGCGCAGCGCAATTTCCGTGGCAACCATGTTGGCGAGATCGGTCATAACCTCAATGTCCTCGGCACTCCACTCGCGTGGCGTGTCATTGACGATGCAGAAGGAGCCTAGCACGTAGCCATTGATATCGCGCACGGGAATGCCTAAGTAAGCTTGCACACCCAAGTCGCGGACGGCGAGGTTGTCGCATACCAGCGGATGTTGCGTGGCGTCATTGACAATCAGATGATCACCACTCGTCACCACATGTTGGCAAAACGAGTGCGACAGCGGTGTTTCGCGCGCCTCTGCCACAGCACCAGTGAGCCCGTGAGCGGATTTGAAAAACTGCCGCCGATCATCCACCAACGACAGCAAGGCCACCGGCGCGTTAATCAACCGCGATGCCAAGCGCGAGATGCGATCAAAGTTCATCTCCGCTTCACTATCGAGCAATCCAAGTTGATCAAGAGCAGCGAGGCGCTCAGGGTCATTCAGGGGGCGGGGTGGAAAGATCATGGCGTTGAAGCGATGGAAAGGTCTAGCAGCGCGATTGAAAAAAGTCGAGCACAGAACGAGAAGAATATATTGTCAATCAACGTCCTCTAGCATCCGGAAACAAGCGCAGCTTTTCCACTGGCGCCGGTGGTAGCGATTGCAAGAAGTGCTTGCCGTAGCGTTTATTCAAGATGCGGGCATCGAGAATGTGAATCACGCCGCGATCGGTGTTGTTGCGGATCAAGCGTCCCACTCCTTGGCGCAGCTTCAGAATCGCGTCGGGCAGGGACAGCTCCATGAAGGCATCGCCACCCGCCGCGGTGATGAACTCGCTCTTCGCTTGCGTCAGCGGCTGATCTGGCACCGCGAACGGCAGGCGCGTGACGATGACGTTGGATAGCGTTTCACCCGGCACATCCACCCCTGTCCAGAAGCTGTCGGTGCCAAACAAGATGCTGTTGACATCCTCGCGAAACATCTCCACCAGGCGGTGACGTGTGTGCCCATCACCCTGCACCAACAAGGTCCAGCCTTTTTGTTTGAAAAATCCCTGAAGATGTGCGGCGCAATCGCGCATGGTGCGGTAACTGGTGAAGAGCACAAAGGCCTTGCCCTGGGTCTCGCTCACTGCCTCTTTGATCGCCACGGCCATGGATTTAAGGTAATCCTTCGCGGAGGGTTCGGGCATGTCCTCCACAATGCGGATGCGCATCTGCTCCTCGTAGCGAAATGGACTGCCGATGCACAAGCTGGCCGCGGATTCGGCTCCCACGCGTTTTTTGAACCACTGTAGCGACGGATCGCCCACGCCCAAGGTGGCACTGGTGAGCACACAGGTGTTGCCTTCGCGAAACAACAGCGCGCGCAAGCGATGAGCAACCTGCACGGGTGCCGCATGTAGCTCGAGCTGCGTTTCATCTTGCCCGGTGCGCTCCACCCAATACACACTCTCCTCGTCGCTCTGATCGAGAAACAGCTGCAACGCCCCATGCACCTCGCGCAGTTTGCGGGCAGTATCGCCAAGCTCGGCGCGCGCGCGCTCATCGTTCACATCCCCCGCAAGGGTATCGATTTCGTTCCACAATTCACGCAATGGCTGCGCCAAGGTGTTCGGGTTGGTGCACGGCTGGCGCAGGCGGTGCTCCTTGGTGTTGCCTGCGAAGGCGATGCCCTGATGCATCTCGGCGAAAAAGTGGTCGCTTTGCTGAATCGCATTTTCCACCGCTTGGAGGACGGAAGGACGCCGATAGACCTTGAGCAGGCCTTTTTTGGTGCGCGGGTGGTAGAGTCGCTGCAGGTCGTGCTTTAAGTTTTTTTGACTTAGGTGCAAGCCCAGTTGGGTGGCGGCAATGTGTTCGATGGTGTGGGCTTCATCGAGAATCGCAAAATCGTTGGCAAACAGAAATCCTGCCGGCGCGGGTCCATCGCCATCGATCATATCCAAGCTCGCGGCCGCGAGCGAAAAAAACAGGGTGTGATTGACCACCACCACCAAGGCGTCGGCCGCGGCTTTGCGGGCTTCCTGAAAAAAACAATTCCCGCGTGGTCCGCAGAAACGCGCGGTGCACAGTTGCGGGTCACTGCAAATTTGTTGCCAGATTTTGGGCGAAGGCGTGAAGGAAAGCCCGCTGAGCGTGCCATCGTGCGTGCTTTCAGCCCAGGCAGCGATGGCCGCAAGCTCCTCGGCCTCGGTGCTGGTGAACAGGTCTTGTGCCATTTCTTGTGCTCGCCGCAAGCGCAGGGGACAGAGGTAGTTTTGCCGCCCTTTCAGCAACACCGCCGCGAAGTCCTGGCGCAGCAACTTGCGCACGATCGGGATGTCCTTGCGCACCAGTTGCTCTTGGAGGTTGATCGTGTGCGTCGAGATCACCGCTTTGCGTCCGCTGTCGATCGCGTGACGCACGCTCGGCAGCAGGTAGGCGAGGGATTTTCCCACGCCCGTGCCCGCCTCCGCGACCAGGCAATGGGATTCCGCCAAGGCGCGCGCAACGGCACAGGCAAGATCTTGCTGCTGCGGACGATACTCGAAGTGCTGCGATGCCGATAGCACGCCTGTCGGCGAAAAGGCCAACTGCATTTCATCCACCAGCAACGGCTGCGACGCACCTTCGGATAAGGATATCATGGGTTAGATCATGTGCTAGAATGCGGTTGGCTTGCAAACATGCGGGCTGGCGTCACGGTCAGTTGGATCGAGTGTGCCGCCGTAGCGCCCCCAAGTCAAACACCCACGCCGCGCTCGCGCAAAAAAGGAATCAGCTCTTCCACACCGAAGTCTGCCAGCACTTCGCCCTGCCAATCCATCGTCGGTGCTTTGCTTTGTCCCGAAAGCGCGACCATCGCTTCCATGGCGGGGCGATTGCCGCTGACGACGATTTTTTCATAGGGCAGGCGCTTTTTGTTGAAGAAATCGAGCACTTCCTCGCACCACGGGCAGCCGGTTTTTACATACAGAAGCGGAATCACAGATGCGGACATGAAGCCAGCTTAAGTCAATTTCCGAAGCTGAAAAGCCCGGATTGCTGAAATGTTGATCTAGTTATCGTCATCGCGTTTGCAAACTGATTGAAGCTGGAACATCTGAACCTCTCCGGCTTCATGAGCGCCTGAGCTGGAACATGTTGCGGTAACGCAACGGCGGGCAACCATTCAGGCGTTGGAAGAAGCGGCTAAAATAAAATTCGTCGTTGAATCGCAGCATTTCAGCGATTTGTTTCATTTTAAGATCAGAATTCATCACCAAGCGAATGGCTTCTTGGTTCAAGCAGCGCTTCAGATATTCCTTGGGGCTGATGCCCGTGCTGCGGGTGAAAGCGGCGGCAAAGGCTTCGGGCGAAGTGCCGTGGATTGTTGCCAGATCCACGAGTCGCAGATCCGCGCCTAAATTTTTCTCGATGTATTGAAAGACCTTCGAGAAACGAGCGTGACTGGCAAGATGATCTGAAATCGTTTCATCGATCTCAGGAATCGCCTCCGCTAGCCAGCACATCAAGCACCCGCGCAATTTCAGAATGTTAGCTAGGCCGATTTGATTTTCCATGTTGAGCCACTTGCTCCAATCTGCCACATCAACCGAACAAATGCGCCGGGGCTCCCGTCCCTTCCAGTCGAGCAAGGGATCGACTCCCGCGAGATAACCGCAGTAAAATTTGAAGAATAATACCTCGCAGTCCTCCGAGCATCGGCGCGCGACAGGGGTGTTTCCGGGGAGGAACCACGCTTCACCTGGGTTGAGTTCATAGGTCTGGTCATTGAGAATCACGTTTCTTTTGCCTGTTAATGAAACATCGATGTGGTGAAGGTAGTCCGACTCGAGTTTGCCACCTGAATCCCATTCAGGTCCAACGCAACTATGATAAATGCCGACCAGGTGGATGCGAAACTGCTCAGCTAGGTTGTATTCGCGTTCGCTGCACATGGAACTCATCAGCGTGCGCATGTGGCCATGAGCCTGAACACTGGTGGTATCATTATTTTTCATGAATGATCGAACATCGAATTTGGTTGGCAAAACACAAGAAAAAAATGCTTCAGATTCTTTCAGCTCTATCAGCTTTATAGGCCGATCAGGTGAAAGCTGCATCACGAAATTCCAACAAACAGCGCAAACGAGAGCGCCAGTGTCAGGTATTTCCACGACAGAGCCAGAGCGCGATGGCGGCATGTTGTGTTTGTGTTGGGAAAATACAAAAAAATCACGGAACAATCCATTGTGATCATTGATGGCTTGCTGCATATTAGGCATGTATCCGTTCAACATAAAAATCCAATCCACACACTCATACCCTCATGAAAACCAGACCAGAATTCTACTGTTCCGCTGTGTTTGCGAGTTTACGCCGCATGTTATCCGGCGGTGCTCTAACCGCTGGAGCCATGCTGACGATCGTGCTGCCGTCAGCGGCTCAAACAGCCACAACCGTGTATTTCGATGATTTTAATGACCAGCAAAATGTCAACCAAGGAGGTCCCTACACTCAGACGCTCTATTCGTCCGCTCCGACAACGCGCAGTGCTTTATACGGTGGTAGCTCATCCGCTACCTGGCAGGCAGGAGTAGAAGCCGGCGGTTGGGGGCAGCGTGACCGAAATGATAGCAACGTCGCGACGCCCACTAGCAGCAATTTCCTGCCATTTACCCCAGACGCGTCTCGCATTTATCGACTCGAAGCAACCATTGACACCACTCCGCTGGCTGGTGCGGATCCAGGTGGTAGTAGTTCTTGGTTTGCGTTGGGCTTCACAAGCAGCCAACACAACTGGAACGGGGTCGATGCGAGCACCATCAACGTTGGCAATTTGGTTCGCTGGAATTCGAACTCCGTGAACACGATCAGTTACACACTCAGTGGTGCAACTCTCGCAGCTGCTGGCATTAAGCATGTGGGCTGGGTCACTGACCGCGCTGGAACTGTTAATTTGAGCGGCGCAATTCAGGTCAAAATTGATAATTTCAAGTTGACGTCATTTGGCACCAATCCGACCGTGACCTACAATGGCAACGGCAGCGATGGTGGTTCTGTGCCGATTGATGGAGGTAGCCCTTACGCATTTGGTAACACTGTCACTGTGCAGAGCGCTGGTAGCTTGACACGCTCAGGCTACAGTTTTAGTGGTTGGAACACGGCGTCCGACGGCAGTGGCACCAATTACAGCCCGAGTGCGACTTTTGCTGTTGAAGATGACACCACACTTTACGCCAAATGGATTCCACTCGGCAGCTACACTGTGATGTATGACGGAAACGGCAACACCAGCGGCGCGCCCCCAGTGGATGGTAGTAGCCCATACTTCGACGGCTCGACGGTGACTGCTCTTGGAAACACGGGCTCCTTGGCAAAGACGAGCTATAGCTTCAGCGGCTGGAACACAGCTGCCAACGGCAGTGGCATCAGCTACGCCCCAAGTGACACGTTCACGATCAGCGGCAATACCACCCTGTATGCGCGCTGGACAGTGGGTCCGAACTTTGTGTGGAACAACAGTGCTGTCACGGAGAGTTGGAATACGAGCGATGCGAACTGGACAGGTGCCACCTGGAGTAACTCTGCCAGCAATAACGCCATCTTCACCACGGGTGTGAGCAATGTCTATTTGGCATCTAGCATCGTCGCCAACACCGTCAGTGTCGGCACTTCTGGAGGTAACTTTACCAATTTTGGTTTATTAGACGGTGGCGGTAGTTTGTCTGCATCGACCTTCACCGTGCAGGGTTCTGGTTCCAACGGCGGTAATTATGGCGCCAATCCGACCCTCAGTGTTAGTTCTGCTGTCACCGTCAGTGGCGACGCTGCGATTGGGCGTTCCAATCTCGCGATCACAGGTGGCACCTTCAGCGCGAATCGCATCATCTCCGCTGCTTCTGGCGCCGACTGGGCGCGCTTGGTAGTTGCGGGCGGCACTGTCACCGCCACGAATGGCGTGGACGGCTCGGTGAACACGTCGGCTACTTTCGCCGTCGATCTCGACGGTGGCACGCTGGTGACTCCCTCCATCCGGGTTGCTGACCGTGAGGTGGGTAGTGGTAACTACGCTTGGCTCACGTTCAATGGCGGCACTGTCAAGGCCATCGGCTCGGATAATTCGAACTTCATCACCACTTACGGTGGTGGCACGACGACTTTCGTCGGGCAAGGCGGAGCCATTATTGATACGAACGGTCGCAACATTGGCATTAACGTGAACATGGTTCGCGCCGGTGCTAGCACAGGCGGCCTCACCAAAAATGGCACAGGAAGCCTGACCCTTGGAGGCGATGTTTACAACTACCGTGGCAATACCGTGGTTAATGACGGAGCACTGAATGTGAGCAGCAGTAGCACCTTGGAATTCAAGCCTACTACCAATGGCACAACTAATTCGATTGCGGGTTCATCGACATCCACGCTGTCTTTCCTTGGGCAGGTTTATATCGATCTCAGCACCGCGGATGCCACGGCGGCAAACACGTGGAATCTGGTTAACGTTGCTAGTTTTGGCACGGCGCCTGTTGTGACGCCTTACCTTGTGAATAGTAGTCTCGGTGTCTTCACCGAAGTCACATCTGGCACTTGGGAGCTTGCTGTCACTGGAGCGAAGTGGGTCTTCACCGAATCCAATGGCAATCTCACATATGCAGTGAACGCTTCACCGTATCAAACATGGGGTAATGCTTATGGCTTGGCTGCAGGCAGCGAGAGCGGTGATTTAGATGGCGACGGCCTGACCAACTTCCAGGAATTCGCTTACGGCCTCGTTCCGAACAATGGGTCCTCGGTCAATCCGATCATCAGTCAGCTCAATCCAACCACGGGTCAATTTAGCTATCAACGACTCAATGGCAGTGGCTTGACCTATAGTATTTGGACCACGACCGACCTTGTCAATTGGTCCGAAGACACCGGTGCAGTTCAAAGTGTTTCTACGGGTAGCCCGAACGACACAGTTCAGGTCACTCTCTCTGGTGCTCCATTGACGGCTAGCAAGCTATTCGTCCGTGTGAAGGCACAGTAAATCATGCGCGAGGGGAGCACTGGGTCTTTATCTGAGCTGTGCTCTCCTTTCTATCGCTGAACTTCAAATCAATCCTTATTGACCAGATCTAAAACGTAATGAAATCAAAATCGAAATCACTCCTGAGTATTACCATCGCAGCATCGGCTTTAGCTGCTGCGGCATCGTCTCAAGCTGCCAACTTGACATGGAATAACGGCGCAGGCACCAGTAGTTGGAACACCACGGACGCCAACTGGTCCGGCTCAACGTGGAATAACTCGAATCCCGATAACGCAACCTTTAACAGCATCAGCGGCACCATTAATTTGGGTGAAGCGATTACTGCAGGTTCAGTGAATTTTTACTGGAACGGCTATAACGGTAGCACTCGTTCGCCAGTGCTGACTGGTAGCAGTTTGTCTGTCGGTAGTCTTTCAGTGAATGGGGTTGCGCTTGGTGGTGGTGTGGATAGCATTGCGCAAGCTTACAATGAGCGGGCTCAGATCAGTAACACAACAAATGTTTCTGGTAATGTGACGGTTCAACGCGGCATGCTCTATCTCTATAATGGCACATTAAACGTTAGTGGTGCGATCAATAGTGTGGACGCTTGGAACGTGTTCCGCGCGGACAACAGCACCGTGACGGCCACGGGTGGCATTAATCTCTCGTCCATTGCCTCAGCTGTGGAATTGTATGGCGGCACCGTGACCACGCCTTTCATCAAAGTGGGCAATGCCACTTGGGATGGAAGCTCTGGACTCGCCATGGGCAGCGGTGTGACCGTGGTGGCGACTCAGTCCACAAATGATTTCATCCAGGTTTACAATAACGGCGACACTGGCAGTCGCGCCGCCGCTACGTTGACAGCAGGAGGAGCCACGATTGACACTTCAACTTACGCAGTCACAGTTGCCACGGTTCTCAACGGTGGTGGTAGTTTCACCAAAACTGGCTCTGGCACGCTGACACTTAATCAATCTAACAACTACACTGGTGGCACTAATGTGAATCAGGGCACGCTGGTCTTAGCGTCCGGTGCTTGGACATTGAATAATGTTGGTGGTGCAGGTGTGACAGTGGGCAGTGGTGCAACTCTGCGTGCTGACAACAGTGTGGCGAACCAGCTGAATGGCCTGACGCTTAATGGTGGCACAGTTGATGCGGTGAATAGCAGCGGAAACGGAGACTGGGGGAATTACTTCCTTACCGGCAACGTATCGGCTAGCGGAACTTCAAACTTGAATGCCGATGTTGCCTTGCGGGCATCCAACGTGGACTTCAGCGTTGCGAGTGGAGGCAAATTGAATGTCGGCGGCACCCTGCATAACGGTGCATTCTTTGGTATTTATAGCGGTGCGCCTGCGACTGTCAGTAAATCTGGCTCGGGCGCGATGGAGTTCTCTGGCACTAACACTTATTCTGGGGCTACAACGGTTTCGGCTGGAACGCTTTTTGTGTCTGGTGCTCTGACGAATAGCGCGGTTACTGTTGGTGCCGATGGCACAATTGGCAGCAACGGCGGAAATGGATCGCTAGGTAATGGTTTGACCATCAATGCTGGTGGAAATTTGGATCTTACCGGAGCCAGCTTGTCAGCCAATAGCTCTGGCATTTTGAGTCTCAGCGGTGGTAATCTGAGTTTAGGCAACTTGACCTTCCAGGACATTGTTGGCTGGGATTGGGCGAATGCATCTGCGGGAACTTATAAGCTCATCAGCGGAGACTTCACGATTGATTGGGGCAGCACGGCTTATCTCAGTCCAGAAACGGCGTATGACTTTGGCAACGGCAATAAGGGTTATTTCACGTCTGGCAGCTTGAATCTCGTCGTGATCCCAGAACCTGATTCCGCCCTGCTCAGTGGGTTGAGCCTGTTGTTCTTGTTGCGTCGCCGTCGCCGTTGATCTGTTGTGGTGGGTGCTGTGATTCGGGGATGATCATCTGCTGATTCTTCATCCCAGCGCCCAACAAGATCATGGCTTATTACCTCTTCTAAATTTTTGTCCTGAATTTAGCTCAGGACAAATACAGAGCGGGACACGGTTTGGGTTTCCGTGTTCCGCTCAATTTTTTTGTGTCCGTCATTCTAGGATGTCATTCCCCTCGATCCCGTTTTTCGCTGTGTCGGATCCAATTTGTGTGCTCGTTTTTCTATGCTGCGGTTCATCCCTCGATTTGTTCATTGTTTGTTGATGATTCCTGTTCTGCTTTTGCCTTGGGCTCAGGCAGCGAATTTCATATGGAATAATGGGTCAGGAAATGGCAGATGGAACACCACCTCCGCGAACTGGTCTGGATCTATCTGGGGTAATTCGTCATCGAACCACGCGTTTTTTTCCACTGTCGGCGGCTCTGTTAGCCTCAGAACAGCGATCACTGCCGGCAGTGTGAACTTTGGCTCTATCGCCTCCAACACTCCCAGCGTGACACTTACCGGCTCCTTCAGTCTTGTCTCCACGAGCCTGAACATCCAGGGCATGTCCACCAACGGGGGAGCTTATGCCAGCAACCCGTCATTCACCCTTTCTGGGCCTACGGTTTCGATTTCGGGCGACATCGCGGTGGGTCGCGCCAACCTCGTGGTCTCCAGCGGCGCGGTGACGGCCAACCGGATTATCACATCCGCCGCCAGCGCCGATTGGGCGCGGTTTGTCATGTCCGGCGGCACCGTCACTGCCACCAACGGCGTGGATGGCTCGGTCAACACCTCAGCCACCTTCGCCATGGATCTGAACGGGGGCACGCTGCGCACGGCGTCGATCCGTGTCGCCGACCGCGAGGTTGGAATCAACAACAACGCCTGGCTCACTCTTAACGGCGGCACCGTGCAGGCCACCGCCGACAACGCGGATTTCATCACGCTCTACGGCGGCAACCAGAACGCCTACATCGGCAACGGCGGGGCGATCATCGATACCAACGGCCGCTCGATCGGCATTAACGTGAACCTGCGGACGAGCGGTAGCGGGGGACTGGTCAAGGCCGGGTTGGGGACCTTGACCCTTTCCGGGCAGAACAATTATACCGGAACCACCCGGGTGGATGGCGGCGTGCTTGCGCTTGCCAATTCTTCTGCCCTGCCTGCCTCCGCAGCGGTCGAGATTGCCAGCGGGGCGAGGATGCATCTGGGTTTCTCTGGAAACATCACGCTTGTCAGCCTGCTTTTGAACGGCGTCTCCCAGCCAGCGGGAGTGTATAGCGCGGTTTCGCATCCCGGCTATTTCACTGGCAGCGGGCAGTTGATCATTCCTCCGCCTTTCTCCAACGCTTTTGTCTGGAGCAACAGTGCCGGCACCGGGTTATGGAGCACCACGGACGCGAACTGGTCCGCTGCTACATGGGTCAACTCAGCATCAAGTAGTGCCTCTTTTCCCACCATCGGTGGCTCTATCAGCCTCAGCCAAGCGATCATCGCCGGCAGCGTGAATTTCGGCTCCACCGCCTCCAACGCGTCCGATTCCACCTTTAATGGTGGCAGTTTGACCGCCGCGAGCCTGACCGTGCAGGGCAACTCCGCCAACGGTGGCACTTACAGCGGAAATCCTTCGCTCACCCTCGCGGTGCCCACGGTTGCGGTTTCGGGTGACATCGCGGTGGGCCGCGCCAACCTCGTGATTTCCAGCGGCACGGTGACGGCCAACCGGATCACCACCACGTCTGCCAGCTCCGACTGGGCGCGGTTTGTCATGTCCGGCGGCACCGTCACCGCCACGAGCGGCGTGGATGGCTCGTTGAACGGCAGCATCACCTTCGCCATCGATTTGAACGGCGGCACGCTGCGCACGCCATCGATCCGCGTCGCCGACCGCGAGGCCGGAACCAACAACAGCGCCTGGCTTACCTTCAACGGCGGCACCGTGCAGGCCACCGCCGACAACGCGGATTTCATCACGCTCTACGGCGGCAACCAGAACGCCTACATCGGTAACGGCGGGGCCGTCATCGACACGGCGGGTTACACGGTCGGCATCAACGTGAACCTGCGGGCGAGCGGTGTCGGGGGCTTGACCAAGTCCGGGCTGGGAACTCTGACCCTCTCCGGGCAGAACAGTTATACCGGAACCACCCGGGTGGATGACGGCGTGCTTGCGCTAGCCAATCCCTCCGCCCTGCCTGCCGCTGGAGCGGTCGAGATCGCCAGCGGGGCGAAAATGAATCTGGGCTTCTCCGGAACCATCTCGATCGGCAGCCTGCGCCTGAACGGCGTCTCCCAGCCGGAGGGGGTTTACAGCGCGGCCACGCATCCCGGCTATCTCAGCGGTGCCGGGCGGTTGGTGGTTCTTCCGCCGGTCACCAATGCGCTCGCAGGGGCGGCCACCGATGGCATTTCCAATTTCCGGCGGCTGAAATACGGCTTTTTCGTGCATTACGTGTGGGACGGCTCCGGCGGCGGCGGAACCTTCAACTCGGACGGCAGCAGGCTCACCAGTATCGACGAATGTGCCAATCGCTTCGACGCGGCGGGCTTCGCCAGCGCCATGGAATCGATCGGGGTGGACTACGTCATCTTCACCGCGTGGCATGCGAACTTTTTCCCGTTATTCAACAGCAGCGCGATGGCCAAGTATTATCCGGGGCGGTGCCCCACCCGCGACATGATCGGCGACATGGTTGACGCCGTGCGAGCCAAGGGCATCCGCGTTCTCTTCTACACGCATCCGATGCAGCCGATGACTTGGGATTACAACGTGTATAATAACCTGATCAACGATGTCTATGCCGAGCTGGTGGAACGCTACGGCGACCGGATCGACGGGCTGTTCCTGGATGAAAACGATCCGAATGGAGGTCAGGACAGCTTTGTCGATTACCCGCGCCTGCGCCAGACCATCAAGAGCCGCAGACCGGACCTGCTGATGATGCAGAACTACTACGGCACCATTTACAGCTGCGACATTGGCCAAGCGGAATACCTCAACTACACGGGCACATTCAATCAGCCGGGTGGTGCCTGGCCGGCCCAGACGATGCCAAACGCCCTTGTGATGTCAGCGGCTTGGGCGCCCCTGGCGTCGCTAGGTCCCAACACTGTGCGCTTCTCGGCGGAGGACATGTATCGCTACACCGTTCTGCAAGCGGGTGCGAACATCGATGGTGGTGGGGTAACCTGGGCCGCCAGTCCCTACGCCGATGGTGTCTGGGAAACGGGCGTGCTTCCGGCTATGATGCAGGTGGGGAATTACATCCGCCCGATCCGTCGGTCCATCTGCAACACTTTGCCGAGCCAGTCGTGGATCACGCCTGCCAACGCGACCATCAATAGCCTCCCTAACGGCATCGTCGCCACCCGCTCGCCGGATGACGGCACCGAGTTCATCCATGTGCTCACTCCGCCAAGCGGAAACTCGCTCACCGTCCCCGCGCCGGCGGATGGCCGCGGTTATGGATCGGCCTCGTTGTTGGAAAACGGAAACCCGGTTTCATTGGTCCGCAACAGTGACGGCAGCCTGACGCTGACCTTGCAGAACGGCGACACATGGAATCCTCGCGACACCGTGATCGCCCTGACGCCCGTCGCCGTCACATGGAACGGCAACAGCAACGACGCCGGCCCCGGACTCTCGGCATGGTCGCAAGCGGTGGACAACTTCACCGGCGGCGCACCGCTCGCTACCCGCTTCCGCTCGGGTGACAACGTAAGCTTCTCCCTGCAAGGGGCTGCCACCGCGCTGCCATGGCAGTCCGGTTTTTCGGTCGGGGATCTTCGCTTCTCAGGAAAGAACTATCAGATTCAACCTTCCGGATCGCCTACCCTCACCTTGGCCAGCGGCCGCATCGACGTGGCGGACGACATCACCGCGTCGTTCCTGGAAACCGGTAACGGCGGACCGCTCACTCTGGCCGGCAGCTCCGGACTCACGAAATCCGGTGGCGGCACGCTGGTGCTCGATCTACCGTCCCAGGTGACTGGCAGCACCATTCTAACAAGCGGTGTGGTCGCCGTCCGCAACGGGGCTCTCGGCAGGCAGGGGAACATCGTCTTCAACGGAGGAACCCTGTGCATGCTGCCCGGAAACCAAGAAGACTATTCGAGCCGTATCCGCCACAGCCAGGCTCCCGTCAGAATCGACACCGGCGGCAACAACGTCGTCTGGGCCACCCCGCTGGACGCCAGCAACATCGGCGGCCTAGTCAAGCTCGGCAGCGGCACGTTCGCCCTTGCCGGTGGAATCGCTGCCACGAATTCCGTCACCATCGATGCTGGTGCACTCAAGCTCGAACCCGCCACCACCGGCGGCGTCTCGGTTCCCAACGCCGGCTTCGAAACCCCCGCCTACGCTCCGCAGGGCTGGTCCTACAATCCAAGCGGCACCGCTTGGACCTTCAGTGCCACAGGCGGCACCGCCTCCAGCAACAGCCCGTGGGTCGGCACTTCGCCAGAGGGCGCGCAGGTGGCTTATCTTCAGAACAACGGGTCAATGAGCACTCAGGTGTCCGTTAGCTCGGACGGACAGTATCGGCTTTCGTTCCTAGCTGCTAACCGCCCCAACTACCTGGCTGGCGGGCTGGTCGTCACGCTCGATGGAGTCCAAATCGGCACCTATCAGCCCGGTCACATCGGCCGTCGCGGGAATTTCAACCGCTTCGAACTTCCCGCCTTCCGCCTCACCGCCGGTGCTCACACGCTCACCTTCCAAGGCCTGCAGAACGGCTCGGACAGCGCCGTGATCATTGATGACGTCCGCTTCACCGCCGCCGAGGCCGGAGCCCTTCCCAGTGGAGCCAGCCTAGCGCTCACGGGATCCGCCGCTTCGTTCGATCCCGGTCAAGGCACGGTCACGCTCGATTCCCTCGCCGGTGTGGCGGGAAGCACGGTTGCGTTAACTGCTACGAACCTCGCCGTCACCGGCAACGATCACACCGCTACCTTCGCTGGTTCATTGACTGGCACTGGGTCACTCACCGTCAACGGAACGCTCCGCTTGGTGGGAGACGCCACGTTGAATTTCACCGGTCCTCTCACCAACAACGGCGTCCTCGATATCATGACCTGGAACGGCACCCTGCCCGCCGGTTTCGTCAACAACGGCATCGTGCTCGACCGCAGCAAGATCCGCGTGAATTCTGTCGCCACATCAGAGGCTTCGTTCACGCTCAAGATCGACGGTTTCACTGGCCACAACTATCAGCTCCAGCGCAGCGACGATCTCTCGAGCCCATGGCAGGACTTCGGCCCGGCACAACCCGGCGTAGGTGCGGAACTGATATTCATCGATCCGAATGGGTCGGGCGCGCTCCGTCGTTTTTATCGCGTTTCGGTAAGCCCCTAACCATCATCGATGTGGATTCCCTCACGCAACATTCGTTTCCCACCCTCATATTTTCCATTTATCCGACCTTTTATCTCTTCACATCTCACACAAATGACAATGAACCAGACAACTCACAAGTTCCTCTCCGCCTTCACTTCCGCCAGCCTGATGCTGGGGACGCTCATGTCCACCGCGTCGCCGCTCCACGCTAACCCGGACGCCGCCGCGAACTACCGCGCGATGAAGTATGGCTTCTTCGTCCACTACGTCTGGGGCGGTGAGGCCTACTCCGCGACGATCAACAAGGACGGCACCATGCCCAAAGGGCTCGACGACCTCGCGAACCGTTTCGATGCGGAAGGTTTCGCCCGTGATATTCAGGCCATGGGCGTCGAATACGTGCTCTTCACCGCGTGGCATGCCGACATGAACATGCTCTATCCGAGCAAGGTGATGGAAAAATGGCGGCCCGGTCATTCGTCCAAGCGCGACCTCATCGGCGACATGATCAAGGCCTGCAAGGCCAAGGGCATCGCCGTGTTGCTCTATACCCATCCGCGCGACGGCCATGACTTCACCGATGCCGACATGGCGAAAACCGGTTGGGCTCGCGGTCAAGGCTCTCATCCGGATTGGAACCGTTGGGATCGCGCCAAGTGGAACGAATTCATCAACGAGACTTACGGTGAGCTGGTTGATCGCTACGGCGACGACATCCTCGGTCTCTATCTGGACGAGGGCAGTGGTGAAGCTGACAGCTACCGCGTGGTGGACTACCCGCGCCTGCGCAAGACGATCACCGACAAGCATCCGCATGTGCTGATGATGCAAAACGACTACGGCAACCTCTACTCCGCCGACCTCGGCAACATGGAGGTCTTTTACAATCACTCGCACAACACTCCCGACGGCGACCAGTGGAGGTCCTACAAGATCCCGATCACGGTCGTCACCGGTAGCATTTTCTGGGCAGCCTTTGCTGAAGGGAAATCCGAGCCCGCGCAGAAAAGTCCTAAGGTGGGGTTTTATCCATGGGTCAATTTCACACCCGAGGCGAAGTTTCGCTACACCGTTCTTCAGGCGGGTTCTAACACGGATGGCGGCGGCACGCTCTGGGCGGCGGGCCCTTACGCGGGCGGCGGCTGGGAAACCGGCGTGCTGGACCGCATGAAGAAGACTGGCGAACTGATCAAGCGCGTCGAGCGCTCGATTAAAAACACCTATCCGAGCACTTCCTACCCCACGGCGCCAGGCACCAAGATCGCGGATCTGACATGGGGCGTCGCCACCCGCTCGGTGGATGACAAGTTCGAATACCTCCACGTCCTCAAAGCGCCGGCAGGTGGCTCGAAAACCCTCAAGCTCCCGCCGCCCGCCGATGGCAAAAAATTCTCCAAAGCGGTTCTGCTGGCAGAGAAAAATCCCGTAGCCCTCAAGCAGGATGAAAGCGGCCTCACTCTCTCGCTCCCGGTCGGCAGTTCTTGGGATCGGAATGACACGGTGATCGCGCTGCAAGTCGCACCCGATTCACCGCTTCAAAACGTCGCTCTGTGGAAAGGCTGCCGCGCCTCTTCGCATGCCGACAATGCCAGCCATCCCTCGAAAGCAACCGATGGCTCGGACTCTACGTTCTGGTCGAGTGGCGCGGATGACACGCAGCCGTGGTTATCGATGGATCTTGCGCTGCCGTGCGCGATCAAGCGTATCGAAATCAGCGGTTCGCTCGTGACGGGTGATGTGGTCAAGTTATCCGATTCGGTGGACTTCGCCGCAGCGAAGCCAATCGCCACGTTCAAATCCGCTCCCGCCGCGACCTTGGAAATCAAAAAAGCGACTTACGGCAAGGATGCGAAAACCGTTGATATCACTGAAAAAGCCAAACAATCCGTGGTTTCCGGAAGTCTTAGTCTCAAAGCGGATATCCCGCTGACCGGAACAGATCCGGCTCCCAACATCGTGAAGGATCTTCGCGTTGAATACACTCTCAATGGAAAAGAGGGTGTGATGACTGTCACCGATGGACAGACTCTCACCATCGGCACCGCCAAGCCATGGATCATCGAAGTCCCGGCCGGCACCAAGGCCCGTTTCATCCGGATCGAACGCCCGCACGCCAGCTCACCGTTGAAGGTAAGCGAGCTTCGTGTTTTCGGAAAATTCGAGTAATTTCTGCCTCATTCACATGAAATCCACCATCTTCGTCTCATCCCTGCTGGTTGCCGCCTCTCTTCATGCCGAGCCAGATCTCACCAAAGAGGCGGAAGTCAGGGGCGACCGGGCACCCGCCGATGCTTATGGCGGCAATCGCAAGGTCGATCAGCCGCTCACCCCGGCTGAGGCCAAGGTGCCTTTTCTCATCCCGGATGAAATCGCTCCCGGCCCTTTTAAGGCCGATTGGAAATCGTTCACCCCGGACAAGATCCAGCGCGAGCCTACGTGGTGGCGTGATGCGAAGATTGGCGTTTGGTTCCATTGGGGGCCGCAGGCGATGGGACGCAATGGTGATTGGTATGCGCGCTTCCTCTATCAGCAGCCGCCCGAGGGCCGCAAAGGCCGCGCCAACAACCGCTGGATGTATGATCATCATATCCAGCTCTTCGGTCATCCGTCGGAGTTCGGTTACATGGACGTGCTCAACGCCTGGAAGGCACCGAAATTCAATCCAGCGAAGTTGATGAAACTCTACGCCGATTCCGGCGCCCGCTACATCCTCGTCCAGGGCGCGCACCATGATAACTTCGATCTCTGGAACTCGAAGTATCAGCCGTGGAACTCGGTGAACGTCGGGCCGAAACGCGACATCGTCGGCGAGATGTTCCATGAGGCGCGCAAATACAACTTCCGCACCGGCATGGCGTTTCATGCGGATTATTCGTTGTGGTGGTTCCAGCCCGCGTTCGGCGCGGACAAGACTGGTCCCAAGGCAGGAGTGCCTTACGACGCTGCCACCCGCACCAAGGAAAATGGCAAGGGCAAGTGGTGGGACGGCCTCGACCCGAAGGATCTCTACGGCATCGATCTTCAGGCCGAGACTCTGCCCGGAAAGAATGCGCGCGACGGTTTCTTCACTCCGGTGCGCGACATCTTCGTTCAACCGGAAACCCGCGCTTACGCCAAGGAATACACGCTCAAGTGGTTTCACCGCATGAAGCAGTTCATCGACGACTACGATCCGGACATGATCTACACCGACGGCACCGAGCCCTTCACCGGCCATGGCACCGCCAAGGGGGTGATCAGCGACGCCACGGTGAAAGTTGTTGCCCACATGTATAACAAGCGTGCCCAGAAGACCGGTGGGCCAGTCGATTGCATGGCGGTCATCAAAGGCGGCCCGCTCATCCCCGGCATCGCGGCACCGCACGAGAACGGTTACACCGGACCGATCAAACGCGACCCGTGGGTCTGGGAAAACACCGTGGGAGAATGGTTCTACGAGGACAACACGCTCTATGATTCGCGGGCGATGATTTTCCAGATGATCGAGGCAATCGCCCGCGATGGGAACTTCCAGCTTAACGTCGGCCTCACGCCCGAGGGAGATCTCGAGCCCGGTGGGGTGAAGATGTGGCAGGACTTCGGCGAGTTCACCCGCCGCAACGCCGCTGCGATCTACGGCAGCAGCGCGTGGAAGGTGATCGGCGAGGATGCTCAACGCGAGCCATCCCAGCAGACCGCTGATGTGACAGCCAAAGTCCGCGCGCTCGTTTCCAGTGGAAAACTCGACTTCGCTGTCAGCTTGTCCGCGCTCGGTGGCGATCCCGCCCCGGGCGTGCCGAAGGAAGTCACGGTGAAATACAAGCTCGGCGGCAAGGCTGGATCGATCACCCGCGCCGAGAATGAGAGAGTGACCATCGAAGGCGGGAGCGGACTGGAAATTCTCGATGCCCGCTTCGGTCCCGTTTCCGGCAGTTTGATCCCACGAGCATTCCCCTCCGGCCCGATTGTTCGCGAGCACGCGGAGTTCGCCATGGCCACCACCGACGTGCGCTTCACCCAGGGCAAGGATGGCGCGGTCTATGCCATTGTGATGGCTGTTCCCCGGGCAGGTGAAGTGCTCCGCATCCGCTCGCTGGGGAAATCTGCTGGCTTGCTTGATGCCGCTCCATCTTCGGTCTCGCTTCTCGGATCAAGCGCCAAGCTCAAGTGGAAATACGACAACGATGCCCTGCAGATCCAATATCCGGCGGAGGCGAAGTTTCCCTACGCAGTCGTGTTCCGAGTCCAATAAGCCATTCCCGCCGACGAATCAGAATGATCCATCACTCCTTATCTACATCCCAACCTCGATGATTGCCAAGAATCAAACACTCACATTTCAACGGCGGTTCGCCATGATTGCTTGCCCAGCATGGTTATCAGCATTGCTCCTCTTTCAAGCTTCGTCTGCAAACGCCGCCGATATCGCCGGCGGCAACGGCGGTTTTGAAACGAACAACGCCGCCTCCGTCACGCCGGCTGCCACCGGGTATTGGTTCGCGAACCAGGTCAGTATCCCCGGCTGGTCTTTCAACAACACCGCGCGCTGGTTCCAGTCGTCGGCCGCAAGTTTCGGCGCGCCTCGCAGCGGTTCCTACGCGTTAAACATTTGCAACGCTGGAAACGCCTATGCCGCTACGGCTCAGCTTAGCGGCCTGGTCAGTGGCACGGCGTATCGGGTTTCATTTTATGCGTCGCGTCGCAATCTCACAGCGTCGGGCGATTCTGTTTCCGCCAGTGTGGATACCAGCGGCGCGGCGACTGCGAAGACCGTTGCCTTCGCGGATCTCCCTGCGGTCGGCAGCGGTGGCACCGATGTCAATTACGCGCTGCAAACGCTGGAATTCATCGCGACCGCCTCGACGCACTCGCTGAGCCTTGCCGCGAATTCCTACTATGGATTCCTGCTCGATGATTTTTCGATCAGCGAAGTCGTGATCCCTCCGGCGCCACCGGCCATCGCGGGTGGCAACGGCGGATTTGAAACCAACAACGCGGCCTCCGTCACACCGGCTGCTGCCGGGTATTGGCTCGGCAATCAAGTCTCCATTCCCGGTTGGTTCTTCAGCAACACCGCGCGCTGGTTCATTTCATCGGCCGCCGCTTACGGGGCGCCACGCGGGAGCACCTACGCACTCAATCTTTGCAGCGCCGGCAACTCCTACACTGCCAATGCTCAGCTCACTGGTTTGGTCAGCGGTTCGTCCTATCGCGTGTCGTTTCACGCCTCGCGCCGCAACACGACCACGCCGGGCGATTCTTTCTCCGCCAGTGTTAATACCAGCGGCGCGGTGACAGCGAAGTCTGTAACCTTCGCCGATCTCCCCGCGGTTGGCAGTGGCAATACCGACGTCAATTACGCGCTGCAAACGCTCGACTTCACCGCGACTGCCTCGACGCATACGCTGAGCCTTGCCGCGAATTCTTATTACGGTTTCATGCTCGATGATTTTTCGATCAGCGAAATCGTGATCCCGCCGACGCCGCCGGGAACCTTGGCGGATTACAACGAAGTCTGGACCACCCCCAGCACCTACTCGTGGGAGTCGATGCCGCTCGGCAACGGCGAAACCACCCTCAACGCCTGGGTCGAGGGCAATGGCGACCTGCTGTTCTACATCGGTCGTTCCGATGCCGAGAGCGAAGTCAACACCAACATCAAGCTCGGCCGCGTGCGGGTGAAACTCACGCCAAACCCGTTTGCCACCGGTCAACCGTTCAATCAAACCCTCGATCTGGCCACGGGCCGCATGCTCATCACGGCAGGGAATTCCGGCAGCCAGACGCGGTTGCAAGTGTGGGTGGACGCGAACAACCCGGTGATCCGCGTCGCGGGAGATAGCGATGCGCCGGTTTCAGTCGCGGCATCTTACGAAATGGACCTGCGCCCGCTCAACACCGCCACGGCCATCGCCGATGGGCACCAGGGCGACTACGTTCTCAATGACGGGGCCAACGCCATCACCTGGTATCATCGCAATCGTGCCTCGGCGTTTTACAATAACCTCACTTCGGAAGGGCTCACCAACTCGCTCGCCACCATCCAGGATCCGATCATGAACCGCACCTTCGGCGGCCGGATGAGCGGCACCGGCATGGTGCGCGGAGGAACTCAGCAGCTCGTCAGCGCGGCATCGGGCACTGCCATCAACCTGTCCATCGACGTCAACTCCGGCGTCTATCCGACCGCCGCAAACTGGAAGATCGATCTCGAAGCACTGGCCACCGCTCGGGTCGCGCGCAATGCCGCTGCCGATCTGGCCGCTCACCAGGCTTGGTGGGCCGCATTCTGGAACCGCAGTTACCTCCACCTCGGCGGTGGCAGCAATAGCCAGACCCGGCTCATTTCCAAATACTACGCCCATCAGAGGTTCATCAACGCCTGCACCACCCGTGGAGTTTATCCCACGCCGTTCAATGGCTCCACGCTGACGATGGATCGCCCGGTCGGGTATCCGAGTTTCTTCGGAGTCGGCGCCTCCGCTCAGAATGCGGATTACCGCGATTGGAACGGCAACCGGCTCTTCTGGCAGAACACCCGGCATATCTATTGGCCAATGCTCACCAGCGGCGATTACGACATGACCGAGCAGATTTCCCGCTACTGCCGCACGATCCTGCCCATCTGCCGCGAGCGTGCCATGGTGCACGAAAACAATCCCGGCATGCTGCTCTACGAGGGCACCGGTGTCGGCGGGGATTGCGTTTTCGGCAGGAATGTTCCCGAGCACCTGACCGAACACCGCGGCGGCATGACCGATCTGGCCATCCTGCTGGCCGACATCTACGACCACACGCGCGACCAGGCGCTTTTCACCAACACCTATCAGCCTTGGGCCGATGCGGTGGTGACCTTTTTCGAATACAAGTTTCCCAACCGCGATGCCAACGGAAGAATTCTGCTAGCTCCGTCCGCTGCGGTGGAAACCTACAAGAACTCAACGAATTCGGCACCCGAGGTCGGGCCGCTCCGCCGCATCCTTTCCGACCTGCTCCGGCTCGATCCCGGCACGCTCACACCCGCCCAGCGCAGCCGTTATCAGACGTTGTTGAACAGCATGCCCGAGCCACCGCTGAAGAACGTGCTGAACCAGCCGATGCTCGGTGTCTATCAGACCGGGAATCCGGGACGCGACATGGTCGAAACGCCGTCGCTTTATAGTGTTTGGCCCGCCCGTGAGTCAGGTCTTGGGAGACTCTCACTCCTCGCTGCTGGCCGCCGCGACCACGGCACGCGCATGTTCACCTTTGATGGCACACCCGGTCGTTCGTTCGAATCCGGCGGCTGGCTTTACACTCCCACGGTGGCCGCTCAGCTCAACCTGCCCCAGCAGGCGAAATTCTACGCCCTGCGCAATTTCCTCGATCCGGTTCCGGACACCGTCGGCAACGGCAGCGCTGCAATCTCTGATCCTTATCCTGGAAAACCACGCTTCCACGCGTTCTGGGAAAGCCGCTTCGACTACATCCCGGACCAGTGCCACGGCGGCTCCACGATTCACGGGCTGGAGAATATGATTGTCCAATCCCAAGGCGATAAGATCTACCTCTTCCCCGCGTGGCCGGAGGATTGGGATGTGAATTTCAAGGTCCACGCCGCGCAGAATACGGTGCTCGAAGGCGTTTATCAGAACGGCGTGCTGCAATCCCTCACCGTCACTCCATCCTCGCGCGCTGCCGATGTGATCAACATGGCCACCGCCGCGAATCGCGTCCGCAGCCTCGTTGGCACTTGTGTCACCGATACCAACTACCTGCTCGGCTTGCCGCCCATGCGCGACGGACTCCCTGCGCTTTCCGCGGCCACTGCCTCGAAGGTCACGGGATCATGGTTCTCCCAATATGGCAACACCCTCACCGCAGGTCTCGCCGGTCCTTTCATCGCCGCCGATTGGGGTGGCAGCATGGCGAAGGGAAATTCGATTTATCTCCATGTGCTAAACTGGCCTGCAGAAACGCTGATCTTGCCGCCGCTCGCGCTCGGCCGCCAGATCACCGGCAACGCCGTGCTCACCGGCGGCACCGCCACCGTCACCCAGTCCGCTGCGGGCGTTTCCATTACCCTGCCTGCCGCCAATCGCGATCCGATCGACACCATCATCCGCCTCGATCTCGATGGCAGCGCCGAGGCCCTTGCCCGCTATCAGCCCTACATCGGCTCCTCCACCACCGGCATGACCGCCAGCGCCAGTGCCGCCAACGGCGGATACGAAGCTGCCAAGGCCTGCGATGCCGATGCTGCCACCTCATGGCGTCATGGTGCAAGCTCCGGCACGCTCACCATCCCGTTTGGAGCCACCCGCAACCTGAATCGGATCGATGTCCAGTTTGACAACGGTGCCTCGGTCTCCGGCCAGAACATCAGCGTCACGCTGGAGGCACAAAGCCCGTCCGGCACATGGTCCACCCTCTGGACCGGCACGTCCTACACCCAGATCCTCAGTCGTCCGCTCGAACCCGTCCAGGCCACGGCGATCCGCCTCACGACCAATGCCCAGGGCGTCCGCCAGCTGGACGCCTTCGTCGAACCACCGTCCTACACCCGCAGTAATGACGGCGCAACGGGCCGCGCCACCATCGATGTGCCTGCCTCCGATGCATTGTTCCGGGAATCTCTCACTGGATCAACGGAACTCGTAAAAACAGGGAGCGGCACGCTGTCGCTGATCGATGCCGCTGCGCACAACGGGGCGACACGCGTCCTCGCTGGAACCTTGAGGCTTGAGCCGCCTCTCAGTGCTCCTGTTTCTGGTTACTCCCGTCGCTTCGATGCCTCGGCGCTATCTTTATCCAATGGAGCAACGGTTTCGCAGTGGAACGATCTCAGTGGCAACAATGCCCACGCGACTCCACAAACGGGACACCCGCCAACTTTCCTCGCCAACGCGGTGAATGGTCGGGGTGCGCTGCGATTCACTGGCAGTGTTGCCACTAGCAGTCAGAGTCTGAACTTCAGCCGCGACTCTTCCATCCGCACCGTGTTCTCGGTCTTCCGTGGCGCGAGCTTCCTCCTCACCGATACCGTGACCTGCCATTTCCATCGGCCCGACAACACCAATCCGGCCGCGCCGATCTGGGCTCCGGTCGCGAATGGTTGGAACAGCCCTTACGTTCTCAATGGCAAGACCTGGGTCAACGGCACCCAGGTGGATGGCAGCGTTTCGCCGATGCCTACGGCGGCAAACAACGGCTTCAACCAGATCACGGTGGCGACCACCGGAGCCACCCAGGCTGATGGTTTCAACCGGGATCGGATCTATCACGCCGGCAATCAGGATCAGGCGGAGGTGATCCTTTACGATCGCACATTGAGCGAGCTCCAGCGCCTCGGTAACGAGCGTTATCTTCGCACCAAGTGGTTTGGCGAAGCGCCGGTTTCGAGCATCCTGCCTACCAGCACTGCGCTTTCGGTCGAAAACACGGGCCTGTTTGATCTCAACGGCGCGAGCCAGACAGTGGCTTCGCTGGCTATTGCCCCAGGCGCTACGGTCCATCTCAACGGCGGTCAGCTCACCATTGCGGGACATTCGAGCAGTGCTGTAGTCCAAGGCGCGATCACCGGCAACGGTTCGCTCATAAATACCGGCACGTTGCGGTTGGTTGGCGAGGCGTCGTTGGCGATCAGCGGAACCCTCACCAATCAGGGCGTGCTCGACATCATGACCTGGAGCGGCACCTTGCCCGCCGGATTTGTGAATCAGGGCGTGGTGCTCGACCGCAGCAAGGTGAAGATCGACGCTTGCGAGAAACGAGGCAATTCGTTTTCGCTGAGCATCATGGGCTACTCGGGTCATGGCTATCAGCTCCAACGCAGTGATGATCTTTCGGGGTCGTGGCAGAACATCGGTTCGGAACAAGCGGGCAATAACGCACCTTTGACTTTCACGGATTCAACGGGCGCGACTCTCATGCAGCGATTCTACCGCGTGATGCTCACCCGCTGATGTCGAAGGGCATCATCGTTATGAGCAAAAACCTTTTTCAGTCATTGTCATTCAGTTAACATTCGTTAAAAACATCTCTAACATGACCTGCTTTCCTATCACTCGCTCACTTTTGTCTTTTTTGAAATCGCAACTTGCCTTTTCCGCTCTGATCATGATGGCGGCTGCGTCGCCCGTGGCACCATCGCTGCACAAGATCACCTGGAGCAGTCCATCGGTGGATTCGCTCGACTCCATGCCGCTTTCGGGGCGCTTTGGTGCTGGCGCAAATGTGTGGGTGCAGGATGGGTCGATCTGGCTCTATCTGGCTCACAATGGAGCGTATGATGAAAACGGTCGTCTGCTGAAATTGGGTTGTGTGCGCTTGACGCCGAAGAACGTGTCACTGGGTAGCACGGGTTTTGAACAGGAACTCGATCCCCGCAGTGGCGCGATCACCGTGCGTCAGGGTGAATTCAAGGCGACCTTGTGGTTCGCGGGCGAGACGCTGATCTACGAATCTGCTGCTGGTGAGGAAGCTCCACTGGAAGTGGCGTTTGGCACGTGGCGGGAAAAAACCAAGGACGGTATCCGCAATGACATGATGGGGGCGAGAAACACGTTCACGGGAGATCAGGTGATCGCCTCCACCAATGGTTTTTTCTGGTTTCACCGCAATGACGACCATCCTGTCGATGTCGCAGCGTTGGCCAGGAGCCAGGGGGTGCGACCGATGTCGTTGCCGGAAAAAAACACCGTGGGTCGGGTCTTTGGTGGTGCTCTTTGTGTGGATGGGGGGTTAACCTCGCCGGTGGAATCCGAGGTTCGATGGCAGTTTTGGAATGGCAAGGCGTGGAGCGGGACCACCCCAGCTCGCAAGAATCAGCTGCTATCGATTCGCATCGAGGGTGGAGTGGGCGTGGATCCGAATAAATGGCCTGGGGAGGCAAAGCAATTGCTGGATGAAAAGACGCGTGCTCTGGCGAAGCAGGATGAAGCGAAGCGCTGGCAAGAATTCTGGTCGCGCAGCCATGTGTTGATCAACCCAGACGCTGGTGAAAAGGATGCGGGATTCCTGATTGGACGGAATTATCAGCTATTTCGCTACATGCAGGCGGCCAATCGTGACGGCGAGCTGCCCTTGCTATTCAATGGCGGCATCTTCACCACCGACAACAATGGTCGGATCAAAGGCAACAACAATGACGAGTTGCCGACCTTCGAAGGTGAGCCGACGTCGCCGGATTTTCGCCGTTGGACGTATTGTTTTTTCATGTCACAGAATCAGCGTTGGTTGGGCTGGCCGACTCTAGCCAATGGCGACGCCGATTTGCTGGCTCCAACCACGCAGTTTTATCGAAACCGAGCAGCGGTGGCGGCGGATCGCGCGAGGACGCAAGGGGCTGAGGGGGTGGTTTACACCGAGCCGCTGGACATTCGGGGACTGTGTCCGGTGGCACCCCGTCCGGACGGTCTTTGTGGCGCAACGCATTTGCTCTATCACTTCTCTATGGGCGTGGAAAATGCGTGGATGAACCTTCAAGCTCACGATGTGATGGGGATTCCGCTCGATCAGGATCTGGATTGGATCGCCGGAACGGTGTTGTTTTATGATAGCTTCTATCGCTCTGAATCGAAAAAACGCACGGGAAAGGAACTCGGAGATGACGGGAAACTGGTGATGTATCCTGGTAACGGACTGGAACTGGCAAACGATGCTACCAACGCGATCGATGCGGTGGCGGCTTTTACCCGCGTCACCGATGGTTTGTTGAAGTTAGAAACACTTCCTCCCGCGCTGCGAGCAAAACTGACGTCGATACAGAAGACCATCCCGCCGCTGCCAGTGGCGTTGCGCGGGGGCGTGAAGTCGCTTCAGCCGGCGAAATCGTGGAATGGCGACTACAACAAATGGGAGCCGATCGAGATGTATGCGGCGTGGCCGTATCGTCTTGTTGGTGTGACACGGCCTGAAACCTTGCAACTGGCGCGTGACACATGGGACACGGTGCCTCAGGATCGCGCCCGCCTTTCAAAGCAGGATTACTCGTGGATGGCGAATGTGGCCAACATGGCAGCGCTCGCTTCGCCGGAGAAAGCCAAGGAGCGGGCGATTTACAAGATGGCGAACATCACTGCGCCGCAGGCGAGGTTTCCTGCGTTCTTCGGCCCCGGACACGACTGGTTACCCGATTTCAATTGGGGCGGATCTGGCATGACGGGCATCCAAGAAATGCTGCTCGCGCCGGAACCGGGTGTGAAAGGAAAATTGCATCTTTTTCCCGCTTGGCCGGCGGAATGGGACGTCGATTTCAAGCTTCATGCCCCTGGTCAGACTGTTGTCGAAGGTGTGCTGAAAGGAGGCAAGCTGGTTTCCCTCAAAGTGACACCGGCCTCGCGGGAGCGGGACATCGTGAATTGGCTCGGCAAGCATCCCGAATGGAAAACGTTTTCTCCACCCGTTTCGCTCGGTCGTGGAAAGCCGATCATCGCATCGAGTCAATTTGATCAACCCGGCTATGACGCGTCCAATGCCAACGATGGCAACGCCGCCACGCGCTGGGCTTCAGAATACACCGCGCGCACGGCCACTCTGGAGATCGACCTCGGCGCGGAACAGTTGATCGGATCCGTTCTCGTTTCCGAGATCGAATGGCAGGAGACCCGCGAATATGCGATTGAGGTGAAGCAGGGTGACACCTGGAAAGAGGTCGCTCGTGGCACGACCATTGGTGCCGACAAGGACATCCCTGTGACGCCGATCCGTGGCCGTTATGTTCGGCTGAATGTCAAGCAAGCAGCCAACGCCATCAACATCAACGAATTTCAAGTCTTTCCACCGATCGAATAATCAATTTGAAAGCCTTTCAACTTCATTAAAAGTTAGATCATCTTAAAATAAAACGTTAACATCACATCAATACGATAATGAACAATACTCATCCTCTCCGCGTTGGACTTTTTGGCATTGGTCTTGAGGCTTACTGGGCACAATTTGCTGGTTTGAGGGATCGACTCGAGGGTTACGTGTCACTGGTGGCGGATCATCTGCAACGTCCCGGTGTGGAAGTGGTCAATCTCGGTTTGATCGACTCGCCAGAGAAAGCGATGGAAGCGGGGCATGCGTTTCGGCGTGCCGACGTGGATGTGATTTTCTTGCACGTCACCACTTATGCATTGAGCTCCACGGTGTTGCCGGTCGTGCAGCGCGCCAAGGTTCCTGTGATCATCCTCAACCTGCAACCGACGGGTGCGATGGATTATGCGACGTTTAATCGACTCGGTAACCGCACGAAAATGACGGGCGAGTGGTTAGCTCACTGCGGGGCGTGTCCGGTGCCGGAAATTGCCAATGCGTTTAATCGCGCCAAAATTGATTTTCATCAGGTCACGGGAGTGTTGGAAGGAGCGCACGTCGTTTGGGATGAAATCGGCGAGTGGATTGATGCGGCACGTGTGGCTCATCTGATGTCACATAATCGCCTGGGATTGATGGGGCATTATTACAACGGGATGCTCGATATCTACACCGACATCACGCGGATCATTGCTTATTTTGGTGGGCATGTTGAAATTTTAGAGGTTGAGGAACTTGCTGCCTTGCGTCGTGCCGTGACACCCGAGGCCATGGAGAAAAAACTGCAAGAGTTTCGTGATGTTTTTGACATTCAGCCCGATTGTGCTGCGAATGAACTGGATCGGGCAGCCCGCACGGCGGTGGCTCTCGATGAACTGGTGGCGACAAAAAATCTTGGGTCCATGGCTTACTATCACATGGGCACCGGTCAAGATGAGCACGAAGATGTGATGAGTTCGGTGATTCTTGGAAACTCGCTTTTGACTGCTCGCGGCATTCCAGTGGCAGGAGAATACGAGGTAAAGAACGCACAGGCCATGAAAATCATGGATGGTTTTGGTGCCGGTGGTTCGTTCACGGAGTATTACTGCATGGACTTTGATGACGATGTCGTGCTCATGGGGCATGACGGTCCAGGACACATTCGCATCGCAGCGGGCAAGACGAAGGTGCGTCCGCTGGAGGTGTATCACGGCAAAGTGGGACGGGGTTTGTCGGTCGAAATGAGCGTGCAGCACGGGCCTGTGACGTGTTTGTCGGTCGTCGAATACGCTGATGGCTCACTCAAGCTGTTGGTCGCAGAAGGGGAGTCTGTCCCAGGTCCAATCTTGGAAATTGGCAACACAAACAGTCGTTATCGTTTTCCAATCGGTGCGCGGGCGTTTGTCGAAAATTGGAACGTTCAAGGTCCGGCGCATCACTGCGCGGTTGGAGTGGGACACATTGCGAGAAAAATTGAGAAGCTCGGCAAATTATTGGGAATGGAAATTGTGAGAGTTTGCTAAACCACGTGGTTCATTCACCGTTTCTACCCACAAGACCACAAAAAATGTCCATCCACCATTCAACTGAATCATCGCGTTCCGCCTGTTGGCGATGCTCGTTTTTACGTCGAGTTGGCGATGCCGATGGACGAGCATTGTTATTAACTCCTGCGTGTTGCAGGATCGCATTTCATTTGATCAACTTAAACAAGTCTTTGTCTTGAATATCAACCGACATCATCAAACTCGTGAGCACGCGCCTGAGTCTCTAGCGCTTCCGTCATCCGTTTCTTTATCGCAGACATCCACGGATGTGGATTACCGCGCGTTGTTTTTGAACCCTCCTGCGACTCATGGTCCGATTCCATTTTATTGGTGGGCGGGCGAGAAATTGGAGCGCGAGAGGATTGCTTGGCAGCTAGATCAACTGCGTGAAAAGGGGGTGCGCCAAACGGTGATCAGCTACCCGCATGGCGCGGATGGCAAAAATAGTCCGGGTGAGCCCGCGTTGTTTACATCAGAATGGTGGGAGTTGTTTCGCTGGTTTTTGGGGGCTTGTCGCGAACGCGGAATGAAAGTTGGGTTTCAGGATTACACCCTGGTTGAGCCCATTCTCAAATCGATTGGTCGCGAAACCCCAGGCATGCAGGGGGGGCAGATGAGTTGTGCGGCGCAATCTGTCGCTGGCGAATCACGGGTTCGTTTGAGCGCTGAACCGCATTCACTGGTGATTGGCGCTTGGGGGTATCCGATCCGCCACCAGCGGCCGCAGATGGATGAGTGGGTTGCTCTCGATGAATTCGTCACGGGTGGTGAGCTGGAATGGGTAGCACCGGCGGGCGAGTGGTTCGTGGCCTTGATTTTTGCGCGGTTGAATGAATTTGATCCGATGCATCCCGATGCGGGGCGACTGGCGATTGGCAAGCTCTATGAGCCATTTGAGCGTGAATGCCCGGGAGAGGTCGGTGAGACAATCAACTTGTTTTTCCAAGACGAACTCGATTTTGGCTGTCGCATGCCATTTTGGTCGAATCAATTGTTAGAATCGTTTGTCGCGCTCAAGCAATACGATTTGCTGCCTGCATTGCCAGCGCTGTGGCATGACATGGGACCGCTGACGGAAAAGATTCGTCTCGACTACGCGGATGTGGTGGTTCGGCGTTGCGAGCAATGTTATTTTCAACCCGTTTTCCAATGGCATGAACTGCACGGCACTCTGTTTGGTCACGACAATTCAGGGCGTGGACGCATGGCTGAGGGCCGGTCGTTCTATGGGGATTATTTTCGGGCGATGCGCTGGTTTTCCGCGCCGGGATGCGATGACCCCAAGCTGCATGGGCCACGCGCGTTCAAGGGCCTCAAGGTCAATAGTTCAATCGCCCATCTCTATCAACGCCCGCGTGTTTGGATTGAGGCGTTTCATTCCAGTGGCTGGGGCACTCAGCCCGCTGAGGTGGCGGCAGCTCTCAATGAGGATTTCGCCTACGGTGCCACGGTGGTCAATCTTCATGGTCTTTACTACTCGACTAGCGGTGGATGGTGGGAATGGGCCCCGCCCGATTTTCACTTCCGGCAGCCTTACTGGAAGCATTCCGATGCGTTCAATGAGTCGATCACCCGACTCAGTTGGCTGCTGTCTCAGGGAGTCCATCGCTGTGATGTGGCGATGGTTTATCCGATCGATGCCCTTGATGCCGAATCTGCGGATCCGGAGCAGTGTGGTTTGGTGGCTCACATGGGCAACGAAACCATTGGGGCGCGAGGCGATGATCCGATCACGCCTGAAGACACGGCATTTGTCATAGGTAAGCACTTGTTTGATCACGCTTGCGACTTCGATTTCATCGACTTCGAGTCCATCGCCCGCGCGGAGGTGGGTGAGGGTGAAATGTGGGCGGGGGCGGCGCGCTACCGCGTGCTGGTGTTTCCTGCGATGCGCGCCGTCAGATATTCGTCGCTGTTAAAAGCGCGAGATTTCGTGCGTGCTGGCGGCCTGGTGATCGCTTTCGGATGTCTCCCCAAGGCAAGTGATCGTGCGGGTCGTGAAGACGCTGAACTAGATGCCTTGTTGGAGGAAATGTTCGGATCGTCTGATGATTCGAGCGATCGGTTCCAATCGCATCGCTCGGGTGGAGCTGGGGTGTTCTTGCGCAGGGGCTATGCCCGGGTGCTGGACGTCATCTCGGAACGGATCGAACGCCATGTGGTGTCGTCGCAACCGATGCATGTTTTGCATCGCGATCTCGGCGCGCACGATTTGTTTTTCGTGTTTAATCCATCGGATCAACCCATCAGCTCTGACCTGCGATTCCGCTGTGAGGGCAGCTGTGAGCAATGGGACGCAACCAACGGTCACATGCACAGCGTGCCCGTATCCGACTCCTTGAATCTGACGTTTGCGCCGCGCCAAGCAAAGATTCTGGTTTTCAATCGAGCAGGCAGCGTGTTGCCTGTGGCGGCGGAGAAAGTGGCGGCACCAGAAACAAGCGAAACGTTGGAGGGGCTGTGGGATGCGATGATTCAGCCGACGCTCGACAACCGATTTGGTGATTTCAGCTTGCCTGCGTCACCTGAATTGATCGGTCCGCAAACGCGGCGTTTTCGCTTCTGTGATGAATTGACGTCCATCCCTGACTGGCAGGCGGCGGACTTTGATGACGCTGCGTGGCAGGAGATGACGTTTTCCTTCGGGCCACAGCTGGAGTCAGCGGGTCCGTTGTCGCCCTCGAGCGATTTCGCTGCGATTGAATCCGCGCTGCTGGAGCACGCGGATCCGTTGGATTGGCACTCCTATTGCTTCTCGCGACGCTGGGGTGTGGAAAGCGATCCCTTTCTCACTGACTGGCGCAGCGGACCGCATGGGCTCAAGGGTGAGGTTCCGCGGGAGTATCTTGATTTTTATTCGGAAATCCCTGGCAGTGTTTGGTATTTGCGTGCGGTTGTGGTGGCTCCTGCGGCCGGTGAGCATGTGTTGGTGACCGGCGCTCGTTGTGTGTATCAGGTGTGGCTTAATGGCGAAACCGTGGCTCTGCAAGATCAGGCCGAGTGCCCGGGCTTTTATCCTCCGTGGAACATTCCTCATTATGAATGTGAGGTGAGGGAGAAACGCGTTCAGCTCCGGGAGGGAATCAATCAACTCCTCATCAAACTTGTGCAACCTGCGGGTCAGCGCACGCGTGCATTTGTCGCGTTTGATCCGCCAGCTGTTGCCTCTGGGGTGCTTGCTTTGCCGTGGTTTACTGATCCTTCGGTGCCGCGTCCTTGTTTGCTGGCTCCAGAACAGCGCCGCGCGATTTTGTTCCGCTTCTCCAGTCCACCGGGGGCGCGCGAACTGACATTTGTGTCGCGCGGTTTTGCCCGTGCGTGGGCGGATGGCGAGGAAATCCCGCTCGAACTTGTGGATTCGCTGGCAGGCGGTTGCTTCCGTTATCGAGGGCAGATGGCCGCACCGTCACCCGCTGCGGCCATCGCGTTGCGCGTTGAAGCGCCGGCAGATTCCCATGCCGGTGACGCCTTGCCCGAGCCGGTGAAGTATGTGTGCGGTCCAACGCAGATGCGGCTTGGCGATTGGTGCGCACAGGGCTTGGCGACGTTTTCTGGCACGGTTTGTTATTCGCGCAAGATACACATCGCGGAAAGCAAGTCATCCATCGTTCTCGACCTTGGCTTGGTCAGCGCCACCGCGGAGGTGAAGGTCAATGGTCAAACGGCCGCCATTCTCATCGCTCCACCTTGGACATGCGATCTCACTCCGCTGATGCAACTCGGTGAAAACGAATTGACCATCACTGTCGCCAACACATTGGCGAATCATTACAGCGTTGGCATTCCCACGCCCTACGCGTTTCCACATCAAACGGCGTCGGGCCTTGTTGGTCCTGTAACACTCAATACGATTCCATGAAGAAGTTGTTTTTGATGCTTCTCGCAACTCAGGTGGTTGCCACTGCTAGTCTGCCCGCCGAGAGCCCAGGCATGGCGGGGTTCCTGAAGAGCAAATTCGGCTTCTTCGCTCATTATGTCTGGAGCGGTGGCGGCGGGCTCACTCTCGATCGCGAGGGCAAGGTGCCGGAGTCATTCGATGCTTTGGCCAATGCCTTTGATGCCAAAGGATTTGCGAATGACATGGAAGCTTGGGGCGTGGAATACGTCATATTCACTGCTTGGCACGCGAACATCAACCCGCTTTTTCCGTCGCAAACGATGGTGAAATGGGGCATGCCGAGTCACGCCTGCAAGCGTGATGTGTTGCGCGATGTGATCGACGCATGTCAGTCAAAGGGCATCCCGGTGGTGCTCTACACCCACCCGCGCGATGGACACGATCTGCATGGCGAAGATCGTGTCAGAACCGGCTGGGGCCTCAACAGTGGCAAAAATCCGGGCGATCCGGATTGGGAGCAGTTTGATTATCAAAAGTGGAATCAGTTCACTAATGAGCTGTTTGCCGAACTCGTTGAGCGTTATGGCAAGGACATCGTCGGGTTGTTTCTCGACGAGGGAAGCTCAGCTGGAGACAGTCACCGCGTGGTGAATTACCCGCGACTGCGAGAGACGATCAAATCGCGCGCGCCGCATCTTGTTCTGCAACAAAACTTCTACGGCACCACGTATTCGTGCGATGTTGGGGTGAAGGAGTATCATCACTGGCAGCAGTTTGAGAACCGCGATGGCGGTGCGTGGCCGGCTTGGGACATTCCGGTTGCTTCAGTATTTGCCACCACATGGTGGGCTGCCAAACCCAAAACAGCCGAAAAGGCAGTGGTTTATTCGGCTGAAGACATGTTTCGCTACACCGTGCTCCAAGCGGGAGTCAACACCCTTGGCGGTGGGATGCAGTGGGCCGCGGGTCCCTACGCCGGTGGGGGATGGGAGCCGGGAGTTGAGGAAACCATGCGAACATTTGCTGGCTACCTCAAGCCGGTTGCGAGATCGCTCAAGGGCACTCTCGCCAGCACGGCGTTTCCCACCCAGAAGGGGGCAGCGTTGAAAAACATTGGCTGGGGCGTGCGGGCGGTTGATTGGGGAGTGGCCACCGACTCACCGGATCGTTCGGTGACATATCTTCACGTGTTAAACCCTCACGCCGGACGACGCTTGCTGATTGGCATGCCTGCCAATGGAGCGCGTTTTGCGAAGGCGTCCCTTCTGCCTTCGGGCAAAGCGGTGCGCCTCGACATGGGGCCCGCTGGTTACATGCTGACACTGCCAGACGATGAGAGCTGGAACCCCGTTCACACTGTTATCCAAATCAACCGCAATTGACTTTTTACTATGATCGCATTATCTCGTTTTTCGCATGTCAAGCCCGCAGCATGGCTGAGCGCGTTGTTCCTGACGACGGCTGGCCTACCTGCTCAAACCAATGGCGCCACCGATTTCCTCAAAACCAAGTATGGATTCTTCGTCCATTATGTGTGGGGAGGCAGCCAGGATCAACCATTTACCATCGATCGCGATGGCAAGCGTCCGGCGACGTTTGATGAATTCGCCGCTGCCTTCGATGCCGCTGGCTTTGCCCGCGATCTCGAAAAATGGGGTGTTGAATACGTCATCCTCACCGCTTGGCACTACAACATCAACCCCCTGTTCCCGAGTGAAACGATGAAAAAATGGGGGCTGGAAAAACACACGTGCAAGCGCGATGTCCTGCGCGATGTCATCACTGCCTGCAAGGCCAAAAACATCAAGGTCATGCTCTACACCCATCCCCGCGATGGACACGATCTCAGTCTTGAGGATCAGATGAAAACCGGTTGGGGCGGGCCGAATGGCACCGATCCCAAATGGGAGAATTTTGATCGCAAAAAATGGAATGATTTCACCTGCGAACTCTACGCGGAGCTGGTAAGTCGCTACGGCAAGGACATCATTGGCGTTTATTGCGATGAGGGCAGTGCCGCGGGCGATAGTTATCGGGTGGTGGATTACCCGCGACTGCGCAAAACAATCAAGTCCATTCAACCAGATTTGCATCTGCTGCAAAATTGGTATGGCACCACCTACTCGCTGGATGGAGGCTGCAAGGAATACGCATACTGGGGTGAGTTCACGGATCGCAATGCGAATGCTTGGCCGACGTATCAGATGTCGGTTGGCACGATCATGGCGGCTTCTTGGTATGCCACCAAGCCTGCGGGCGTGAATGTTGTGACTTTCCAGCCGGATGGCATGTTCCGCTACACCGTCATGCAAGCGGGCGCTAACACCGAAGGTGGTGGCGTGATCTGGGCCGCGGGCAATTATGCCAAAGGCGGCTGGGAAACTGGCGTGGCGGAGACCATGGAGCGCATTTCTTCGTTGGTCAAACCCATCGCTCCTTCTCTCACAAACGTTTATTCCAGCACATCATACCCGACTGCCCCGGGGGTGAAGCTTCCCGACCTCAAATGGGGTGTGGCGACGCGTGCGGTGGATGATTCCATCGAATACCTCCACATTCTTACTCCACCCAGTGATGGTTCACTGACCCTGTCGCTGCCGCCTCCCGCCGACGGCAAAAAGTTTGAAAAAGCGGTATTGCTTGCCAAACAAAAACCGGTCGCGCTGAAACAAGATGCCACTGGTTTGCAACTGAAGTTGCCTGCGGGAGAATCTTGGGATCCTCTCAACACTGTGATTGCACTGAAGGTTTCAGCTGCCTCACCGGCGACTAATCTTGCCTTTGGAAAAGCCTTCAGCGCCTCTTCATTTCCTGATCCTACGGCGAAAGGTGGTTCCGCTTGGGCGTTCGCGGCAGTGGATGGCAAACTCGGGACGGCATGGACTTCGCGTCCTGATGGGGAGAGCATTCCGGGCAATCAACCGGTTGCGCCAGATGTAAAGCCTTGGTGCCGCATCGATCTCGGTCAATCCGCGACGATTTCCGCCATCAAGGTTCACGGTGCGATTGGCTCGGGAGTTGAACTACAAGTTTCACCCAGCGCCGATTTCTCCAGAGCGGTCACCGTCGCGACTTCCCCTGCGTCGCAGCCCACGAGTCGTTTGACGATTGTCAAGGCCAGCTACGGAAAAGGCGCTCAAGTTGTGGATGTCACCGCTAGCTTGCAAGCAGCTGCCGCCACCGGAGTGTTCGAAATCCGTGTCGATAACGCTCTCTGCGGCAGTGATCCCGCTCCCAATGTGGTCAAGGAGCTGGTGGTGGAGTCGATCCTCGATGGCAACAAGCAGACCGTCACCATTCCCGAAACGCAAAACTACACTCTCGGCACGGCGCCCTCATGGGATGTTCCGCTGAAAGCTGTGACCAAGGCGCGTTACGTTCGATTGATTCGCAAGGAAAGTAACACAAAACCGATGATCGTAAATGAATTTGAGGTTTTTGGTCAGTTTCAGTCCTTCAAGTAATCACCACATTGCATGTCAGTTTAGTTCGCTGTTTTCCAGATTTATCTGAATCACGCCAGTTAACACAAAACCATTACAAACAAAAAATCAGATGATTGATCTGTCTTCGATCACACCATAGCCATTTTACCACACAACCATGAACTCAAGTAAAAAAACCTGCTCCACGGGGAGCATGCTCACCTATTCCATTGGCGAATGCGCAAACTCGCTTGTCATGAACGGCATTTTTGGTTTCGCCATGCTGTTTTACACCAAGTCGCTCGGGCTTGATCCGAAATTAGCGGGTCTGGCCATGTCGCTCTCGGTTTTCTGGGAGGCGATCACCGAGCCAGTGATGGGTCATATCAGCGACAACACCCGCAGCAAATGGGGCAGACGACATCCCTACATGCTGTTCGGCGGATTACTGATGGCGCTTTGCTCCTATTTGATCTGGGCCGTGCCCGAGTTTTGTCGGGGCACGCAAATGTCGATCTTTTGGTATCTTGTCACCATGAACTTGCTGCTGCGCACGGGATTGACGATGTTTTTTATTCCCTACATGGCGCTCGGTTTTGAGATGTGCGCGGACTATGAGGGACGCTCGCGACTTCAGGGAATTCGTCAGATTTTTAACATGGCGGCTAACTTTGCAGGTCCCGCGATGGCATGGGTTTTCTTTTTCGGCGGAGAGGGGAATCATCAGGCGACCACTGTTGAGGCAAACTACCACCACATGGGCGGCACGTTTGCGGCCGCGACCGCCATTTTTGTGCTGTTGGTGGTTTTCATGACTTTGCGCTGGAGTGAAGACACCCGCCATGCCGCGTTGACGTCGGAACATGGTTGGTTCAAGCAGTTTTTTATTGAGATGAAACAAATTCTCGCTGATCCCAATCCGCGTTGGGTGTTCGTTTTCATTTTTGTCGTCTGCGCCGGCATGGTCATTGTTAGTTCGCTACAAATGTTCGTGTATGACGATTTCATGAAATTTCCGGCATGGCAGAAGTCGATTGCTCATGGCAGCACGATGGTTGGCATGGCGATCGGAGCGGCGTTGTCAGCTGGATTGGCCAATCGTTTCGATAAAAAAGGCGCGGTGTTGATCGGCGGTTTGATCAGTGTTGTGTGCAATCTGATGCTGGCTGTTTTGTTTCTCACGGGAATGGTCAAGCCAGACGCCACTCTCAGCATCGCGGGCACGACTTTGCCGCTGGCGTTGATTCTTTTCGTGTTGTTCCACGCAACCTATTGGCTGGGCAACGGCATCATGTTGCCGGTGTCCACCGCGATGATGGCGGATGTCAGCGAGGTGCGACGCCTGCAAACCGGCGAGGTGCGCGACGGTGGCTACTCGTCTGTGTTCAGCCTTGCGATGCGGATGGCGATTTCGTTTAGTTTGATTGTGTCCGGTTGGTGCTTGAGCGGCATTGGCTATCAGGTGCCCGCTCCTGACGCCGGACAAACGCCGGATGCGGTGTGGAAGCTGGGCATGGTGACATTTTTCGTCGGGGCGCTGATCTGTCTGGTCTCGTTGCTGGCGATTCGCCGTTACCCGATCACCCGCGCGGTGCTTGAGAAGTTTCGCTCCAAGTGAGGTTTTCATCGGACTTTCGCTTGGATCCTTTGCCCCCCCCGCGCCCGTGTCTGGGCGTTGGGGGTTTTTTGCGTTGCTTTTTGGTGCCAGTGGCAAGGGGCAGGGGAACCTTCGACCATTCACCACGCCGAACGGAGAGCGGACCTTCTTTTCCGCCACTATTGAATGCCGCAGTGCAAAACAAGACGCGCTTGCGCTCGCTCTTTAAGTGATGCTAGAATACAGATCGTGAATGATATGAATCATCACCCGACCAAGAATTCGTCTTCCACCGTATAACTGATGGCCCGTTCCCAATCCGAACCACTTCGCGCCTCGTCGCCGAACGGCACTCCCATTTCGCCGAGTCCGCGAAACTGGAGTAGGCCATCAAAGCAAACCTTGATAACATAGGATTCAAATCATGAAGCTCAATTTCGACCACCTCCAGCGTTGCAGCCTAACGCTAGAACGCTCCTTGCAATCAATGGCCAACGCCGAGCCGGGCAGCGTGGACTATGAAGTTTTTCGTAACGCCGTCATCAAGAGCTTTGAGCTTACCCTGGAGACTGCGGGCAAACTCCTGCGCAAAGTCCTCAAGGCATACGTTGGCTCACCTAAGACCGTGGATGCGCTCGTCTTCAAAGACGTGCTCCGCCATGCTGCACTCCACGGCCTGCTCAGCGCTGCCGAGTTGGAGCGCTGGCTGGTCTATCGCGATTCCCGCAATGATACCGCTCACAATTACGGCGAGCTGTTTGCCGAGACCTCCCTCGCGCTCATCACCGACTTTCAACGCGACGCACTCGCTCTCTATGAAATCTTGCAACAAAAACATGGCTGATCCTACTCTCTCGCTTCGACCCGAGCACGTGCAGGAATTGCGGCGACTCATCGCTGCTCATCTCCCGCACGAAGAAGTGTGGGCCTATGGCAGCCGCGTAACAGGCACGGCGCATGATACCAGCGACCTCGACCTCGTCGTGCGCCATCCGGCCGATGTGCAAGTGAAGCAAGGTTCCGCGTTCTGGGAATTGAAGGACGCCATCAGCGAAAGCAACATCCCCGTGCTTGTCGAACTCTTTGACTGGGCCAGACTGCCACCCGCCTTCTATGAAAACATCACCGCGCAGCACGTTGTCCTCTACCACCCCGAACGGCACGCCCAATTCGCCGAGTCCGCGAAACTGGAGCAGGCCATCAAAGCAAAACTGAGGGGGCTGGGTGATGACGAGTGAAGTTTTAAGTGCCAACGGTGCGGCACATGCCAGTCCTGGGCAACGCCCTAGGCACGCAGCCCTATTTCATCAAGCCCTGAAGAAGCGTTCCAATCGTTGTTTCGCCCCTTCGGGGCTGGGCGCGCCATCAGCACGATGGAGGTCATCGAAGAACGGATCAAACTGGCCAAGGACCACGACGCCGCAACCAAGCGTGGCTTGGCCATGGGCTTGTCCGCAGACGAAATCGCGTTCTATGACTCACTCACTGCGAATGATTCCGCGGTGACCGCGATGGGCGTCGCGAAACTAAAAGTCAGCGCTGCTGAACTGATCGTCATAGGGCGGGTTAAAAATGCAGAGCCATGTGCGGTTTGAAAAACAGACTGTGGCACTGGTGGACCGGGATTGTTTTGCTTCGTTAGATCGATTCCGACAGTCTGTCTATTTTCACAATTTTTTATTGAAAATTTCTGCTAGAATAGGCGTATTAACACGGCCAACAAATTCGCTTTTTTGTTCTTTATGAAAAATTTACTATCATACCTCCTCGCATCCGGGATGGCCACGGCCATTGTCGGAGCTGCGCCCGCTACAGAAAAGCTCGATGACTGCAACGTCGTTTGGGACTCGGCCAGCACGCAGGGATCGTTCGATTCGATGCCACTCGGCAACGGCGACGTCGGCATCAATGTCTGGCTTGAGGCTAATGGCGACCTGATGTTCTACATTTCCAAGGTCGATGCCTTCGATGCAAATCACCTGCTGCCGAAGCTGGGCTTTATCCGGCTGCGCACCGAACCCGCCCTGGACGTCAAGAACGTCAAAACCACCCTGCTGTTGGAACAAGCCGCCGTAGAGGTGTTGGCGGGCGACACGAAATTCCGCGTCTGGGTGGACGCCAATGCGCCGGTGATCCGTGTCCAAGGCCACAGCCCGACCCCGCGCAAGTTCAGCATCGGCGCGGATTCTTTGCGTCCCTGGCAGAACGCCGCCGATCCGTTGCCCGGGGGTGGCACGGTCGCCCTGTTATTCCACGACAACTCGGACAAGGTCGCCTGGTGCTATCGCAACCAATCGTCCGTCTGGGCGGCGAGCTTCGCCAGTCAGAACTCCCCGCAATTGGTCTCTAAAATCAAGGACCCCATCCTCCACCGCACCTCCGGCTGCGTGCTGGAGGCGAAAGGCTTCATGCGCGTGAATTCGGCCACCATCGCCTCGCCGCAGGCCGTCTCCGCCATCGACGCCAGCGTGCGTGTTCTAACAAGCCAACCCGAGTCCCCGGATGCGTGGAAAGCGGAAGCCACCCGCCCGGTGAAGTCGGATTGGAACGCTCACCTCGCTTTCTGGAAGGCATTCTGGAAGCGCAGCCACATCTTCATCCCCAAGGCGGGGGAGGGGACTTACAATCTCGACCAGTTTCGCTTCAGCCAGTTTTCTCAATCACGCGACGTCTATGAAGGACACAAGGAGATCCCCGCGGCGCAGAACGCTTGGCAGATCTCGCAGCGCTACGCGCTCGAACGCTTTTGTCAGGCCATCGCCAGCCGCGGCGCGGTGCCTCCGCAATATAATGGCTCGCTCTTCACCATGGACATGCCGGCCGGTGTGATGGGCTTCGACAGACCGAAAACCACTCCGATCTCACCGGACGGTCGCGATTGGGCGCAGCTTTCGTTCATGTGGCAGAACACACGTCATCCTTACTGGTCGATGCCGACCCGCGGCGATTACGATACTGTCATCCCCGGCATGGCCTTTGTCCGTAACGGACTCGATATCGCCAAAGACCGCTGCAAGAAGCTCTACGGTGTCGATGGCGCGGTGATTTTCGAGGCCAGTTGGTATCACAACATCGGTGTGTTTCCCTTCGAGGGCATGCCGGGACACCTGAAATTTCACCAGCTTGCTACCATCGAGTTGCCTGCTATCATGGCGGAAACTTATGCCCACACCCGTGACGATAAGTTCCTCAAGGAAACCCTGCTGCCGTGTGCTGAGGAGGGTCTGAAGTTCTACTTCAACCGTTTCACCAAGACCGATGCGAACGGCAAGATGCTCATGGAGGGCGTGGGATGCGCCGAAACCTATCAGGGCGTCACCAATCCCGCTACCGAGATGGGCTGCATGAAGTATCTTCTGGATCACTTGCTCTCGTTTCCCATCGATTCCACCCGCCGCGCGACCTTCACCAAATGGCGCGCCATGCTGCCGGAAGTCCCCACCCGCCGCATCCGCGGCATGGATCTGCTTGCCGTTGGCGATGTCTATGATCCCGGCCGCACCGATTGCGAGACCCCCGAACTCTACTCGATCTATCCGTTCCGCCAAGCGTGGATCGGCACGCCGGAGAAACTCGCCATGGCGCGCCAGTCGTTCCATGTGAGAAATGCCAGCCTCGATGGCACGGTCGATTGGCAACCCGTCGAAACCGGCGGTTGGCAGTCGGCACCGGTCCAGGCTGCGCATCTGGGCCTAGCCCGTGAGGCCGCCCGTCTGGCCAGCATCAACTTTCACGACCGCTACGTTCACTGGACGGGCAATATCGCTAAGGGCCCGAACGGCGAGCTGATGCGTGGGGCGGCCGACGTGCCCGGTCACGTCGTCGGCGATCCGAAATCCGGCCTGCCTTTCCCCTACCGCCCGCGTGCGAAATTCCCGGCATTCTGGGAAACCAAGATGGACGGCACGCCGGACAACGACCACGGCGCGAACTCGGTCAACACTCTTCAAGCGATGCTGTTACAATCCGATGGCGACAAAATCCATCTGCTCCCCGCCTGGCCGGAGGATTGGGATGTTTCGTTCAAATTAACGGCGGAAAAGAAAACCACCGTGGAGGCGGTCTATCAGAACGGCCGCATCACTTCGCTCAAAGTGACGCCTGAGTCGCGCCGCAAAGACATCATCGACCATAGCAAGCCAGAGGCTCGCATCCAGACGATGATCGACATTGCTTGCAGCGACCGCAATTGGCTCTTCCATCTGCCACCGATGCTTGACGGTCTGCCGACACCCGGCCCAGTCACCAAATCTTGGATTGAGAAATATGGTGAGAGCCTCACCAGCACCCGCGGCACCTTTTGGCCCGGCTGCACGTTCCGCGACAACGTGCTCTACGTTCATGGCAAGAACCCCGTGCCGCAACTGCCCGCCAAGGTGGTGAAACAAACCGCGCTGTCCGACACGCTGGTGAAGGTGGAATACGACCAGCCGCTCGAAGCTATCGTGCGCGCCGGAGCTTCCGCAGGCTCACTCACCGCCGGCAAATCGGGAACCACCATCGACCTCGGCGCGGTCAAAACCTTCGACCGCCTCGAGTTCACCATCGACAATCCGAACTACCTGCGCGGCCAAGCGAAATCGTTTCGCCTCGAGGTTCTGCAAGCCGATGGTCAATGGCATGTGGCTCATCAAGGCAACATTTACGGCATGATCTACTCCAAGCGATTTCCGCCCACAAGCGGTTCGCAGGTGCGTTTGGTCGTCGATGCGCCGGTGACACAGTTTGATCTTTTTGCTCAGGAAAAATAAAATTTGTCGATCACCATGATTCCGTTGAAAGTCACGTCTGTATTTTTTGTCTTTTCTGTTGCGCTGCTTGGTCTTTGCCAATCGGAAATCCAAGCCCAAGCGCTTCCCGGTCTGATCTATCACCCGGAGGACGACGCCATCGCCCTCCGCAACGGCTCGCGTTGGGACAACCGTCCGCTCTATTGCCATGAGCGGTTCTCGTTCTACTGGACCGGCGAGATGCCCGGGCTGCGCGGCGAGGCCGGCGTTTTCCGCTTTGGCATCGAACGGAACGGGAAACGCCTGATGCTGGATCGTTTCTCGGAGCGCGTGATGCGCTATCGTCCGGGTTGGATCGAGTGGGAATGCCGCGACGAGGCGTTTCCCGGCCTCACGGTTTCGGTGGCCGCCACGACACTTGCGGACGGCAATGGCATCACCGCGCGCATCGCGTCGAAGGGAGCGAAGCCCGGCGACAAGGCTCTCTGGCTGGGATTCACTCCCAATGCCGACAAGGGTGCGTCCTATCGGGTGAAGCCGTCGTCGCGCGGATATTCGCTCGAACCTGAGCCAGCGAGGGAACTCGGAACTGTGCTGGCCACTTTCGGTCCCGCGGCACCCGCGTTCGGGATGCTTTCCCACGCGGATCATACCAGCCCGGAAAAGGCGACTGCGACGCTGCCGGAGGTTCTAACAGATGGCGGGGTGCTGGCGTCGGTAGCCTTGTCGGACAACGCACCGCAGTCGATGGCGGTGATCGCCGATGAGAATGATCCGCAGGCTTACGCGAAACTCGTCCTCAGGAAAAAGGCCCTCGATCCCGCAGCGGTGGCGGATCCGGTGAAGGCCTTCCAGCAGGGCATGGCGCGGGCGAAGGATTTCAGCCGCAGGCTGGTGATCGACACGCCCGACCCCTATCTCAACGCGGGCGCGCCGATGGCGGTGGCAGCCGCGGCAGGCATTTTCGTGAACCCGACCTTTGTGCATGGTGGTTCGCACTGGCGGCAGCAGCAGCCCGGTTGGCGCACGATGGGCGGCGCGATCTGTTTCGGCTGGCCGGATCAGGTCCAGCGTGCCGTCGAGTTCTGGGGCAACCTGCAGGTGAAGACGGACGACGGAAAACACCAGCATGCCGAGTATTCGCCTAATGGCTGCCAGCAGGCGGGAAACTCGCGGTTTTTCGGCAAGGGTTTCATCGATTACAAACAACCGCCGCACTACGAGTTCCAGACCCAGTTCTTCGACGAGGCTGTTAGAGCCTGGCGCGCGAGTGCGGATCCGAAGCTGGAGAAAGTGCTGCGTCCGATGCTCGAGCTGCACCTTGAGCGCTGCAAGGATTGTTACGATCCGGATGGCGACGGCATTTACGAAAGCTACAACAACACCTGGCCGAACGACTCGATCTGGTTCAACGGTGGTGGCACGCCCGAGCAGTCGGGTTACGTTTATTACGGCCATCTCGCCGCCGCCGACATGGCGCGCAGAGCAGGAGACAATGCGGCGGCCGCACGCCACACGGCCACGGCGGCGAAGATCAAGTCGGCGGTCGACAAGCTGTTGTGGATGCCGGAGCGCGGGCAATACGCGTCGTATGTCGAACCCTGGGGCCACAAGCGGCAGATGCCGGATGCGTGGGTTTATGCCCAGCACGTGCCGATCGAGGCCGGGCTCTCGACACCCGAGCAGGCCTGGAAGGCGATGTTTTACACGGAATCGGCGATGGAACGCTTCAAGCTGCCCTATGGCGGCGAGATGCGGCAGACGTCGAACTTTGTCCCCGGCCAGTGGTCGATCCGCGAACTCTATCACGGCGACAACTTCGGCATGGCGCTCGGGTATTTCCTCGGTGGTCAGGGCGACGAGGGATGGAACCTGCTGCGCGGCACCATGCTGGAATCGATGTATGGCGACGGCGTCCCGAAATCCGGATACAGCAATGAGTCTGGCGGGTTCGGTAGCGTAAATCGCATCTCGCCCGGCGGAATCAGCCACCCGAACTGTGCGGTGGATTTCGCCGACATCGTTTCCGCCTACTGCCGCGCGGTGGTCGAGGGATTGTTCGGCTACCGGCCGGACTATCCGAATGGCATGGTCCGCATGGAGCCCGCGTTTCCCTCGGATTGGAAACACGCGTCGATCCGCACGCCCGACTTCGCGCTGGAGTTCAAGGACAACACCTACAAGCTCGCTCTAACCAAAGCGGCGAAAGTCCGCTTCGGGGTTCCCGTCCGCTGTGCGAAGGTGAATGGCGTCACCGTGAACGGAAAGCCCGTGAAGTTCACCATCGAACCCTGGGCCGGGCATGGCATGCTGCGTGTCGATCTAACGGAAACGCGGCTCGCGGTGTTGGTCATCGATGCGGAGGGTGAATCCAAGCAACTGCCGGTCCTTGCCCGCGAGGAGGCATCCGGAAAACCGGGACACCGTTTGGAAATCCAGCCCGTTCCCGGCGAGGTGCCGCGTTTCCAACTCACCAAGGTGCATGTGCCCGCGATGGAGAATCCGAAGCTGCTGCGAGAGGCTCCGCAAAACGCGACATGGAAGACCGTGGACATCAGCTCCGTGTTCAATGGCGACCTCCGGGGGATTTTCAAACAACGCTACGAATCACCCCGCCCGGACCGCGTGTCCATGCGCATCGGCTTCGATGGCTGGAGCGCGTGGACCTTCACCCACTGGGGCATCAAGACTCCGGAAGTCTCGATGGAAAAGGCGCTCGTCTCGGAGAGCGCTGCTTTCGACGTGATCGACCCCGCGCTGGCCAATCCGGACAAGGCGCTGACTGTCGAGGCCTGGCTGACACCCGACGCCATGCCTGCCGAAGGAGGACGCATCCTCGACCGCAGTGTGCCGAACACCCTGGACGGATTTCTCCTCGATACCTTCCCCGGCAACTCGCTGCGCCTGATCACCGCGAATGGGGACGTCTCGGCGGGCGGAGTCCTCACTCCCGGAAAATCCGTGCACGTCGCCGGGGTCTATGATCCCGCCGCGCGGGTGATGAAACTGTTCGTCGATGGCCGCGAGGTGGCCTCGAAGAACGATGGCGCGTTTCCTCCGATCAAACGTGTCGCGGCTGCCCTGCGCATCGGCCACGGCGGTCCTGACACGACTCCGTTTCTTGGAACGATCCATCGCGCCGCAGTCCACGATCGCGCTCTAACAAACGATGAAATCGCCGCGCGGGTCAAAGCAGACTCTCCCGCTGCTGGCGCGGCGGACTGGAAACTTGAGGGAGCACCCGTTGGATTGAAGCGGCTTGAAAGCCCTGTGGGCAATGACGTCCGTCTCATCCAGGGCGATCATCTCGTCACGCCGCAGCACGCGCGTTTCCTCAAGCCGAAGCCCGCGAAGAACATCGCCTTCACCTCGCTCTGGGACAACTGGCCGGACTCCGTGTCCGTGCCCGTGAATGCTAAGGGCGATTCCATCTGGTTGTTGGTCGCGGGAAGCACCACGCCGATGCAGTCGAAGATCGCCAATGCGGTGATCCGTTTCAAATACGCCGACGGCGTGGAGGAAACGCTCGAACTCACACCGCCGGAGAATTTCTGGTCGCTCTGTGGATTCGGCCGCGTGGACTACAACTACCAACGCGACGGATTCTCCCTGCCCAAGACACCGCCCTCACAAGTCCAGCTCGGCACCAACTGCCGCGCCATGGTTTATGGCTGGAAACTCCGGACAGGGGTTGAGCTGAAAGATGTTTCGCTCGAAACACTCTCGCTGGACGTCGTGATGGGGCTGATGGGTGTCAGTGTGCTGGATCCGGGTTGAACTGCGAGTGCAATGGCCAACCGAACATGGTGTGGAACGGTGGAACACATCGCTTGAGCACTGCGAGGTCAGCATGGCGATCGGCTGTTGCGCTTGAATTGATTCAACCAAGTGCTCGTCGCGGGCATCGGCGATCCAAACAATAGTTAAAAAACATCATGAATCATCATCACATCACATGCTTGCTCGTCCTCGCAGGGTTCTGTTGTTCGGTGGCCTTCAGTGCGTGCGAGGCTGTCGCCGCAGAGCAAGGCAGCTACAACGTCGTATGGGATTCACCGAGTGCGGACGCGCGCGGATCCATGCCGCTTGGCAATGGCGACATCGGCGTCAACGCGTGGGTGGAGTCCGGTGGTGATCTCTGTTTCTACATCGGCAAGACCGACAGCTGGGACGACAACGGCCGCTTGTTGAAGGTCGGCAAGGTGCGCGTGACGCTCGATCCCAAGCCTGTCATCTCGCGCTTCCGTCAGGAGCTCTCGCTGGAAGATGCATCCATGCGCGTGTCCTACGGCGATGGCACCGCGCTGCGGCTGTGGGTGGACGCCAACGATCCGGTGATCCATGTGAAGAGCATTGGAGAAAAGCCGTTCGCAGCCACGGCGGCGATCGAACTCTGGCGCAACGCTCCCAACGAATTGCCGTCCATCGAGTGCAGCGACGTGATGATGGACCGTGCGGCTCCGGACGGAAAGCACGGGCCGACGGTTGTCGAACCGGACACCATCCTCAAGAACCAGCGGGACCGCATCGGCTGGTTTCATCACAACATCAAATCCGTCGGACCGGCCGAACATGCGGAGGTCCAGGGCATGACCGGCTACCCGCGCCAGGACCCGCTGCTTCACCGCACGTTCGGCGCGATGATCACGGCTCCGGGTGCGGAACGCATCGATGACACCCGCTTGAAATCCCCGTCCGGTGCTTTCGACATCCACGTGCTGACCCGCCATCCCTCCACGCCGGAGCAATGGCTTGCCGACATGGATGCGTTGATCGGACAGAGTGGAAAACCTGACTTCGCGGCGCACAAATCGTGGTGGAACGACTTTTGGAACCGGAGCTGGATTCGAGCTAACAGCAGCACTCCCTCGCCGCTGTTTCCGCCAAACAACCATCCGCTGCGTGTCGGCCAGGACCAAACCGGGCAGAGTGCCTTCCGAGGCGAGATCCGCAACGTGAAGAAGCCCGACCAACTGGATGGCGATTTCGTCCTGGAAGCGGAGGTCAATCCGGTGGCGGGAGAAACCGGCCGCCTGTTCGACAAGATCACGCCCGGTCAACGCGACGGTTTCCTGTTGGATGCCTATCCGGGCAATTCGCTGCGACTCATCGTCGGCTCCGAAGAGCGGGTGTTGAAGGATGTTTTGCCTGCCGGGCAGTGGGCAAAAGTGGTTCTCACCGCAGGCGCCGATGGATGGACAGTCACCGTCAATGGCAAGCCGGTGATCACCCTTCCCCGCGGTGGCGACGATGCGGACTATGTCAGCCGGATGGTTGCCTTGCAGCGCTTCATCTCTGCCTGCGGCGGGCGCGGAAACCATGCGATCAAATACAACGGTTCGATCTTCACCGTGCCCAACCCCGGCGCTCCGGGCGATGCGGACTACCGCCGCTGGGGTCCGGGATATTGGTGGCAGAACACGCGTCTTCCCTACTTCTCGATGCCGGCCTTCGGCGATTTGGATCAGATGGAGCCCTTGTTCCGCCAATATGTGGACGAATTCCTGCCCCTGAACCAATACCGCACGAAACACTACTTCGGCATCGAAAATGCCGCATACTACGCCGAGTGCGTCCATTTCTGGGGAGATGTGTTCAACGAGTCCTATGGCTGGCAGCCAATGAAGGAACGGCAGGATCCCTTGCAGGTTTCCGGGTATCACAAGTGGGAGTGGGTCGGCGGACTGGAACTGGTTTCGCTTCTGCTGGATCGCTACGAATACGCTCCCGATCCGGTGCTGCTGGAAAAGCGCCTGCTGCCCACTGCCAATGCCGTGCTGCGCTTCTTCGATGGTTTCTACAAAACGAACGATCAGGGAAAACTCGTCATGCACCCGTCCCAAGCCTGTGAAACCTGGTGGGACTGCACCAATCCGATGCCCGAACTGGCGGGGCTCCACGCGGTCACGAGGAGGTTGCTGGATCTTCCGGCATCCGTGACATCCACCGCCGACCGGGCGTTTTGGCAATCCATCCAGACGAAGCTGCCGCCGTTGCCAACACGCGACACACCTGATGGCAAGGCGCTCGCTCCGGCGGAAATTTTCAAGGACAAGCGAAACTGTGAGAATCCCGAGCTTTATGCCGTCTTTCCGTTCCGGCTTTGTTCGTTCGAGAAGGAAAACCGGACCCTCGGTGTCAACGCGCTCAACCACCGTTGGGACCGCGGGGCCTTCGGCTGGCGGCAGGACGATTTGTTCATGACCCATCTCGGTCTAACTGATCAGGCGAAGGAGGCCGTGATCTCGCGCGCCCGCAAGCATGACGAAACGATGCGTTTCCCGGCGTTCTGGGGGCCGAACTACGATTGGACGCCCGATCAATGCCACGGCGGAGTTCTCGCCCGCGTCTTCCAAACGATGTTGATGCAAACCGAGGGCGAGAAGATCTTCCTCATGCCTGCCTGGCCGAAGGACTGGGATGTGTCATTCAAGCTCCACGCACCTGGCAAAACGGTCGTGGAAGGAGTGTATCGCGCTGGAAAGTTTGAATCGCTCGAAGTCACGCCCGCATCCCGGCGCAAGGATGTGGTGCTGCCATGAACAGGGCTGAAACAAAAGTGTTTCATCGAAGTTTCAGCATTCGTCCAAGCGTCCACCTAAAGGATGATCGCGTGGGGCTTGCATGATTCGATTTCGAACCGCAGAGTGGAGGCATCATGGTGGAACGCCACTAGATCAAAACCCGACTGTATGAAAACCAACGCCCGAATGCTTTCCTCACGGATGAGTCTTCGCTGTCTGCATCGCATTCTGCTGGCAGTGATGATCGCGCACTTCACTGCCGCCCGCGCTGCATCATTCACCTGGGGGGCCTCTGGTGCTGGCGGTGCCGGCACGTGGGACAAAAACACCACCAGCAATTGGTTCAACGGCAGCACAGCGGTGAAATGGCCGAGCACGGGTGTGGACAATGATGCCGTTTTTCCTAGTTCAGGCGGCGTGGTGAGCATCGCATCCAGCGGTGTCACAGCCAACGACATCGCGTTCAACGCCTCCGGCTATCGGCTGGCAGGTGGCGTCTTGACCCTGGTGCAAAACACAAGTGCGAGCACGGGTGCCACTGTCAGTGTCGCCAGCGGTGTGAGTGCCGAAATCGCTGCAAGTCTTGCCGGAACCTTAGGTGTAAACTCCGCGACATGTCTCAACAAAACCGGAGCCGGCAGTTTGACCTTATCGGGCACGAACAGTTTCACGGGCTGGATGACAATTTCGGCTGGGACAGTGAAGGTCACCAAAGCGACAGCGATCAATAACATTGGCTCCAGCAGCTGGATTTTTGTCAACAATGGCACGTTTGAGTTGGATGGCACGACGGGCAACATGGCTCTAACGACGCGATTCCAGACCAATGCGGGAACCATCCTCAATTCAGCTGGCGATAACAGCATCAATCAGGGTGTGTTCATGAATTCCACCTCCAGCAATACGATTCGGAGTGATGCGGGTTCGCTGCTGATCTCTGGCACGATCAATGGAGGCAGTGGAAATCGCAAACTCACGCTGGCGGGTTCGAGTCTGGGCGAAAACCGGATATTGGGAGCCATCACCAATCCGAGCAGTCCGAATCTCACATCTTTGGACAAAACGGGAACGGGAAAATGGATACTCGCGGGAGCTAACACTTACACGGGCAGCACGAACGTAACAGGTGGTCAATTGGTGTTGCGCAGCAGTTTGCAGAGTGCAAGCGTGGCGGTGGGAGCGGCGACCCTCACGCCCGAGGGCGTTCTGGCGCTTGCGGGAAATTTTAGTCTAGCCGCCAATTCGGTGTTCCAGATGCGCGTGATGCCATCGCAGTCGGATCGATTAAGCATTGCTGGGACGGTCGCGCTGGCGGGTAAATTGGATTTGATTGTGTCGCCGGGCATGACGGGTGGCAATAGTTATGTCATCATTAACAAGACATCGGCAGGGGCGATCTCGGGCACGTTTACTGATTTACCGGAGGGGGCGACATTTGTCGCAGGTGGTCAGAACTGGCAGATCAGTTACGTGGGTGGTGATGGCAATGACGTGGTGTTAACGCTCAATCCAGGAATGCCGCAGGAGTTCGAGGCACGTCGCAATCAGGTGCTTGAGGCCATGCGCGGCCTGCCGTATGTTCCTGGCTACGTCAGCCCATCAACAGGATTCCGGCGTCCGCAAAGTTACGCGCATGCGGAGTTTGCGTTTCGCTGTTTTTTGAACAATGAGCAAATCGAGCAAGCCAATGCCTCGTTGGCGGCATTTTGTGACATTTATGCCGATGGGCAAGCCTACGACAACATCGATTGGATGTCAGACATGCTGTTTTCCATGATCGAGAACTACGGCAGCAACGGGGCGATCGCCGCGGGGCGGATGACGCTGGAGGTGGAAGACGCATTGCTCGATCTGTTCTGGCGCTACGCCAAACAATCCTCGATCCTCTCCCGCACCAACACTGCCACAGCGAACATTGTGTGGGACTACAGCAATGGGACAGAAAATCTGGTGATGATGAACCTCTACACCATGTGGCATGCGGCGAAGATGTTTCGCAGCCATCCGCTTTACTCGGGCGGCACTTACGACGACGGTAGCACGCCGGAAACTTATTACGCCTCTTGCACGGCTTATTTCAAGGAATGGTTGCGGGATCACGCGCGCAAGGGGGGCTTGGTCGAGTTTTCCAATGACTTTTACAACCCCATGACCTTGAAGGGGATTTACAATTTTCTCGATTTCTCGGAGGATCCAGCGTTGCGTGATTTGTCGCGCAAGTATTTGGATTTGTTCTGGGCGACTTGGGGACAGGAGCAAATCGGTGGGGTCAAGGGCGGAGGCAAAGCGCGGATTTACCAGGGCAACTACATGGGCGAGGGAGGCAGTGTCTATGGCGCAACCAACCCGCTGAGTCAGATTTTCTGGTGTTACACTGGAGTGGGGCCGACGCCTGTGCCGAGCGAAACCACGTTCACTTGTCTGGCGAGTTCATACCGTCCTGCTGCGGTGGTGGCTGACATTGGCGCGGATGCCGAAGGACGTGGGAAATATGTCAACATCGAACGCAAGCTGGGGCGGGGCCAATACTACCCGACGATGGTGTTGAATTTCACTCAATTCTTTACCCGCTACACCTACGTCTCGCCTGATTATGTGATGGGCACGTTCCACATTCCCGCGACTCCGCAGTGGAACTGGACGATGATCAGCAGCCAGAATCGCTGGCATGGCGCGATTTTTAAGAGTCATCCCGATGCGCGGGTTTATTTTCAGTGCTCGCTGCCGGATGGTCAGATTCGCAACTATAACCAGCACTGGAGTGTGCAGAGCAAGAATGCCATGATTGTGCAAAAGCTCGATAATACGGGCTTAGAAAGCACTCGACTGGCCAAATACGCGGAGGCGATGAAGGTGTGGGTGGCGTCCGCAGGGCGAACGGCCGTGGTTGAGCGCGCGGGTTGGGTGTTCGCTTCTTATGGCAGTGCCTACGCGGCAATCAAAGTCGTGGATGGAAGCTATAGTTGGGCAAACGATGCGGATGCGTCCCTGCCGGGTCAGTGGATGGTGCTGGCGAACGAATACTCGCCGATCGTTCTGGAGGTGGCACAAGCTTCAAGTTACGCGAGTTTCACCGCATTCCAAGATCAGATCTTGGCGAATCCACTGAGTTTTGCGAGTTCGACGGCAACATACCGCTCCAGTTTGGGTGATGTGTTGACACTCTATACGAATTACAGTGCGTTGCCCAAGGTGAATGGGGTGTCAATCGACCTGGCTCCGACGAAGGTTTATGACAGCCCGTTTGTTTCATCTGTTTACGACAGTGGCGTGGTTTCGCTGCAAAAAGGGACACGGCAATTGAACTTGGATTTTAACGCCTTAGCCGCGACGAATTTCAGCTGGCAGGTCGGCAATGATGTGTGGGACACAATCACGCGCAACTGGAACGGGGGGAGCGCGGCTTGGCCCAATTCTGGTGGGGAAACGGCGGTGTTTGAAGGGGGGCCAGCGACGGCTATCGTGACTCCGGGGATTCGTGCCGCTGGTTTAACCTTTAATGCGAACACGGTCCTTGCGGGTGCGCCGCTGGCGTTACCGGGACCATTGCCGGTGCTGAGCACAGCTACCGGAGTCACGGCGCGGGTCGACGCGCGCATCGATGGATGGGTCGGTTTCACCAAGTCCGGTGCGGGCACGTTGGTGATGACGGGCAACAATCGCCTGCAAGGAAACGTGGCGATTACCGGTGGGACCTTGCAAATTGGCAATGGCGGCGCGACGGGTTCCCTGGATCGAGCCATCATTAGCAACGACGGCAATCTGAGCTTCGCGCGCGCTGGGACAACTGATGTTGCCAATTTGATCAGCGGCAGTGGAACTGTGACTCTGGATGCTCCCACTAGCACGGATGTTTTGATGTTGTCAGCAAGCAATAGCTTCACTGGCGCGGTCACGATCAATAGAGGCACCTTGCGGCTTACCAAGGCGGATGCGATAGGATCGACGCCGAAAACCCTTTTCATGCTCGGCACTGAGCGCCGACTTGAACTTTCCAGTGGTGTCACCCTGCCAGCGAGTCTCACGCTCTCAGCCTCGACAAATTCCTTCGACGGCGGGGGCATTGTCAATCTGGATGGCAACAATCGCATCGACGGCGCGATTAACATTGCGTCCGGAAACGCCGCGCTCAATTTGTCCAGCTCTGCGGGGAGCCTAACGGTCACTGGCAACATCGCGGCTTCGGTCGCGGGGCGATCGTTGGTGCTGGGTGGGGCCTCGACCGCGCTGAACACCATCAGTGGAGTCATTGCGAATGGAGCGACGACTGCTCTACCCGTCACCAAACAAGGAGCTGGCACGTGGCAGCTGACCAATGGCAACACTTACACCGGGCCCACGACCATCGCGGAGGGTAAACTCATTGTTGGCGGTTCGCTTGCCAGTGACATCAGTGTGAATGCGGGAACGCTGGTGCCGCTGGGTTCTGCAAGCACCACGGGCAGTTTGAGCTTGGGCGTCAGTGGATTTTATGAGTGCAAACCGGGTGTCGCGCTGTCCGTGGGCGGTGATGTCACATTGGCGGGGTCATTGAATTTTGACGCACCGCCGGGCATGATGGTCGGCAGCCGTTGCACGATATTGACCAAAACCAGCGTCGGAGCGATCACAGGATCGTTCGCCGGCATGGCCGAGGGAAGTAGCTTCGCGGTTGGAGGTTATCAGTGGCTGATCACGTATGCGGGAGGCGATGGCAATGACATCGTGCTGACCATCATCAGCGGTCCCTCGACTGCTTTGGAGTCATGGCGGCACGTGCAATTTGGATTTTACACCAACACTGGGATCGCGGCGGACTCCGCGGATCCAGATAACGATGGCGCGAGCAACTTTGCGGAATATCAGGCAGGCACTTCCCCCCTGAATGCCGCTTCAACACCGACGTTTTGCTGGATTTCCCCTGCTTCAGGCAACTGGACGAGTGCGACGAACTGGAATCTTAGCGTCGCGCCGATGAGTCATGCGGCAACAAAACTTGCGTTTTTCAGCGGGCAAACACTGGGTTCCACGTCGATTAGTTCGACAAACAACAACGTTGGCAGTTTCCTGCTCAATGGCTTGCAGTTGGCGGGGACGACGACTGGCACCGCTAGCGTGAATTTGGCGGGCGGGACCTTGGATTTTCGCCGCTCGGGTGAGACGGAGCCGATCATTCTGCTGAATGCCAATTCGAGCGCGTTGACCTATAACATCGCGAACCCGATAACGCTGAGTTCCACGGTGACGATTGACACACCTGGCTCGGGCAAGCTCGTGTTCAACGGGGCGATTTCTGGCGTGGGTGGGCTGACGCGCACGGGAAGTGCGGGCACGCTGATTTTTGCGGCCAACAATGATTACCTGGGTGTCACCACCATCGGCTCTGGCACCGTGCAGATTGGCAATGATGGCGCAAGCGGCAGCCTTGGCAGCGGATCGATCATCAATCAAGGGGTGTTGCGCATCGATCGCTCGGGCAGCTTAACGCTGGCGAACTCCATCAGCGGGGCGGGCAGCTTGTTGTTGGACAATGTTGCGCTCACAGATGCGCTGATTTTAGCGGGTGACAACACCTTTAGCGGAGGAGTCACAGTGACGCGGGGCACGTTACGAGTCACGCGCTCGGCGGCGTTGGGCTTGGGCGCAAAAACCGTGACCGCCACCACCGGCAATGGGCGATTGGAGCTGGACGGCACGGCTGGCGACATCAGTTTGGCCAGCAATATTGGCATCACCATCAGCGGTTCTCAGGTGAATGGCTCGTTGCGCAACCTAGCGGGCAACAACACCATCCTCGGCACCATTGGTGCCGCAACCGGGGCGGGTAACCCCTTGGTATCGAGCGACGGTGGGACCCTGACCCTAGCCGGAACAGTGAGAACAGTGAATTCGGGTGGACGCACGCTGGTGCTGGGTGGCAGCTCCACCGGCACGAATCTGATCTCGGGACAGATCATTGATGGCACCAGCGTTCTGTCCGTGCAAAAAACGGGGGCTGGCACGTGGTGGTTGGGGCATTCCAACAACACCTACACCGGCACAACGACGATTAACGCTGGCGTGCTGATCCTTTCTGGTTCGATCACAAGCGACATCGTCACGAACACCGCCACATTTGCGCCGCAAGGCACGGCTGCGACGACGGGCGGGCTGAGTTTAGCGGCGACATCGATCATGCGCGTTCGTGCCACCAGCACGGGAACGGATCAGCTCTCGGTTGGCGGAGCGGTTACTTTGGCGGGAAATCTCGATGTGAGCGCAGTGCCTGCCTTGATCAGCGGCACCTACACGATCATCAACAAAATCAGCACTGGCCCGGTTGTTGGCACTTTTTCCGGCAAACCAGAGGGGGCTTCGTTCATCGCCGGTGGCTACACGTGGCGGATCAGTTACGTGGGGGGCGATGGCAATGATGTCGTCTTGACATTGCCAAGTCAGGCAGGCACCAGCGTCACTCCAACCCTCAGCGCTCTGGAGACATGGCGTCAACTTTATTTCAGCACCACTGCGAACACCGGCAGCGCCGCGAATGGGTTTGATTATAATTTCGATGGCGAAACCAATTTGCTGGAGTTTGCAACGGCGCAGAATCCAACCGCTACAACCAGTGCGGCGAAAACGCTGGTAAAAACCGGTGCGGGTTTGGAGTTCATCTACACGCGCAACAAAGCCGCCTTAGCGGATGGACTCGTGTTTGCGGTTGAGTATAGTGACGTCCTGTCGGCTGGATCCTGGACATCCGTTGGTTCCGGCACGGTCATGACAGATGGCTCGGTGCAAACGGTCAAAGCGACGATACCGGCTCCCACCACGGGGAAACGGTTCGTCCGTCTCAAAGTTTCCACGCCCTGAGGCCGCCACGAAGTTCGTTGCTGCGATGACAGCGCGTCGCTTGTTCATTGAGCCTTGACTCCATTTGGGCGATGTTTTTTTAATTAAACGCAGAAGCTGTCATGCACGTGCGGCGGACGAATTTGTGACAGCTTTGATGTGTCGATCAAGGCCAGAGCTACGATTTCGTGCGGCGAATGGAACACCCATTGACTGAGGAAGAACATTTTTATTTTTATGACTGGTAAATTCATCAACATCTATGGCGTCGCGTTTGTCGGTGTCTTCTGCGCATGCGGCTCGGCGGCTGAGAAGGCGAAGATGGGGCCATCGCCGAGCGAAGCCACGGCTGTTGCGGTGTTAGCCAACGACCAACAGGAATGGTCGGCCAAGTGGATCAGCGTTCCGCATCTCGAAACGCGCGCCAATCTGTGGTCTTGCTTTCGCAAAGAGCTGAATCTCCCCGCGAAACCGAAGAGCGCGCGGGCGCGGATTGCGGTGGATTCGAAATACTGGTTGTGGATCAACGGTCGCCTCGTGGTGCGCGAGGGCGGTTTAAAGCGCGGTCCAACGCCGCAGGACACATACTACGATGAACTCGAGCTCGCGCCGTTCTTGAAATCGGGTTCGAACACGGTGGCTGTGCTCGTGTGGTATTTTGGCAAGGAAGGGTTTAGCCACAAAAGCAGTGGACGCAGTGGGTTGCTGTTCGAGCTGAACAGTGATCAATCACGGGTGATATCGGATCAGAGCTGGCGTGCCTGCGTTCATCCAGCATTCGCGGACACCGATGCCCCGCATCCGAATTATCGCTTGCCGGAGTCCAACATCCGCTTTGACGCCACCAAGGACATGCTTGACTGGCCGCAGCCCGGCTATCGCGACTCAGAATGGTCACAAGCCGCAGAACTGGGGCCAGCTGGTTGTTCGCCTTGGAATCAGTTGCGCGCGCGTGCCATGCCGATGTGGAAGGACTACGGTCTTAAACCCTATGTCCAAGCTCCTGCCATGCCGCTGGTCTCCACGGGTCAACTCATCAAGGCGAAACTGCCTTACAACGCTCAAGTGACCCCACGCCTCCGGGTCGAGGCCAAGGCGGGACAGGTGATCAAAATCCAGACAGATAACTACAAGGGCGGTGGCGAAAACAACGTCCGCGCCGAGTATGTGACCCGCGAGGGTGAGCAATCGTTTGAGTGCCTGGGCTGGATGAATGGTCACGAGGTGTGGTATGAGGTGCCAGCAGGCGTGCGCGTGCTCGAGCTGCAATACCGCGAAACCGGCTTCGACACTGAAATGAATGGCACGTTCGAGTGCGATCATGATTTCTTCAACCGCTTGCGCGCAAAGGCGGTGCGCACGCTTTACCTGACCATGCGCGACACCTACATGGATTGTCCGGATCGCGAGCGCGCCTTGTGGTGGGGGGATGCGGTGCTGGAAGTGGGCGAGGCCTTTTACGCTCTTGATCGTCGCAGTGACTTGCTGGCTCGCAAGTGCATCGACAACCTGATGAGCTGGCAGCGACCCGACGGCACGCTGTTTTCTCCCGTCCCAGCGGGGAATTGGGATCGAGACTTGCCCTTGCAGATGTTGGCGAGCATTGGCGAAAAGGGTTTCTGGACTTATGGTCTTTACAGCGGCGACCTCGACACCCTGCGAAACGTTTATCCGGGAGTGAAACGTTACATGGAAACGTGGGGCATGCGGGCAAATGGATTGGTGGAACCGCGCAAGGGGTCGTGGGAGTGGGGTGATTGGGGTGAGAATGTGGACATGTTTGCGCTGAATAATGCGTGGTATTATCTAGCTCTCAAGGGCATGCGCGAGATGGCGCTGTGCTTGCAACATCCGCAGGATCTCGCGTGGATTGATGCCCGCTTGCATTCGATTGCAACGGCTTTCAACCCCTATTTCTGGAATGGCAAGGAATACCGTTCACCTGATTTCCCGGGGCTCACCGATGATCGCGCAAACGCCTTGGCGGTGGTGGCAGGATTGACGCAACCGGAACAGCACGCGGCCATCATTGAGCTGTTGAGCAAAACTGAACATGCCAGTCCCTACATGGAAAAATATGTCGGCGAGGCCTTGTGCTTGTTGAATCGTGCCGATCTCGCGCAGCAGCGCATTGAACGTCGCTATCAAAAAATGATCGATCATCCCGATTACTCCACATTGTGGGAGGGTTGGGGCATTGGCAGCGAGGGTTTTGGTGGTGGCACGATCAATCACGCGTGGAGTGGCGGGCCACTGACGCTGATGACGCAGTATTTTGCCGGGGTAGCACCGTTGACACCTGGCTTTGAAACCTACGAAGTGCGACCTCAGCTTGGTCTCTTGAAGAAGGTCAAGGCGGGTTTTGATACCGTTCGAGGGCGGATCGAGGTCGCCATCGCCCGAGAGCCGAAGTCGTTTCAGCTGACGCTTAAGTCGCCTGCCACCACCAAGGCGCGCGTGTGCATTCCGGTGGTGGAGCATCAACTCAGTGAAATTGTTGCCAATGGTCAGCTGGTCTGGAGTGCGAAACAGCCGAATCGGGCGCAACGATTCAATTTAATGGGAATAAGCTCAGCGGCTGCGCGGACCGATCATGTTTGCTTTGACGTTGCGCCCGGCAAGTGGGTCTTTAGTTGTCGCTGACGCGGTGCCGTGTCTCATGCTTTTGGGTGATCTTTTTGTAGTTCGAATGAGTTGATTGGGCGAGTGCCATGCGTGATTTCACTAGCGTATGGTAGGTCATGATCCTGATCACCAATCGTTATCGTTTTTTATGGGGTTGGTGGCAGCGATGGCTGGTCATCGCTTGTCTGTGCCAGGGCCTTGATGCTCAAAACGCAGAGGAGCGCTTTGCCTATTCCAACGCTGCCAATCTCGTCGGTCAGTCTGGCGGCTCGGGTTGGTTGAGCAACTGGCTGGCCATCGGTAGTCCCACACCTGTTAGTTCCCCTGTGATCACGTCGAGTGGGTTAAGTTACCCCGGTTATGTGAGCGCAGGCGGGGCGCTGCGGGACAACGGCGGTTCTTTTGCTGCGACTCGTCAATGGTTCACCCCCGCCAGTGGATTTGTCAACGGTGCTGTTGTTTGGTTTTCCTGCCTGATTCGTGCGACGAACACTTCCACGAGCGATACCCTTGTGCTGCCTTTCGGCGACAAGGGTAGCAGCACCTCCGGCCATGGAATCGCCCTCGCCACCAAGGCCGCTGCCAATAGCTCATCCAGTTCCGCCGACACCTACATTTTTTTACGGCACGGCAGCACACTCTACGGCACTGATGCTTCCACTTCCGGTCCAGGTTTGCTGGCTTGTCTTGGGATTTCTAAGACCATATTGGTTGTCGGACGGTTCACTCTCTCCACCACTCCTAACGCGGATGCGCTGGATGTTTGGGTCAATCAGACCACCGAGCCCACGGGAAATGCCCCGCTGCGCCGCAGTGGATTCACGGCTACCCGTTCAACATCCAGCAGCGATGGCCGCGCCTTGCTCTATTTTGGCAGCGCTGCCCAGAGCATGATGGACGAATTCCGCATCGGCACGACTTATGCTGCGGTGACCTCCGGACTCAACCTTTCCACGCCTCCATTGATTTCTGTTGACTCACCGATGGAGAATCAGCTGTTCGCTTCTCCTGCCACCATCGCGATCACGGCTAACGTGACACCGGGTAACGCGACCATTAAAAAAGTGCAATTCTACAATGGTGCCACTCTGCTAGGAGAAGACTTGACAGCTCCCTATTCATACAACTGGATCAACGTCCCTGTTTCCAAGCCGAAGCTCACCGCTCGTGTTGTTTACGACCTCGCTGTGGGTCAAAATGCCGACTTTGTTCAGCAGTCATCCACTCGCACGGTGTATGTTCTGGATAACTCACCAGTCACGTTCTCGATTGACGCTCAATCGAATCGCAGGCCGATCAGTCCGCTGATCTACGGCACTAACAATCTAGCTGATCCGGCTTCGCTGCGAGAGTTGAACTACACCATCAATCGTCGCGGTGGGGAAGTGGAGAGTCGCTATGATTACAAGACGAATTCGCACAACATTTGCCAGAACTGGTATTACACTTCCAGTGCTGGCGGAGGAGCTGCGGGTTCCGGCACCGACACCTATGTTCGCGCTAGCAAGGACGCTAGGGCTGATGTCATCGTCGCGATTCCGACGATTGGTTGGATGCCCAAGCCCAACACGTATTCCTTTTCGCAGAGTAAATATGGACTGCAAACAGCCAACGAGCCATACGGCTTGCCAGATGCCGGAAGCGGCACGCTAGTGCTTGATTCCACAGGCAATCCGATCCCCTATCGCGCCAGCACTGCCGCAGCGGAACGCGCGGCAAACGTTGCAAATCCCACGGTCAGTCTTACCCCTAATCACGCGGACCCGCGATTTCGCTCGGACCCCAACGACGCGAATTATTTCCCTGCCAACGCTGTGGCTTATCAATCTGGTTACGTTGATCACCTCATCTCCACTTGGGGCGACTCGCGCCATGGCGGAGTTCGTTACTATGCGCTTGATAATGAACCAAAACTTTGGGACTCGACCCACCGCGATGTTCGTGGCGGAGCCGAACCAAGCCGTGAGGAGATACGCGATTATGTTATTTCTTACAGCACCATGATCAAGGATCGCGACCCCACTGCGATCGTGATGGCTGCCGATGAGTGGGGCTGGCTTGATTGGAAAAACTATTACCCATGGCTGCTCGCGCAGATGCAGGCCAATCACAATGCGACTAACCGTCGATTGCTGGATGTCCTGACTCTGCACTACTACGCCAACATCGCTGGGACTGAAGGATCGTTGGAGAGAATTTTCAGTCTCAATCAAAGCACACGTTCTCTGTGGGATCCCGCCTGGGTTGATCAGTCGTGGATCAATGCGGTGATCAATCTGATTCCGAACATGCGCGCGTGGGTTGCGGCGAATTATCCAGGCACCAAGATAGGCATCACTGAATACAACTGGGGCTCAGAAAATACCATCGCTGGTGCCGTCATCCAAGCGGAGGTGCTCGGTATCTTTGGGCGCGAAGGCCTCGATCTCGCCACGCGCTGGGGGTCCGCTGCGAACTCTCCCACCAATCTCACTTATAAGGCGATGAAGATGTATCGGAATTACGACAACCGGCGCTCAGCCTTTGGCGATACTTCTGTTTTATCCAGCACTTCAGCGAATCCCGATGAGATTAATGCGTTCGCAGCTGAGCGTTCCTCCGATGGGGCTTTAACAATCATGGCATTGAATAAACAGCCGATTGGCAGTCGCACCACCAACCTTGCGTTGGCAAATTTTTCCCATCGTGGCGTTGCTCAAGCGTGGCGTCTCGATGCGACTGGTGTCATCACTCGGCAAGCGGATCTCTTCCTTACCGCCAACAGTTTTTCCACGGAACTGCCGCCGCAGAGCATCACGCTTTTTGTGATTCCCGCAGCTGCTGATTTCATTGCGAATCAGGCGGCAAATCCCGTTCCTGCTGATTCTGCGACGTTCATTTCTCCAAAAGTCACGCTGTCATGGGGTGCGGTGGAGCACGCGTCGTTGTATCATGTTTACCTCGGCACCAGCGCCGCTGCTGTCGCCACAGCTAGCATTGGCGCGCCGGAATATCGTGGCGCCAGTGCCACGCCTGATTTTGATCTTGCAGGGCTTTCCGGCACGACGACCTACTATTGGCGTGTTGATGCCGAGGCCACGGGCGGCACCACCACTGGCACAGTGTGGAGTTTTACCACTGGCATCCCACCGCGCGGGGTGGTGACGCTCAAAAATGGCGATGCATTCGGCTCCAGCTCTTACAACTCAAGCTTGAATTGGAGCAACGCCGCTGCTCCATCTCTCGCAAATGATTATTTCACGACCAACAAGGAACTGCGCAGCCCCACTCCGACCAATGGTGGCTCGGGAGTCACGACCTTTGGCGGTTACTCACTTTCCCTCGATGCCGGCGGTAAGCTCATAACCAAAGGCGCCAATGACAATGTCCTCGTCATCGATCGGCTTTTCCTCAATGGCGGCAGTATCCGCGTGGGCGATGATGGCACTCGCGTCACGATCGCTGGTTCTACTGCCCAAGTCGATGCCGCTTCGGTTCTCGATGCCGATAAGTCAACCCGAACAATGGTGTTTGCTGCGCCGCTGAGTGGCACGGGTCGGTTGAGCATTGCTTCAGGCTCTGGTGCCGGCGGGGTGGTTTGTCTCACCAGAGATAACGCTGCTTTCACCGGTGGTTGGACAATCAACTCGGGTGCCACTCTCCAACTCGGAGATGGTGGATTCACAGGATCGCTGGGTTCTGGTGAGATTGTTCTCAACGGCTCACTGGTGATCGATCGCAGCGGTCAACTTTCCATCCCAGCTCGTATTTCTGGCTCGGGCTATTTGACAGTGAATGACGCTGCTACATTAACATTGACGGGTGCCAGTGACTTCAGCGGTGCCACTAATCTCAATGCGGGGTCTTTGCTGATCAATGGCGATTTTTCAGCAAGCCCCATTCGCGTGTCCAGCGGAGCTTCTCTCGCAGGCAACGGTGTCGCCGGAGACGTGATCATTGCTGCTGGGGCCAGTGTTGCCCCTGGTGCGGACGATGTGGGGACTTTTTCTGTGGCAAATGCTGACTTGGGCGGCGAGTTGGTGATTGACATCAACAATGCCATGGGTGCGGATCAATTAAATGTTCGTGGTCGTGTGACACTCGCTGGCACTCTCCGCGTTCAATCAAGCACAGGCATGCCTCCGAACAGTGCATTTGTGATCGTCAATCATGCAGGCGTGGGCGCTGTGAACGGCCACTTCACCGGGTTGCCAGAAGGAGCGGTGCTCCCGCTGATGGATCGTGGATGGAAAATCAGCTACGTCGGTGGCGATGGAAATGACGTGACGCTCACGGCTCTCAGCCACTACGAAACCTGGCGTTACGAACACTTTGGCCATATCGAAAGCTCGGGCTTCGCGGCCAATGATGTGGACTTGAATTTCGATGGAGAAAATAACTTGCTCGAGTTTGCATCGGGTCAGAATCCTAGGTCGTTCACGACGTTGGAGGCAACGCTGCAAAAAGTAGGGGAGCGTCTTGAGTTTACTTACACGCGCAGCAAAGCCGCGCTGGCGGATGGATTTGTCTTTGCGGTTGAATCTAGTGACTCTTTATCCGGTTGGCTCTGGAGTGTTTCGGGCATCACTCAAGAAGTAATTGAGAATAACGAGGTAAGACAAACAATCAAAGCCACGATGAGTGCCGGAAATGGGCGCAAATTTGTTAGGTTGAGGGTGACAAATCCATGAGTCAATGCGTTTTGTTAGCGTAATCGGGCGCTTGTCACGGGTTAATCATCGAAGTCGCTGGCACGAGCCTCGCGATCTCGTGCGCATGATTGTCGGTGATGTTAGCGCTTGATTCTTTGCTCAATTCCCTGGTTGTGCGGATGCTTGTTTGTGCTACTAGGAATTGATTGGCCACATCCAAACACCCTGAACCATGGCTCAGGCCGTGGAGGTTGTTGCGCTATTGGTCAATCAACCAACAAATGGAGCGATCAGGCGTGATTGGATTATTTGGTTTCATCGCCGGAGTTCTCGGGCTCAACAGCTGTAGGAATGGCATCGAATTGCAGCTTTAGCACCCATCCGCAAGTTGGATGGTCATTGACCGGAAGATTCTTGATCCGCAGACAGCGCTCCGGCTTCTGGTTGTGCTGGCGAGGAAAATACTGCACATCGCACGGCAACTCCAGCCCCAGATTCATCAGGGTTGCTTTGCGCGGTAGGCTTGTCAGCGGATGAAGGAAAATAGCGCCTGTCTCGAGCTCCTTCACTAAATGCACATACAGATCATTTCCGCGGCGGGTGAGCACCACGTCTCGATTCGTTGTCAAATCCGCAGCGGACTCGACGTCCAACATCGATTCCTTGACCGAATCAAACCATTTGCCAATGTTGCGCAGAAGGGTTTCCGCCTCTGCGGGGATTGTGCCGTCTGGTTTCGGGCCAACGTTGAGCAGGTAATTTCCACCCTTAGCGAGCACATTTTGGATGCTGCGGATCAAGTGCGCGTCACTGTAATAATCTTCGTCGATGCGATAGCACCAGCTCTGATACCCAACGGACTGACAGGCTTCGATCGGTGAATCAAATTGCTTGCTGGTTTTGACAGATTTATCCCAATCGCGCTCCGGCGTGCCGAAGTCGCCACCATCGAACCCGCGATTATTGATCATCGCTTTGGGCTGTAGCTGCCGGATCATCGCATTGATGGACGGGTCTTTGTATTCTGGCACATTCATGTCCCACCAGAAACCATGAATTTCGCCGTAGTTGGTGCAGAGTTCGCGCACCTGAGCTTTGAGGAATTCGAGATACTTGTTCCAATCGGGTTCATCACCCGCCTGCGGCTCCAGCTCGTGGTGCCGGCCCTCATTGGGATAGTTGGGGTGATGCCAGTCCGCAACTGAGTAGTAGAGACAAAGCGGAAACTGGCGACGATGGCACGCATCCGCTAGCTGCTTGAGCACGTCCTTGCCGTAGGGCGTGTTCATGGTGTTGTAACTCGTTTGCTTGGTGTCCCACAGACAGAAACCATCGTGATGCTTGGTGGTGAGGCAGATGTATTTCATGCCTGCCGCCTCGGCGAGATCGATCCAGTGGTCGGGATCAAAATGGACGGGGTTCCATTGCTGCTGAAGCTTCACGTATTCCGCACGCGGGATGCGGCGGCGCCATTGATCTTGCTCATGCCAGCCATTGATGGAGTATAATCCCCAATGAATGAACATCCCGTAGCGAGCCTGAAACCACCAATCGCGCTGTTGATCGAAATCCGCCCGCGTTCGGCTGGGGGTGGGAAAACCCGCCGCTCCGATGAACATCGGGGCTGATGCTGCCAGACCGATGCCGGCTTTGAGGAAAAAACGGCGTGACAGGATTTTTTTGCGATTCATCGTTTTCGTAATGTAGGATCGAAGTCTCTCCAATTGGGGTAAACTGTTGAATTCGAGCTGTTGTTGAATGTCAGAGCCGATCAGTCGCCTAACGAAGCAAGCGGCGTGTAAGATGGGCTATTGACGCCAGCATGCCTACGCGATGAAGCCTCTAAGTCAAGCCATTAGTGTTGTTGGATCAAGCTAAGCTGATCAGTCTCAGTGTTTTGCCGCGCGCGTGTGCAATTTCCCCCGGGTGTTTTGTGCAAAAAATGGCGCGCACATTGCGTGTGTCCCATGATGCTGCGATTGGTTGCTGGCGGAAGGGCGTGACGCGACAATGCTGGTCCATGTTATTTTGATTGATCAATTCCTTGATTTTGCACGTAGTTGGAATGAATCGACCAACGTTGCATATCAGATGTTCACATTGTTTCATGTTCCGAGTCATGTTTTTGCTCGCTCCTCCTGTCTCGCCCTGCTGGGTGCGGGATGGCTGCATGCGGTCGACATTCACGTGAATCCTGCAGGTTCGGACAGTCAGCCAGGCAGTCGCGAAAAGCCGGTAAAAACCCTCGCGGCGGCTCGTGATCTGGCGCGCCAATGGGCGGGGCGGGAATCCGTCACCGTGCGCGTGGCGGATGGGGTTTACTACTTGCCGGAAACCTTGGTTTTTCGCGCGGGTGATTCTGGCTCAGAAAAGCATCCGGTGGTCTATGAGGCTGAAAACGAAGGCAAGGCGATTCTGAGTGGCGGGATGCGCTTGAGCCTGAAATGGAGTGCATATCGAGATGGCATTTTTCAAGCCAACACGCCGGCGGGTTTGGTCATTGACCAATTATTCACAGATGGGGTGCGTCAGCGCATGGCTCGCTATCCCAACTATGATGCGGCGCAGGTGACCGCCGCTTATCAGGGCTATGCCGCCGATGCGTTTTCGCGCGAGCGCGCGGCCAAGTGGTCGGATCCCACCGGTGGATACATCCATGCCATGCATGTGCACCGTTGGGGCGGTTATCACTACCGCATCACTGGCAAAAACGCAGATGGCACGGTTGCTTACGAGGGTGGCTGGCAGAATAATCGGCAAAATGGAATGCACCCGGAGTTTCGCATGGTGGAAAACATTTTCGAGGAGCTCGATGCTCCGGGCGAGTGGTTTCACCAGGCAAAAACCAACACACTTTATTTCAAACCAGAGCCTGGTGTCGATTTGTCCAAGGTTGAGGTCGAGGTGGTGCGCTTGGCTCATTTGATCGAATTCCAAGGCAGTGAGTCGGCACCCGTGCGCTTCACCACGTTGAGGGGTTTTCTCTATCGCCACGCCGCGCGCACATTCATGAACAACAAAGAGCCCTTGTTGCGCTCGGATTGGACGATTGATCGCGGTGGTGCGGTGACCCTGACCGGGACGGAAGACGTGCGCGTGCTCGATAGCGAGTTTGATCAGCTGGGCGGAAATGCGATTTTTTTCAATGGCTACAATCGGCGTTCGGGAATCAAAGGCTGTCATATTCATGACAGCGGCGCGAGTGGGGTGTGCTTTGTCGGGGATCCCAATGCCGTGCGGGCTCCTTTGTTTGAGTATGGACAAACGCAGGATTTGACGAAAATGGATCGCACGCCTGGTCCGAAGTCGAACCATTATCCAGCGGAGTGTTTCGTCGAGGATAGCCTGATTCATGGCATCGGACGTGTGGAGCGACAGCCCGCGGGAGTGCAGATTGCGATGGCCCAGGGCATCGTGGTGCGCGATTGTTCGATTTACGATTGTGCTCGTGCTGGAATCAACATTGGCGATGGATGTTGGGGTGGCCATCTGATTGAGCGTTGTGATGTGTTTGATACCGTGTTGGAGACCCATGATCATGGATCATTCAACTCTTGGGGACGCGACCGTTATTGGGCACCCAACCACCGTGGGGTCTCGCAGCCGGAGGTGAAAAAAGATCCGCAGTTGCCGTTTTTGGACGTGGTGAAACCGATTGTGATTCGCAATTCACGGTGGCGGTGTGATCACGGTTGGGACGTGGACCTCGACGACGGGTCTTCGCGTTATGAAATTTACAACAATGTGATGCTCAATGGCGGATTAAAATTTCGTGAGGGCTATGGGCGCACCGCCTACAATAACATCTTCGTGAACAGTGGTTTTCATCCGCATGTGTGGTTCGAGGACAGCGGTGACACATTTCACCACAACATTGTGATGGTCACGCACGCCGACATCGGAATGCCCAAAGGCTGGGGAAAGGGGGTGGATCGCAATTTGTTTGGCAACAACAGTGCGCTGAACGCGGCGCGGCAGAAAGGCTGTGATCCGAATTCCATCGCGGGGGACCCGATGTTTGTGGATCCGAGCCATGGCGATTTTAGGGTGCGCGAGGACTCGCCAGCGCTGAAATTGGGTTTCAAGAATTTTCCCATGGATCAATTTGGGGTGAAAAAAACGGGGCTGAAGGCGCGGGCGTCGGTTCCGCGTTTTGAGGTTCCGGTTCGTCAAGAGTCAAACAAGCAGGAACCGGAGTCACTGGCTCAATACTGGCTTGGCGCGAGTTTGCATGGATTGGAAGGCGAAGAATTTTCCGCATTCGGGGTCGGCCGCGAAGACGGCGGAGTGCAGCTTGTAGCGGTTCCTGCTGGTTCTGCAGCGGCGGCAGCAGGCTTGCAATCCAACGACTTGATCCAAGAGGTCAATGGCATGAAAACCCCGAAAGTGGCTCATTTTTTTGCGGCGATTCTCAAAGCCGAGAACGCTCCGCTGCAGTTGGTGGTGGTGCGGAATCAGAAGCCAGAGAGGAGGCGCGTGTTGCCAAGCAGCCACCTCATCGCGGAGTCTGTGAAGTCTCCAGCTGATTTGAGAAAAGTGGTGCTCGAATCAGCCACCACTGGCAAGTTGACAGCCAGCCTGAAGGTCAACAACGAACCTCTTGCGAGTCTGATCGATGGCAAGCTGGCGGCGAATTATGGTCCCATTTTTGGCAATGGCGCGCGCGGGGCTTACAAACTTGATCTGGGTGAGGTGAAGCCGATCCGCATGGTGTCGTCGTGGTCATACAATCAAAATGGCAATCGCGCGCGTCAGCGCGTGACCATTTTTGCCAGCGATTCGAAGTCGGACCCCGGCTGGGACACCAATGATCGCCAGCGTTTTGTTGCGCTTGGAACGCTCGACACGGCAAGTCTGCCTGCGGGCGATTTTCATGCGGCTGCTCTGCGCGCCCAGCCAGGACAGAACTTGGCCACTGCGCGGTGGATTGTCTGGCAGGTGGGACCCATCACCGAAGTGGAGGAAAACACGGCGTTTCAGGAGCTTAGTGTCGAGGCTTCGCGCCCGTGAGTTCTGCCTCATCGTCGTTTCATTGCGTCGGTTTCCCTGTGGCTGACGCCACCGGCTCATTTCGATACAGCCCATCGGACGTTACAGCGGTGAAACCAGAACTTCTAACGAGAAAACGCGCCATGAACTTCACCAAAATTCGCTTTCCTGCCTCATGACCCGACTGACACCCTCCAAACCCCGATTCGCGCGCATCAACGGAATCACCGAAGGCTTCCGAAACTTCGAAAACCACCGCCTAGCGTCATTGCTCAATGCGGCAACATTGCCATACACCATCACCATCCTAACCTCAAAACCACTTTCTCCCCAGTCTTTGGTGTGGCTACTGAAAATGGCGGACAGAGAGGGATTCGAACCCTCGGTGACATTACTGCCACACACGCTTTCCAAGCGTGCTCATTCGACCACTCTGACATCTGCCCTGTTGGTGGTGGACGAAGATCTTAAGCGGGTGGGAGCTGGTTTGGCAATGCCTTTTTTGTGAAAATCAATTTTGAACCGCTTTTTGGAGTCTTTTTCTTGACAATGTGCAGAATTATTTCACTATAACCGCCCCGTGCATGATTTTATGATCATTCGCGTGCTTGATTTGCATCCTTTGTTTGTTGGACGTTACTTTCGTTCATCAAGCAGTCAATGCGGCATCAAGGTTCTTTTTTAAGAGATTTTTTCAAGACACACTTTTTCAAGACATACTAATCGCAATTCATCATGGCTCACACCAAATCAGCAAAAAAGCGCATTCGTCAAACTGAAGTTCGCACCGAGCGCAATCGTGCTCAGAAAAGCCGCATTAAAACCTTGCGCAAGAAGGCGTTGGAGGCCATTTCTGGTGGTGATGTGAAGGTCGCTCAAGCAGCAGTGGTGGCGTTGAGTTCGGCGGTTGATAAGGCCGCGAAAACCAATTTGATTCACGCGAACAAAGCAGCCAACATCAAGAGCAAGACAGCCAAAGCGTTTGCTGTGGCAACGAGCGGTGCTTCGACGGCTTCCGCTTGATGGTAGCGCCAGTTTCGCAGCAGTTAATGATTGCTGCGCATCTGCCCTGGTTGGCTGCGCATTCGTCAATGGTTGGCTACGGATGACATGTTATGTTCATGTAGGCCAAGTTCTGTAGATGTGGGCAGTAATCGGCGGTCTTTTGGGTGAATCTCCATGGATTCACCCTTATTGTTGAATTTAGTTCTGCTTTGTCGGCGTTTCTTTTGCCTGCTTTTCCTCTTTTTTTGCCTGCGTTTCCCGAAGGATGGTCATCGACCACGGATCAAGCTGTTGGGCGGTGGTTGGCCGACTAAAACGACATTGCAGGATTGACACACGTTTTTTGCTTGTTGCTTCGCTCATGATTTGAATTCTATCCATTTGTCATGAAAACGCCCCAGAGTCGCCGCGAGAAAGCCATGATGATCATCTCCAACCCCGTTGCCTACAAGGTATGCATGGGGTGTGATTCGATCGTGACGGTTACCGCGGCGTTGTGTCCAAGCTGTCATGGTTTTCGCTTTGATGGTCGGATTCAGAATGTGATTCAGCACGCGCGGCATCTCGGTGAGCGGGATCAGACTTCGGTGACATCATCCGATTTGCTGTGAATCGTCATTTTTGCATTGGATTGCGCCAGTTTTAGCTGTAGCCTCCCGGCAACATGTCTCAAGCCAGCGAATCTTCCCTTAAGCGTTCTCGTGTCAATGTGCGTCGCCCAGACGTGATGGATCGCGTTACTGCGGAGGTAGCGGCACATTACGAGTCATCGGTCGTGGAACGATTGCGCGAACGCGGGGGGGAATTGACCATTGGAGCCACCACGTTGCGGTTAGCCCAGCAATTTGGCTTTTGCTACGGTGTGGAGCGGGCGATCAACTTGGCCTATGCCTCTCGTCGCGTGTTTCCCGATCAGCGGATTTTTTTAATCGGTGAGATCATTCATAATCCAGAGGTCAATCGTCAATTGGTTGACATGGGGATTGTGTCGCTGCCGTGGCAGGAGTTGACGGCTGAGTATGATGAGTTGCATGCTGAGGATGTGGTGATCGTGCCCGCTTTCGGTGCGCCGACGCTATTCATGCAAGTGATCGAGGAGAAAGGCTGTTATGTGGTGGACACGACTTGTGGCGATGTGATGAAGGTGTGGCGTCGGGTGCGCTCATATGCCAAAGAAGGGATCACATCGATCATTCACGGCAAGGCGAGCCATGAGGAAACGCGCGCAACAGCCTCGCGCGCGCGCGGCGATGATGGCAAGGGTCATTATTTGGTGGTGCTAAGTTTAGCGGATGTGGATTACGTCTGTGATTACGTTATTGGAAAAGGAGATCGCGACGCGTTTTTGCATCGATTTGCCAATGCCATGTCGCCGGGTTTTGATCCCGACACGCATTTGCTGGCGATCGGGGTGGCGAATCAGACAACGATGCTGAAGAGTGAGACTGAGGAGATTCAACGTCGCTTGAAGCAGGCTATTGTCACCCGCGATGGAGATGCGGGGCGTTTTCAGGTTTTCGATACGATCTGTGGTGCCACGCAGGAACGTCAGGACGCGTTGTTCGAGATGTTGCGCCAGCCCATGGATGTTCTGTTTGTGGTGGGAGGTTATAATAGTTCGAATACAACGCACTTGGTGGAGATCGGTTCGGAACATCTGCCGACGTTTTTCATTCGCAATGCGGAGTGCTTGCGTGATTTTGAAGCAATTGTTCATTATGATTTGCAATCGCATGGTGAGATTAGCTCGAGCTATCCGACACTCTTAACAGGTGCGGCGCCGGTGGTGATTGGCATCACGGCAGGAGCTTCGTGTCCGAATAATTTGATCGAAGATACCGTGTTGAAGCTTTTTGAATTGCGAGGCATTGATTCTGCAGGTGTGCGTGCTGCGCTGGCTTGAGTGTTGACTGGCTTTGGGCTGTCAATTTTACCTTTGATCTTCTGAAAACCCTGTAAGGATTACATTTTTTATCGTCAATCAAATTGATTTAATTCATCACAATCTGAATCATCTATATTTATTATTGATTGCGCGTTGATTTTCGGTGTTTTTGTGTTAATTTTTGAGGTTGGCATGTGTCTTGCAGTCTCAAGCATGCATCACCACCCATCATCAATGAAACAAAAACGTTATCTTGCGAAATCTTTATCGAAGCCGAGTCACTTTGCTCCTGTTGGCAGTGAGATGTCGGCATTGATGCTGACTGCTTTTGTGATCTTGGGAAGCGTCGCCCCCGCGCAAACAGTGCTTAATGGTTCCTTTGAGGAGAATCGATGGGAATCTGGTGCGCGCAATGATTTTTATGCGAAAGAAGGCCCGCTGCAGTGGGAACTGACAGAAGGACTTGGCGGGGGCGGGTATTCGAAGGAATATTCTGGTAAAATGAGCGAGCCGGTTGATGGATCGCAGTGGATCGAGCTCGATCGCAATGAATCCGGTTTGTCTGGCTATGAGTTTTCGACTGCGGTCGTGGATCTCAAGCCTGAGCAGAAATACACGCTGACTTTTGCTTATTTTAACCCCGAGGGCAACGGTGAGGTCGTGATCATTGACCGGGAGAAGTTTGAACTGGTGCAATCGAAAATCGAACAAAGCGAGCGGGGTGGCCTGTTGTGGAGTCGCGCATCGTTTGACTTCGTGGCCTCCGAGGAGAAGGTGCGATTAAGCATCGTGGGTGGGGCCAATCCGCATTTGTATCTGGACAATTTTGTGGTGACTTTGGCCTCGGATAAGGACATCAAGAACGAGGAAGTGAATAACTCGGGGGCAGTCGAGGTGATTTCGGCAGTGCCAGAACCGACGACAGGTTTGCTCACCGGGTTGAGCTGCGTGTTGATTGGGCTGCGTCGTCGTCGCTGAGCGCTTTCCTGCCCCCCTGGATGCGTGAGAGCGGTGGACAGCATGTTGACACGGTCGCATGACGATGACGGTGCACAGCCTGGAATCCCTAGCCTGGTCAATGGGGGTTAGAAAAAGTTCACCAAGCGTTCAATCTGTGTTGCGTCTAGGCGGCAGACCAGCGCGTTCGTCAAGGCGAGCATGCTGTGGTAATCCTCGATATCGATGATGGCGTTGTGCGAGTGAATGTAGCGTGCCGGAACCCCGAGCACGAGGGTAGGGACACCTTCATTTGCGAGATGGAGGGCGCCGGCATCGGTTCCGCCGCTGCGACGCACGGTGATTTGATGGGGAATGGCGAGTTCCTTCGCGGTGCGAATCGCCAGATCGACCAAGCGGGGATTGCTGATCGCGGTGGGATCGAACAGACGAATCTGCACGCCACTGCCGAGTTTGCCTTGGGATTCACTCAGCGAGAAACCTGGTGAGTCGTCAGCCGGAGGACCTTCCAACACCAACGCGACATCGGGACGCGCGTGTTGTGCCGCCGTTTTAGCGCCTCGCAGTCCGATTTCTTCTTGCACCGTGCCCGCAAGAATCAGCCGATTCGGATGAGCGCGGTCAAACAAGCTCTGACCACACTGGATCATCGCCGCAACGCCGACCCGGTTATCGAAGGCTTTGGCCATGTAATGACCGCGACGAGCCATGGCCGTGAAGTGACTGACGGGTGCGATGGGGTCGCCAACGCGAATGCCCATCTGCGATTCCGCTTCCTGGCGGCTGGAAGCGCCGACATCGATGAACATTTGATCGAGCGGAATCAGTTGTGAGCGCTGCGCCGCAGGCAAAAAGTGCGGTGGTCGTGAGGAAATCACCCCGAGAACTTTCTCGCCCTTGTGCGTGAGAATTTCGACACGCTGGGATAGCAAACTATGCTCCCACCATCCGCCAATGCCAACAAACTGCAAAAAACCTTGTGGTGTGATGTGCTGCACCATCATGCCAATTTCATCCATATGTGCGGTGACCATCACCCGGGGCCCATGCCCCATTTCACAAAAAACCGAGCCCAAGCGGTCTGCACTGAGTTCACCCAATTCTCCCAATTCCTCGATGAAAATGGCGCGCACTTCATCCTCATGCCCAGAAATGGCATGGGCTTCGGTGAGTTCTTGCAACAGTGTGAGCGTGGTGTCGAGTGAACTTGTGGGCGATGACATGGCAGAATATCAGAAAGGCAGCCGTGGTGCTGGGTTCAATGACGCAAGTTGTGTTCCAATCTGTCTAGCAGTTTTTTGGTTTCAGGATCTTGATCCATGCTTTGTTTGATCTTCTTGCACGCGTGAATCACTGTGCCATGATCGCGTCCGCCGAAAGCCTCGCCAATTTCCATGAGCGAGAGCCGGGTGTGTTGTCGGCTCAGATACATGGCGAGCTGACGTGGGTAAGCCACGTTGATGGGGCGACGGCGGCTGGTCATGTCCGCCAGGCGCAGCTCAAAGTGCTCGGCGACGGCTTTTTGAATGGCATCGATTGTGATTTGTTTTTCCATTTCCTCGCGCAGGAGGTCTCGCAGCATCAATTCGATTTTTTCCAGCGGAATGTCATTGCCCGCGAGTGAGGCGTAAGTGACGATTCGTGTCAGCGCGCCTTCCAAGCGGCGAACGTTGCTGCGAATTTTCTCGGCGAGAAAGACCACAATTTTCTCGTCGAGTCGAACTTTGAGTTCTTCCATTTTGCGATGAATAATCGCCATTCGGGTCTCGACTTGCGGGACTTGCAATTCGACAGTCAGGCCACACTCGAATCGTGAAACCAAGCGTGGTTCCAGCGATTTGATCTCCGCGGCGGGCACGTCACTCGTCAGCACAACCTGGCGTTGGCCGTCGAGCAAGGTGTTGAACGTGTGAAAAAACTCTTCCTGTGTTCGCTCCTTGCCAGCGATGAACTGCACGTCGTCGATCAGCATCAGCTCGGCGGTGCGGTAGCGTTGACGAAATTTTTCGAGATCTCCCTTGCGCACGGCGGCAATGAACTCATTGGTGAATATTTCGCTGGTCAGATACACTACCCTTGATTGTGGCCGATTGCGGAGCCACTCGTGACCAATCGCTTGCATCAGGTGGGTTTTCCCCAGTCCGGAGCTGCCGTGGATGAACAGAGGATTGTAGCCTACGGCTTTGTTCGCCGCAACGGCTTGGCAGGCGGCATGGGCGAATTGGCTGTTGCTGCCGACGACGAAGTTGCTGAATTGATACTTGGGATTCAGGCCCGCGAGCTTACCGCGTTTGTCTGATGTTGCCTCGGTGAAAGGCGATAGCGGTGGCGTGTAATCCGCGTCAGCGGGCACGGTAGCAGTGGGGCTAGGGGTGGATTGTGACTCCATCTCAAGCACGTGGAGCTTGATTTCAATGTTGGTGCCCCAAACCAACGCGCAGGCGTGTTGGAGTTCGCGAGAAAAATTGGTCTCGATCCATACCAAATGAATTTCGTTGGGCACGCCAATGTTGGCTGTTTGATCATCGCGCGTCAGCAGGCGACTGCCACTGAACCAGCGCTGGAAAGCATCGGCAGAGACCGTTTCACGCAAATGATCTTTTACGGCTTCCCAGCCGTCGGATGCGGTATTGTCGGTTTCAGTTGAAATCATGAGGTGCGAAAGAGGTGTGTTCGGTGAAAAAAATGGAAAAAACGAGCGCGGACAAGCCGCGCCATGCGGCAAACAAGAACGCTGCGCCTCGCAGCCGAGACCGGAATCAATGTAACGAAGTCGTCACATTGGCGCTGCGCAGCGGGGTGCATGGTAAGGATAAAAGGGCGGGCTAAAATGAAAAAATTTTAGACTAAATCGTGCTTGAGGCCAACTTAGCGTTTCACGCCTGTTCCACGGCAGATTTTTTTGAAAAATGAGTGGGCGAGTTATTTAAGAGATGTGAATGGTTTTGCAAGAGGCTAACTCGGCATCGCGCGAAGTGCTTATGGCATCAAGCATAGGCGAAATTCTAGCCTTTGGCATTGTCAATATGACAGAAAAAGACACACTAGCGTCATGGCAGATTTTCACATCGATGCATGGGTGATCGGCGGTTATTTTGCGCTGATCATCGGCTTGGGTCTGTGGGCATCGCGGGGGCAAAAGACGATGGAGAGCTATGCCATGGGTGATCGCAGCATGCCGTGGTGGGCGGTTTTGGCGTCGATTCTCGCCTCGGAAATTTCTGCGGGCACGTTTTTGGGCACGCCGGGGGAGGGTTTTGCGAAGCGCAATTTTCTCTACGCTCAGTTGGTGGTGGGCACGATCTTGGCGCGGTTGTTGGTTGCTGCCATTTTTATCAAGCCGTTTTATCGCTATCAGGTGGTGAGCATTTACGAGTTTCTCGAAATTCGTTTTGGTGTGTTGACCCGGCGCATGGCCTCGGCGGTGTTTTTGGTGACGCGTTCGTTGGCGAGTGGGTCGCGCTTGTTTGTGGCGGCCATTTTGCTGGTTCTGGCGTGGGAGGTGGTGCAGCCGGAGTTTCAGTCGCTGGAGGGTTCGGCGCGATTGGCGCACGAATGGCGTTTGTATGCGATGGCGGTGTTGGGGTTGACCACGCTGACGGCGATTTACACCACGCTGGGAGGCATCAAGGCGGTGGTGTGGACGGATTTGCTCCAGGTGGTATTGATGTTTGGCGCGGCGGGTTATGTGTTTTATTGGTTGTGGGGTCAGACAGGGGGAGCCGCAGGTTTTGCTGAGGCGCTGCAACCACCGGTGCTGGTGGATATGGGAATCAAGCAGAATTTGGGCTTCGCGGCGACGGTGAAATCGATTCTGCAAGAGGAATACACGCTCTGGGCGGCGTTGTTGGGCTCGGTTTTCACGACCATGGCCACGCATGGCACGGACCAGGACATGGTGCAGCGCATGCTGACATCCAAGGACGCGCGTCGCGGTCAGCGCGCGGTGATACTCTCGGGATTAGTGGATTTGCCGGTGGTGGTTGGATTTTTGGCGATCGGCGTGTTGCTTTATCGCTATTATGCGCTGTTTCCTGAGCGAATGCCCGAGCGCGATCCGGGTATTTTTGCCTGGTTCATCGTGCATGACATGAGCCCCGGCTTGCGTGGCATCATCGCGGCGGGTTTGTTTGCGACGGCGATGGGTTCGCTCTCGACAGCGCTCAATGCACTCGCGACGACGTTCACCAAGGATTGGTATCTGGGCGTGATGCGACCGCAGGCGACCTCGTTGCAGCAGATGCGCGTCGCACGATGGGCAACGGTGGGCTTTGCGGTGCTGTTGGCGCTGATCGGCATGGCCACGGCGGGGGTGAAACTTCACAACCCCGAGTTGCGGATTATTCCGATTGTGCTGGGTTCATTTGGTTACACGTATGGGTCGTTGTTGGGGGTGTTTTTGGTGGGAATGTTGACCAAAACGCGCGGGAGCTGTCGTGGCAATTTGATCGCGATGCTGGCGGGTTTTCTGGCTGTGGCGATGTTGACGGATCTGCCCAATGATCTTGTGCGGATGCTGACGGGTCATGAGGCCTATGCGCGGCCGGATTGGTTGCCAGTGTTGGCCTTCACCTGGAGGATCATGGCTGGAACCTTGGTGACGGTGGCGGTGGCCTTGTGTTTCACTCGCGGCAAACAGGTGGAAACGATGCGCTTGAGTGACTGATGCGATCGAGTGATTGGAGACAATTGGATGATGATTGACGACATGAAAACACAGAAGACACAGGTGGTGGGGCTGATTCCGGCGCGATGGGCATCGACTCGTTTTCCTGGCAAGCCACTATTTGAACTAGCGGGGAAACCATTGCTGCAGCATGTGTGGGAACGTTGTTTGCGGGCTGAAGCATTGGATGCGCTGTGGATTGCGACGGACGATGAGCGGATTCGTGCCGCGGCGGAGGCGTTCGGTGCGCAAGTATTGATGACCGCGACGGCGCACCCGACGGGCACGGATCGGCTGGCTGAGGCTGTAGCGCAGTTACCTGAAGTCACCCACGTGGTGAACATCCAGGGCGATGAGCCGCTGATTGATGTCAATTTGGTCGATGACATGGCACGGCAGCTCGCGGAGGATGCCTCGTTGCAGATGATCACGGCCGCAAACGTGCTCACGCAGGAGTCCGACATCAGTGACGCGAATGTGGTAAAGGTTGTTCTTGATGTTTCCGGGCATGCGCTGTATTTCTCCCGCGCAGCCATTCCGTTTTTGCGTCAGCGGCCCGAGGGCTTGGCTCTGTATCGGCACAAGGGGATTTACGGTTACAGTCGCGCTTTTTTGCAGCAGTTTGTGACGTGGAAACCGACGCCGCTGGAGCAAGCGGAGTCTTTGGAGCAATTGCGGGCATTGGAACATGGCGTGCGGATTCGGGTGTTGATCACCGATGATTGCTCGACGGGTTTGGATGTGCCGGAACAGGTTGAGTCGATCGAGGTTCAGCTGCGCGAGGAGCATGCGCGGCGGAACCGGGATTAGCTGGGAGATGTCAGGTTTTTGGAATTTTTCGTATCATCATGAAATACATTTTTGTCACAGGCGGCGTTGTTTCTTCATTGGGTAAGGGCTTGGCAGCCGCATCGATCGGCATTTTGCTAGAGCAGCGCAAGTTGCGCGTGCTGATGCAAAAATTTGATCCCTATCTGAATGTGGATCCGGGCACGATGTCTCCGTATCAGCATGGCGAGGTTTATGTGCTTGATGACGGCACGGAAACGGACTTGGATTTGGGGCATTACGAGCGATTCACCACTGGCGTGTTGTCGAAGCTCAACAACCTGACCTCGGGGCAGGTTTTTGATTCCGTGATCAAAAAAGAGCGCGATGGCGCTTATTTGGGTAAAACCGTGCAGTTCATTCCGCACGTGACGGATGAAATCAAGGCGCGCATTCACAAGGTGGCCGAAAAGCATCCGGATGTGGATGTGCTGATCACGGAGATTGGCGGCACGGTTGGTGACATGGAGGCATTATTATTCATTGAGGCGATTCGGCAATTCGCGCTTGAGGTGGGGCAGGAAAACGTTTGTTTCATTCACGTGACGTTATTGCCTTTCATGAAGGCAGCGGAGGAATTGAAAACCAAGCCGACGCAGCAATCGGTGGCGAAGTTGCGCGAGCTGGGCATCCAGCCGGACATCATCATCTGCCGCAGCGATGTGGATCTGGATGAAGAAAATCGACGCAAGATCGCGATGTTCTGCAATGTGAATCACAAGCACGTGGTGCCGTTTCTCGATGTCGATCACTCGATCTACGAGTGTCCGTTGAATCTGCGCCGCGATAAGGTCGATCGACTGGTGGTTAACAAGCTCGGCTTGGGGCACACGCAAGCTCCGGATTTGACGGAATATGAAAAGTTTGTGCATCGGGTGATTTATCCGAAAAACAAGGTCACGATCGCGGTGGTGGGCAAATACATGGAAATGAAGGATGCCTACAAATCGATCTATGAGTCGCTGATTCACGCTGGAGCGGCGCACGACACCAAGGTGCAGATTTTCAGTGTTGATGCCGAAGATGTGGAAGTGCGCGGTGCGGCGCAGGTGATCACCACTGTGGACGGCATTCTTGTGCCAGGTGGTTTTGGCGAGCGGGGGATTGAGGGCAAGATCAAGGCAGTCCGTTACGCAAGGGAGCGCAACATTCCATTTTTCGGCATTTGTCTGGGCATGCAAGTTGCGACGATCGAGTTTGCACGTAATGTTTGTGGTTTGGAGGGGGCAAATTCGACGGAATTTAATCTCAATACGCCGCATCCCGTGGTGGACATGCAAATCGAGCAACGAGAAATCACCGAAAAGGGAGCCTCGATGCGTCTGGGTTCGTTGGAGTCGATTCTCTTTGCTGGCACGCAGACAGCGCAGCTTTATGGGAATCGGGATCGGATCTATGAACGCCATCGTCATCGCTATGAGTTCAATAGTGATTATCGCGAAAAAATGGAGGAAATGGGCTTGATTGTGAGTGCCGTGTCTGAGCGCGAGGGCTTGGTGGAGATGGTGGAGTATCCGAAAAATTCTTTCCACTTGGCTTGCCAGTTTCATCCGGAGTTTCAATCGAAACCAAACAAACCTCATCCGTTGTTCAGTGGTTTTGTTCAGGCGGCTTTGGAATATCAACAGAAATAAGGTGGTGCATGAGTGAGGGCACGGAGCCGCAGTATTGGTTGATCAAGAGCGAACCGGATGTGTTTTCGATCGCGGATCTCCAGCGCGTTGGCGTTGAGCCGTGGACCGGGGTGCGGAATTATCAGGCCCGCAATTACATGTGGAAGCAGATGCGCGTGGGGGATTTGTGTTTGTTTTATCATTCCAATGCGCAGCCGCCAGGAATTGCTGGCTTGGCGCGTGTGGCGTCGCTGCCATATCCCGATGAAACACAGTGGCAGGCGGATTCCGAGTATTTTGACGTGCGTTCGACGCGGGAATCGCCCCGCTGGTGGTTGGTGGATGTGGCGTTTGAGCAACGTTTTGAGACTTTAATCCCGTTGCAACGGCTGCGCGAGATGGCGGAGTTGGAGGGTTTCACGCTGCTGCAAAAGGGGACTCGCTTGTCGATCGTTCCCGTTTCTGCGCCGCATTTTTTCCACATCATGAGTCAAGCGCGGTGAGTGAGCTGTGGACACACGCGCTGTGGTGGTATGCGCTGGCAGCGTTGGGAGCCCTGTGCATCGGCATGGCGAAGTCGGGATTCACGGGCATCTCGCTCATTTCGGTGTTTGTGTTCGCGGATTTGTTTGGCGCGAAGACTTCCACGGGTCTATTGCTGCCGTTGTTGATTGCGGCGGATTTGATGGTTTATCCGGCGTTTCGGGCACATGGGTCATGGCGTCCGGTTTGGCCCTTGCTAGGGCCAGCGCTGCTGGGGCTGGCGATGGGGTTTTGGCTGCTGGGGAAGTTGGATGATAGCACCGCTCGCCACGGCATTGGGGTGTCGATTTTGCTGATGGTGTTGGTGCAAGCAGGTCGCTGGTGGGTGCCGCAGGCGTTTCAGAAAATGGCGGATTCGCGCGGCTTCGGTTGGGCGGCGGGGGTGCTGGGAGGCTTGGCAACGATGATGGCTAATGCGGCAGGCCCGGTGATCCAGCTTTTTTTGCTGTCGCGGCGCATTCCTAAGATGGAGCTGATTGGGGTCAGTGCGCGGTTTTTCTTGCTGATCAATCTGATCAAAGTGCCGTTGAGCCTGCAGTTGTCATTGATCCGACCCTCCGGGCTGTGGCTCAATGCACTGTTACTGCCGGCTGTGTGGCTGGGCATTCGCGGTGGTAAGTATTGCATGCAGCGTGTGCCGCAGCGCATTTACGAGGCGTTAATCGTGGGATTTGCGCTGATCGCGGGTTTGCGACTGTGTTTTTTTTAAGAAAACGTCTGAAAGCGACGGTGATGGGCTTCATGCGGGTCAGTAGCCGCGATTTTTCAGCTCTTGCCAATTTTGATAGGCATACATGCCGAGAAAAATGGGCATCATGATGCTGCCCGTGTAGGTTAATAGTAAAATGGCAATCAGAACCGCACTGGCAATGCTGATTTTTAGGGTGGTGCGTCGGTTTTGTGGTCCGAGCATGGCGTCGAGCATTTGTCCACCATCGAGAGGATGAACAGGCAGTAGGTTGAGAATCGCCCAAAAAACACTCACATGGATGATATTGCTGAGAAAATGATGCTCCATGGTGCGCGCTGGAGTGAAGAAGATCAGCAGCATTGCCACCAGAGCGAGCAAAAGTTGCGCGCCGGGACCGGCTGCTGTGACCCAAAACTGGCGACGGCGCGAGAAGTAAGTGCCAGGAAACGCAGCGTAGCCGCCGAAGGCTTGCAGCACGATGAACGGCCGCGCGCCATAAGCACGAGCGGTCAAGGCATGTCCCAGCTCATGGATGAGAATGGAGATGGCACCAGCAGCGACAAATGCTGCCACCAGAGGCGCGCTGCTGCCACCAGCCCCGAAGTTGGTTCCAAGTAGGACGAGCACGAGCCAGAACCAAGGTTGAATCTCGATGGGGATATTGAAAAGTCGAAAACGCAGCACAGCACTAGCCTGCCCGCGAATGCCCCGTTTGTCAAATGAGCAACACAATTGCGGTGCGTTGCGCCCCAAAAAAGCCGCTGATGCTTCGATTAGCAAACGGCGAAAATCAAGCGTTCTTCATTCTTGCCCGGCGCATCACCGATGCCGAAGCGAAAAACGAAGGGCTCACCGTGGTGTTGCACCCCGGTGAGCCCCTAACATTTAAGCAATGACTTGCACTAAAGCATCATTGTGCCGACTCGATGGTCGCGCGCATGTAGCTTTGAGCGGTGTTATTGAGGTTGCCTTGAACGCGGAAGCTGCGGTAGCTCCAGCCCTCGGACAAACTGGGCAGACCTGCTTGGATGGTCGCTACGTCACCGCCGGTGATTTCACTGACATACTCATCCCACGTCGAAAGAGTGGACGTTCCCTGGATCTTGTAAACAATGCCATCGACAGCCGTCGAAACCTGCTCCGTCACGCCACTGAATGTTGCCGTGTTGCGCACAGGCAGCGTGAGGGTGAACACATTATAACCACCGACAACGGCCACTTTGCCGACGACCTTGCCTTCATTGCTGGAGGACAGAGGGTTGCCGTCGAATGCAAATTCCACCATGTTGGTGAGGCCATCGCGATCGGGATCGTCGCTCAAGCCTGCATTCACATTGGCGGTGAGACCTTTGCCGTCGGCCCAGTTGCTAAACGGTGTGCCTGCCACGCCAGCGGTGATCAAGCCAGTGCCCGTGATCAAAGCGGTTTCGTTAGCCGCGCCAGAACCGATTGCACCCCACACGCCGTTGGCTTGCTTCACGCCATCAATGTAGAGGGCTCCCACTTGGTCGTTACCCGTGTGGGTAAGATTAAGCGTGCCGCCTGTGGTGATTTTCACGTTGGCGTTGTCATCGAGGCAAGCATTGCTGACGGAAAGGGTGCCACGCACCACTTGGGTATCTCCGGTGTAGGTGTTCACAGCGGACAGCGTGAGCGTGCCAGCTGTGGTAGCGGAGTCATTGAGGGTGAGTCCGCCATCCTTATCCGCTGAGCCAGCGTGAGCGAGCACGGAGTTCAGCGTGATGCTCAAGCCGTAGCTATCGATGATCGCGCCGCCTTCTTTTACTTTCGTCATCACCGCCGGATTGCCATTCACCACTGTGGTTGGGATGGTGAAGGAGGCGCTGGTGATTTGCAGGGTGCCGCCATTGAAGTTCAATGTGCCGTTACCGCCACCGTATCCCGATTGCGAAGCTGCCCATGTGATGGCAGGAATCGAAAGCGTGCCACCATCCAAATTGTAAGCGGATGTCGTGTTGCTACTCCAGAAACGCAAACCTTGGGAGCCACCGCGGGTGGTGCCGGAATCGCTGAAGCAAATGACGTTACCGCCAGTTTGTGTGACAGTGACCGGACGCCCATAAAATTGCCCCAACAACATTCCAGATCCCCCACCGGTGATGTTGACTTGCGCTGAACTACTGATGTTCAATGCCACAGCACCAGTGCCGCTGCTAGGACCAGTGAACGCGAGTTCGATCTTCGGCGTATTGATGATTCCACCCGAGATGTTGTAAGTGGCGCGTCCGGCCTGTCCGATTGAAAGGTTGCGAGTGGTGATGGTTCCAGCTGTTTGGTTGAAGGTGGAGTCATCCGTTTGGGCAGGGCTGATGTAAACATCGCTACCCGTGCTGCCGATCACAGAGGAGAGGGTGGGGCTGAAGTTCAGCGTGCCCTTGCTCACATTCAGGACGGTGCCTGAGTATGCGTTTTGGATGTTCACAGCACCGGAGAGGGTTTGAGTGCCGGTTCCGATCTTATACAAAATCACGCTGCTCTGGGCGCTTTGGCCGTTGGATTGGATCGAGCCAGAGAAATCACCCGAGCCATTGTTCGCGCCCAAAGTCAGGTTGCGCGGGCCGAAGTAGCCTGCTTGGTAAGTGCCAGCGCCCGTCAGAGCATCGACAAACACATTTGCCTCGACAGCTTCAAATGTTGCACCAGAAGCAATGTTGAGTGATGCCTTGTTGTTGGTCCAGACATCGTTATCATTGCTGCCGCCGGTGAGCTTGCCTGCCTGGACGTCGATGAGCGCGCCTGCGCCGAAGTTCCAGTTGACCTTGCCGGTGCCGTTGGCGAAGACAAGGGTGTTGCTGCCTTTTTTCTCCAAGGTGCCCGAGCCAGTGAAGGTCATGCCTGCGGAGGTTGCGGCGCCTTGGGTGGTGTTTGCCGAGTTGTTGTAAGTGAGATACGCGCCCGAGTTGACGGTGACCGTGCCGCTGGCGAGGGTATTACTTGCGCCATTCAGCGTGAGACGTCCGCCGCTGATGGTGGTGTTCCCTGCGTATGTCAATGTGTTGCTGATGCTGGCCGTTCCAGCTCCCGTTTTTGTCAACGAACCACTGCCTGCAATGCTGCCAGCACCGGTAAAGGTGTAGTCTTTGGTGGCATTGCTGATGGTAACGGAGTTCGGGGAAACGGTGCTCGGCACACTGATGCCCACGGGAGAGGCTGTGGTTTCAGTTTCATTGAAGACGACGCTGTAACCGCCCGCTGCAGTTTGTGAATAGGCGGTAGAAGCGTTTGAACTATTGAGCCAGTTGAGATCGGTGGTGTTCCAGATGCCGGTGGTGGCACCATTGTTCCAAGTGAGTGCATCGACAGCGGTGATGTTGGCGTCCACAGACACGCCCGAGTTGTTGACAAGCGAACCGGTAACGCCCGCAGGCAAAATCAGGGACAAGCCTGAAAATCCGCTGCTTCCACCAACCGAACCCGAGTAAGAAATGAGTGGAATGGTGCCGACACTGTAGCCAACGTTGTTGAGTGCAATGGTGGAAGCACCATTGACGGCCAGGTTGGTGGATGAGATTCTAGCGGTTGTGGGATAGCCCGTGCTCTGCAGGTCAATCGTCAAAGCCGCGCCGCTGCTGCTACCGAAGTTGAAGTTCGTCGCTGTGATTGACTGACTGCCCGTGCGAATGGTTGCAGATGCCCCGTCGGGCAAGGTGATGCCCGCCAGGCCTGTGGGACTATAACCATTGAGGTTCAGAATACCCTGATTGATCTCCAAGGTGCCCGTGCCCAGCGCATTGGCGTGACCCAATCGAAGAGTGGTGCCGCTAGCGTTGAATTTGTTCAGATAGGTTGTGGATCCGCCAAAAAAGGTCGATGTGTAGCTGCCACCTAAAGTCCAGCCACCACTGAAGCTGCTGTTGTTGCCATTGACCGAGAAAATATTGGTAAACGCCGTTGGAGTGTATCCAGATGCGTTGTAATTATTGAAAGAACCAACGTGCAGACGGCCGGAGCCAGAGACGGTGGAGTTGATGGTGAGGTTTCGATCGCTGGAATCTGTGATGCTGAAACCAGAAGTCGAATTTGCGGTGATCGCTCCTGCAATGGTTTTGGTCGAGAAGGCTTGTCCTTGGCTGAAAATGCCACCATCCAAGATCAAATTGCTGAAGGTGATGGTTTGATTGGTGGTGCCCTTAACGATCAGGGCGGCACCCACGCCAGAAGTCGAAGATTTCGGAGTGAGGGTCAATGAGTCACCGGCAAATGTGATGGATGCGGTGGTGACATCCGGTGTGCGGAACAGCCAGCCGTTGTTCGAGTAAGTGTTACCGGCACTCGGCGCAGCTGTGTTACTCCAGCGGGCGGAGTCCGTAAATGACGCTAATCCAATGGTATCGTTAGCGGTTTGCGTGATCGCAGCACCATGTGCCGCTCCGAACGACAAACTGACAAACAAGGCGATGCGAGCCATGCTCGATTGACTGATGAAGTGAAGGGATGGAATCGATTTGGGTTTCATAATGATGGTGTCAATTCGTTGTCAATATGTATGACAACTAAAGCTCAGTTGACTCTAACAAGCGCAGTGGTGCAATATCATTCACATCATTTTTAATAACCCGAATGGGTGATATGCTAGGAAGGAATTGGGGCATTTTTTCTGCTGGATTCCCCTGGTCATAAAGGCTTACAAGCAGGTGTGACGGATGAAACAAATGAACGGGATCACGGTGTTCAACCATTGGATGAGTTAATGGAGCGCTGGGGCCTGAGCAATCATGATCTAGTAACGGCATCGCCGGAACAGTTGAATCACAAGCAGGTGCAAAAAGCCCGTAAGGGGCGGCAGTTGACTTTGCACAGCATGCAGAAAGTGATGCGTGCGCTGAACATCGCGATTTGGCAGCGCTTGAGCAAGTCGCAGCGCGAGTTGTATTTTGAGTATCCGCACGCGTGGTTGTTTGATTACGCCAAGGGATATCAGGCAGGGCGCGCTGATCCCAATCAAGGCTTGATCGAAGAGTGTCAGAAATGATGAAGACGTTGACCATTCGTGGCTTTGGCGTCGTTGGTGCCTGTGTCGCGTGGCATTGGTGGTGGGAGCAAATGCCGTTTTTGGTGGTGGATGATGCACAGGGCAGCAGCTCGCGGGTGGCAGCGGGACTGATGCACGCGGTCACGGGCAAGCATTTTGCGCTGAGTTGGCGCTACGCGGAATTTCATCCCTGCGCGCGCGACTTTTATCAGCGCGTGGAACAGGAATTGCAGAGGCCACTGTGGCATGATCTGGAGGTGTTGCGTTGGGTGAAGCAGGGGCAATGGTCGCGCTTGAGCCAACGCGTTCGTGCCGCCGAGTTGCAGCCGTGGTGGGTGGGAGAATGCCCTAGCTCGGATGCGTGCTGGGATTTAGGCTTGATCTGGCGAGGTGGTGCACGGGTGGATGTCGCTAACTTTGTTGCAGCGAGCTGGGATTTTTTTCGTGCGCGTGGTTGTATCATGCCGGAGACTGAACCGATCGCGACAGCGGCAACCCTCTGGTGTGAAGGCGCGCGGGGCTTGATCCAGGGTCGTCCGCTCGCCTGGAAACATCGCTGCGCGAAGGGCGAGATTCTCACTGTGCGGGCTCCTTCATGGAATCAGAAACGTGCGGTGATCGATTCCGGTTGGCTGGTGCCGCTGGGTGATGATTGTTACAAGGTGGGGGCAACCTACGAGTGGGATGATTTTTCTGCCACGATCACCGCCGCTGCGCGTGACGAACTGGAGCGTCTGGCGCGACGTCTCGGAGGTGATGGGTTTGAGGTCGTGAATCATCAAGCGGGGATTCGACCCATCGTGCGCCGGAGTCAGCCGGTGGTTGGGCCAGTGGATGAGGCGGGCACGATTTTGGTTTGCAATGGCATGGGCTCAAAGGGCACTCTCACGGCACCGTGGGCCGCGCGAGCTTTGGTCGATTGGTGGTGTCGGGGCGTGCCAATTGAGCCGGAGCTAGCGGCGCGTGATTATTTGCAACTTGGATGAAAACCCTTTTTGGCTGATGAATGAGATGCTGCGTTTTTCGCGTCCGACGGCTTTGGCGCACGAGTGGATCGCTGCGGTGCTGCACGCGGGTGACAGCGCTGTGGATGCGACCTTGGGCAATGGGCACGATGCTCTTTTTTTAGCTCAGTGTGTGGGTGTCAACGGCGTGCTGTGGGGATTTGATGTTCAGGCGCAAGCCCTGCAACGGAGTCGCGAACGCTTGCTGGCGCATGCGGCTCTGCCAGCTCGCGGCGGTTTTTTCCATCAGTGTCACAGTGAAATGGCCAGTCGCGTTACCGAACCGGTTCAGGCTGTCATGTTCAATCTTGGTTATCTGCCCGGTGCGGAACGCGATTGCATCACTGAAACGCAAAAAACACTACAAGCGCTCTCGGCAGCGTCTGAATTGTTGACAGTGGGTGGGCGGATGACGGTGGTGTGTTATCCGGGGCATGCGGGAGGTGATCAGGAAACGGCGGCTGTCTTGAGTTGGGCGGACATGTTGCAGGATGGCTGGGATGTGGTGCGGTATCAAAAATGGGCAACGCGGCGACCATCGCCGATTTTACTTGGCATGTGCAAGGTTGCTGGCGAACTGCTGGAGGTGGAGGCATGAATCAGATCGAACGCGATGAGCATTGGATGCGTCTGGCGATTGAGCAGGCGCGATTGGGCGTCGGTCGCACGGCACCGAATCCACCAGTGGGAGCGGTATTGGTGAAAAATGACTGTGAGCTGGCGAGTGGCTGGCACCGTCGGGCGGGCTGGCCTCATGCTGAGCGCGAGGCCATCGCAGCGGCTCGCGCTCGAGGTCACGATCTCCGCGGCGCGACGGCCTATGTGACGCTCGAACCCTGCTCGACACACGGACGCACGCCTCCATGTGTCGATGGGTTGATCGAGGCCGGCATCGCGCGGGTGGTTTATGCCTGCGAAGACCGCAATCCTGCGCATCGCGGCGCCGCGAATGAGCGCTTGCGCGCAGCAGGAGTCGAGGTCGTGGCGGGTGTGTTGCAGGCGCAAGCACTGCCGCTGTTGCGCCCGTTTTTCAAAGTGCAACAACAGGGCTTACCGTGGGTAATGGTGAAAATCGCGATGAGCTTGGATGGCTGCATCACTCGACCAGCTGGCGAGGGACAGTGGTTGACCAGTGCAGCTGCACTCGCCGATGTCCAGAAACTTCGGGCCGAAACAGACCTGATTCTCACCAGCGGCGAGACCGTGCGGCGTGATCGACCGCAGCTGACCATTCGCGATCCAATATGGCTGGCTGGTCGCGAGCAGCCGCGGCGTTTGATCATCACTCGCCACGCGGATTCCTTGCCAGCGGATGCGCCATTGCTGCTCGATGAGTGGCGGGAGCGCACATTGATTCGTGGCGGTGACCTGCGCGAGATTTTGCAAGAAATGGCAGGGGATTTCGCGGTCAACCATGTGATGGTGGAAGCAGGCGGAACACTGGCTGCTGCATTATTGGAACAGGGATTGGTGGACGAAATGGTGGTCTATCTCGCGCCAATGGTGTCTGGCACCGCGCAGCGCGCCACAGCAGGCCTTGGCACGTCGGGATTAGGCCTAGAGCAGGTGGAGTGGTTGCAACTTGGACCTGATTTGCGCTGCCGTGCTGTTTTAAGCACACCGGCGCCGGTTTCAGCGCATGGATGCTCGAAACAAGTTCAGTAGCTTGGCGGCAGCGGCGGATTGCAGCGCCTGAGGCACGTCGTTGGTGGTTAGAAAATCCGAATAACCTTCCACATTGCATGCCTCGGGCGCATCAAAATTGTGAAATCCCATCGTCCAATCCGGAAAATCTCGTTCGCTGATGTTTTTTTGATACAATTTGATCACACCGCGATGCCGAGGATCACGCGAGATTTTGGCAAAGAGAGGCAAAACCACGTCGGGCTCACCTTCGATGACTTGGAGAATGTTACCACCGCGATAAAGCAGCATGCCGCTGATATTGCGCTGTTGGTTGCGCTTGCGGCAGTCTCGTAGCAGCCTTTCAATGGCAGTCGCGTTGAATAACTCGACCGCGGAACTCACATAAGCTATCTGGATCATAAGGGGGAGGATGTCGTTGCACGATGGTCGATCAATGGCACACCAGCGATGACGCGGTCGGAACATAGTCTGACGAACATGATAAGCAACAATATTTTTTCAATAATTTCATTAATTAACTCCCGTTCTTAAAAACGGATGGCATGTATGATATCGGTTCTTCATCGGCTTCCACCGAAAAATGAAGTTAATTCAGCGCCGTGCCCATGGCTTCCGAAACTTCGAAAACGACCGCCCACGGGTCATCGCTCAATGCGTTTAAATCTCCAAACCCCATCGCCATCCTAACCTCAATATGATTCTTTCCTCCATCTGAGGTGTTGATCGTATTTGTTGAACCAATTTTTTGATCCAGAAAATGGAGCGGGCGATGAGATTCGAACTCACGACATCCACCTTGGCAAGGTGGCGCTCTACCACTGAGCTACGCCCGCAAAATGCAGATCTGATTCGGTGAAACATCGAGTGTGATGCGTTTCGTTTCAGACCGTTGCGCTTATTTGCGTGCGCTGAGAGTATAGGAAAATGGATTTCGCGCAAGATCTTTTTTCATGAAGATGCATTTTTTTTCCCGAAGCTTGCGTCCTTGCTCGTGCGGATGTAGCTTGAGGGCAGTCATGTCCGATAAATTAGCTGAGATCATCGCCACGAAGCACCGTGAGGTTCAAGCCTTGCTGCCGCGTGCATCATTATTGAAGGCGGCGGCTGCGCAGCGCAATGCGTTCCGTGGTTTTCGTGCGGCACTGGATCGTGGACCCGATCGCTTGGGCGTGATCGCGGAGGTGAAAAAGGCGTCGCCTTCGGTGGGAATCATTGATCCGAACTTCGATCCCGTGAGACAAGCGGGCATGTATGTCGATGGTGGTGCTTCGTGTTTGTCGATCTTAACAGACGAGCCGTATTTCCAGGGCAGTTTGAGTTATCTTAGTTCTATCGCGGCTTTGGAAGCGGTGAATCGGGTGCCGGTGCCTCTGTTGCGCAAGGATTTCATGATTCATGAGGTGCAAATTCACGAAGCCATCATTGCGGGCGCGGATGCGATTTTATTGATTGTCGCCGCGTTGGATGATCCGACCTTGCATCATCTTTACGAAACGGCGCGTTCGTGGCAGCTGGACGTGCTGGTGGAAGTTCATGATTTGGCAGAAATGGAGCGAGCCTTGGAGTTGAATGCGGATCTGATCGGCATTAATAATCGCAATCTCAAAACGTTTGCGATTGATCTCGCCACGACTGAGGCCTTGGTGGAGGAAGTTCCTGATGAGGTGTTGCTGGTCTCGGAGTCTGGCATTAAAACTCTCGCTGACGCGCAACGCGTGTTGGACGCCGGTGCCAATGCCGTGTTGATTGGTGAGTCGCTCATGCGTGCGGCTGATCCAGCAGAGGCGATAGCAGCTTATTTGAGCTTGCAATCGAGCCGTGTGGGCGCGGAAGTGGAGTCGTGATGCAAGCGGAGGCGAAGAGGCAGGCGATTGCGACGGCGCGCTCGTTTTGGCGTGGACGCGGGTTGCTGCTGTGCGCGATGCTCATTCTCACGGCTGGGCTGTTGCGAGTGTGTTTGCCGCTCGAGCAGGTGGCGGTTCAGCAGGTGCTGCATCGTTTCCCGGATGCCATTGCCTCGCTGCAATGGGCGCGACTCGCGGTGCTGGCATCGTTGTTGTGTCTGCCGTTGGTCGGTGTGCTGTGGTATGTGGCAGCTGGTTGCATGGACCGATGGTTAGCGCGCGAGTTTTGTAAGGCTTTTGCTTTGAGTTATGGCAGCATTGTGGTCATTTACTTGCTGCTGGATTTTTCGAAAAACGCCAAGGATTTTGCCGAGGGCATGGGTTTGTGGCAGGGGGCGTGGCTTTTTTATGGCACCTTGGCGCCCTCGTTTCTGACTTTGTTATTGCCATTTGGCTTGTTGATGGCTGTGCTGCTGTGTGTGGGGAAAATCTCGCGCTCGCGTGAGCTGGTGGCCGCCTTGCAAAGTGGGCGTTCGCTCTGGCGCGTGATGCGTCCGTTGTGGTTGGCGGCGCTGTGGTGTTCCTTGTTCGATGGCGCTTGTTATTACCACTGGGCACCGCGGGCGGAAGGTGAACGCTCGGCATTGTTGGAAATGGCACAGGGGAAGGCAGCGAGTGTGGCCAAAGATGTGGTTTTTTATAGTCCAGAGGGCAAGCGCGTGTGGAAGGTGGGTTCATTTCCTCGGAATTTCGATCAAGACGTGCCATTGGAGCGTGTGGAAGTGACATCGCTGCGCGAAGATGGCAGCATGCAGTCGCGCTTGTTTGCGAAACAGGCGCATTGGCGCCGCGAGGACCAGTGCTGGATTTTTAACGACGCGCAAGTGGCGGAGCATCGGCGCAATCAAGCACCTGAGTTCATCGCACTGCCCAACCCGCACGTGATCCGGAACTGGATGGAAACGCCTGCACAAATTCTAAAGCCCGGCTTGGCCGCGGCACATTTGGGCTTGCCTGATCTCACGTCGTGGCTTCGCTCGAGCGTGCGTGGTGAGTGGGAGCAGCGCCTGCGTTTGCCCTACGTGACGCACTGGCATTATCGACTCGCTCATCCATTCGGCTGTCTTCTCACGGCCTTGATGGCGGTGCCGCTCGCAGCGTATGTGACCCGACGTCCCAATCCCGCCAATTTGATCATTGCCTTTTGTTTCAGCGCGTTCATGCTATTGCTGACGAATGTTTTTCTAGCCTTGGGTGAGTCAGGAAACATGGCGCCGTGGTTAGCTGTTTGGTCCCCCGTGGTTCTGTATGCGATCGTGGGTTTGTGGATGATGGCGCGGCGCAACGCAGGTCGCGCACTCTGGTGACCAAGCTGGCGTTGGATCAACTTGTCGTTTTTTGTCCTGAGTTTTTTGCCGATCAGCACAGTCGATCGCGAAAGTCAGTGTAGGTGAATTGTCGAAGTGTTTCGATCTCGCCGTTGGCATGAAGCACAGTGATGTCTGGATGCGGAACGCCGTTGAACATGGTTGTTTTCACCATCGTGTAATGCGCCATGTCATCAAACACCAACACATCGCCCACCCGAAGCGGACGCGTGAAGCTGTAATCGCCAATGACATCACCCGCTAAGCAGGTGGGGCCACCGAGGCGATAGGTGTGCGGCAAGGTTTCCGGCGTGGCAGCGCTGTGATAATTCTCGCCAGGTAGGCACACGGCCGGCAATGCCGCGCTGTGGCTTGGTTCTGCGTCCACTAAAAAAACATCGGGTCGATATGGCATTTCTAGCACATCAGGCATGTGCGCGGTGGCAGAAACGCTTAAAATTGCTAAATGATGGCCGGCAGACTCAAACACATCTAGCACCGTCGCTCTCAGCACGCCTGAGTGAATGGCCACCGCCTCGCCGGGCTCGAGCCAGACATCCACCTTGTAGCGTTTCTGCGTGTCACGAACGAGATGGATCAGGCGCTCACGATCGTAAAAGGGCTTGGTGATCCAGTGGCCGCCGCCCATGTTGAGGTAAGTGAATTGCTCACTTCGCAGCAGGTGGCCAAATTTTTCCTCCACAGCCGCAAGGGTCAGGGCTAGCGCATCGGCATTTTGTTCGCACAATGTATGAAAATGCAGACCCGAGAGCCCGGTGAGATCGGCATCGATGAGTTGATCGGCGGTAATACCCAATCGCGAGCCAGCCACACAGGGATCGTAGAGCGCGGTGTCCCCGGTGGAGCATTGGGGGTTGATGCGCAGACCACAGCGCAGAGCGCCGCTGCGGAAGCGCGGGTGCGCCATGATTTCATCGCGAAACTGCCGCCACTGGCTCAACGAATTGAAATCGAGGTGATCACTGATTTCCAGCAAATGGCGAATTTCCTCAGCTTGATAAGCCGGAGAGTAGGTCAGCACATGCTTGCGAAAGTGCTCCGACGCCAATTGGGCTTCCCAAAGTCCGGAGGCACAGCAGCCGTCGAGATCATCGCGAATGGCCGCAAAGGTCTTCCAGCAGGAAAACCCCTTTAATGCGAGCACGAGCTTGCAGCCCGCCGCTTGTTTCACGTCGTGCAAGATGCGAGTATTGCGTTGCAGGGCGGCGATGGAAATCAAAAACATGGTCGCTGGTTGAGGGGGCAGGGTTAGGGCGCAGGTGTGGTGGAGATGAGGCTATTTCCGAAATCTTGAGCGATCGCGCGCCACACCGAATGAACGTGGTTGCCATTATTTTGCGTGTTATTGCACTCGATCAGCACGGCTGGTGTCTGCAAGCGATAGTAATAAGGCTGATTGGCCAGCACAGGGCCTGCCCATGCAAAACGGATCTGATCGGCCGACGCGGCATCGAAAGCGGCGATGTCGGCTTGGGCTAAAACGGGGTGACGCCGTTGCGCGTAGGTGACAAACAGCTCGCGCAACTTGGCTCGCAGCTCCGGAGTCATCGCAGCGGCAGTCACACCCACGGCAGGCAGCGAGCGTGCTTGGCGGTCGGCCACGGTTTCGATGTCCGTTGGTGGTTTCTCCGCATAAACGACTGGCAGTGCCGCGGCTACCAGTGCCTGAGCCAGAGCATGGCCGCCGTCTTCCTCGGCCGCTAGCACACGCATGCCCTTGTCCTCGCCTTCGCGCACCTCAGCTGGGTTGGCGCCCATGAACGCGGGGGCGGCGACGATGGTTTTGCCATCAATGATCGTGACGTTCAATGAAAGATGATGACCCTCGAAACGCCAACCCCAGGTGCCGGACGCGCTAGGCGTGCCAAAAATGGTGGTGAAATAAGCGTCCGGATTGCGTTTTACTGGATCGTTTTCGATCCGTCTGAGCACGGCTTCCAGTTGGCGAATGGCGTTGATCTTGCGCACGCCATCCTCGCTGAGAGCCGTTGCTGCGAGCAATTTGGCTAGTTGCTGCTGCTCTGGTTTGAGTTCACCCAGCGACACCCCGTTGCGCGGTTTTGGGATAAAATGCCAGTTGAGCCGCTCATCGGCGGAGAAGGCATAACAGGCTTTTTGTTTCTGAGCCTCGTCAAGACTGGAGGTGAACTGCTGCGCCGCCTTCGCCATTCGCGCGGCCACTTCTTGAGCCGAGGAATCGTTGTTTGGAGTAGCATGCAGCGGGGCACTGATAAGCAGGATGAAACAGATCAGGTTTTTCATGGGCAATGAGGATGGTTGGTGACGATGGAGAGGAGATGTTCAAAAACGGAATCGGCATCGCGATCGGCTGCGATCACGTGGCAGAAGGGTTCATCTCGGAGTGACAGAAAAATATCTCGGCAGCGCTGCAAGTTATCGCGGGTTTCAAATAAATTCGTGTTCAGGTCGCGCTGCTTGATGCGCTGCAGGGCTTGTTCGACGGGAAGATCAAGCAGCAGCAACAGGTTCGGCACCGGAGCGAAGCGCTCATTGGCCAAACGGATCGATTCTGGATCCATGCCGCGAGCGCCCTGATAGGCCATGTTGGAAAAATAATAGCGGTCGAGAATCACTACCTGACCAGCTGCCAGCGCCGGCAGAATGGTCTCAGATACGTGTTGCTGGCGATCTTGAATAAAAAACTCCAATTCTTCTGATGCGCTCAAGCGTCCGGATTGCGCAGATTCGCGTAATTTTTGTCCCCAAGGTCCCGCCGTGGGTTCGCAGTCCACCAGCACCGTCGCGCCGCGCGCACGCAATGAGGCCGCCAATCGCTGCGCTTGCGTGCTTTTACCTGTCCCATCAATGCCCTCTAGCACGATGAAAAAGCGACGATTGGATTCCGGTGGCGACATCATGAAACAGCTAAATCAACAACAGTGAGTCACACACTAGATCAATCATGGCGCATGACGAGAAAGAAATGGCGTGCCCGGCAGGATTCGAACCTGCGACAATCCGCTTAGAAGGCGGGAGCTCTATCCAGCTGAGCTACGGGCACGCGGTAACGCCATGATGGTGGCAAAGTCTTAGGAGATTCAAGCTCTTTTTCGACAAGAACAGCGGTCGCTGTCAACGACGCCAACGACGGATGGCTTGGGCCACGGCAGGAAAAATCTGTTTTTTGCGGCTCACCACGCCCGGAGCGTCAAGCGTGCCATCGCTGTTGCACTCATAAGGTAAACTGCGAATCAAATCGGCATTGCCCGCCGTCAAAATACGACTGTAGTGTTCAGTGATGTCAGTAATCACCAAGCAGATCAGGTCGAGACCTTCGGCGATGACGAGTTGATTCAAGGCATGAAACAACTCCTCACGTCTCGGTTCCAGCGCATCCAAACCCAATTCCTCGATTTGCGCGATCGAGATCGTCACGCCATCTTCGGAGAACGCCTTGCGGTCGGCATTAATGATGTCGTGGCTCTGGCCATGAGCGAGCAGGGAACCGATGGCAAAAAATTCACGGGTGAACGCCGCTGCGTCCACACCGGCGATGCTGGCCAGCCATTGCAGCATCTCGCGATCCAATTCCGTCGTCGTGGGCGAGGTCAGATTGAGCGTATCCGAAACAATCCCCGCCAACAGGCACTTCGCCACACCGGGACTTGGTGCGAGATCACGATGAGCGAACTTGCGCGCAACCAGAGTGGAAGTGGAGCCCACGGGCTCGTTGAGATAGCGGATCGGCTCGCGTGATACCAAGTTCCCAGCCAAACGGTGGTGATCGATCACTTCGGTGACTTCGGCTTCTTCCACCCCGCGCACGGCTTGGGCGAATTCATTGTGATCCACCAGAGCTAGCCGAATGCGCGGCGGATCGATCAGGTCAGACTTGGATACCACCCCGCGCAGGCACTTGCTGTCACTGTCCAAAACAGGAAAAAGCTCTTGTTCTTCCGTGGCGATGCGCTTGCGCAAATTGGACACAGGCTCATCGCAATTCACGGTGATGAATTGCTCTTTCACCACGTGTTTCACCGTGCGCGAGCAGCGGATGAGAGTGGTGCAAGACGCGGTGTCCTGCTTAGCAAGCAAGATCGTGATGCCTTTGGCACGCGCCTGCGCTTCGAGATCAGCCGTGATGCCATAGCCCCCTGTGATCAACAAAGCCCGCACCCCGAACTCGATGGCCAGTTTGTGCACGTAAGGACGATCACCGCAGATGACGAGGTAGCGATGCACCGTGTCTTCGTCTTTTGCGGACAGCAGACGCTTTTCGACAGTTTGTTGTGATGAGGCCCCGACGAGAACGATGAGATTTTCTTCCTCTTGGTGTTGTGCATCGACGGCAGCGCCCTGAATGTCCGCATGCAAAGTTGAAGCCATTTTCGCGAGCGAAACGCGAACTGTGCGGACAGAAATCCCTTTAGTTTCCGGTGGCAGCAGTAACTCCAGCAAATCCAAATAACGCAAAATGCCATGCACCTCGTCATCCGCTCCCACCACGGGAACAGCCCGCACACCGCTGGCTAACATGCGCTGGTAAGCGATGAGGAAGGTGTCTTCTGGTGACACTTTCACCACTTCCGTGCGGCACACCATGCCAGCCGTCGTGCGCACGTCTTCCACCAGCACCGGAAGCTCTTCCTGCGCCTGCTCCAGCACCCACGCTGTGCGAACCGTGATTTCACCGCAACGAGCCGCGGTGGCATGCGGCTCTCCCGTGGCGCGCAGCAACGCGGCATGACCGATCGCCGAACAAATGGCATCCGTATCCGGGTTTCGGTGTCCGATGACATAAAACGGCAGAGACGGTTTCCAAGCTTGCATGGGAGGACGATGGTGCCACAAAAAGCATCGCTTGTCACGATGGAATTGTGAGGCGTAATGGGATTCTATAAGCCGCTAAGCCTCAAGTAGCTTGTTCACCCCGCGCCATCACCACCTTGCCCGTGCGAACAGTTTCGATGATGTTGAACTGGGAAAACATCGTGATCGCCGCGTCCACTTTGGTGGACTCACCTGTGATCATCACGATCATCGAGGTGGGCGTGAGATCCACCGTTTTGCCGGCAAAGTGCTCGGTGATTTGCAAGGCTTGTGAGCGCTCAGCAGGCGAGCACTGGATTTTGATCATCACCAGCTCGCGCACCACTGCATCATCGCTGAGGTGCTCGAAGCAGTGCATCACATCGATGAGCTTGCTGACTTGCTTGATGATTTGCTCTAATCCACTTGGATCACCAGAGATGCCGATGGTCATCCGCGAGAAGCGAGCGTCGCGCCCTTGTGAAACCACGAGGGAATCAATGTTGAAGCCACGGCGCGCAAAAACTTGGCAAATGCGCATCAGCACACCTGGGTTGTTGGATACCAGCACGGACAGTGTGTGCACGTGCGGATTGTTGGATGGAGCCACGGGAGTGTCAGTGGTAATGATCGTTTGCATGGAAGGCTAGAAGGTTGGAACGAGATAAAAAGAGACGCGGGTGCGACATTTTCGGCAGGTGCGGTTCACGTGGAACCGACAGGCTTGGCCATTTTGTGCTTCGGAGGCTCGGTGAGCATGTCCTCCAACGCGGCACCTGCTGGGATCATCGGGAACACGTTGTCAGTCTTCACGCACTCGGCATGGATCAGGATGGGGCCATCGTTGTAGGCGAGAGCTTTTTTCAGCATGCGAGTCACATCGGCAGGGCGTTTAATGTGGACACTCGGAATGCCGTAGGCCGCGGCCAATTTGCAGAAGTCGGGATTGCCGATCAAATCAACACCAGAGAGACGGTCCTCGAAAAACAGCTCTTGCCACTGCCGCACCATGCCCAGGTAGTGATTGTTCAACACCACAATTTTCAGCGGTAGCTTGTGAATCGCAGCTGTTGCGAGTTCAAACAAGGTCATTTGGAAACCACCATCGCCGGAAATGCTGATGACCGTCTTATCCGGACAAGCAAACTGCGCACCAATCGCAGCGGGGAAACCGAAACCCATGGTGCCAGCGCCACCGGATGACAGCCACTCATAGGGCCGATCATTCAAGAAAAACTGCGCAGCCCACATCTGGTGCTGTCCGACGTCTGTCGAAACAATCGCCTTGCCCTTGGTCTGTTTATAAAGCTCCTCGATCACCTGCTGCATGCGCAACCCACCTTGTTTTTTGTAAGTGAGCGGGAATTTTTTCTTATAGCCGTTCAAAGTTTGCAGCCATTCGGTGGTGTCCAGACGTGAAATCTTACGGTTCAGCAACTCCAGAGCCGTGCGGGCATCACCGACAATTTTCACGTCGGGGCGAATCATTTTGTCCATCTCCGCATGATCGATGTCGATGTGAATGATTTTTGCATGGCGGCCAAACATTTTTGGCTGCCCGATGATGCGGTCATCAAAGCGTGAGCCGACATTGAAGATCAAATCGGCTTCGCAAATGGCCTTGTTCGCATAGGCGGTGCCGTGCATGCCTAGCATGCCGAGCGACAACGCATGAGTTTCAGGGAAAACACCTTTGCCCAACAGTGTGGAAGTCACAGGGCATTGCAGGGTTTCGGCGAAAACGCGCAGAGCCTCTCCCGCACGTGAGATCATCGCGCCTTGACCCGCGAGAATCACTGGACGTTTGGCCTGAGCAATCAACTGCGCCGCAGCATCAATCGCCTCCGCATCAATCTGCAAGGAAAGCTCAGGGCAATAACCAGGCAAGTCGATCTCAGCATCCAGATCCCCCGTGAATGGCGATTGGGAAATGTCCTTCGGCACATCGATCAACACCGGGCCGGGCCGTCCTGTGGTGGCAATGTGATAGGCTTCACGTGCCACGCGAGGAAGGTCATTGGTCTTTTTAACCAGGAAATTGTGCTTCACCACCGGCAACGTGATGCCGAAAATGTCGGCCTCTTGGAAGGCGTCCTTGCCTAGCATCCAGGTCACTTGCTGACCGCAGAGCACAATCATCGGAACCGAGTCCATTTGCGCGGTCATCAGTCCTGTCACCGTGTTGCCGGCACCCGGTCCAGACGTGACTAATACGCAAGCAGGTTTACCCGTCGCACGCGCGTAGCCATCCGCCATGTGAACTGCTCCCTGCTCGTGACGCACCAAAACGAACTTGATGTTGGTTTTGACCGTTTCCAAAGCGTCAAAAATCGGCAGCGCCGCGCCGCCTGAGTATCCGAACACGTATTCGATCCCAAGTGAGTCGAGGGTTTTAATGAGCGCCTGCGCGCCGTCGAGATTTTGTTGGCTCATGGTTTAAAAAATGCAGTTTCCGACTGCAAAGTATGATTTTTGAAGGAGAAAGGCAATCAAAAATTGATGTGTTTGCGACAAATATGGCTTTCTGATGACGATTCGTTACGAAAAATTGTTGATTTTTTCAGAAACAAACGATTCCGAGTGGACGCTTGTGCTGAAAACGCGCGGATAAGCCGTCTTGTCAAATTTTACGGTGTGGGTTCGGCTGCGGGCTCGCCGGAACGGAAACGCATCAACGGTGCGACAAATGTAAGCGGAATCTCGCCGACTTCTCCGTTGCGGTTTTTGGCAAGAAACAGCGCTGCTCTGCCTTCTTCTTCTTCACGTTTTTCTTCATTATCAGCGTAATAGGCGGAGCGGTAGAGCAAACCCACCATGTCGGCGTCTTGCTCGATTGAGCCCGACTCGCGCAGATCGGACATCCGTGGTGTGCCACTGGTGCGGTTCTCCGGGCCGCGATTGAGCTGAGCCAGGACAATGACGGGAATGGCAAGCTCTTTGGCGAGCGCCTTCAAACCAGCGGAGATTTCGGCCACTTCGCGTTCGCGTGAATTGGTGGCTTGTTTGCTCAGTGAGCGCATCAGCTGGAGATAGTCGATGGCGATCAGTTGGATGTCTTCATCGCGTTTCTTGCGCCGCGCTTTGGCACGCAGATCATTGATGGTGATGCTGGCGGTATCGTCGATGAACAATTTCGATTTGCTAATCGCACTGGCTGATCGCTGGATGCTGAGCAAATCGCTTTTTGTCGGCGTGATGCCCTTATTGAGTTCAGAAAAACGAAAGCCCGCGCGGGAGAAAATGAGGCGTTGAACGATCTGAAACGCGGTCATTTCGCAGGAAAACACCATGCAGGGTTTTTGTAAATCCAAGCAAACGTGTTCGACAATGTTCATCATGAACGAGGTCTTGCCCATCGATGGGCGCGCGGCGATGATGAACATCTCGCCCGGTTTGAGTCCGCTGGTCATTTGGTCCAATTTTTCGTATCCCGTGCTGATTCCGGATGCCGTTTTGCCGCTGGAGAGGAGGATCTCCAGGTTTTCCATCACCGCGTTGACGGAGTCTTTGATGAGTGGCGTGCGATTGATCTCGGAATCATCGCGGATCGACAGCATTTCGGTTTCGACCTGATCCAGCAGTTGCGGCACGTCGTCTGGGTTGTCAAACGCTTGGGTGATGGCATCATTGCTGGCATGGATGATGCGACGCAGGGTGTGCTTTTCTTTGACAAAGGTGAGGTGGCTGGCGAAGTGCCCAGCATTTGGGGCAAAGTTGTAGATCCGGGTGAGCGCCGCTGGCCCGCCCACGGCTTCGAGCTTGTTGCGATCGCTCAATTTTTGCGCAAGACTGACAAGTTCGATGGCGCTGCCCTGTTCGTAAAGTTCGGTCAGCAAGTCGAACAAAATCGCATGTGCGGGCAAATAGAAATGGTCACGAGTGAGTTTCTCGGTGATGGCCATGCCGATGTATTCCTGCGGTTGTTGCAACATCGAACTGAGCAAGGACTGCTCGGGCCCCAGCGCGTGAGGCATGGCGCGCGACACATCTTCTAGGATCTGCGCCCCTTGCTGGAGATTGGGTTTGGGGGAAGGTGCGGGGATCGATGGATCAGATGAGCTCATGAATCACGATCCTAGGATAGCCCGATTGAGAGGTCAATCCTCCGCCCGGAAATTGCGCCGATGCGTAGCATATCCACGTTTTGGTAAGAAAATGGTTGAGAAATAGGCCAGATCATGGCATCGAGCTTGCACAATCGCGATTCTGCGATCAGATGTGTTGCCGATGGATCGCTTGTTTTTGCTCATGGCTACGTTGTTTGCGGCTTTGGCCACGGTGGGTGGTTGGAGCTCGTTACGGCGCGGTGTCAGCTCGCGCGGCACTTTGGTGGCGATGTTGGGTGTCATGGCGATGCAACTCGGGTTCCTCGATCTGCGTGGCCAGTGGCGCGGCGCCTGTCCATTGGGTGATTTGGGTGAAATCATGGCTTTTTTGGCGTGGACTTTGACACTGTGTTACTTGCTAGTGGGGCGCACGTTTCGAGATTCACTGGTTGGTTTGTTCACGGCTCCCTTGGTTTTGGTCTTTCAATTGGCGGCGCTGTGGCCGGGTGTGTTGGAGGCTCATCCGGTGCCCAGACATGAGGTGGATTGGTGGCGCGAGGCGCACGCGGCCATTTCCATGCTGGCTTACGGTGCCTATGCCTTGGCAGCGGTCACTGGTGTGATGTTCTTGGTGTTGGATCATCAACTCAAGCAACAACAGTGGCAATCCAGCTTGTTTCAGCGGCTGCCGCCGGTTCGCGAGTTGCTGCGTGTGATGTTTCGTTTGCTGTGGACAGGGTTTGCGTTGCTAAGTTTGGGCTTGGTTGCGGGGTGGATGATGGAACATCAAGGCGCCTGGGCGCATTTGTTTGCCGCTGTGGGCGTGTGGTGTTCGTATGGGGTGTTATTGGTGTTTCATCAGTGGCGTGGCTTGACGGGGCGGCGCTGTGCGTGGGCGGCGGTGTTGCTGTTTGTTTGTTCTTTATTGGTTTTTGCGCGATTGTAATGGACTTGTTGTGTGTGGGATTGAATCACCGGACTGCACCTGTTGAGGTGCGGGAGCGTTTTGCTGTCGCTCCGGCGAAGCTTGGACAGGCGGCCTTGGAGCTTAGGGAAAAAATTGGGGCAGAGGAATCGCTGGTGATTTCGACTTGTAACCGCACGGAGTTCTACGTGGCGGGCGGCTCTGGAGTGATTGAGCAGTTGATGAATTTGCTGGGTGGGGCGTCGCATTGTTACACGTCGCAGAAACGTGAGGCCGCCTTGCATTTGTGTCGGGTTGTCAGCGGATTGGATTCGATGGTGCTCGGTGAAACGGAAATCTTTGGACAGGTGAAAAATGCCTACAAAGCAGCACTGGAGGCGAACGTGACGGGGCGGGTGTTGAATCAGGTGTTTCAGCGCGCTTTTGCGATTGGCAAGAAAGTGCGCACGGAAACAGGGATTCAGGAAGGAGCGACATCGATCGGCAGTGTCGCAGTGGATTTGGCGGAAAAAATATTTGGCCATTTGCGAGAGAGCCAGGTGATGATTCTCGGGGCGGGGGAGATGAGTCGCGTGACCGCCCAGAGTCTGCAATCGCGCGGGGCACGCAGTCTGTTCGTGGCCAATCGCTCTTATGATCGTGCCTTGGAGCTGGCACAGCAGATGAATGGTCAGGCTGTGCGCTTCGATGAATGGCAGCAGGTGCTGGTTGATGTGGACGTGGTCATTGGCTCCACTGGGGCGCCGCACACCATTGTTCATAAACCCGATGTGGAAGCGGTGCGGCGACAACGCAAATTTCGCCCTCTGTTCTTCATCGACATCGCCGTTCCGCGTGACATTGACCCCGCAGTGGCAGAAATCGAGGAGGTTTACTTGTATGACATTGACACCTTACAACTTATCGCCGATGAAGCGCGACAGCGCCGTCACTTGCAATTGCAGCGCTGTGAGCAAATGATCATGGCGGAGTTAAATAAACGTGTGTTGCCTGGGCTTGGAAACGATTGATAATGAAGGATAAAAGCATTGTTGTGGGAACTCGGGGCAGTGAATTAGCCCTGGTGCAGGCGGAAATGACGGAGTCGCGCCTGCGCGCGCTTTTGCCCGAATGGGATGTTCGGCGCAAGGTGATCAAAACGACGGGTGATCGTCGCACGGATGTGGCCTTGCATCAAGTCGCACAGTCCGAGGGCGGAATGGACAAGGGAATTTTCACCAAGGAACTGGAAATTGCCCTGACGGCAGGGGAGATCGACCTAGCGGTGCACAGTCTGAAGGATGTGCCGACGGTGCTGGCTCCGGAGTTTCAGATGGCGGCGGCATTGCCACGGGCTGCGGTGCGCGACGCGCTGATCTTTACGACCGAAAGCAGCCTCACCGCATTACCGATCGGGGCGCGGGTGGGCACGAGCAGTGTGCGTCGGGCCCGGCAGTTGCGTTGGTTGCGACCTGATCTCGAGATCTTGGATTTGCGTGGCAATGTGCCCACTCGGTTGCGAAAACTGCGTGACAGTGGCCAATACGACGCCATTATGCTGGCCGAAGCAGGACTGACGCGTTTGGGTTTTTTATCGTCCGCGGATGAATTTGTGACAATCAGGATTGATGAGTCGTTACTGCATGCGCAACTGCTGGACGAAGCCATGTTTTTTCCTGCGGCGGGTCAGGGAGCGATTGGGTTGGAAGTGCGTGCTGGTGATGAGCGCATGCTTGAGATTGTGGGAAAAATTGGTGATAGCGCCACCTGGTGCCGGGTTTGCGCCGAGCGTGAGTTTTTGCGATTATTAAACGCAGGATGTCACACGCCAGTGGGCGTTTACACCCAATTGCATGGTGGAATGTTGCAGATGAGCGCACGCGTATTTCCTGAACTCGAAGGCGAACCGCGGTTGGCCTCGATCAGTGCGCCAGCAGCAGATCCTTGGCAGGCAGCTTTACAATTATTTGAATCATTAGTATGAGTGAGAAGGGTGTTTGTTATTTGGTCGGTGCCGGTCCGGGAGATTTAGGGCTGGTCACACTGCGCGCCAAGGAGTGCGTGGAACGCGCCGATGTGCTGGTTTATGACGCGCTTAGCAATCCGGAGATGCTGCGCTGGACTAAAAAAGGATGTGAGCTGATTTATGTTGGCAAACGAGCCAAAGATCACGCGTTGCCGCAGGATCAGATTAATGCGCTGATTGTGGAGCGCTCTCTCGCGGGGCGATGTGTTGTGCGTCTCAAGGGGGGAGACCCGATGATTTTTGGTCGCGGTGGCGAAGAAGCGGCTGAACTTGCCGCAGCAGGCGTGCCATTCGAGATCGTGCCAGGAATCAGTTCTGCGATTGCCGGCCCTTGCTATGCTGGCATCCCCGTGACTCATAGAGATCATTGCTCACAACTGACCATTTTTACCGGTCATGAAGACCCGACAAAAGGTCAAAGTTCGATTCGTTATGATCAGTTGGCACAAGCCCCCGGCACAAAAGTGTTTCTCATGGGTGTGGCGCGTCTGCGTGAGATTGCTGCTGAATTCGTCGCGCATGGCGCGGCGGCATCGACGCCGATTGCCCTGACTCGCTGGGCGACGACGGGTGCGCAGAAAACCATCGTTGGAACCTTGGAAACAATTGCGGACATCGCTGAGCGCGAACGCTTTGAGTCTCCTGCTGTGGCAGTGATTGGTTCAGTCGTGCAGGAACGCGAGGTGATTAACTGGTTTGAAAAACGTCCACTTTTTGGGAAGAAAATCGTTGTCACCCGCACGCGCGAACAAGCCGGCACGTTGAGCCGGGAGCTGGCGGAACTGGGAGCTGATGTGGTGGAAATGCCTGTCATTAAAATTGAACCGCCTGTTGATAAAGCGCAGTTTGCCGATTGTGTGGCGCATGCGCATGAGTATGACTGGTTGGTCTTCACGAGTCCGAACGGGGTTCAACGTTTTTTTGAAGGCTTTTTTGCGATTTATGACGATGCGCGTTGTCTTGGCAAGCCGAAGATTGCCGCCATTGGCAATGGCACGGCTCAAAAGATTCGCGAGTATCATTTTGGCGTGGATTTGTTGCCAAAACGATTTGTCGCTGAGGGATTGGTCGAGGCTTTTGCGAATGAAAGCATCGAGAATTCAACAATTTTATGGGTGAAAGCCGAAGAAACGCGTGATGTGATTTTTGACGGTTTATCTGCGCTCGGCGCGATTGTGGATGAGTGCATTGCCTATCGCACTGTTCCTGAATTAGAGGACCCGACCGGCGCTGTTGCGAAATTTGTGGAGGAGGGGGCAGATCTCGTTACCTTCACGTCGAGCTCGACCGTCGAGCATTTTTTCGCCTTAAACTTGCCCTGGCCGGAGCGAGCGATTGCTGGCAGCATCGGTCCTGTGACAAGTCAAGCCTTGGTGAGTCGGGGGCACACGCCCGCATTTGAGGCGACCCAGCACGACATCCCAGGCTTGGTGGCCGCGATTCGTCGCCACTTCTCGGTCTAGTTCAGACCGCCGCGTTGGCCTGTCCACAGGCGAGTTGTCCCTTCTGAGGCGGATACACCTGAGGAGGGGAATGATGGCGGCATGGAGCTTTTGCCCTCAAACACCAAAAGAGCTTTGCCAGGGCAAAGCTCTTTTTTATGAGCCATGTGACCACACTCAACTGGTTGATCACGTCGTGAGGCGCTCAACGCAGGCTATCCAGCGCGCCATCGATCCCACGTGCCTTTCCGGCTGAAGTTGCAGGCAAGAAACGGTAATAAACCTCCAGAACCAAGGTGTTCAGTGCCTGCACGTAGATTTGGCGCGAATTACCGGAAGGACCATGGAACTTGCTGTTGATCATTTTGAATGAGCCGTCGCCCTGAACGTTGGGAAGATACTCAGCGATGATCGCCTGGTTCATGGCTTCCCACTCCTTGCCATCAGCATTGCGCATGACCTGAGCCGTGTAATACCACACATAGGGATCCGCATCTGGATCGTTGTAACGCAAATCAAACAGAAGGGGAGAACGCGCCTTGGCTTCTTCGCCGCCGTATTTTTTCAGCAGACGCTCGCGCTTGCTGTCTTTTGCGTCACGTAATTCCAATCCATCCATGATGAACTTAACACCTTCACGCGCTTCTGACGTATGTGATTTTTCCCATTGCTGCAAGCAAAGCGTGCCAACTGAGGTCATTGAGGCGCGAGCTGTGCCTTTGACGTAGCAAAACAAACCGTCTTTGCTGTAATTAGTTGATGAAATGCAGCGAAGCGATTTACGAATGACGTCCTCAAAGCCTGGTATTTCAAGCTTTGTCGCTTTGATAGCTTTCAACGCCTGCATCTGCCATCCTGCCACAGATAGGTCACAACGATCTCCTGTGGCGTATTTGTAATCCCATCCACCTTCGCCATTCTGCGAGCTGGCAATGATCGTGCCCGCTTGCTTCACCGTTTCCTCCAACATCGGGATAGGGAACTGCAAGGTTCGACTAAACGTCAACGCTTCCGCGAGCGCGTAAGTGCAGATCGCATGCTCGTAGGGGAGTTGATTGGCTCCGCGATTCGATGTCATGTAGCCTTCGTTTTTCTGAGCTAAGTTGATCAGATAGGAAATAGCCTTGGTGATGTTTTCTCCATACTGTTCAGATGTGGTTGTTTCACAATGCCCCAAGTAACACAACAGCACCAACCCTGTCATGGATGGAACGTAAGTGTCGCCCCATGAGCCATCGCTGTTTTGTTGACCCTTGAGCCATGCCAACGACTTTTTGACAGAAGCTTCAATCTGCTCAGTGCCGCCCGCTTCTTTCACCATGCGGAGACGTTCTTGGTCGGTGCAGCGACCCTTCATGATGGTTGGGATCAATGCGCCGATGCCAAGTTGACCAGCTCCAACACCTTTACCAGGACCGCTGCCCGATCCGATGCCCTTGCCAACTCCCGTTCCTTGGCCACCACCCGAACCGCCGCCGGAGCCTGCGTCTGCGGAGCCAAATTCCATCGGAATACCGGCATCCACCATTTCAGCAGATGAGTCGGGCAGCGTGAATGATGCGCTTGTGCTTGTTGAAGAGATGCGCTTGGAGACAGAAGTGCTGCTGACCATCTTCTGTTGCATCTGTTTTTGAATCTTATTGACGGTTTCACCGTTGTTGCCTCCACCACCGCCACCGCCGCCGGGAAGAAAGTCAACTTTCTCCTCAGGTGGATAAATCATCTTGAACAGAAAAAATGTGGCGATCAACAAGAACAAAATCACCAACAACAGCGAAATGATGAATGGCACCAATCCCACGCGATCAGCAAACTGTTGGAATGGAGTTGGTGGCTTGCGATTTTCCAAAATCGGCAGCGGATAGGCAAGATCCCCCTGCGGTTGACGCTCATCTTGATCGGGATAGTCTTGTTGCATGGTTTTAGGTTTCAGTTTAGAATTATTGAGGTGGAACCTCGAAAGTTACGTTTTGGATGCGGGCAACGGATAAGGCGTTCAGCACATCAATGACACGCTGGTAGGCAGCAAGCTCATCCGCAACGATTGTCACAACAACCTTGCTCTGTGATGCTTCTGCATTTTTGGCAAGATTGATCATGGTGTAAGTGAATTGCTGCAATTTGGAATCCCCCGGATCTCCGACCACTTCTTCATTCAAAATCACCTCACCGACATCGGAAACGCGCACTTGGGTTTCTTCCACCGCATCGACAGCTCCTTCAACAGCCATTCCTGGCAGTTTCAAATTGAGGAACTTTTCGTTCACAACCAGACCGGCCATGACCATGAAGAACAACATGATCACGAAAACGACGTCGATCATCGGTGCGATTTGGAAACCCAAATGCACGCTATCAGGTTCACGACGTGTCTTTTTCTTTTTTTGCATATCGGATGAATTTGAGGCTAAGAGAGGCTAGATCATTTGGCGCGATTCACACCAGCGAGCGAAATGTCATCAATTCCTGCGGCCGCGGTGTATTCAATTACCTTCTGAATTTCGATGGCTGGTGTGTTTGCGTCTGCGCGAATCACCAGTTTCATTTTTGGATTACGCTCGCGCATGGGGGTCAGGAACTCAGTCAATTGGTTGGCTGGATCACACAATGTGGTGCCGAGACTCAGGCGAGAACGATTGTTTGGAGCATCCCAATCGACATTCACAATCGCTTCGTTTTTCAAATCGCGTTCGGGATCCTTCGCATCCGGCGCTACGGGTGGTGAGATGGCTTTATCGACTTGAGCCACCTGCGATGTCGTGATGCTCATAAAGAAAATGAGCAACACCAACAAAACATCGATCATCGGAGCAATTTGAAACTCCGGATCACCATTGTCACCACCTGCACTTGCCATAAAATCAAAAGGAGAGAGTTACCAAAAATTACTGTGCTGATTGCTCGACCCAGTTTGGCACAGCCGCGTAAGTCACTTCTTCACCAATTTCAAGGTCTTGGAAGTGCTCATAGGGCATGTTGCGATACAGTGAGAACACGCTATCCTCCAAAGCGTGGATCTGCGCTGCCAAGCGGTTGCGCAGCATGTAGAACATCATGAAGGCAGGAATAGCAATAAACAGACCAGCAGCTGTCGCCACTAGAACCTCACCGATGTGCTCTGAGAGAGCATTCACATCGCCTGCTCCTTCGGCACCTAAGGCAGCAAACGCTCCCTTCATACCGATCACAGTGCCGAGCAGACCAATCATCGGCGAGCAAACACCGATAACGGAAAGGTAGTTGATCCGATTCTGAATCCGTGCGTTTTCGCGTCCAAGCTCCGTCAACAATGCTTCTTCCGTCGCATCTTTGCCTTTGCCAACGAATGAAAGTCCGTAGCGCACGCACTTGGCGTAGGATGAAGTGGAAACCTTCATCGCCTGATACGCATTCACATAATCACCGGCTTGGAATAGTGTGCGAGCGGCTGTCACATCCGCATCGGGAATCAGCTTCTTAGTGGCGAGGCGCATGTAGAGATCAATGATCAAATAGATGGTGAACACCAAACAGATGCCGATGGGGATCATGATGGAACCACCTTGCTTGATGGTATCCATGAGGGATTCTTTTTTCGGTGCTTTTTTGGGTTTCGCTTCGCCTTCTGCACCGGCGGGAGCTGCGGCGTCTGCAGCGTGCGTCACAGCTGGGACGAAAACAAAGAGGGCTAATGCGATCGATGCGATGCGGAATAGTTTTTTCAGTTGGCTCATGGTTGTAATTGGGAATAAGGAGATTAAAAATGAAGGATCAAAGGGCAATAGAAGTGATTTGACACATCAAAGTGTTTTTCAAGGAAAAGTCAACACGGCTCAATTTGATTTTTCAGCATTGGGCACGTTTTTGTCTTTATTGGCTTCATTCTGCTTGTCAACAAACTTAAGCAGCTCAGTTTTAACTAAATCAACGTAAGGTGAAACCACCTGATCCTTCTCGTATTGTTTCAATAAATTCTTGCCGTCGTCGTGTCGATTGATTTGCTGCATGGCTCGCGAAGTCGCGATCATTGCTCGGAAGCAGAGATCCTCTTCGGCTTGGTGAAACACGGTGACGCGTAACCATGCTTGAATGGCTTCTTCCACCCGGCCTTTCTCAGAGAGCGCGTTGCCGATTTCCAACCAAGCACGTGCTGAGAGTCTGCCGCTGCTGGCTGACTTCGCAAAGTCCCTGAGGTTTTGAACTTGTGTGTCAATGGCAGCGTCACGTCCTGCGAAAATCGAGAAGTAGTCCTTGATGTATTGGCGATCGACAGGCAGCAGACCGCTCAACTGTGGCTCGCGAACAAGGGCTTCAGCTTCTGCGTTTTTCTTTCCCAAGATGAGAGCGTCGATCAGCAATTCTGTGGCCTCGGTCCAATAAGCGCCTGGAACACCTTTGATGACAGCTTGTTCCGACTGCGTTTTCTGCAACGGCTCGATCGATTCATCAGGCTTGCCAGCGGCGATCAGCAACTTGGCTTCATTCAAGGCTGCAGGCTGTGGCAAGTTCACCTGACGCAAATCGTTGGCAGTAAAGTTAATCGGTTGTGGAGCGCCATTGATGAGGATGGTAGCGGTGAATGATTCTCCGCTCTGCTTGACGGATGAATCCTGCAGGATGGTGCCATTTTTGAGGGTGTATTCTGCATGCAGCGCGAACGTCAGCAGACCAAGACACGATAGGCGCGTGGCGACAGCAAGACCGGGAGTTTTAGTTGAAAAAAACATATCTAAAAGGGTGTCGTTCAAAGTGTTGCTGCTCATTCGGCACTTCCAGCCCGTTCACGAGCAATTTCATATTCGGCGGTGTCTTTGAAAGCTTCTTTCTTTAACAATAACCGGTAAGTTAGCTTGGCGTCTTCGTTTTTGCCGTCTTTCTCCAATAGCTCAGCAGCACGAATGTAGGCGGGAGCAGCATATTTGGGAAAAGCGCCATGACTCAGATAGATGCGCTGGTAATAGGCATGTGCCACGCCGTTTTCATTTTCTTTCTCAGAGATTTGCGCACGGAAGTATAGCGATCCCGCTTTTTCTTCTCCACGCCACTCCTTGGCTGTGATGATTTGCTCAAAAAGTGCTTTAGCCTCATCTGTGCGGTTTAAGTAGAAGAGCGCTTGAGCTTTGCCGAACGTTGCTTCTTTCAGCATGGAAGTGCCGGCAGCTTTATTGATCGCGAAATCAAAGTCCTTGAGTGCATTTTCGTATTCTTTCTTCTGCAATGCGATGCGACCAAGACCAACCGGTGCGGCGTCGGAGAATTGAGAATTCGGATACGTATCACGCAAGCGCTTGAAAAATGGAATCGCTTGATCGTATTTCTTGTCGTCATAGAGCCGCTGGCCCACCAACGTCAGCAATACAGGTCCAAGATCTGTTGGAGCAGTTGATGCCACGAGCGACTTCAAGCGCAAGGAATACTTTTCCGAATCACGCATCATTCGCGCCAATTCTGAGCGAGCGTAAAGCATGCGTGCCAAATACACGGGTGTTTTGGCTTCTTCTGGAATCGCCAGAGCGGCGTTGAGAGCCATCTCGGGATCGGTTGTCGGCTCAGGCGCCTTGTCCTTGGTTTTTGCCCGTGCAGGAGCGAATTGGGCTGCGATTTGCGAGAGCAACATCTCCACGTATTCGGAATTGGGGTTGTGGATGTCCTTCAGTGCCGTCTCGATCATCAGCTTTTTGCCCTCTTCTTTCTTGCCATTGCGAATCAGGAGTTTTGATAGTTCACCCACAGCGCGCAACGACATGGAGTGATTGGGATTGTTTTTAAGAAAATCGGCCCAAAGTGCTTCCAGCTCTTTGAATCGGCGATTACTGCGGTAGAGATTATTGGCTTGCTCCAAAGAGTAATTGAGAACCGTTTGATCATTGTTGGCAAACTTGACGGCGTTGGCGTAATGATCCGCAGCAATGTCGAAATTCGCTTTGGTGTTTTCGGGTGCCGCAAAAGCATCGCCGAGGAGCGTGTAAATTTGACCCTTGAAACCAGCGGCGTTTTGCGAGCGAAGCAGGTTTTGCATGGACTCGATCAGCTTGTCATATTGCTTGAGCGCTAACAAGATGATGCCACGGCGATACTGAACATCGCTGGAAAATGTGCCTGCAGGGTATTTTTTCTCGTAGGCATCGAAACCCGCAATCGTGGCTTTGTAGTCGTTGCGCAGGAAATCACACAGAGCACGGCGATACGTGTATTCTTCCATGCTGGCGGATGAACTGAATTCCGCCGAGAGCATGTCATACGATGAAGCGGCTTCGTTGTATTTTTCTGCTTGAAAGTATGAATTTGCCAATAGGAACAGCAGTGACTCACGATTGGCGGCCTTAGGGTTGGCTTTGATTTGTGAGTCAAGGAATTTGGCGCATTCTTCATTGCGATTTTGCTGGGTGAGAAGTGTCGCGTGAAGTTCAGAAACCTCAGCCACGTGAGGACCCGTCGGGAAGCGCTCCAAGTAACGGAGGCAAAGTTTGCCGGTTTGTTCCATGCGTGCGAGGCGCCATTGGCAAATGATGGCCCCGAACAAGGAGTTGGGGGCGTCGGGATTTTTGGGAAACTCCTCGAACATTGTTTCGAAGCCCACAGACGCTTGCCAATAGCGTTCCATGTTGAAGAAGCATCGCGCAATGCGGTATTGTAAGGTGGCATCATAATCGGCAACTTCCTTCAGCTCCGCCATGACTTTTTCATTGTTCGCCAACATCGCTTCCATCATGCGCAGTTTTTCTTCAGCATTTTTAGGAAGTTTGCTGATGGGCAATTTGGCGTTTTGTTCAATGGCTTTTTTCATCGCAGCGATCGATTCCCGCATTTGATCGAGCCGAGCGGTTTGAATTTCAATGACTTGATTGCGAGGGCGGAGCAGCGAGTAGGACTTCAGTGCATCCGAGTATGACTTGGCTTGCAGTTGGCGATCGCCAATCTGCAGCAGGCGGTAATTGATCGCCACAATCACATCGGGATAGCTTGATGATTGGGACAAGCGCTGCATGATCTCGATGGCTTCCTTGAGTTTTTCTTTGCTGATGAAAAGATCAATCAGCTGAATCGAGGCGCGCAACATGCTCGGGCCTGAGCCCTTTGCCTTCATGGCGCCTTTGAGCAACTCGGCAGCTTTGTCTGTGTCATCTTTTTTAATGTAGGCTTCCGCAGCCATGAAACGGGCATCATCGGTGTATTCCGGATTGCGCGCGGCTTCCTCGATGTGCTTGATTGCCTGATCAATCTTACCTTCTTGTTTTACCAGCATCTTGCCGAGCATGTAGTGAATCTCGGGAGCGTCCTTGGTCTGTGGGAATTTGGTCAACAGAGCTTCAAAAGTGGCCGCCGCGTCTTCTTCTTGAAGCTGGAAGTATTGCGCGAATCCCAATTGATAAAGAACGCTTTGTAGCAGCTGTGGATTGGGTTCTGGCTTCGCTTCGGCAACAGTTTTTAAGTTGGGAATGGCTTTTGCGTAGTCTTTCGCATTGTATGCGTTTTGCCCTTCTTGAACGGCTTTGTTCAGATCCATGGCTGCCTGAATATTTTGCTGTCCGTAAACCGACAGCGGAGAAAGGATCAAACAGGCAACAAGTCTCAGTTTGTATGAAAAACACATGACGAAAAATGGGTCAAATCGTTAATATTAATGCTCGTTTTTCAGCATAGGGCAACATCGCACTGCATGAAATGAGGAGCAATAAAAATCTTTTTGGGTTCAGGGCAATTGGGTTTCGACGGAGCAGGTAGGGTTGAAAGAAGGAAAATGGGCTGTTTTTGTGAAATTGAGTTGTTTTCTTAGATTACTGAGATGTTTCTATCATGCAATCGAATTCATGGAGCTAGCATCCGTAGCGGAAGTGATTGACACATCGCGGTTCGTAACTAATTCAACGCATTAATTCTGTCCAGAAAAAGATACAACCAAGAGATGGATTCAAACCACACTGAGAGCAGCGGCTTGAGCTGATGATAACTCGATGCATTGCCAAGGCAGTCCGTAAGCATTCAAATCTGCCATGAATGCATCTGGATCGTGCTGTTCCATGTTCCAGACTCCTGCACGCCGCCATTGTCTGCTGAGCATTTGTTTGGCACCAATCATGGCCGGAACACCTGTGGTGTAAGAAATGGCCTGTGAGCCAACTTCGGCGAAACACGATTCGTGATCGCAAATGTTATAAATGTAAATGGCTTTGGCCTTGCCGTCTTTGAGTCCTGTGATGACGTTACCAATGCAGGTCTTGCCTTTCGTGCTCTGACCGAGGTCACCGGGATCCGGCAGCACAGCTTTGAGGAATTGCAGAGGGATGATTTCTTGGCCGTTGTAGAAAACGGGGTCGATGCGTGTCATCCCGACATTCTGAAGCACTTCCAAGTGTTTGAGATAGTTGGGCGAAAATGACATCCAGAACTGTGCTCGCTTGATCGTTGGGATGTGTTTGACCAAGGATTCCAATTCCTCGTGATACATGCGGTAAATTTCAAAAGTGCCAATGTTTTCAGGGCAGGCAAAGGACTGGTGCAGCGACATGGGTGCTGTTTCCACGAATTCTCCGTTCTCAAAGTGTCGGCACGGAGCTGTTACCTCGCGGATATTGATCTCTGGGTTGAAGTTTGTCGCAAAGGCCTTGCCGTGATTGCCGCCGTTGACATCGATGATGTCGAGCGTGTGAATCTCGTCAAAGTGGTGTTTCAAGGCCCACGCTGTGAACACATTTGTCACCCCTGGATCGAAGCCCGAACCCAGCAGTGCCGAAATGCCCCGATCAAGGAATCGTTGATGCAGAGCCCATTGCCAGGAGTATTCAAATTTTGCGACACTTGGGGGCTCGTAATTGGCTGTGTCCAAGTAATCGACACCTGCCTGGAGACAGGCCTCCATGAGACTCAGGTCTTGGTAAGGCAGTGCCACATTGAGCAGCAAGTCTGGCTTGATTTCTTCCAGCAGAGCCACCGTGGCCGACACGTCATCGGCATCGATGCTGCGCGTTTGGATGGTCACGCCAACGCGTTGTAACACCGATGCGGCAATCGCATCACATTTGGCGAGCGTGCGCGAGGCGAGCGTGATATGATGAAAAACCTCTGGAACTTGGGCGCATTTGTGCGCGACAACACTACCCACACCTCCTGCTCCAATGATCAACACATGCGACATGCCGTGGGGATAGCGGAAAATGCTGAGGGGGTAAATAACGAAAGGCGTTTTTTTTGTGAGGGATAGTGGTGGCGTTGCCGTCGAGGACAGAGAGGTGCCTGGGTCAAGGTGTCAGATCTACACAGTCATCACAAATTCACAAAAAATCGGCGTGTCAAAACAGGATTGCGCGCTATATTTATCACACATGGCCGTCACTTCGTTTTTACAGCATCAGCCTTCGATTCACCCAACCGCGTTCATTGCTCCCAGCGCTGATGTGATTGGGCGTGTGACAATCCACGAGCAGGCGAGTGTGTGGTATCATGCGACGCTGCGCGGGGATATCAATCAAATCGTCATTGGCCCGCGTTCGAATGTTCAGGACAACGCGGTGATTCATTTGGCCGATGACTTCTCGTGCGAAATTGGCGAGCTGGTCACGGTGGGGCACTCAGCGATTTTGCATGCGTGTCGGGTGGACAACGAGGTGTTGATTGGCATGGGTGCCATCGTTTTGGATGGCGCGGTGATTGGCGCGCGATCGATCATTGGAGCTGGGGCGTTGGTCACGGGTGGAACTATCATTCCACCGGGTTCGCTGGTTTTGGGCTCGCCCGCCAAAGTGGTGCGCACCTTGAGCCTCGAGGAGCAGGCTAACGTGAAAAATTGGGCAGAAAAATATGTTCACGGTGCCCAGCAATACCGGCTTGATGCGGCGAGGTAGTCGATTTTTCTTCGCAAATTTGCAAGGATGTCATAGGTTGGTCACTCATCATGTTTGAAGTCAGAGAACGCCCAGAAATGGTCGAGCGCGCCATGCTTGTGCGCATTTATTTTGATCCCCGGGAGGAGCAGGAGGCGGAGTCGCTGCTTGAGGAGCTGGCGGAGTTGGTGACGACTTTAGGCATCGGCATCGTGCATCAGGTGCTGTATCGCAGTCGCAGTTTGCACAAGCAATACCTCTGTGGCACTGGAAAGGCTGAGGAAATCATGGAGCTAGCGAAAGCGCATGAGTGCGATGTGGTGATTTTTGACAATGAGTTAGCGCCGTCGCAGCAGCGTTCGTGGGAGGCGTTGGGGAACATTGCTGTGATTGACCGCGAGGAGGTGATTCTGGATATTTTTAATCGACGCGCTCAGAGTCGAGAGGCACGCATTCAGGTTGATTTGGCTCGAATGCAATACGCGTTGCCGCGCATGGCTCGCATGTGGGGGCACCTCGATCGCGAGGGCGGTGGCGGCGGCGGTGGGGGAGCCGCGAACCGCGGGATGGGTGAAAAACAGATTGAGGTGGATCGCCGACTCGCTCACGTGAGGATCGATCGCTTGAAGCGTGAGCTGGAGGAAGTGCGCAATCAACGCCGCACTCAACGCAAGGAGCGCGAGAAATGGGGCACGCCTCACGCTGCGATCGTGGGATACACGAATTCTGGGAAATCCACGCTGCTGAATCAGCTCAGCGGAGCTGATGTGCTGGCGAAGGACATGCTGTTTGCCACGCTGGATACCACCACCCGCCGCATTGAGCTGCCTGATGGTCAGCCGCTTTTGATCACGGACACCGTGGGTTTTGTGCGCAATTTGCCTCACCGCTTGGTTGAAGCTTTCAAGGCGACGCTTGAAGAGGCGGTGCTGGCAGATTTTTTGATCCATGTGTTGGATGCTTCCGCCATGGAAATGGACGCATTTTATGACACCACTCTCGATGTGCTGGAAGAATTGGGCGCGGCGGAGAAGCGCATGATCGTCGTTTGCAATAAAGTGGATTTGCTCGATGACCCCGTGCGGCGTCTTGTGTTGGAAAATCGTTATCCGGGAGCGATTTTCATGTCAGCACGTTCGGGCGAAAACATCCAAGAGCTTCTCGAACGTTGCAATGAAATTTTGCGCGACAGGGTGAGCATGCAAGTGTTTCGCATACCGCAGTCGCGGGGTGATGTGCTGAATTTATTGCATCGGGACGCGAAAGTCTTATCGACGGAATATGAGGAAAATGATATCCTAGTGACAGCAATCGTGCCTCCTGCGGTGACGGGGCGTTTGCAGTCATTCGTGACATCTGAGACTTAGTTTGTTGAGCGATCATGAGCATGCGCGGGATTTTGATGGGGTGCTTGTTGGCTTCTGTGGCTGCGGCGCAGGTGCCGCGAACACCGGTGAACTTGGAATCGAGTCCGCAGGGAAGTGAGTCGCGTTCTGGCATTCTCAATCGCAAGCCGACCGCCTCGGCGGCGGGTGCGGCCAAGCTGATGAAGCCCCAGGTTCAGTTACCTCCGCAAATGCCCGCAGTGGCGTCTGCCGATCAGGCAAAGGGTTCAGAAGCTGTGAGATTGCAGATTTTTTTGGATTCTCAGCATTTGGGGCCGGGGGTGATCGATGGACGAATCGGCACATTCACGCATCATGCGATTGAGTCATGGAACGAAATACATGGTCATCCGGTGTCTGATCGCGTCGCGGTGATGCGAGCCGCGCAGCAAGCTGTTCAGGCCCCGCTGGCGATTGCGACGGTGCCGAATGTGGCGAGTAAATGGTTGAATCCCGATTTGCCCACAGACCGTGAACTGCAATCCAAGGTCAAGCGTTTGGGTTATCGCAGTTTAGCTGAATTCATGGCAGAGCGCTATCACACAGATGTCGAGTTCTTGGAAGAGCTAAACGGTGCGGCTCGATTGAAAAAACTGGCTGTTGGCGATGAGGTGGTGGTTCCCGCGGTGGCTCCATTTGTGATTGAAGCATTGAATGGAGTGCAATTTCAGCGTCGCGAGGATTTGGCTCAGCGCCATGTGGTGGTGGATACCGTTCGTCATCAATTGCGCATTTATGATGGAATGCCGACGGCGTTGTTGGTGCATCCGAATGAAGAGGGGGGGGCCGCGAGCGTTAGCACGCCGAATCGGGCCTTGGTGGCGTCATTTCCCATCACTCCCGGGCAGAAAAAATTCATTCATTTTGGCATGTGGCAGGTGAAAACATGCGTTGAGTTGCCGACTTGGCGATACGATAAACTGCTGTTGGAAACGGGAAAGCGCAGCAAGCAAGCCAGCGCGGTGTTTGATTTGCCACCCGGCCCCAATAGTCCGGTGGGCGTGCTGTGGGCTGGCTTGGATAAACCTGGCATCGGCCTTCACGGCACAGCTGATCCCGAAACAATCGGCAGGGCGCAGTCGGCTGGGTGCATTCGTTTGGCGAATTGGGATGCCATCCGTTTGCCGTTATTCATTTCTCCGGGAACAACCGTTGAGATTCGTTAATTCAGGCGCATCAGGGCGGCTGAGGACAGCGATGAGTTCGGCGTTGCAGCGTAGCTCATAAAAGACCGCGCTCGAGTAGGTCGCGGTTGAGGGCATGCCATGGCGATCACGACCAACCGCAGCCACAGCAATCACGCATCCATCCGTGAATGATTGGAAACGTGATCCCTGTGCGCCGAGGGTGAAGTGACGATGCGGCCTATCGAAATGGTAGCATCACTGGTTTTGTGTTTCGATAAAGCCCTCTAGTTTGCGCAAGCGAGTGGGGTGGCGCATCTTACGCAGCGCCTTGGCTTCGATTTGGCGAATGCGTTCCCGCGTGACCTGGAATTGGCGCCCAACTTCCTCCAAGGTGCGCGAGTAACCGTCCTTGAGACCAAAACGCTGCTCGAGCACCTCGCGTTCGCGCTCGGTTAGGCTATCGAGCACGTCGCGGATTTTATCCTTGAGCATCGAAAAACCCGCTTCTTCCATCGGATTATCAGCAGTTTTGTCTTCGATGAAGTCGCCAAACGACGTGTCGTCGGAATCACCAACCGGGGCTTGCAGCGAAATGGGCTGCTGCGCCATTTTCAGCACCGCACGCACCCTCTCGACGGGCAAGTGAATTTCTTCAGCAATCTCGTCCGGTGAAGGCTCGCGACCGTATTCTTGAACCAACTGCTTCTGCACGCGCATCAGCTTGTTGATGGTCTCGATCATGTGGACCGGGATGCGGATGGTGCGCGCTTGATCCGCAATCGATCGGGTGATGGCTTGGCGAATCCACCATGTGGCGTATGTGGAAAATTTGTAGCCGCGGCGGTATTCAAATTTTTCCACAGCCTTCATCAATCCCATGTTGCCTTCTTGAATGAGATCCAAGAATGATAAACCACGATTGGTGTATTTTTTGGCGATTGAAATCACCAAGCGCAAGTTTGCTTCCACCATCTCCGTCTTCGCTCGCAGCGCTTCTTTCATCCAGCGGCGCAGTTCTCGGTAGGCTTGCTCGTAATTTTCAGCCGTGTGCCAGGCGTGCTGTTGCAGCTCGCGCAAGATGTTTTGTGCCTCTTTGTCATTCGGATTTGAATTCAAGCGACGCGTGTATTTGACAAATTTTTGATGGTATTCTTCTGCCCGTTCGCAGAAATCTTCCACAATTTTTTGCTTAAAGTAGAATTTCAAATACTGGCGATTGAGGCTGGTAAGGTTTTTGTTGAAATCTTCTTGCAGCTTTTTCAAACCGCGCGGGCTCTTCGCGCTCATTTGACGGAATACGTCGTCGTTCTCCGCGTGCATCTGCCGCAATTGATCGCACAGTCGCGCCAGGCCTTTCATGTAGCGCTCGCGATTTTCGATTTTTTTGTCCAAGATCACTCGGTCAAAGCGCTCTTTGCCCTTGATCAACTTATCCGCAAGATCGAGGTATTCCGCTTGAATGAATCCAAATTGATGCAAGTGCCGCGCTAGCTCCACTTCGGCGTCCTCGATGCGTTTGGAGATCTCGACTTCCTGCTCGCGAGTCAGCAAGGGAACTTGTCCCATTTGCTTGAGATACATCCGCACAGGATCGTCCAAGATGTCGAGTTTTTGCTCGCTTTTGTTTTCATCGTCATCGAGCTCGTTTTCGTCTGATTTCCGGTCCTTGAATCGATCCACTTCCGAGGCATCAATGATGTCAAATTCCATGGAGCGCAATTGGTCCAAAATGGCATCGACATCCGCACGTTCAACGATGTTATTCGGTAGAATTTCGTGAATGTCATCGAATGTGAGATATTCCTGCTCTTTCGCGAGTTTGATAAGTTCGCGAATCTTGTCCTGAATTTCTGGCGTGTGAATGCGCGGCTTGTCTTTGCGGCGTTTCGAGGGATCAGCGGCAGCACCTTTGGCGCCATCGCTGGGGCTGAGATTTGGCTCTCGTGGTGACAATGGTTCGCTTGTAGAAATTGGACTTTTGCCGGGGCTGGGCTTCGACTTCACCGAGGCGCTGGCCTTCGTGGGGGGGGCATCCGCGGCTTTCGCTACCGACTGTGTGGCCTTGCTTTCGGCAGGCAACGCAGCACTTGCTTTTGCGGAGCGGGCACCTTTTGGCTTGGCGACGCTGGGCTCAGCCACGGCGGCAAGCTCCGTTTTTTTGACCGGCTTCGACGCTGCCGCGCTGGCGGTTACTTTGCTTGTTTTAGCTACCGCAGTGTCGCTGGCGGGTTTACGCTTCGCGCTGGAACCAACCGATGGTTTCTTGGCGGAGATCTTCTTCGGGTCGTCAGATGATTCCGTGATTTTGGTGGCAGATGCTTTTTTTGTCGCTTGATTGCTCGCGGCGCGAGCAGGCGTCTTCTGAGCCGGAGTAGCAGATGTCGAGCTTGGTGGAGCCGATTTTTTATTATTTCCCATAAATTCAGATTAAAAAAACGTGTTCAGATTGGACAAACAATCTTGAGGAGACAAGTGGCCAGAAATGAGCCACGAACGATCAACATTTTCTCAAACTGCACGCATGCGCGTTGAAGTGCTGCAACTGAGTTTTGCGGACATACAACTAGAGTTTCACCTTGTCAAGGTCACCAAGCATATTTTTTTTGAAAAAAAACCGCTAGATCAATCTAGCGGTTAGTGATGTCTAGTTGCTAAGCATTGGTGCCTGCCTGCGGTCTCAATCGGTCACGTATGGAGCAATCGCAACGACGGTCCATGTTTCTAAAGCATCCGTTGTGGGATTGCGCAGTTCGACCGTGCTGCCAATTGTCGCGCCGAGCAAGCTTGCACCGGCTTCTGATAGGTAGGATAACATATTTTTCTCTGGATCGCTGTCCCATGCCCCCAACACACTGACACTGCGAACCACGTCCTGTTGATCCCGGATTGTCACCACCGTGCCGATGTTAACACTGGAGGCATCCGCACCACGGAAATCCGTGCCGCGCGCTATCGAGATATCGCGCTCGAGCTCAGCTTTGCGATTGCTCAAGAATGTTTGCATGTCCTTCGCCGATTTGTATTCGAAGTTTTCCCGCAAATCGCCATAGGAACGCGCGATGCTGATGTCTTTGGTGTTTTGTGGGATGCGGTTGCGCACCAAGTCCTCAAGTTCAGCTTTTTTGCGCTCCAAACTCTCCCAAGAAACCAGCAAATCTTCATCTTTCTTGCGCTTGTTTTCGCCGCTGACAAGCTCCGCCGTTTCCGGACGTGCCTTGATGACGCGTGCCATCAGAGATTTGCGATCCAAATCGTTAAACACAGGGCACTCCATCAATCGGCGACCGAAGTTGCGGGCTTCGTTGATGTCCATCATGGCGACGAGATCGCCAATCAACTCCTTGTCCTCTGACATCAGGGATTGTAAGCGTTGCGCCTTGCGGGGACCATCCGCGATGAAGTCGGTCTCTAATTGATTCAATATCGCGGCTCCGACTTCGGCACTGAAAATGCGCTTAGAAATGCCCTTGCGCTCGCGGCAAACCCAGATCAGAGCATCGTGACCGAGTGAGCGGCGCGTGATGGCCTTGCGCAGGTATTCTTCTAATTCAGGAAGCTGCTTGTGATCATCAAAAATTTTAGCAATTTCGCCCACACCGCGCGCGCCAGCTTTTTCAACAATCGTCATCAATTTTTCGCCCCAAACGTCGCCAAAAGTTTTGGGGAAAATGTCGTAAATCTCCCGTTGCCGGGCGGCGCTGAGCGAGGCCATGGCTTCGGCCACGCGATGGAATTCCGCTTGTAATACCTCACTGAGACTCAGACAAGTGGCGGGCACGGCTTGCTTCGAATCGCGCGCGATTTGATCGCGAATCACCAGTAGCTCGAGCCCAGAACCGAGATTCAAGCGCAACCCCCGGCGGATTTCAGCATCGAGTTCAGTGTAGAGCTGCGACAAGGCTTCGGCTTGTTCGGAAAAAAGCTGGATCTCCGAGGAGATGGCTTCAAGCGCCTTGCATTTAACTTTCAGTTCGCGAGCGTTGGAGACATCAAGCAATAACGCCTCAACGGGACTCATCGATCCACTGCGCAAACTCATCTGGTCGGTGCGCTTGGTGGGAACAATCACACGCTTGCCCGCCGCGAGACTCTTTTTGGTGGCATCCCACCATTTTTTGTATTCTTTCTCAGGAATCACAGTGCCGCACAGGGATTTCTCAAAGGCATCAAGCGTCATACTGCCTTGGTGCGACTCCAGCACATGGATGACCAAGGACACCGCGTCATGGCTCGCTAACAAACGCAATTCTTCCGTTTGCTCCAGTTTTTTGGCACGAAAATCGCTATCATCAAGGTATTCTGTCCGCTGCATGGCAAACTGCAAATCCATCTCTTGGGCCGTTCGATCGGCAAAATCGACAATGATTTTTTTCTCGCGCAAGTTCCAATCTGTCACTTTCCCCGCGCCCCAAGTTTTGCTCAATAGGTAGTTACCCGGCGCTAACTGCGAAATCCGCTCCCCGACTGCTTGATTGATTCGTCCCGCTTCTACAAATTTTGCCACCTCTGGATGCATGCGCGGGACTATGCAAGGAAAGACTGGGCTTGGCAAGGTTGCACATGAAAAAAGAAAATCGGGATCCAGTGATGGTTTTTCAGCGAATCAGCGGATGGTCACCCGAAGCAGACCATCGGACTCCGCGGGTTGGGATTAGCGCGCGTTTGCCTTGTCGATGTTCGGAGACGCGCTAGCATCGAGCAGTCGATTGTTCTCTGGCGCAGGAGTATCGTTTAATTCTGTGGATTGGACGCTCGGCGTTACTGGAACAATCGTGCGCAGACGTGGACGGTGACAGGGGTTGATGACCCGATTTTCGAGAGTTCTGCGCAAGGCTTCGACTCGCGCCATCCAGATTGGCGGGATGCTAGCGAGATTTTCCTGCGATAAAACCCCGTCATAAACGATGCTGCCATCTTGATTCTGGATGGTTAACCACGTGCTTTGATCGCGCATTTCCAATTGCACCACGCAGTTGTTGTCTTCCAGTCGAGCGCTGCGACTATTGATATCCACCGTGCGCGTCGCGATGTTGGGGGCTGAGCCATTGGGGCGACTGGCTTGTTGCAGAGTGGGGCCGGCAACTTGTGGCGCGGCAGCGGGAACGGCGGCGAGCACGACCTGACTGACTTGTTGCTTGCCGGCGCGAAAGAATGTCAGGCTAATCCGATCTCCTGGTTGCTTGTCGAGCAGCAGCACGGAAAGCTGTGCTTCATTGATCAGCCATTGATCGTTGAATTTCCATAAAACGTCGAGCGGTTGTAGTCCTGCTTCGGCCACCGGCCCGTTCGCGATCACTTTATTGATCACGAAGCCCACGCCCACTGGCAATTGTGGGAGTTGAGCCCGCACGGCTTCATCTGGTCGGCCCACCTCACAACCCAGCCAAGCCAATGGTTTACTCGGCGTCGGAGTTTCTTTTTTTTTCCCACCGAGCGCGAGGCCACTGGCCACTTGGGGCGTGGCCAGTGCGGATGCAGGACGGGAACCCGGTGACACACTGCCCAAAGACTCTGTTGGCTCGATGGTTTGACCCCAGCTCAAGGTGCTCAACAAGGTAATCACGCTCAGTTGCTGGCTCATCAATGAGTTAAAATGAAACGTGCGAATGGTTTTCATGGAGGTGGACGGGAGCATGAGCCGGTCGATCAACGATCGGTTTGTGATTCGCAAACTAGCAGGTAATCGAGCAGACGATGGGTGTGGTTGGGATGAAAATTTGTGAAATTCTAAAACGAATTAACCGGAATCAGTAGCTCTTCGTCGCGTGGTTCGGTGACAGTGATGACTAGCCCCGTGGCGGAATCGCGCACTTTCTCCTCAGTCGTGCGACGGATGCGGTAGGCGCGATGCACCGTGCCATCATCATCTGTCACGAGCTGCGAGGTGTTCTCGCTTTCCACCTGCTCGCGCCGATCGATCAACACATTGGTTGGACTCCCGCTCAAGCGGGCGTTGCCAGAGACACCGGTGGTGTTTGAAGCGATGGCTCGACCCGCTTGAGCCATCTCGGGCACGCGTTTCCGGTTTCCGTCGGTGTGAATCTGCAACATCATGGTGATTCCTGTCGCTAAAGTGATGCAGGCAGCAGCGATCGCGGTGATCGCGTTTCGACCAAGCCGCTGTGGTGACCTTGATGCGACGGCGCTCGAGGGCGGAATCAGTAGCGGCCTTGTCTCTGCACCAATGGCGCGACGCGGATGCGAGGAGCCAGCGTCATTCGTTGACGATTCAAGCGACGATTCCAGCCAAGAATCATCGACGATTGACAGAGTCACCGGAGATGAAGTCATGGCGGCAGTCGTGATCATCACCGAACGCGGCAGTCCGAAAGAATCACGCGGCTGATCGACTCGCGTTCGTTTTGCGGCGAGGTCCTGAATTTCTGAGCAAATCGCCTCATGCGCTGCAGGACGCAGTGCAGCAGGCATCAGACGCGATAAAGCTTGTTCGATCTCCTCAGGCGATTTCATGATGGCGTTGGCGGAGTGATTGCAATTGCTGTGCTAACTGTTCCAGCGCGTAGCGATAGCGCGATGCGGCGGTATTGGCGGGAATGCCGAGCGCCTTCGAAATTTCGAGAAAGGTCAGACCTCCCCAGATTTTCATGGTGACGACATCACGCAGCTTAGCGGGTAAACTTTGCACAGCCTGGCGCAACAACAGGGCTTCCTCATCGTGCTCCAAGGTGGGATCCAGCCACACGTCCTCGAAGTCATGCAAAAAAATCACGGATTCTTCGCGTTTTTTGCGACGGTGTTCAGTGCGCTGATGATTCATGCCACAAAAGCGAATGGTGCTGAAGGCCAAGGGCAGATCAGGAGGTGAGTAGTCGCGCTGCGCCTGAAAGTGCCAGAGTCGCACCATCATCTCCTGAACCAAATCTTCAGCGGCCTCGCGGTTTTGACTCCAACCACGCGCAAATAGCAGCAAACGTGGTCCGTTGAGATCGAACCACTCACGCCACTGCTGAGCCACATCATCGTTCATTAGCGAATAAATGCCACAGTTGAGCGCGATTGTCTGCGAAAAGATAAAAATTCGATGCCATTTGTGCGTTTTTTTTGTGAATTTGCCCGTTCATGCCAAGCAACATGGCGGCGTGAAGCATTCGCGTTTTGACAATTGCTTGAGATCTGGTTGATTGGCGCTGTGATGAGTTCTGCAACAATGACCATGCCTGATGCCAAGGGGCATTTTGGCCAGTTTGGTGGCATGTTTGTGCCGGAGACACTAATGACGCCATTGTTGGATTTGGAACGCGCTTATGCGGCAGCGCGGATGGATCCAACATTTCAGGCCGAACTCGATGATTTGCTGCATCACTACTGCGGACGTCCCACGCCGCTGTATTTCGCTGAACGATGGACAGCGCGCTGCGGTGGCGCTGCCATTTATCTCAAACGAGAGGATCTGCTCCACACAGGGGCGCACAAGATCAATAACGCACTCGGACAAATTTTACTGGCTAAACGATTGGGCAAGCGGCGCATCATTGCTGAAACCGGCGCGGGTCAGCACGGCGTGGCGACAGCGACAGTGTGCGCGCGCTTCGGCATGGAATGTGTGGTTTACATGGGAGCGGTTGACATGGAACGTCAGGCTCTCAATGTGGCTCGCATGCGTTTGCTGGGCGCTGATGTGGTGGCGGTCACGGCGGGACAGGCCACCCTGAAAGAAGCTGTGAACGAAGCGATGCGCGATTGGGTGGCCACGGTGGATCACACGCATTACATTTTGGGTTCGGCACTGGGGGCGCATCCTTTTCCGATGATGGTGCGGGATTTTCATCGTGTGATTGGAGTCGAGGCTCGACGGCAAATTCTTGAGCAAGCTGGACGTTTGCCCGACCTGCTTGTTGCTTGCGTGGGGGGAGGATCCAACGCGATTGGTTTATTCCACCCGTTTTTGCAAGATGACAGCGTGCGCATGGTCGGGGTGGAAGCTGGTGGCGAGGGAATCATGCCCGAGCGACACGCGGCGCGCTTCCAAGGGGGGAAACTGGGTGTGCTACAAGGCACCAAGACGTGGCTGCTCGCCAATGCAGATGGACAAATCGAGCTCACCCACAGCGTCAGTGCTGGGCTCGATTATGCCGCAATCGGACCGGAGCACGCTTATTTACAGAGCATTGGACGTGTAGAATATGACTTTGCGACTGATGACCAGGCTCTGGCCGCTTTTTCTGTGTTGGCGAAATGCGAGGGCATTCTGCCCGCGCTGGAGAGCTCCCATGCTCTGGCTTATGTTGACCGTGTCGCGGCGACGATGCCGAAAAACTCAATCATTATCGCGAACTTGTCGGGTCGCGGTGATAAGGATCTGGAGCAAGTGCGTAAGTTTTTGCTTTAATACGGATATCGTCGAGCAATCGAGCCTCCAGCACAAGCGTCATTCCAAGCGGAATGACGCTTTTTTTGGACCAGCGCCTACCGTTTTCTGGCGGAAAACGGCAGTGTCGATTCGTTGTTATTTCAATATAAAACGATAATTTTAATGTGTTTTTGCGGGTTTTTTCCTCAGTATTAAAATCGGTTTTCTAACATAAAAATATACAGATATGACACAATGATGCTCAGCGATCTCATTGGACGAATTTGTTCAGGAAACTGTTGATTTATTGAAAATATCACCGAATATCATTGATAATTAGTTGTTTATTTATTGTGCGGTTGTCTAAAGTGAAGTCGATTTGTTGTTTTTGGATCGGTGGATTGCTCGTGCAATCATGAGTCTAACAGAATTTATTTCTATGAGGCTTGATGATGATTTTTCAATAAAAAGGCATAATGATGCATTTATGTCTTGTGCAGGCCGGATTTGCTGCTAAGTTGGCTTTCCGATTTAAGATCAATGATATTTTTAAACCGCATGCTAATTGTTCTGACGTCATTACTGTTTTTATCCTGCGCTGATCACCGCGAGGTGGCGCTGTCGCTGCAGTCATTTCAAAAGATGAAAGCGAGTGATCAGGTTCATTGGGAAGTGTCTGATCGGATGGAAGGGAAAGCGTCGTGGTATTCGATTCGCACGAATTTTGGCACGCGCACCGCAAGTGGTGAGCGCTTGTGCAATCTGGCGTCAACAGCGGCGCACAAGACGCTGCCATTGGGAACGCAAGTGCGCGTGACTAATTTGAAAAACGGCAAATCAGAGGTCGTTCGGATCAATGATCGTGGTCCGTTTATCGCAGGTCGAATCATCGATGTGACGATTGGATGTGCGGAGCGCCTTGGATTTGCTTCGCGCGGCATCGCACCGGTATCGGTGGAGGTGCTGCAACCGCGTGAATCGAAAGCCCCTGCCTTCGTTTACTCGAAGCATTGATCGGCAGTTGCAGATTGTCTGTGCGCGTCGGTTACTGTTGCGATTACGATACTGCGCTGCGGCTCAACTTTTGCAAAATGAGCTTGCAGCACAGGATGAGTGTGCAAGGATGTTGACTCAAACATGCCAAATTTAGTCAGAGTCGAACCAATTGCGCTCATGCCGACCCAGGCGGGTTGTGCTGTTTTTTTGGGTAACGGCGAAAAAGTGATGGTTTTCTACATCGATCCGGCGATTGGCATGTCGATCAACAGTGTTTTGACGGGAGAAGTGCCGGAGCGCCCACTCACGCACGACCTGTTCATGATGTTTTTTGATTGTTTCGGCGTGAAGGTGCAGCGCTGCATCATTGTGCGGCACGAAGATGATGTTTTTTACTCGCGTTTGATTGTGGAAGCGAAAAATGAACTCATGCAGCGCAAGATCATCGAACTGGACGCACGTCCGAGTGACTGCATCGCGTTGTGCGTTCGCGCTAAAAGTCCACTTTATGTGACACAAGAGTTATGGGATCAGATGCCCGATGTCACAGAAATGCTTGAGGACATGCGTCAGCAAGACAATCTGGATCTGGAATAGACGCAGGCAGGTGTGTTCGGTGAAACGTCCGCCTAGGGGCTGGCAGGCGGCTGACTGCGAAAGTCTGGAAAGCCCATCACGCGGGGGATACGACGGTTAGCCTCGGTGAAAACGAAAATCACCGTTCGCGTTTCCGGGTTGTGCTGCCACTTCGTTTCGCAGAGTGGCTGGCGGATTTCTTTTTCCCTGATGTAGGACAAATTCACCAGGTAGTCTTCATTTTTCGTGGCGGGAGCATCGAGCATCACACGGGATTGTGGGCGCATGGCTAATTGCTGTGAACCGACGCTGCCGCCAACGGCATAGGGAGTGAGATTGAACCACATCATCTGTCCCCGGTGGAAATGGTGTGAACTGGAATCAATCACTTGCAGAGCAATTGGAAGTGGCTGACCCTGTGGATCGAATCGGCACAGCAGGTAGCAGTCGTCCATTGTTTCCGGAATCGAGATGCTGGGCGCTTGTGGTGGGATGGGATTTTTGACATCAAAATCGCGAGGCAACAGATGAAGGGTCAGATTGCCCGATGCGATCGGATAAACGGGGGAAAAATTCATGCGCGGCAGCTCAACTGGTTGAGCTTTCGTGCCATCGTGCAACAACGCGTGATTGGGAGCTTGAGTGGGCGCTCCCAGAAATAGAATGCGGCAGTGGCGCGACTCCGCCAGAGTTTTTGGCAGAATGAAACTGAGGCAGGTCGCCGTGAGAAAAAGGACGCGGGTGAGGATTAGGATGCGATTCATCATGGCGGTGGGTTAGATTTCGTCACTGTGGAGCCAGCGAAACGACACAATGGCATAGCGCCGTCCCCAGGCCTGGTTGATGGGTTTGGTCGGCTGGGTGGTGACATCGGGCTCATCACTTGAATCGAGGAACTGACGCGTGCGTTGCACCACGGCCTCACAAACAGCAGATGCAGTGATGTTGCCCGCCGAATCCCGGGCGTCGCCGTAGGCGCGGATGGTGAATGTATCGTCACGAACCGATAAAATGGGTGCCAATGGACGCAGCAAATCCGCTTGTCGGGTCCAGCCCGGGAGTCCGTAGCAGTTATACCCAATCGCCGCTTTCGGAAACAAGTAGCCACTGAACTGAGATGCCAAGGGTGTTTCGCTCGCGGGTGTGGTGTAGAATTGCTCCATCGTGGCGAATGGGTTCATCGCCGGATCACTTGCTAGTTCATTTAATGCTGATTGCAGTGTGCCTGCGAGAGCCAGATCACCGCTCGAGAGCTGACGGTTCACAAACTCGGATAACGATAAAAACGGGCCGCGCCGACGAACTTGCTCGACGATTTTCTCGGCCAGGGTTGTTAGGGCTTCGTCACTGAACCGGCGGTATCCCGCGAACTCCGCTGCCTCGCGAATGGCACCAGAGCTGCCTTGTTGGGTGGCTTCGACGTCCCCAGCAATCGTGAAGCGATTCACAGCAAAATCTTCTGCTTCCGATAAATCCCAAGCACCACCAGCTTTGAAATAAGGTGTTTTTTGCTTGCGTGCGTGACCCAGCAATGCGCGCCAAGCGGTCACGGATGTGGAATTGACGTTAAACATGCCTGCTACTTCCAGGCGAGAGGCGATTTTTTGCCAAGCGGTGGCATGGTTGACGTGTTTGTCAAACAGTTGATCGATCGCGGTTGCAGACGCTTTTGCCAAACGCGTGTCATCCACAATCGGTTGATAACATTCATTGGGCAGAGGCTTTTTGAGCGTGATGAAGTCACGGTAGCACTGCCGCAAGGACGCAGAGCCCGGGGCGCCCAGTTGATCGGAGTCAGGCGCGAGAGACGAGAAAAACCAATCGTCAAAAAGCAGATGGTTCGCGCAGTAGGAGTCATCGTGCTGCAGATCCGTTGAACCTTTGCTGCTGTTAGCAGGGTTGTATGCCGAGTTGGCGGGCATGATGGGCGACGCATCGCTGTTGCCGATGATATTGAACGAATAGGGAGGAATTGGATTCTCGTAGCGCAGATCCCAATGTTGCAGTTCGGCGAGCGATTGCAGCGGCCTCAGCGGCAACTCGGCAATGATGCAGCGTGATAGGCCATCACTCTTGTTGAAACCGGTCACAATGTAACCGCGATCGTCGCTGGCATTCGGCAATAAGCCATCCAGCGCGGTGATGGCGCGGAAGCTGTAGTCAAAAGGGGAGTTCACCGGATGTTCTGTGCCGTTGTAGTCGAATTGAATCGTGGATTCGACGCTGTCTTTGCCTCCCATTGCGGTGTAATTCACTAGTGGACTGCTTTGCACAAAACCCTTGGCACTCATGTGTGTTTGACTCGCCATGCGCGCTCCGAAAATGGTCGTGAGGAACGGTTGTGGCGTGGTAACCGCCAGAGAAAGCTGGCTCTCCGCTAAATTGGTAATCGGTGGGTAGAGTTGGTTAGCCACCGCGGGTTGCGTGGTCATGCGATACACCAGATGCCGCTTGTTTGAGGCATCACCCGTGGGGCCGACATACATGTCAACATAAACACTCACGCCCAGGCTGCCAGCGTCGTTATAAGTGGTGTCGAATTTGGCATTCGCTTTCACAGTGGCGGCGGCCGGAACCACGAAAACCTTGCCCTGATCGTCAAGCACCGGAAAGCGGTGGCCACCATCGCCACGGTATTCGCGATTCAGCACCAGACTCTGGCCGGGGGAGTCGATGATGTCACCGGCGCGTGGACTAAACAGGCGTGTTTCACCGGGCTTGAGCTGGCCCACGTCTGGAATTTCATAAATCAACCGATCCACCGGATAGAGTGTCGGGGTGTTGTTCATCGCGCTGGCGATGATGCCGTTGTATTTGACATTGTTAACCCCATTGACGCTATACTGAAAGGCATTCGGCATGCTGCGAATGATTTCGAGGCGAACAGGTTGGCTGTCAATCGCCAGGTTATACGGGTTCCACAGCGTCACAACCGGTGTCAGCAGCAGTGCGGGTGTTAATGAATTCGCAGGTGCCGCAGGGTCGGTCGGTTTGAGAGCAGAGTGAGAGAACACCCACTGAATCCGTGCAATCACCGGCAAAATGCGCACCCGATGCAGGAAGTCGTAGCGATCCGCTGTGGAGCTGGCGTCAATCGGCTTGGAGAATGGCGCAATGCTGGAACCCTGATTGAATGTGCGTTTATAAAGGTTCGCATAGTCGATCAAATTTGCCCAGCTTGTGACCGCGCCATGCTCGTAAATGGGGATGACATTATTGCCCCGGTAGTCTGACCAGTAGTAGAAGAGACTGTGTGGCGTCCGCTGATTGGATTCGCGCAGCGGCAAGGTATAGGACAGATGCTCGCCGGGCTTGACCTGAAAAAGCGGCAAGTCAGTCTTGGGTAGAAGTGAGCTGTTTTCGGTGAACAGCGATAAATCCTTGCGCCAGCCACCAGTCGCGCTGTTGGTGAGTAGTCCCGTCGAAGTTGTGCTAAGATCGTAGAAGTTTTTCTGAGCCAGCAGGCGTCCGTTTTCTGCTAACAAGCCCGTTTGCATGAAATTGACCGCTTTTTCACCTGGTGGCACCAGGGTGGGATCGTCGAAAGATGGGTCGTCAAGCAAGGATTCAAGCCCAAAGGGTTGAGGGTCGGCCACGGCGTAGCTCTTGCCCTGGCGAGCCCAGCCAGGCAAGTCCGATTGGATCGGAGCATGGGGTTGGGGGAGTCGTGCTTTGTGGTTTTCACCGCTGACCCACCACGCATAACGCGCGTCATTGTGGGGTGTGTTAACCCTTTGAGGTGGCAAGTGCACTTGATTTTTTTTGGGATCGGCGTCCTTGCCAACGCTGGCTTCTCCCACGAGTGTCACCGATCCCGCTCCAGCGGCTGTGTCGGGCGGTTGATTGGCGTTGCTGAGAGCCTCGAAGCTGCTAGACATGAGCCAAGACACAAACCGCTTCTCTTTTGTGGCTCGGTAGTCGCTGCCCGGACTGATGGGGCGCCCATTCGCATCGTGATCACTGCCCTGCCAACTGTTCCACACTCCCAGCGTGTTCGGAAACTCAGCGTCCAAGATGTTGGCACGAGCGGTGATGCGCGTGTCACTGCCGGTTTGTGTCTGAATTTGATTGATCGCCAGCATCAACGCCATTTTTGCATTGGCTCGGGCAATCGAACGATCCAGCTGCAGACTGGCAGTTCGCAAACTGGTCGAGCTGAGTGACATCATTCCCACTCCGATCATGGTCAATAACACCAACAAAGAGAGTGTCAGAACCAAGGTGAAACCGCGATCCCTTCCCTGTTTGATCAAACTCCTTTCAGGAAGCGCTTGCGAGGATGGGGCAATGACGAACATAAGAAACGTTGCTTGGCGATGACATCAATTTAGCTGATGGATCAACGCTGTCAAAAACATTTCAGTCTTTGTGTGCCATCAGGTCATGGTTATGACACACGCATGGCGATTTAGCGGGGGAGTAGTATTTGCTCATCGCTGAGCTGCGTGATGGACCGCAATGAGCGCTGCAAACGCGTCAGGGTAATGAACATGAACACCAGCAGCGGCAGACCAATCACAAGAAACCCCCATCCAGTGATTTTAGCGACTTGGCCGTTGTAAACTTCGCGTGCGTTCGTTGCTGTTGCATCGAGTGATCCTAGGAAATAAAATGACAATGCGAGATTCAACGCGGCGCTGAGAAAAAATGAGCAAGAAAACAGCTTGGTGGCTTGCCAAAGACAATGCGCATATGCCGTGTGTTGACCCAGCTCCTCCACTTTGGCTTCGATGGTTTTGATGGAGAAGATCGAGTCCGAATACAAAAAGACACGCAGCAACGGATTAGGGGTGCGGTGGGAAATCAGCACACAGATGCCGAGAATCAACGGGATCGCCGCTTCCTTGAGACCAAACAACAGCGCGGCTTGTGGTTTGATCGTGCCATTTTCATTCCAGAGATAGAGAGTGATCCCGCCAGTGAGTGCGACAGAAACCAACCCGAGAATCGAAAAAACATTGGCCTTGCGGGTTTTTACAAAAAACCAACATCCATAGGCGAGAGGAGGCACCAGCGCGACGTAAAGTGCTTTCTGCGCGCCGAGATTCCACCACTGATTGCCGTCTTTGCTGAGATAACTGAGAGCGAGAACGGGAATAAGAACATTGATGAGAATGTTCGCGAGCGGATTTTCTTTGTCTGGGCTTGAGCTCATGGGCATGAAGTAAAACAGCGGGATCACTCCCGCTGCTGAATGCTAAATGAAAACAGTGCGAACGGCACGATTAAATTTGACCGAAGATCGTTTTTCCGGTGGAAAGCAGATCATCGCAGGCTTGCTTCAGACGATTGGCAAGGCTGATTTCCGCTTTTTTCAAATACGTGCGTGGGTCGTATTGCTTCTTGTCACCCACTTCGCCATCGATTTTAAGCACGCCCTCAATGTTTTGGCACATGTGCGCCACGATTGGACGGGTGAAAGCGTATTGAGTGTCGGTGTCGATATTCATCTTAACCACACCGTAATCGAGCGTCTCGCGAATGTCGCTTAGGTCGGATCCCGAACCACCGTGGAACACCAGATCCATCTCAGCCGTCTCCCCGTGCTTGGCGATCACAGCTTGCTGACCGTCGCGCAGAATGGTTGGCTTTAGCTTCACCGCGCCCGGCTTGTAGGAGCCATGAACATTGCCGAAGGTCGCCGCGAACAGAAAGCGACCAATGCCATTTAAGCGCTCATACACGACCAGCATGTCCTCCGGCGTGGTGTAAAGTTTTTCAGCAGGGGCATCACCATGGTCAACGCCATCTTCCTCGCCGCCGACAACACCAGCTTCAACCTCGAGAATGATTTCCTGTTCCACGCAGATCTTCAGCAGTTTTTCACTCAATTCCATGTTTTGCTCCAAAGGCAGCTCCGAGGCATCGAGCATGTGGGATTGGAACAAGTTATTGAGTCCAGCGGCGCGGCGCTTGCGTGTTTCCTCGATCAAGGGCAAAAGGAAGCTGTCCACTTTGCTTGGCTGGCAGTGATCGGTGTGCAAGGCGATGAGCACATCGTATTTTTCCGCCAGACGGTGAGCGGCTTCAGCAAGAACGATCGCGCCAAACGCTTCGTCACCGACTGAAGATCCGGAGGCAAATTTGCCGCCACCGGTTGAAACCTGAATGATGCCGTCCGACTTCGCCTCGGCAAAGGCACGCAAGGCGCCATTGATGGTGGTGATGCTGGTCACATTGATGGCAGGATATGCGTAACCGCCACGCTGCGCGGCGTCCAACATGGCTCGATACTGAGAAGGGGTAGCAATTGGCATAGCACAGTCATGTTAAACCGGGCTCACTAACAAGACAAGCAAATCATGCCAAGCACAGCAACAAAGCTGTCACTTGGCGGGAAACCGTGTGAATCTCAGCGTGGCAATTGGTCTTCACAGGCGGATGGGTCATGCTCACCAGTGAACGCGCTTGGTTTCATCGGTGACGAGGATTCTTTCGACGGATCCAGGTGTGACTGTGAATCCTTGTTCGACTGTGACTTGGCACGTGACATAACTGGAGCCGGTTGACGGACTCGAACCGTCGACCTGCTGATTACAAATCAGCTGCTCTACCAACTGAGCTAAACCGGCAAACTTGATGCGCTGCTACTTGCTGAGGCAAACGCGGACACGCTTGTAATCACGAAATGCTAGTCGGGCAAGAAATAATTTCAAATAAATCGCGCAGATTGCTGGAGTCCTCAACGAGTGATCCCGCGCTCTGAGTTCTGGATGAATTGCATCAGATGCTGACAATAGCCATGTGCCGCGTGTTCGCTCTGGCTCAGGTGGCCCAATGCGTCGCTAAGGTTGATTTCCTTGCGCAAGAAAAGCATTTTATAAGCGAACTTCAGCGCGCGCATGGCCTCGTCTGTCGTTCCACGCCGCTGCAAGCCCACGCGGTTGATCCCCCGTGTCTGCGCCGGATTGCCATCAATGATCATGTAAGGCGGCACGTCTTGTGTCACCTTGCTGCATCCACCAATGATCGAGTGTTCGCCAATGCGACAAAATTGGTGCACCGCCGCGAGACCCGAAACAATCGCGTGATCCTCGACCATCACATGCCCGCCCAGGGTGCCGTTGTTGGATAGGATGATGTGATCACCGAGTTGGCAGTCGTGCGCGACGTGGGAGTAACAAAGAAAGAGATTGTGACTGCCAATGCGCGTTGGGCGATCCTGCGCCGTGCTGCGATGGATGGTGGTGTTTTCTCGAAACACATTGTGGTCGCCAATCTCTAAACTCGTGGGCTCCGCGACGTATTTCAAGTCCTGCGTCTTCCCACCAATCGCCGCGAACGGGAAAAATTCATTGCCCACGCCGATGTGGCAGATGCCATCGATCACCACATGCGAGTGCAAAACGCAGTCGGCTCCCAGCTCGACGTGATCACCAATCACGCAGTAGGGCCCGACCCGCACGGACTCGTGCAAGCGAGCGAGCGGGGAGATCACGGCTGTGGGATGAATCAATGACGACATTGCTGATGTGGATGATTCTGCGGAAAGCAGACCCAAGTGGTCAAGACTCAAGCAAGCGACAGTAAAAGTTTGTTACTTGAATGCATCAACAATCGTTTTGGTCAATCGTTTGTTTGATAGTTGTGGTTCCGCTTGGCTTGTGGAAGCGATCGTTGCGATCAAGCATTTCAATGAAACGCTTGCTACTTGCTTGTCAATGATAAGCGATTGTTTCATTCGTTTGTTTGGTTTGGGGTCGTTGAAGACACTAAAAACCATTGTTTTGAGTTGATTGTGATGATTTTTACGGAATTGATTTTATCGATAAAATAAGCGACGAAGCGAGTCGTGATCATGAAAAACAAACGGTCGCATCGATGTGACGGCGCTAAAGCGAATGAAGCGGGATGATTACCGAGTGAAAAATAAATTTCAAGCGATCGATTGATTCGATTGATTAGATCGGGTGTTTTTGAGTAAAGGGAGAGCGATGTGGAGGCGAGAGCGATGTCTTCTGGCCAGTGTTTTTTGCGCGAAATGATTGATGATCAAACTTTGTTCATTGATGTGCCGTATTTGAGTTATTTATGGTTTTTGCGCAAAATGAAATGATTTTTTGTCATTCGCATCAGCAATTGACATCTTTCACATTTACAAGCGATCGCATTCTCCATAAGTTTCGTTCCATCCACAATGACTAAGAGTATCGGTTTGATGATTGATCCCCTGAACGGGTATGGCAGTAAAATACTGGATGGGGTCAGCCAGTATGCGCAACAGAAGCACGATTGGCGTGTGGCGTTTTTTGATCGCGAGCGGCGTGATTTGGCGGCATTGGTTTCGAGCTGGAAGGGAGATGGCATCATCTGCACCATCACCGATGAGGCGTTTCGGGACGCGGTGGAATCGCGCGATATACCCATCGTCAACGTCTCGGGCACGGTGGCGAATAGTCGGGTGCCGAGTGTGTTTTCCGATAATCATGAGATTGGTCGCATGGCGGCGCAGCATTTCATGGATCGGGGTTTTGTTCATTTTGCCTATGTATCGCGCTGTGATGCGGCTTTGTTCAGCATTGAGCGTGGCGATGGTTTTCGGCAGGCGCTAGCGGCTGCGGGGTATCCATTGCACGAATTAGCGGCTGATGTTCAAACGGGGGATGAGCAGCTGAAAGAGCAGCTAAAGGCGTTACCGCGTCCAACTGCGGTGCTGTGTGCGTCTGACCCACTCGCGGCGGCGGTTCAGGAAGCTTGTTGGGTGGGTGGGATCAACGTTCCAGAACAAATGGCCATTCTGGGCATTGGCAATCATAAGCAGATGTGCGATTTGTGCTCGCCGACGCTCTCGAGTGTGGAAGTGGACATGGAACGACGTGGTTACGAGGCGTGCGTGTTGCTGGATCGTTTGCTCAACGGCGAGGACAGTGTGCCGTTGTTGACAAAAATTCCGCCAGCTTACGTGGCCGAGCGTCGCTCGACGGACGTTTACGCGTTTGATGATCCGAATGTGGTGATCGCATTGCGCTTTATTCACAGCCACGCGCATGAAACAATCAAAGTGCGCGATGTGGTGGCGGCGACGAAGGTGTCGCGCCGGAGTTTGGAGGGGCAGTTCAGCAATCTGCTGGGGCGCACCTTGCACGAGGAAATCTGGAGCGCTCATGCGTCGTTGGCGAAACGCTTGTTGTCTTCGTCGGATTTTTCCTTGCAGGAAGTGGCCGTCCGCTCGGGGTTTCGCACCAACAGCGCTTTGGTCAATTGGTTTCAGCGAAATTTAGGCATGACACCGAAGGAGTTTCGTGTGAATAATCGCAGATGATGAGCCAGTTTAACCTGAACAATCATGCCGGCATTTTTATGCTTCGTGTCGTGATGGCGATGTTTTGGTTTGCAACATCTTCGATCCAGGCTGAGTCTGCGAACATGCAAACACAAATGGATCCCCACAAAACAGCCAGCAATGCGAGTTCGGTGCGTGTTTTGGTCTGGGATGAGCGTCAACCGGAGCAGCGTGTGGGCTACGGCAATGCGTTTCTCGGTGAGACGCTGGCCAAGGGCTTGCGCGGTGATTCGCACTTGTGGGTGAGCGATGCATTTTTGGACGAAGCGGATCAGGGATTGAGTGAAGAACGATTGAATCAAACGGATGTTCTAGTCTGGTGGAGTCATCGTCGCAACGATGAGTTGAGTGACGCCGCAGTGGCGCGTGTGAAGCAGCGGGTGCTGTCGGGTCAGCTGGCGCTGATTGCCCTGCACTCGGCGCATTGGTCGCGGCCGTTTGTGGAATTGATGCAAGAACGCGCCAAATGGGACGCGCGACAGAGTTTGCCAGCGGCGGATCGTGACCGCGTGAGCTGGGTTTATCACAACGAGAGCCCGTATCGCAAGTTGCTCGCGCCGGATGCGGCCATCACGCCACGACTCGAGCGGCTGGGCGACGAATGCCATCTCACCTTGCCGGCTTGTGTTTTTCCGTTTTATCGCGCTGATGGGAAATCGAGTGAGCTAGAAGCCATGTTGCCGGATCACCCGATCGTGGCGGGTTTACCGGTCAAGTGGCGGATTCCGCAGTCAGAAATGTATGGCAATCCCTTTCATGTTCCAAAGCCTGACGCATTGATTTATCGGGAAACATTTGAGTGCGGTCGCGAATTTGATACCGCGTGCCTATGGCGGATTTCGGCGGGTTGGGTGTTCTACTTTGGGCCGGGACACGAGGCTTATCCGATCTATCAGCAGGAATTTCCTGTGAAAGTGATTGCTCAAGCCGCGAAGTGGCTTGCGGCGCAGCACTAGCGGCAGCCGAGCATGCGAACGCGTTTATGGCTCGTTTTTAAGGCTTTCCACGAGGCGTCGTTCTCTTTCGTTCATGACGGCCTTAACCGCCATCACAAAAACCGCAGCAGCGAGCAGGGAGATCAGCACCTCGATCAATGCGACAGGAGCGGAACGGGGTGGCGGGCTGCTCAACCACTCGCCAAGTCGGCGCGCCTGATCGAATGCCCGCGTCAGGGACAGCAGTGACACGGCACCGGCTCCGATCACGCCGTGCCAGTAATCGCGCAGGGAAAAAATCCAACAGATCAGCCAAGCTCCACCCAAGGACAGTCCACCGAATTGGAGCGAGAGCTTGGCCGCTTGATCCTGCCAACTCCAGGTCACGGCGCACAGCACTGCCAGCATCACAATGGCGGCGAGCAGACACAGGCGCACGGACTTGGGTGTGATCATGTTTTTTTGCTGATGGGAGCGATGACGCTTCTCAAACAGAGTGGAATGGCAACTCACAGACGCGCGAGAATCGCATCGCCCATGGCTGCGGTGTTCACGCGGGTTTCTGAAGCGGCACCTGTGGCGATGTCTCCCGTGCGGAATCCGGCTTCAATCGTCGCGGCCACTGCGTTTTCAATCGCGTCCGCCGCTGTAATCTCGCCGAGGGAAAAGCGCAGCAACATGGCGACGGACAGAATCTGCGCGATGGGATTCGCGATTCCCTGACCTGCGATGTCCGGCGCGGAGCCGCCCGAGGGTTCATACATGCCAAAATAGAGACCACTCTCTTGCTGCTGACCCAGTGACGCCGATGGCAACATGCCGAGCGAGCCGGAAATCATCGCCATTTCGTCCGATAAAATATCGCCGAACAAGTTCTCGGTGACGAGCACGTCGTAGCCTGCTGGATTTTTCACCAATTGCATCGCGGCGTTGTCCACGTAGAGATGGGACAACTGAACATCTGGATATTCCGCAGCGATCGCATTGGCGGTTTCGCGCCACAGGACGGAAGTCGCCAAGACATTGGCCTTATCCACGGACACCAAGCGTTTGCCACGACCTTGCGCGGCCTTGAATGCCACGTGGAGAATGCGTTCAATCTCCGAGCGGCGATAGACCATGGTATCGAACGCCACCGCTTCGCCATTTTCCTCGCGACGTCCCTTGGGTTGGCCAAAATAGACGCCACCGGTGAGCTCGCGCACACACAGCACGTTGAAGCCGTTGGGGATCAGTTCGTTTTTCACCGGTGAGGCATGAATCAATGCGGGCAAGCAAACGCCGGGACGCAGGTTAGCGAACAGGCCAAAGTGCTTGCGCAAGGGCAACAGGGCTCCGCGCTCTGGTTGCAGATCGGGTGGCAACTGCTCCCACTTGGGGCCGCCGACGGAACCGAACAGAATGGCGTCTGCGGCTGCGCAGGCCTCGACCGTTGCGGCTGGCAGGGGCACGCCCTCAGCGTCCAGCGCTGCTCCACCGACCAGATGCTCACTGCGTTCCACGGCAAAGCCGTGCTTTTGCGCCACGGCATCCAATACCCGCAGCGCCTGCACCATCACCTCGGGTCCGATTCCATCGCCTGCCAATACCGTAATTTTGTGTTTCATCGTTGCTGAAATTCATGCCACGGCCACGCGTGGTGGAGAAGGCTAAGGCGAGCGCCGGGGGAAATTCCAGTGTTAAATGGGTTTTTCGCAAAAATCGATCAAGACCGGCAAACTGGCGATTGCCCGAAGACCATCAGTCAGCGACGACGTCAGCGGCTAAGGGCGTGAGCCAGCTTTCGCGGCGAAACCACGTTTCCTGGCGTTTGGCGTATTGGCGCGTGGCATGAATGAGCCGCTGCTCGCACTGGGCGATGTCGATTTCACCCGCGAGAAAAGCGCGGATTTGACTGACCCCAATCGCTTGGGCGGCGGTGCTGGCCGTGGCGGGCAGGGCGCGGACCTCATCGATGGCACCGTCTGTGAGCATGGCGCGACAGCGTTGGGCAATGCGGTCGTGCAGCGTGGCGCGTGGCCGTTGCAGCAGGATGCCCTGCAACTGAAAATCACGTTGACGCTGCTCGGCCTGCCAGGCGCGTCGCAGTGCGGAGGCGGGTTGACCCGTGAGCAAGCAAATCTCCAGCGCACGGCTGACGTAGCGGCGATTTTCCGCGGGCACGCTGCTGGCGGAATCGGGATCGAGCGCGATCAGACGTTGCCAGAGTTCAGCCAAGCTGAGCAGCTCCAGCTCCGCGCGCAGTGGGGCATCCGCTGAGGGCAAGGGCGAGGGGCCATGGGAGAGGAACTTCAGATACATGCCGGATCCACCGGTGACGATCGGCCATTTTCCGCGTGCAAGAATCTCCGCGATCACGGACTGCGCCTGTTCCATGAAGGAAAAAGCATCGCTGCGGGCATCGAGCGGCAGCACGCCGATCAAGTGATGCGGGCACAGCGCTTGTTCGCTCGGTGTTGGCGCGGCGCTGAGAACGTCCAACCCGCGGTAGAGCTGAAAGGCATCGGCATTGACCACCTCGCCATCGAATTCAGTCGCGATCTTCACCGCCAGCGCGGATTTGCCGCTCGCGGTTGCTCCGCAAACGAACAGCGGGGCTTGGCGCTGAACCTCGAATGGCAGCAAGCGGTGCGTGCTCATGGCCTCAGACCTCCCCCACAGCCAGCATGCGATCGTAGCGGCGAATCGCCACGCAGCGTCCGCTGTTGCCCTCGACGTCCACGATCACGCCGCACAGTCGCACCGGGCCCTTTGCGATGGGGAAGCGCGTGGGCAGACCGGAGCGAAAACGCCACAGCACCGAATCCACCACCCGCCCGAGCACCGAGTCATCCGGACCGCACATGCCGGCATCGGTGAGGTAGCCCGTGCCCTTGGGGAGGATGCGATCATCCGCCGTCTGCACGTGCGTGTGCGTGCCCACCACCGCCGAGACCAAGCCATCGAGCATCCGCCCCATCGCAATTTTCTCGCTAGTGGTTTCGGCATGGAAATCGACAAAAATGATTTTCACCCCCTCATCGCGCAGGCGCATGGCCTCGGTTTCGGCCCATATGAACGGATTCTCCAGCGGCGGCTGCATGAACGTGCGCCCCTGCACCTGCATCACCCCCATGTGCCCGAGCGGGGTGTTGAGAACCACCGAACCCTGACCAGGCGTGCCGACGGGGTAATTGCCCGGACGCAATAGACGCGGCTCGGTGGGGAAGTAATTGATGATTTCCTGCTGATCCCACGCGTGGTCGCCTGTGGTGACAACGGAAATACCCGCCCGCAGGAAATCGATGCAAATTTTCGGAGTGATGCCACGACCTGCCGCCGCGTTTTCGCCATTGACGATGATGCAATCGATGTTCTCCGCTTTTTTGATTTCGGGTAATAGCTCGGTGACAGCTTTGCGGCCTGGCTCGCCGACGATATCGCCGAGAAAAAGAATGCGGAATGGTGCGGACATAATGTGACAGGTGACGCTGGAAAATTCCGTTGTCTGAGCTAGGATAGGATTTTCGATGGAACTCGACAACGGAAAAACAAACATGCGCGCGAAAAGGCTACTTTTGTCTCTGATCATCTTGGCTTTGCTAGCGGCGGCGATCCTTTACCAGCGAGGACAGCTGAAGCAGCCGAATGAGTCATCGACCGCGCTGGCGCCGCATTCACTCGAAGCCAATGAGCATCCCGCCACTGCCATTCCAGATAGCGCCGCTTTGTTCCATCGACCCAACGCCGATGAGTGGGCGCAACTGCAACGCTTGCCAATGTCACTCACCGCTGCGGATGTTGAGCAAACCCTGCGTTCCGTTTATGCGCTGAGTGATGTGTGGCAACAGTGGATCGAGTTGACAGCGGATCAGTTGCGGGTCAAAACAAGTCATGAACCGCACGAGGAAGCGTGGTTGAACGTGAAACTCGCGACATCCGCTGTGGCCTCACCACCAGCGATGGGGGCAGAACCTCATGCGCAGAGTGGGCGCTGGTGGCGCAAGGCGAGTGAACTGCCACCGGTTGTGGGTGATCAAGTTCTGGCGGGGCTAAAAATCGCCATCGATCCGGGTCACATTGGCGGCAAGTGGGCGACCATGGAAGAACGGCGTTTCGTGGTGGACGGCGGGAAACCGGTGGCGGAGGGGGACATGACCCTGCAAGTTGCGCTTCTTCTCAAGGAGCAGCTCACAGCACTCGGCGCCAGCGTGCAGTTGCTGCGCTCGACAGCCGAGCCGACGACCACTTGGCGTCCGCAGACAATTTTGGACGCGTTACAGCAGGAGCCACAACCGCTTTTCCAGCGAGCGGAGACGGTGGATGCGGAGAAATTATTCTATCGCACGGCTGAAATTCATGCCCGCGCCGCGCGGGTGAATCGGGAAATCCAACCTGATCTCGTCTTGTGTTTGCATTTCGATGCCGTGGCCTGGGGGAATCCCGATCATCCCAGCTTGGTCGATGTCAATCATCTGCATCTGATCGTTCACGGAGCCTACACCGATGACGAGTGGGCGGAACCGGACCAGCGCTATGCCATGATCAGAAAAATTCTCACCGGGGTCAATGCCGAAGAAATCGCGCTGAGCCAAGCCGTCGCCGCGACCATGGCCGAGACCACCCAATTGCCTGCCTACACCTACGACCCGAAATCGAACCGCGCCCGCAACATTGGCGGAAATCCTTACATCTGGGCCCGCAACTTGTTGGCGAATCGGCTTTATGAATGCCCAGTGGTGTATCTGGAGCCCTACGTGATGAACTCGCATGAGGTTTATCAGCGGGTGCAGCGGGGCGATTACCTCGGTCAGGAGCTGGTCGCTGGCAAGCTGCGGCGCTCGATTTACCGCGAATACGCCGACGGCGTGACCGCGGGCCTGCTGCGCTACTATCGCACGGCGCGTCAATCGCAGTCAGCGGGGCGGTGATCCTTGGGATAGTGGCCAATTGTGAAAAAAACCTTGGCCACTGGCTCGTAACCGACCTCGACCCGCGAGAAATGCCGCGTTGTCGAACAAAAATAGGCAGTTAGAAGATAAAAATGTGCGATATGATGATGGCAATGTGAGCTAGATCGCTAGAAATGCGTGATTAGCGCATTGATATGCAAGAATTAACAAGATCAATGTGTTGTTTATTGATAGTAATGCATCATTTGATGACAGCGATGTCGCATTCGACTGCATCAATGCCGGATTAGCTGATATCAATGCCGCGTTCGATCACAACAACACGTCCTGCGAACTCCGCCACTCGAGGCTCGACGCCAGAAACGGCCGCTTCGGGGGAGGGAAGCGGCCATGGCGATGCTTCACTGACTATTTCGTGGCGCTGTTCAGCTGCGTCAGCGGCGAAAGCAGCATTTCATCTGGGCGATACATCTGCTCGAAACTCACCGGCGCCAGCGTGCATTGTCCGGCATGGGTGCAGCGCAGCAACTGGCGGATGCGGGCTTTACCGTCGGACCAGTAATCGAGGTAGTTCAACACCCGGTCCTGACGGATTTCTGAGTGCGAAAAGCTGCGCAGGCAATTGTCGAGCAACTTGGTGGGGATCAATGACATTTGCGAGGGCAGCTCCGGGTTGAGCGCGATGCAATTGCTGGGCAGTGGCAGGTTGAGGGCGAGGTAGTAGTAACCGCCACTCGGCACATCAACGTCCACCGTCATCATGATCAAATCTCCCGGCGTGACGTGATCGACATTACTCAAGCTCCCATCGCTCGCGACTTGATGCAAGGTCCGCTCGATGCGTGCCTTGGGGTTCGCGGGTGGTTGCCAACTCGCAGGGTTGGGCTTCACTTGCGTGTTTAGTCTCACGAACACGGGTTGCTGGCTCTGCGCGGTGAGGCGCAGCTGCGGCTGGATCGCAAAACTCAGCAGCTGGGTGGGTTTGGCGGTGTTGAGCGCGAGTTCGAACTGCTGATCGGGCGTGGCAACGGACACCTGGACCTGGTTGGTGGCGGTTTGTGAACGAGCAAACGCGGCGCAGGCGAGCAAGTCCCAGGCACTGACGTAGGTTGTGAATGAGTTGCTGCTGTTGTTGTTGAGGAACATGCGCTGGACAATCGCCAAGCAAGCGGGGGAATTCGGTTCCATCGTGGCGCGTGCCAGCAACTCCAGGCGCAGGAAATCTAGATGAGTAACGGAAGATGCCGAGCGCACGTTCGCATTGCCCGGACCATTGAGCAGGGCGATGGCTTCGCTTGCACTCGCGGCTTTGGATTCAAACAACGCCAGTGCCAACATGATCTTCGCCACCGGCGAGAGCTGCGCCACCTGCTCGCGCTGACGCGTCTGCTCGGCGAGGTGCGGTTTCCCGAGCAATGCGAGGGTGTAAAGCGTTTTGCAATGCGCCTCGTCCGTCGCCGTCATCTGCGTGTTGTAACTCTGGCTGAGCGAGTTTTCCAGAGCGGTCGTGAGCAGTTGCAAGACATTGAAGGGCACGCTGCATCCCTGTTTCTGCGCGAGCGCGAGCACCATGCCCGCATAGCTGGTTGCCCAGTCCACGGCATCGGTCGAGCCCGGCCAGTAGGAAAAACGTCCGTCGCTGAGCTGCATGCTGATCAGCCGATCCACCCCGCTGCGCAAATGGGCTTGTGCCTGCTCCTCGCTCACCGTTGCTAAGCTGCGAACGAAGGGTTTCAGCGCGGCATAGCACAGCCAGGGAATCGTGCTAGAGCTGGTTTGCTCGATGCAGCCGTGCGGGTAGCTGAATAGGTATTTCGCATGGCGATCGAGTTCGCTGAGAATGGATTGACAGAACTCCACTTCGATCTTGCCGTTGCCGTCACGCCAATTCGCGGGCAGGTTGGCGAGCAAATCCTGCGGGCTGGTGCTCGGAGCAAGCAGTTGCAGATGATGAGTCTGCAATAGGGGGGTGGGGTAATTGATCGCTAAGCTCTGCTCGACCTGATCGCTGGCATCGCGGATCTGCGCGGCAGCTAATCCGGATGCACGGGCAGATGCGGGCTGGGCCGTCCAGCGCAGTTGGGCTGTGCCGATGTCCTGAAAATGCAGACGGAACGTCACGCTGGATTGCGATTTCGCCGCGAGGGTGACGGTTGTTTCGCAGCTGCGCGTGCCTTCTCCCGCCGCACCCGGCAGATCCACTGTCACCAAGCCCGGCTCCGCGACAGCGCTGCACCGCACCGTCCATTCGCCGGTGAGAGCGGTGTCATTTTGCACCAGCACCGGCACCTCGATCACATCGTGGACGTTGGCAAAGTTCGGCAATTGTGGCTCGATCATGAACGGCTGATGGACGACGAGGTTCTCGCTGGTTTGACCGAAGTAAGCAGCTTCATGGCAGGCAATGGCCATCACACGATAGCGCGTGAGCGTGTCGGGCAGGGTGACTTTTTGGCTAAAACGCCCGTTGTTGTCGCAGATCAGTCGTGGACTCCACAGCGCGCAGGGCGAGAAGTTTTTCCGCGATGCCAGTAACGAGGTGTCCACATCCGCGCCGCCGCCGCCGATGAAATAGCCTTTGTTGAAAAAAGCCATCTCGGCGCGATCCTCGGGCAATAGCTCGGAGATGGAGTTGCTGGTCATGACCTGCAATTGACGTTTCGCATAAAAAACGGGCAATGGATCCGGGGTGGTGTAACCGGCCACCGCGAGCGTGCCTTCGTCTTCGAGCCACAACGTCACTTCCGCATCACGCGCGGCACGGCCGTTGGGCAGCATGACCCGACCCGAGACCTCGAGGCTCGCACCAGGACGCGCCGTGGCTGCGAGCTCCTCGGCATTCAGTGCAACCTTGAGGCGATAAGCAGCTGGATCGATGTTAATCGTGCAGAAGCCAACGCGGTATTGCGGTTCTTTGATCTGTCGCTTGCTCGCCAGTGCTCCTTTTACGACCGCGACGGAAACGAAAACATTTGGACCGTCGAGGCCGCGCAGGGGCACCTCGATCACGGGTTTGCTGAGCTTGAGTTCTGTGGTGAAATGCCGCAGCACGCCCTCGCGCTCAATCGTGACGATCGCGTGCCCCTCGATGGGTGTCATCACCAGAATGCGCGCGGTGGCATCGGCATCGTATCGCTGTTTCTCGGCAAGCAAATCAATTTTAATGCCCTCGCGGTAACGCCACGAGTAGTCATCGCTGCCATAAAAATAGTAACTGGCTCGGCTGGCGAACTCGCGGCCCTGCTCATCGCGTCCGCTGACGGTCAGCAAATAACGTCCGGCGGTTTTGGGTTGAAACGCGACCTTTGCCCCGCATGTGGTCGGTTTTTTCGGATGATTGGGTAGCAAGGTGGTTTGTTGCTCGCTGACTTTTTCCCAGTGCGCGTCGTTGCGCATCGAGCGCTCGCCGTTTTCGCCCTCGCGGCTGGTTTGTTCATTGATTTCTTGCTGCCATTCCACCTTCACCTCCACGGGATGGGCGACGGGGCTTTCATCCTCGCGAATGGCGATGAGCTGAATCTCGCTCGTTTGATGGCATGTCATGAAGTCATCGCGCCGCAACAGGCCAACATGGATGGTCGCGGGATGAATGGTCGAAGTGATCGATTTATGCAGTTCCTGTTGATTGGCATCGGTGACATTGGCATCGAATTGCACTTCCAGGCTGCTGGGGAAGTCCGTTTTGAGCAAGGGCAGTGCCACACTGGACTTGCCGATGTCATCGAGCTGAAGTTCCTGGTTGCCATTGGCCGTCGGGACCTCGCGTGCCTGGCGCTCTTCGTCGCTATAGCCATAGTAGCGCATCCAGTATTGACTGTCGTAGTCGCGGTGGTCGCCAAACTGGAAATCCTGGAAACGCTCGGGATAAAAATTCACGGCTGTTTGCTTGCTATTCCACTGCACGTTGGCTTTTTGCACGGGTAAGCCTTGGTAGTATTGCGCACTGATGGCGAACTTCACCTCCGCAGCGGAGTCGGCGGCTTGTTGTTGCAATCCAACCTCAAACGCATTGCGGCGGAATTCCTGCACCGAGATCGCATGCCAGCAGGCGTTGGGAATATCAGTGTCCTCGTAACCGACCATGTCGATGAGGTCGCTGACTTGATCCGCTGCGAGATTGAGATGAAGAATGAACTTGTAACTTCCAACCAAATCCGGCGAAAGCGGGTAGTCGAGATCAAAATTCCCTTGCGCGGACAAGGTCACGGCACTTTCTTGCACAATCTGACCCTTGGGGTTGAGAATCAGCAATTTAGCCGATTTGTTAGCGGGGCTTTGCACGCGATTGCCGACAAGCTCGCGCACCATGCCCTTGAGGTGGACCATTTCGCCTGGGCGATAGAGATTGCGGTCGGTGAAGAGCAGAAACTGGTTTGTTGTGGGCGAGCGTTGCTCCGACCAAGAGTAGTTCACCGGAAAATTCCACAAACCGACATTGCCAGAGGTCGCGGAGTAGTTGGTGGTGTAGCTGTCATTTTCTAGTTGAATTTGCAATTGCGTGACATTGCTACTGGTTTTTATCTGCACGGTGCCATCGCTGGCAGTGCGCTGTTGAGCGATGATCTGGCCATCGCGATCAAAGGTGCGGACCAGGGCATTGGACAGCGGCTTGCCAGTCTGGGAGGAGAAGGCGTAAACAAAACATCCTTGCTCGCTGGATTTCCAGCTCATGCCTAGATCGGTGAGCTGAACAAAGGCCTGCGCCGCAGGGAAGGGAAGGGTTCGGTAATCGTTTTCCGACTTCATTTCCGCGCGCAGATCGCCCTCGATGTCCACCAAAAATAACCCTTGCTGGTGTTCTGGTAGTAGTTCATTCCAACGCAGTTCGGTGATGGTGGAATGATTAAGCTCGCAGCTAAGCTCGATGGTTTTTTCGCAAGCGGTGCGGCCTTTGATCATGTCGTAGGGCAGGATGCCCTTGCGCGCGCGGTCGTTGCCCGAGTATTGGCGGAAGGCATTGAGCATGCCGGGAGCATCGAGGGGATCAATCAGCTTGAGGCGCAAGCGCAGGGCGCGGAGATTCACGCTCTCGATCGGATAGACGCGCTTGCCGAGACTCATCTGCGCCTGGGTGTCGCTTGGCAAACTCAAAGCCGCATCGGCCGGCTTGAACACAAGGTTCGCACTCACCGCCTTTTCTAGTCCGAACATTCCAGCGTAGGCAAAGCCAGCATCGATGGTGATTTTGCATGGGCCACTAAAGTTGCCTTGAATGTTGATTGATTGATATTGAGCTTGGAAATCCCAATTCCCGCTCTTGGATTCAATGTGGCAGGCACGCTTAAAAGCCTCGATCACCGACGGTTTGGCGCGCTCAGGGATGAACTTATTGAATTCCACATTGATGTAAGGGCGGGCATCGACGGGGGTGATCGCTCTGATGTCGGTGATGCGCAAGGGTTCAACATCACCGATGTAATCGTTCAAGTTGTCGATGGCAGCCGTCCCATCGCGATTGTTGACGGCGCTGGTTGTGAGCAGCTTCCAGCCCTTGCCAAGTGGCAAAGGACGTTGCGGAGTGATCACCACGACGTTGGGCAACGCGCTGGTGGGCTCTTTCGCTTGTTCAGCGAATGGCAGGCTCCAGTTGGAGAGCTGCGACGCGTTTTGTTGCGATTTGGGAATTTCTTGCCAAAGCGCATGGCGCGCGGAGCATGGGATGGCTGGCAGGTTTTCTGTGCGATACTCCAGCGCCCGTGCTAAGCTGTCGGGATCGACGGTGTCGTTGAAAATCAATATTTTCGCGTGAGGAGTCGCGGATTCGGAGCCATCATTCATGGATGAACTTTGGTCAATCACTTGATACGAAAATGCTGGGCTGGAGATTTTTAGCGGCGGCCCGGCGACAAGCGGTTGTCCTGTTGCCGTGCGCAGGTCGGGACGGATGGAAAAGGTGTATTCCCGCTGGAGCAGCGGCCGCTGGGTGATCTGACAAAAGGCGTTGGTCGGCGAGACCCAACGCAACTGCGAACTCAAGGCCGGCTCAATGCTCACGATGTTGTTCTCCGTCGTGCTCGGATAGGTGCCGTTTGGGGTGATGGGTTGATCGAGACGGATCTCAATTTCACTGTTGGTTTCTAACCGATCGTTCTGAAAAAACAGCGTCGATTCGGCGTGGATGAAGCAAAGTTGCGCTAGCAGCATCAGCTGCCATCTGAGCATTTTCATGACGCTTCAATCCATATCCGGCGCCATGGCGGAATCCAGAAGAATCGCTATATGACTAATAAAAAAAATCAAATCGTCTGCGGTCGCTGGAACCCGCAAAGTTGCGTTTGTGTTCGTCACCAACAGCAGCCATGGATTGCTGCTCGGCCAGCCATCATTGTTTGACGTTTTTCTCTAGCTGGCGATTGACGTGGTCGATCACGTTCTGTGGCAGCGGGTTGGAGTTGATCCACTTCAGCGCTTCGCTTTCGTTGTTTTCCAGCCAGTATTGAAGACTGCGACGGTAAATCTGATTGCGCTGATTTTCGTCGTCGATCCGCGCCACTTGATTGAGTGCCACGGTGGGATCCTTGCCCATGGAGTGCCAGACAAACTGCTCAACCGCGCGGTTGCTGAGGTCGGTTTTGTAGCGATCCATCAGCGCCACCGCTGCTTTGGGATCTTCCATGCCGACGCTATTTATCCAGCCGCGCAGAGCGTTTTTGCGGGCCTCGCCTTCGGGGATTTGACGAAAATAGCTTTCCACGCTGCTGGGATCCTTCTGCCACATGGCCATCATGGCGTCATCGATGCGGCGATTCGTTGCCTCGCTGGGGTGGGAGATCAGCCAATCGGCGGTGCCGACCGGATCTTGATCGAGGGTCATGCTCGCTAAGCGCATGGTCGCGCCTTCGCGCAGTTTTTCGTCGCTCAGTCCATCGATCCACTGCCGCGCTGCGCTTGCACTGCGCTGGAGGTAATTGGGCAGAACGGCGTCCAAGGCCTCGCCACGTTCACGCGAGAACGGCATCTCAGCCAGCAGGTCGGAGGCGCGATCCAAATTCGATCCCGCCATGCCCTTGATCACCCCGACCATCCACGGGTTGGCGCCGTCGCCACTGTGATGGGACTTCGCCCAAGCAATCGCAGAGTCCGGATCCTTGGCAGCCCAAGTGGCGAGAATGGTCTGACCGGCGAATGGATTTTTGATGTTGTCGCTGGCGTATTGCAGCGCGCCTAACGGATCCAGCTTGGCCCAGGCACTGAGCAACATGGTGTATTCCGCCATGCGCTCCTCACTCACGCCACCTTCGCGAAAAGCGGCAATCACGCCAGGAAAATCATTACTGCCCAATTGGTCGAGATAACCAAGCCATTGACGCATGCGGTCCAGGGGATCGCCATCTTTCAGGTTAAGCTTCATGGCCTCGATGGGATTCATCGTTGCGAGATTGCGGCCTGCGGCATCGTGCGCGCCTTTGCTGGTTGATCGCGCATTGGATTCTTGATCCATGCGACTGCGCGACGCACTGCTGCCACTGCTCGCGTTCAATGCCTCGGTCGCACTAGCGCGTGGTTGGGACGGAGCTGTGCCGGTGCGGCCAATGGCAAAACCAATACACGCGGCAAAAAGGGCTGAAACGATCGGGATGAGCTTGTTTTTCATGGTTCGGTGGTCATGGGGCGTATTTCGAGGCAATGGTTCGACATCGAGGTCGGGCTGGTGTCGCAACCACATAACATGCCACACTTCGCAATACGCACAAGCGATTGCTGATTGTTACATCAACATGCGATTATGACACGTCCGCCTTCAGTAAGCGTTGCGAATACGAGTTTTTCCTCAGAAGAATCAACTCAATACACGTCGCGCAGGTAGCGTTTGTCTTTTTTCAGCTGCTGAACGTAAGCCGCAGCTTGCTCGGAACTCAAACCGCCATGTGTGGCGACGACATCGTGCAGCGCCGCATCCACGTCCTTCGCCATGCGCGACGCATCCCCGCAGACATAAAACGCCGCTCCACGTTCAAGCCAAGACCACAGCTCCGCGCCGTTTTCACGCATGCGATCCTGAACATAAATTTTTTGTTTCTGGTCGCGTGAAAATGCCGTGTCAAGGCGGTGCAGCACGCCGTCAGCGACCAATGCCTCCAATTCTTTCTCGTAAAGGAAATCGCTGCTACGATAAGGATTGCCGAAAAAGAGCCAATTTTCTCCCGTTGCTTGAGTGGCACGTCGCTCCTCCAAGAAGGCACGGAAGGGCGCAATGCCCGTTCCCGGACCAACCATGATCACCGGAGTTTCACCTGTGGCAGGCAAGCGGAAAGCCGGGTTACTATGGACATACACGCCTGCCTTACCATTGGCCGACAAATGGGCCAAAAAATTGGAACACACCCCGCTGCGGTTACGTCCATGGCTTGTGTAATTCACCACACCCACGGTGAGATGAACCTCCCCGGGATGTGCCTTCGGGCTGGAGGCAATCGAGTAAAGCCGCGGTTGAAGCTTGCGCAGCACCCCGACAAATTCCTCGGCGTCCGTGAAATCAGCCGGGTAATCAATCACCAAATCAATGAGCTCACGCCCCCACATGAATTTTTCATAAGCGGCCTTGTCATCGGCTTCCACCAAGGAACGCAGGAATGGCGAGCCACTGCGCTCCTGCCATTTTTCAATCAATGCCTTGTTTAACGTGCGCAGGTCGTAGTGCGAGATCAAAGCGTCGCGCAGCGAAGCCTCACCGCCATCCGGCAAAGGCACTTGCACCTTGGTATTGAACGGGAGAAAAGATAGCAACTCATCCACCAAGGCTTCGCTGTTCCGAGGCATCACGCCCAAGGCGTCGCCCACTTCATATTCCAAGCCAGAATCCGCCAAGGAAAAGGCGACGTGATGGGTGCGTTTTTCCGCTTCCGCCGCGTTGAGATTGTAGTTTTGCAACAAATGAGCCGGGAAGGGACGTTTTTTTGAATACCCGCTTTCCTCCAAATCCAAGGAATCCGCCGCCACAGCACCAACTTGTGGAGCCAGCAATCCGATCAATTGCTGCGACCACGTGGCAAACGGCGTGTCGTAATCGACATCGCAATCCACGCGATCGAGCATGCGCTCCGCCCCCAAGGCCGCTAGACGTTGATCGAACTCAATGCCACATTTGCAAAAATCCGGATAAGAGGTGTCGCCGAGTGCCAACACCGCAAAGCGAACCGTTTCCATGCGCGGAGCCGCATCCGAATGCAACCACGTGTGAAACTCCAATGCACTGTCCGGCGGCTCGCCATCGCCATAGGTGCTGGAAATCACCACCAAGTTTTTTTCCTGAGCCAGCTTGCTGCGATCATACTGAGACACATCCCACACCGTTGCCTCAATGTGATTCTTTTTGAATAGTTTGGCTAACTTCTTGGCCAAACCCTCGGCGTTGCCTGTCTGCGACGCATACAAGATCGTCGCTGGCACGGCCACTACCGGCGCGAGTGCCGACTGACTCCCTTGGGCGAAATGTTGTTGGAAAAACTGATTGAGCCACTGACGTTGAGCCGGTGTGAACGGCGCGTCATCAGGAACAAAAGGAGCAGCATTAGGAATCGGAGACATGTCAGAAAATTCTATATCACAACCATTTTGCACACGAGCGGGGATTGATAGTGTGCAATAAATCGCTGAATGATCAAGCATCAATCGCGCCATCTCCGCGAAAGATCAGAAAAACATGGTGTGGCGCCTTCTTGTGTCAGCTTTGTTTGCCTCGGCGTGAGAGGCTTGATGAATCTGCAGTCCGGTATTGTCTTTGGTCGTCAGATGCGCTTGGCTGCTGGCATGCCAACGTTGTTTGAAAAAATCTGCACGAAGGAAATTCCGGCTCGGATTGTCTATGAAGATGAAAGCTGTGTGTGTTTTCATGACATCGCACCACAAGCGCCGCTGCATTTGCTGCTGGTGCCGCGTCAACCCTTGGCGCGCATCGCGGAAGCGAGTGCGGAGCATCAGGCTTTGTTGGGGCATTTGCTATTGAAGGTGGGAGAAATCGCACGGCTGGTGGGTGTGGCGGAGAGCGGGTTCCGCGTGGTGATCAATAACGGGCGCGATGCCGGCGAGGCGGTGCCGCACCTGCACCTGCATTTGTTGGCAGGGCGCGAGCTCGCATGGCCCCCAGGCTAGCCGACACAGCTAGGGCGGCGGCTGGTTCGTTTGTGCATTTTTTGGGCGAACCTCGAGGCCTGCCACCCGCTACCAGGAGCGCCCCTCCGATTCAGGTTGAGGTTTGTCGCCACCCTGAGAATCTGACTTGGATCGGGTAGCGGCTTGACCTGTGCCGAGTGGTTGGGCATTTTTAGTTTTTAGTTGCCGCACTATGCTGCGCACAAAGACTTGATTGGGGTCCTGAAATCAATAATGCTACCCTGATTTACCGCCCATTTCAAGAAAAAGCTCCAACCCGTGAACCACATTTCTTGGCAAATATCTCATTTTATCCCTTGACTAACATGCAGCCATCGCCTGGTTAGGCCAATTTATTCTGTCCTATGTCCCTTTGCGGGACCTTCCGCAAAATTTGGATGTAGCGGATTGACAATGACGCGTCGCAGAGGAGGTGATACGACTAGGTCCATGTCTTCCATCGGCACAGCACCCAGTAAGACCTCGTCGCCAAGAACCACAGCTCCTACGTAACATTCTCTGTTCTCGAATCGAATTCGAACCGGTCCCACGTAGTCACAAAGCGATCTCTTTCCGTCGGCGGTCGTAACGGTCTTTTGTGAAGTAGCCTCCAACTGGAGCTGGATTTTCACAGACTCGGGTATGCACAAGAAAAGCGATCCGGTATCAGCGAGTGCTCGACTGACAAGCGGCTGGAGGTCGGTTCGCTTCGGATTGTCGAGAGTGATTTGCGCGTAAGCTAATCCCATAAAGCACAGTATGTGATTTAGGTAAGATTTTCAAGTTTTCTTCTGCCCAGACCTGATGGCTGCGACTGTTCCCAGTCAGACGCCTTCCGGCCGATTTGAGGTTTGAAAGGTAGGTGTCGTGTC
>CAZREM010000001.1:0-214250 GCA_964599325.1 uncultured Verrucomicrobiales bacterium | reverse complement strand
CACAAGGGGGAGCGTGATGATTTCCTGGGGGTTAAGATGCAACGGGGAAAATTGTTCCACGGTCGTTGATCCTCATGAAGCGCTCATTGTTGTCGTCGGCTCTCAGCCTAAGGAGTCGCAGCATTCTGCGGCGTTTTTCAAGAAGGGGGAACAACGCAGCGGGATACGCGTATCCTCCCTCCAATCAAGCGCGGCGGCGGCGTTGGGTCCATGCGCCTAGTCCGAGCACTGCGAGCATGGCTGCCGAGGGCTCGGGCACGGTGGTGAGGGTGACACGATAACCCTGACGCGTGGGGTCGGAGGCGGGAGCGTTGCTGCCAAGTGCGAACGTGTAATTCCCGGCTTGCAGATCCCACGTGCGCTCCACGAAGGTTTCGGTGGAGTTATCCACATGAGTCATGTAGGTCAGGTCTTCAGCCCAAACGGGACCGGAATTGTTATTATTGTTATAAGTGTGGTCCTGAACGCCGTCCACATCCCAGCCGCTCCAGAGTGTGAAGGAGGGGAACATGGAGGGCGAAGTGGCGTTTGCTCCCGCAACATTGGCTTCGCGCTCGAAGCGGAAGGTGAGTTTGGTGTCGGCCGTGAGTTGCAGCTTCAACCAATCCGACGTGTGGGTCCAGCCAACGCTTGGATCACCGGGATCGAAGAGCGCATTGTCCTCCCAGCTCCAAGCTCCCACGTGGCGGGTGAATGTGGTGGTATCGCTAGATGACATCTGAACCTCCCAGTCGTAAGGAACGCCCTCGGTCGGACGTCCGGCGGGACGAAACTGCAGAGTGGCGGCAGCGGCGGTGTGGATGGCGGTGGCGCAGAAAAGCGCGACGACGATGCTGTTGTGTGTATTCATTTTATTGCAATGGTTAGGAAAATCGCGGAGGGTTACCAGCTACGGCGCAGGCGAAAAAACGCACGGGGCTGCTGTGGTGCAAAGATGACCTGCCAGTTCGTGCCCGATTGGGTGGGTGTTTGCGTGCTCGGTTGCCAATTGCTGAGGTTGTTGCTTTCTTCTAACAACCAGCTGGTGGCGCTGCTTGGCCAAGTGAGTTGAAACTGCGGTTGGTTGCTCGGATTAAAACTTAGGCTAAGCGCGGGGGTGGGCTCGATCCCATCGGCCACTTGATTGGCATTGCGATCGATGCTCGACTGCAAGCCCATTCCGGAGGCGCGGCCAGAAAACAGCAGGATGTCGTTGGTTCCCAATTGCGACAACAACTGCGCGCGGCTGACGTTTTCGTTGGCGGCGTTTTGGTAGGTTTTTGTCGTTTTATTGAAAAAATAGGCTGTGTTGGTTCCAGCCGTGCGGGCGTGGACAACCAAATCGCCATCGGCGCTCGGAGCGTTTTCGAGCACATCGAGCGTGCTGGCCATGGAGCTGGCGTTTTGATTCGTGACGGCAAGCGATGCGCAGGAAACCGGTGCCGATCCGGTATCGAACGACAGAAGAAACGCGGTGAGATGGACGAGGTCGCTGGTGGCAAGATCATCCAAGACGTAGGGGTGAACCTTCGGCAGAGCAAAACCCGTCCCGTTCGAGCCGAGCCCGAACCCCGATCGCGAAACAGCGCCGGTGGCGGGGTTGAAGAGATTAGCGCGTTGATAAACCGTGCGCAGCGGCGGGTTTTTCATCGATTGCGTGCCGCCGAATTCAGAAAATAGATCCAAATTCTGATCTGTTCCTGAAGCCAGTGGGTGGCAGGTGATGCAGTGGCTGGCGAGGTGGTTGTTGAACAAATCGCGTCCGGTCACGGGGTTGCCTCCTGCCAGCGACGTCTTCAACGTGCGATCGAGATTGCGATTGGGATTGGGGTGGTGGCGGATGCTGAGCAGGTATTCGGCCAGTTTGTCCATATCGGCGGCGGCGATGGTGTTGCCACCGAGGAGATTGGGGAAGGTGCTGTTGAAGCTTTGAATGCTAGGTTTATCGCCGCGCCAGTGGAACTTAGTGGTCACCGCAGCGGCGGGGGTAGAGACCGATGTGGTATTGGATGCCATGCCGCGCAGGGTCTGCGTCATCAACGGGCCTTTCATCGGGTGCAAGCTGCGATTTTTCACGGTTGTGACGTGAGCGGACAAAGCCGCGCCGGGCACGACCACCATGCTGCCACCGGGATCGCCCAAATCCCACGCCAAGCCATCGCGGTCGGCATCGAGGTGACAAGTGGCACACGACACCGTGCCATTTCCCGATAAACGGGCATCATATAAAAAACCGCGTCCTTGGCGGATGGACGCGGGCATGGGGTCAGCGCTGCTGAGCTTGACCTCAGAAAGCACCACACCGCTGCTGGTGTCCACCGTGCTCAGAGTATCGGAGATTTTATTGAGAACATAAAGTCGGCTCGCACTGGGGTGCAACGCCAAGCCGCGTGGCCCGCGCATCACTTGACTGTTGCCACCACCGCTGCGCACATCAATCCGCTGAGTCACCGCGCCCGTGGTGGTGTTGAGCCGTGCAATGCGATCGGAGTTGAAGGCGGTCAACCACAGATGCGAGCCATTGGCCTCCATTTCCACGGCGGTGGGTTGCGCCAGAGCTGTCGCTTGTGCGGCTGCGTTGGGCAAGAGACTGTAATTGATGCCGGGATTGAGATCGTAGTGTGTGATCGCATTCGTCGCGGGCACGAGTTTGGATAACCGATGATGCGAGAAATGCCCACGCAAGTTAGGCTCAAAGCGTGTGACGTTGAGCGAATCGCTATTGGCAACCCAGAGATCGCCAGTGAGGGGATGTGCCGCTGCCGCAAAGATGTTTGTGCCGAGGTCGGAAAAATGCGTGAGGCTGTAGCTCGTGGCATTGATCTCGGTGAGGTCGATGTCCTGCACAGTGTATTTGATGCGACTATCGGAGGCTGGCACGATCAGCGCGGTATCGGGCGCGGCTGGCAATGCTGGATTGGTGGGGGCGGGTTGTGGCGGGGCAATGGCAGCTGGCAGAATGGTGCTGCGATTACCGGAGAGCAAATACGTGACAAAAACCTTCGTGCCAGCGGCGTTGGTGCACACTGCGGTGGGGCTGAGTCCGGGCAAGCTGATGCTGGTCAAAGCCGCTTTGGTTGCCGCATCAAACACCCGCACGGTGGACTGGCGCGGCGAGGACACAAAGGCCTTGCCTTGAGCGAAAACAACGTCCGCGGGTTCGTCATCGACTTGCAGGACCTGGGTGACGCGTGCCTCGGCGAGATTGATGATCGTAACCGTGTCAGAAACCTCGTTGACGACCCATGCCTCGTTGTCATTCCTCAAGCGCACCGTGACGGGCTCCGAGCCGGTTGGGATCTCCCAACTCAGAGCAGGACGAGAGTGATTCCCGAGCGCAAACACCGAAAGCCGCCCCTCAATGCTATTGACCGCGAGCAGTTGACTGCCGCTGGAGTTGATGCAAATCGGGTGACACTGGCGCGCCTCGTGGTGGGTGAAAGCCGCGCTCAGCGGGACCAGGGACAGTGGCACGCTGATCAATAAATGTTTCAAGTGAGCAGTCATGTTTGGTGCTTAGAACCGCCAGCCCACCCCGAGGCGTAGTGTGAGATCTGGGCTTTGGGGATTCAATCCCATGCCGACGCCGCTTTTCAAAAAAACCTCATCAGTGGCCTGATAATACGCGGCAATCATCGCGAGGTGCTCGCCTTTCTTGCCAATGTCGCCAATCGTTTCGAGCCCCAGCGCGAAGGTGTCGGACACTTTTTGACTCAGGGCAAAGGCGTAACCTGTGGCCAGCGGGCTGCCCTTGGCATCGACAAAGATGCCATTAAAAATCACCTTGGTGCGAGGGCTCAATTCCGCTTCAACATTGCAGCGCAGCAACCATTGATCGACGCCGTGGTTATGCAGACCGGAGTGATGATGGGAATCGCTAGCGCCATGGATGTGGGTGACCGGCGTCGTGCTCGGCGGAGGAGCATCCGGACCGAGATCCACACCGGGATCGGTGGTGACTTGGTGAATGTGAACATGCTCCGGCGGCGGATCATCCATTGCTTGCTGGTATCCCGCCGACACCGAAAAGCTCAGCGGTCCCAGCTCGCCCAGCGCGTGCTGGAAGGACAAGAAGCCGGACTCTGTCTGCCATGATCCATTCTCATCGCTCTGCGACAAGGACGCGACCACGGCCGTTTGTTCGAGATAGGGCAGCCCGTAGCTTGCGGAAAACACCGTGGAATTGGAGTCAACTGCGCCACTGCGGGTGAAATCTGTGTCGGCAATCACGTTGCCCGTGCCAGCGTGCGGAATCTCGGCGTCCTCGACAATCATGAACTCTTGGCCATGATGCGCGTGGGCGGAGGACATCAGCACGGGCAGGAGAATGAGCGGAGCAAGAGGAAAATAAGGACGGCAATGGCGCATGGAAGCCCCATGCTACTGGATTTTTTCCATCTGGGAATGTGGCAAATTGTCGCAAGGTGATTTGGCGATGCGGCGGTGCATGACAATGATTTATTTTGATTTAATTGTCTAATCACGGCAGCGTTAGTGTTCATGCTGCGTGCGTTTCCTATTTCATTGCGCTGCTTCTGGATGCGTTTGTCATTGATCTTTTTATTCATCGCTGCATGGGTGCGGGCGGATGACGCGCTGTTGCTGCGCGATAGCATCGTGGACAATCAGGCTCACAATTTTCCCGTCGTGAGCTATTCCGTCGCCACGGTGCACGGTGTGACGTTTCAGCAAGAGGGCATCGTGACCTACAAGGGCTGGCAATATGCGGCTTATTATCAAGGAAATAGCCAAAACAGCACCGGTAAAGTGGCGGTGGCGCGGCGGCGATTGCCCGATGGCGCGTGGCAAAGTTTGGTGTTCAACGACTATGCCTTCACCAGCACGGACTCGCACAATGACGTGGTGTTGGGCATTTGTCCGGGGGATGGCTCGATCCACCTGTCATTTGATCACCATGTCAGCACCCTGCATTATCGTTTCTCGCGTGCGGGATTGGCGGATCGTCCCGATGAAATGAGCTGGGATACCACGCAATTCGGAGCTGTGTTGGATCGTTTGATCCCGACGACAGCGGCGATGACGCAGGTGACCTACCCGCGTTTCATCAGCACACCGGCGGGGAGGTTGCTGTTCAGTTACCGCTTCGGATCATCGGGCGGTGGCGATGAAATGTTGCTCGAATACAACGGAGTCACTCGATCCTGGAGCAATCTGGGGCAATACACCACGCGGGCTGGCTCCTACACCGGAACATTGGGCACGGGGACGGATCGCAATGCATACTTCGATGACACGGTGTTCGATGATCAGGGGCGTTTGCACGCGACGTGGTGCTGGCGGGAAACGCCCGACGGAGGCAGCAATCATGACCTCAACTACGCCTACAGCGATGACGCGGGCCGCACGTGGAAAAACAATCTCGGCACGACGGTTGCCACCACAGGCAGCAGTTTTCTCGCCATCAACTCACCCGGCGTCTTGGCGTGGTCGATTCCGCAAAAGCGCAATTACATCAACAACAGTGCCATGACCGTGGACAAGCAAGGGCGCGTTCACGTGGTCGCGTGGATGCTTCCAGCGGCGGCGGCGGATCAGGCTACGTTCACCACCAGCCTGACCTCGGCATCGCGGTTCATTCATTACTGGCGAGGTGTTGATGGCGTGTGGCGGCGCAATGAAACGACCTTCACCGGCACGCGCGCGAAATTGCTGGCGGACGCGGATGGGCGCTTGTTCTTGGTTTATGGCGACGCGACGAACCTGCGCATCCTAGCCGCGAATCCAGCGGTCAATCCCGAACAAAACCCCGCGGCAAGCTGGAGCGATTGGGCTTCGTTGCAGCTATCAGCGGCGTTGCCGGCCGGACGCGCGAACACGGTGAACATTATTTTGGATCGCTCGCGCTGGATTCGCGATCGCGTGATTTCAGTTTACGCGCAGGAAACCAATGTCACGGGCACAGCACCGACGCCCCTGCATGTGCTGGATTATCACGTTTCGCGCGCGGCGGTCATGCCCTCGCCGGCGATCGAGACTGTGGTGTCCAATCGCAGTCCGACACTAAGCTGGGTTTCAGGTCAAAAAGCGCTGTTGCATGATGTTTATTTCGGCACAGACGCGACTGCGGTGATGTCTGCCGGCCCTAATTCGCCAGAGTATCGGGGTCGAGTCACGTCGCCGCAGTTTGCGGTGACTGCGTTAACCGAAGCCACGTCCTATTACTGGCGAGTCGATGCCATTGACGCCGCAGGGACGATCACAACGGGTCAGTTGTGGAGCTTTGCGACGTCGGATCTCCTACCGCGCGTGTCTGCCATCAGCGCCTTGCGCCGCTATGGCGGCGGTGTGGACTTCGTGTGCAACGTCGCTGTCACGGATGTTTCATTGCCGAGTGCACAACTGGAATTGTTTCTCGGCTCGCGCGACGCCGCAACAAATGCGGGAGGCTGGGATCGACGCATTGACTTGGGACAAAAGCCCAGCGGCACGCACAGCGTCAGCGCCGATGCGTTGCCCACGGGAACGTTGTATTACCGCTTCCGCGTCACCACGCTTCACGGCAGCAACTGGTCCGCCACCACCGCTCAAGTCAGCGGCGAGGATTTGGCCGAGTGGCAGTATTCCGCCGTTTTGCAAGTGACTGGCGTGACTGTCGGAGAAAATCTGGTTAATTTTCCGCTGTTGTTGCGCTTATCGGCTCAAACCATTAGCGGTTTTGCTTACGCGCAAATGCGCTCGACGGCAGCGGGCGATTTGCGTTTTTCGAATCTTGCCGGGGATCAATTCTACGATTACGAGATCGAAAACTGGAACCCCAACGGCACGTCGCACGTGTGGGTGAAGATGCCTCAGCTCAGCAATGGCAGCTCCCTGCGCATGTGGTGGGGCTGCGCGGATAAAACGTCACCCAGCTCCAAGCCGACGTGGTCGGCGGATTACAGCGGCGTTTGGCATTTGGACAGCGCGCGCGGTTACACGGTCGATTCATCCCCGTCCGGTCTTGTCGGAACGGCGAGCAATCTGGCCAGTGCCAGCGCAGCGGTGAGCGCTGGCGCGGCGGGGCTGAACGGCTCCAGCTCGGCGGTGGAGGTTGCCAATGCGGCAGCACTGAACCCCGCTTACTTGACGCTGGAAGCTTGGGTTAAAACCTCAAGCACCACACAGATGTCGATTTTCTCCCGCGACCTCACCACGGTTGCCTCGCCCCAGCGCGCTTGGCAGTTTCGTCTCACTTCTGGCAAACCCGAGGTGATTTTTTTCAATAATTCGACCAATAATAACGCGCTCTCCTCTGCGACGGCGATCAGTGACAATCAGTTTCACCATGTTGCCACGACATGGGATGGCGCGACGATTCGACTGTATGTGGATGGGGTTCTGAAGAATTCGGTGGCCTTTGCTGGACCCTTGCGCAGCAATCTCACCAACTCCGCGTTCATCGGTCGATCGCAGAATTTGAGTGCAAATTTTTTCAATGGCAGCATCGATGAAGTCCGGCTCTCGTCTGTCGCGCGTTCGGCGGGGTGGTTGCAGGCCTGCTGGAACAATCAGCGGGTGGGCTCGAGCATGGTCACTAGCAGCGCCGCAGCAGGAGCGGATCTGGATGCCGATGGATTGGTCGATGCCTGGGAGATGCAGTATTTTTCCAGCATTGCGGCGGCTGGTGCGCAAGCGCAGCTCGATGCCGATGCGGATGGACTGGTCAATTGGGTGGAGCAGGCCTTGGCCCTGAATCCGACCCAGCCAGATGCGGCGTCCGCGCTGTCGGTGCCGAGAAAAGTGGGCAATGCCTGGTTCGTGAACTACCAGCGTTCTGCCCTGGCGGCGACGGATTGCGTGGTTGAGGCATCAACGGATCTAACGCCCAATTCCTGGAGCAGCGCCCCTGTCTCTCTGCAACGATTGTCAACCGGCGAGCCTGAGCTTTGGCAAGCCAGTTGCGTGTCTGCGGCGCCACAATTGTTTTTTCGGTTGCGCCTGCAACGTTAATGCGATGGCCGTGGAGCTGACTTGCTGCGTTGGATCATGAAATATCGGCCATTTTTGGTTGAGTTGTCATCGGAGTTGACTAGAGTTGGCGCGTTGTGATGAGGCAGTGCATTTGTAGCTACATGATGGGAGTGTTGGTGCTGACATCAGCATGGGCGCAGGAAGCTTTTATGGTCGTGGAGGCTCATTCGGGTAAAGTGGTCATGGCTCAGCAGTCGAGCGCGAAACGTCCGGTGGCGAGTTTGACCAATATCGCGACGGGGGTGATCGCCACGGATTGGGCAATCGCTACGGGCAAGGATTTGAAAAAAGAGATCGCACGGGTGCCCGAGTCTGTGTTGCGTGTTGGCGGCGCGAACCCCCTCGGCATTGAGCCAGGGCAGAGCCTGAGCATTTCTGATGCCCTCTACGCCTGCTTGCTGGGATCCGATCAACGCGCGGCCATGACCGTGGCTGATCACGTGGGGCGTGACATCGCGTTGCGGCGCGGCATCGAAATCGATCCGGTGTGGTGTTTCGTGAAGGAAATGAACGTGCTGGCCAAGGTGTTGGGCATGAAAAACACCAAGTTCATGAACCCGCACGGGCTGGAGTTACCGAAACAAGAAGGCTTTTCCACCGCGACTGACATGGCCAAGCTCGCGATCTATGCCTCCCGCCGTCCGGCTTTTTCTTTTTTTGTGCGCCAAAAGACCCGACAAATCACGGTCGGAGGCCGACAGTTCGAGATCGAGAACACCAATGCCCTGATTGGTGAAAATGGCATTCTGGGGATGAAAACGGGACAGACGCCGTTGTCTGGTCCTTGTTTGGTGGCTTCGATGGAACGCGAGCCCTTGGTGCGCGTCCGTCCCGATGGCTCAAAGGGGGCGACACCGCGTCGCTTGATTGTGGTGGTGCTCAATAGCCCAGACCGCTTCGGGCGCACCCGACAATTGTTGCAGCGCGGTTGGTCCATTTATGATGCGTGGTTGGATGCGGGAGGAATGGTGAAGGATCGCGATCGCGAGATTCTCGATGTTCCCAAATTCTGAGTTCTATGATTACACAACTAGCATGGCAATTGCTTCGTCTGAGTCGAAAAAACCATAATTGAAATGAAAATCGGGATATTGAATAGCGGCGGCGATTGTCCGGGGTTGAATGCGGTGATTCATGGTGTCGTCGGCGCGGCAGCTGAATTGGGCTGGGAGGTTGTGGGCTTTCGCGATGGCTTTGAGGGCTTGCTGCCGCCGGGCGATTTCATGCTGCTCAAGCCACAGGACACGGTGGGTATTTTGAAGATGGGCGGCACGATTCTGGGCACGACGAACAAGGGGCACTTTGCTGCGAAAATTGGTGTGAATGAGGCCAGCGGCGTGTCAAAGGACATCATCGCTAAGGCAAAACGCACGATGGATCAAATGGGCGTCGGCGCACTGGTCGTGGTGGGTGGCGATGGCTCGCTCTCGACGGGTCTGCAGTTGTATCGGGATGGCTGGCCGATCATTGGGGTGCCGAAAACGATTGACAATGACCTGCAAGCAACGGCGATGACCTTTGGTTTTGACAGTGCGGTCAGCACGGTGGTGGATGCGTTGGATCGCTTGCACACCACGGCTTCGAGCCACAAACGGGTGATGGTGCTGGAGGTGATGGGCCGGCATGCGGGCTGGATCGCCCTGTGGGGCGGGATGGCGGGGGGCGCCAATGTGGTGCTGTTGCCTGAGATCCCGTTTTCGTTGGATAAAGTCGCAGATTTCATTCAGCAGCGCGAGTCCGCTGGCTATCATAGCACGCTCGTTGTGGTGGCGGAGGGCGCGCGATTGCCGGATGGTCATGTGATGAGCATCGATGCGAACCTCGGCGGCGAGGTGCGTTTGGGCGGGATGGGAGATTATGTGGCGATGCACATTGGCCGCTTAACTGGTAAGGAAACACGCGCGTGCACGCTCGGGCATTTGCAGCGCGGTGGCGCTCCCACGGCGCTGGATCGGATCTTGGGCATGCGCTTCGGTGTGATGGCGGTGAAGCTGGCGGCTGAAGGTCGCTTTGGCCGGATGGTGAGTTATCAGTCCTATCACGTGGATTCGGTGCCGATTGAGGAAGCGGTGAACCAGTTGCGCTTGGTCGATGCCGATGGCGAGGTGGTCAAGGCGGCCCGCGCGGTGGGGGTTTGTTTTGGTGATTGAAAGCGGTTTTGAGTATTCGACAAAAAAGTTTCTTGCCAAGCGCGGCGCAACTGCCTTAGCCTTCGCCGCGCAATTGAACATATGCGTTTGCTGCAAAAATAAGCAGCAACGACATCGAAGGAGAGGTGGCAGAGTGGTCTATCGCGTCGGTCTTGAAAACCGAAGTAGGGAAACCTACCGTGGGTTCGAATCCCACCCTCTCCGCCATTAAAATCCTTGAAAATAATGGGTTTGCGGTAATTAGATTCAGCACCTGGCGGGTGTATTTGGGGCGTCATTCACACAGGATCATGCGGACGAGGCCATTTGCGCGATCAGGATAGGCGTGTTTTTTATCTCATTCTGGAAAGCTATCCTGTTTTTCGCTAGTCATCCCGATAAAGTTTGCATAAAGTAATTGACGCAAGCCATGAGTCTCGTGAAATCCAAACAACGTGTCACTGACCACGGGGAGGTATTCACCCCCGAGTGGATGGTCGAAGCGATGCTCGACTTGGTGAAGGACGAAACCGAGCGCATCGACTCCCGTTTTCTCGAACCAGCCTGCGGCAGCGGCAATTTTCTCGTAAAAATCCTCAAGCGCAAACTCGCCGCCGTGGAATTGAAATACGGGAAATCGGATTTCGAGCGTCAGCACTACGCATTGCTGGGGCTGATGTGCATTTATGGCATCGAACTGCTGCCGGATAACATCGCCGAGTGCCGCGCCAACTTGCTGGAAATCTTTGCTTCCTTCCTGAATCTCCAGCCAGCAGACGACTTGTATCGTGCCGCGTTCTACGTCCTATCGCAGAATCTCGTCCACGGTGATGCCATGAAAATGCTCTCATACGACGGCACTTCCATCCTCTTTGCGGAGTGGGGGTATCTGGGCAAGGGGAAATTCCAGCGGCGTGACTTTCGTCTGGACAGCCTCACCGGCGCATCCGCCTACAGCACCGAGGATTCTCTGTTCGCCCAATTAGGCAAGCACGAGCTTTTCACGCCGACTAAAACCTATCCGCCGATGACCGTAAGCGAGCTGGCGGCTGAGGCAAAGGAGGTTTCTTTATGAGTCTCCAAGCCGGTTTCAGTCTGAGAGGAAGAAATCCGGACGTGCTCACCTGCATCGCCAATCTTTCCAACGACGAAGTCTTCACCCCTCCCGATCTGGTCAACCGCATGCTCGATACGCTGGCCGAGGCATGGGCGAAAAATCATCAAGGCGCGAACCTCTGGGCGGACAAGTCTGTCACCTTCCTTGATCCCTGCACGAAGTCCGGTGTGTTTCTCCGCGAAATCACCCGCCGCCTCACTGAGGGACTGGAAAAGGAAATCCCCAATCTGCAAAAGCGTGTCGATCACATTCTCACGAAACAAGTTTTCGGCATCGGCATCACCCGCATCACCAGTCTGCTCGCCCGCCGCAGCGTTTATTGCTCAAAACGCGCCCTTGGTGTGCATTCGATTGCCAAGAGTTTCAAGAGCGACGATGGCAACATTTGGTTCGAGCGCATGGAGCACACGTGGGCGGGAAACCGCTGCCAGTTCTGCGGTGCCGCCCAAGCCGTCTTCGACCGCGCGGAGGGACTGGAAACCCATGCCTACGCTTTCATTCACACGGAAAATATCAACACCCGCATCGCGGAAATTTTTGGAAAGACCATGCAATTCGACGTCATTATTGGAAATCCTCCTTATCAGCTTGCGAGTGATGGGGGCACACGCGATGTCCCTATTTATCAGCACTTTGTTGAACAAGCCAAGAAGCTGCAACCACGCTATCTTTCTATGATTATTCCATCACGTTGGATGGCATCTGGACTCGGGTTAAGTGAGTTCCGACAGACTATGCTAGCTGATAAATGTATTTCTGAACTGGTTGACTATCCCGCTGCCAACGATGTTTTTCCCGGTGTCGAAGTGAAAGCTGGTGTCTGCTTTTTTCTGTGGGAAACATCACATAATGGTCTTTGCAACGTGACAACCTTTCGAGGCGCAGAAAAAATAGGTCCGTTTCCACGCAATTTGGGTGAATACGATGTTTTTGTGAGGGATTCTCGTGCTATTTCTATCCTGCATAAAGTATTGAAATACGGTGAAACTTCGATCAATACGATCCTTGCCCGTGATAAGGAGTTCGGTTGGACTTCAAACTTTGATGGCTTCCACGATAAAGAACGAAAAGGCGACGTGCCGCTCTATTACATACGTAAAATGAAGCGTGGTGTAGGATACATCAATCGCGAAAATGTAACGAAAAGTGCGCACTTGATCGATACTTGGAAGGTTTTGGTGCCGCAAGCATTCAACGGTGGTGATGGTGTGCCACACCAAATTGTGGGGAAACCCTTGATTGCACCGTTACCGTCGGTCTGCACTCAATCGTTCTTATTTTTCCATGTGTCTTCGGCGGATGCTGCCAAAAGCATTCAATCGTATTATACCACACGGCTTTTCAGGTTTTTGGTATCGGTGAGGAAAATCACGCAACACGCCACGCATTCCACTTACAAGTGGGTTCCCATCCAACAATGGAACCAGATTTGGACAGACGAAGATCTTTACCAAAAATACGGTATCACTGAAGAAGAGATCGCCTTCATCGAAAAGGTCGTGCGCCCCCTAGACGTCACCGGAACCCCTGACGACGATGCCTAAGAAAAAATCTGCCAAGAGCCTACGCTTGCGCAACAGCACGGCGGAATTTCTGACCTTCGCCTACCAAACAGGCGGCGATGGTGTGGAGGTGCGCGTTCAGGATGGAACGATCTGGTTGTCACAAAAGGGCATGGGGCAGTTGTTCGAGACCTCGTCGGACAATATCAGCCTACACCTGAAAAACATTTTCAAGGAGGGCGAGTTGGAGGCAGAGGCAGTTACCGAGGAATACTCGGCAACTGCCGCCGACGGCAAAAACTACCGCATCAAACACTACAAACTGGATGCCATCATCGCCGTCGGCTACCGGGTGAACTCGGAGCGCGCCACTGCCTTCCGCCAGTGGGCCACGGGAGTGCTGCGGGATTTCACCCTGCGCGGCTATGTGATGGACCGGGAGCGGATGGAGAACGGCGCTTTTCTCGGTGAAGATTATTTCGAGCAGCTTCTGGAAGAAATTCGGGAGATTCGTCTCTCCGAGCGGCGATTTTACCAGAAAATCACCGACATTTATGCGACGGCGATGGATTACGACAAGAGCGCGCCGATCACGCAGGAATTCTTCGCCAAGGTGCAGAACAAGATGCACTTTGCCGTGCATGGTCAAACTGCGGCGGAGTTGATCGTGAATCGCGCGGATCACACCAAGGAACGCATGGGCTTGACGACCTGGGCCAAGGCTCCCACTGGCAAGATTCTCAAAAGTGACGTGGGAGTCGCCAAAAACTACCTCACCGAGACGGAGATGGAAGACCTAGGTCGCATCGTGAGTGCCTACCTCGATCTCGCCGAGAGTCGGGCGAAACGCCGCGTGCCGATGACGATGGCAGATTGGGCAAAACGGCTCGACATTTTCCTTGCAGCAGACGAACGCGAGGTTCTCCAAGATGCTGGGCGCATCAGCGCGGAAATCGCCAGGGAACATGCCGAGAGTGAATTTGAGAAATACCGCGTGATTCAGGATCGGCTTTATCGCAGTGATTTCGATAGCTTTGTGGCCCTAGAAAAAGAACAGGAGGAGCGGAACGATGCCTAAGCCCACCATCGATGAAATCCTCGCGCCGAAGTCGGTGCTACGCCCGCGCATTTACGCCTACTCCATCGCGGACAAGGCGCACGAGGGTCTTCTCAAGGTCGGGCAAACCAGCAGGGAAGTGCAAAAACGCGTGGCGGAACAACTCAAGACGGCACGCATTCGCAACTACACCATCGAACTGGATGAATCCGCCGAGCGCGAGGATGGCACGATTTTCACCGACCACGAGGTGCGTGCGGCACTGGCGAGAAAAGGCTTCGAACGCGACGGGCAGGAATGGATGCGTTGCACGGTGGCGGACGTAAAAACAGTTCTGGCGGAATTGCGCACGGGGCAAAAATTCACCGGCACACATCACGACAATTTCCCGATGCGCGGTGAGCAAGCCGATGCCGTGGAGAAAACGCTCGGCTACTTTCAATCGATCTGGCGGGAAAACAAGAAAGCCGTGCCGCGATTCCTGTGGAATGCTAAAATGCGTTTCGGTAAGACCTTCACCACCTACCAGCTTGCCAAAAAGCTTGGGGCGAAACGTGTGCTGGTGGTCACATTCAAGCCCGCCGTGGAGGATGCCTGGCAGACGGACTTAGAATCGCATGTGGATTTCGATGGCTGGCAATACCTTTCGCGCAGCTCTGGCGGTGATCCTACGCTGGCAAATCCAAAAAAGCCGCTGGTGTTTTTCGGCAGTTTTCAAGATTTGTTAGGTCGTGATGACGCGGGCAACATCAAAGCGCGCAACGAATGGCTGCACACGCTCAACTGGGATCTGGTCGTGTTCGATGAATACCATTTCGGCGCATGGCGCGAGACAGCGAAAGAATTGTTTGAGGGCGAGGATCTGGCAGTTGCCAAAAAAGAAACCAAACTGGAATACACGGCAGGGTTGGAAGACATGAACGAGGATTTGACCGTTCTATCGGAGAAAGAAACCGATTTTCTACCCATCACCACCAAAGCCTATCTCTACTTATCTGGGACACCCTTCAAGGCGTTGGCCACCGGCGAGTTCATCGAAGAGCAGATTTTCAACTGGACCTACACCGACGAACAGCGCGCCAAAGAAGCCTTTTCCCAGCAGTATCCCAGCAAGCGTAATCCTTACGGTGCGCTGCCGCAGATGCGCCTACTCACCTATCAAATGCCGGAGGAACTTCTGGCCATCGCCAGCGGCGGTGAGTTCGATGAATTCGATCTCAATGCCTTTTTCGAGGCCTCGGGCTCAGACAAAGCCGCAACGTTTGCACACAAGTCCGATGTCCAAAAGTGGCTGGACATCATCCGCGGCAGCTACGCGTCCCGTGCCGTGGAGAGTCTCAAGACCGGCACACGCCCGCCGTTTCCTTACTCGGACGTGCGACTGCTGCCCTACCTTCAGCACGCGTTCTGGTTCCTGCCGAATGTCGCCGCCTGTCATGCGATGGCGAACTTGCTAAAAGAAAAGCAGAATGTTTTTTGGCACGATTACGATGTGATCGTCGCTGCCGGGATTTCGGCGGGCATTGGTTTGCAAGCACTGCCGCCCGTGCGCAAGGCCATCGGTAGCGGGTTCGACACAAAAACCATCACCCTTTCCTGTGGCAAGCTCACCACCGGTGTCACGGTGCCGCAATGGTCGTCGATCCTGATGCTGCGCAATTTGTCCTCGCCAGAAACCTATTTCCAAGCGGCATTCCGCGTGCAGTCGCCGTGGTCGATCAAGAACCCGAACGGCGACAACCCCAACGAGGAGGAAATCCTCAAGCCCGTGTGCTTTGTCTTCGACTTCGCGCCGACCCGCGCCCTGCGTCAGCTCTCCGAATACGGCATCGGACTTTCCCCCAACGAGCCGAACCCAGAAAACGCGGTGAAGGAGCTCGTTTCGTTTCTCCCGGTGCTCGCCTACGACGGCGCGAACATGACGCAGATTGACGCCGGCGGTATCCTCGACATCGCCATGGCCGGCACCTCCGCCACGCTGCTTGCCCGCAAGTGGGAAAGCCCGTTGCTGGTGAACGTGGACAACGACACGCTGCGCCGCGTGATGGACAACCCTGATGCCATGGCCGCTGTGGAGCGCATCGAAGGTTGGCGTGCGCTGGGCGACAATGTGCTGGAAACCATCATCAACAAGAGCGACCGGATCAAGGAACTCAAGAAGAAGGCAAAGGAGACAGAGCTTACGCCGAAGGAGAAAAAGGAACTCAGCGACGAGGAGAAGGAATTCAAGTCCAAGCGCAAGCTGGTGCAGGAAAAGCTAATCAAATTTGCGACACGCATTCCTGCCTTTATGTATCTAACGGACTTTCGCGAGAACACCTTGCAAGATGTGATCACCAAGATCGAAAGCGATTTGTTCCAAACCGTCACGGGACTCACCGTCGCGGATTTTCATTTACTCGTTAGACTCAAGGTCTTCAACACTGAGCAGATGAATCAGGCTGTGTTTGCGTTCCGCCGCTACGAGGACGCATCGCTGCGCTACACGGGCATCGAAAGCCACAAAGGGCTGTCGCACTACGGGCTGTATGACACCGTGGTTGCGGTGGATTGAATCAGTCTCGCGCGGTGGCGATGGTGATGGTGTGTTCGACGGGTCGCAAAGCGGTTTGGACAGCGTTTTCCAGCGGCGCACGGGCTTTTTCGGTGAGCGCAAAGGTGGCGTCGGCGTCGGCTGCGCCTTCGGGGCCGTGGGCTAACTCCTTGATCTGGCGGGTTTCGTATGTTTGTTTTTTCACCACCGCCTCGCGAATTTGATTGAAGGCAGGCAGCAGCGGATTGTCGTCAAACTCCTTGGCGAGATTCACGCCGGCTTTAAGTTGCGACGCGCTGAAACGCTTACGTTGGTTGCCCCAACTGATGTCATAGGCTTTTACTGTAGGCGCGGTGATGCGGAGAATGAAGCGGTTGAGCTCGTCATCAAAGGGCACAAGCGCGAGCCCCGCCCGCACAGAGTTGTCTTGATCGATCGCACCGGGTCCAGCGCAGAAAGGCAAGCGTGTGCTGCGAAGCTTGATGGCGCCATCGGCACAGGCGATCACGGCATGACCGTTTACCGCGCTGGCTTTGCCCAAGGAGGCGTCATAAACAATGGTGCCGAGATCGCCGTCCACGCCCATGGCCTTGAGAAACGCGTAAGTCATGATTAACTGACCGGCCCAGTCCGGATGCACACCGTCCTTGCCCGCGACTTTGAAGTCCGCGCCATATTGTTTTTTTGCTTGGTGATTCGCGAGCAACATCGGGCGATAAACGTCAGCAAACGCGGTTTGCTCGGAGCTTGCGATGTCGATGTTGATGTTGCGAAAACGGCACAGCGCGTGGTTGAGATCCTCGACCGTTCCAGTCGCGGTTTTCACCCACGCAGGAACGGAATCGATGATGCCGGGAGAGCCCAACACGACGCGGCAGCCGGTTTGCTTAAACGCCCGCAGCACCGCGGTTTGGTTGTTGCGGTAGTCCGCCGCAATCGCATCCTGATAGGGCACGTATTTGAAGTCATTCATGCCGTAGCAAGTGGTAGCGATCGTCGGCTTAAAACGCAGAACATCGCTCGCGAGGCGCTTGAGGAAGTTTTCGGCTTTTTCACCGCTCCAGCCATATTGACGGCATGTGATTTGCAGTTCCGGCAAACACGCGGTGAGGTAGGTTTCGAGCAGGACAGAGTAGCGTTTCTGCTCGGTGATGGAATCCCCGCAGAGGGCGAGGCGGTCGTTTTTCTTGAGCAGAAGAGCGGCAGTCGTCGGTGCGGGATCGAGGACGTATGAGGCGAGCTCGCTGGGCAGCGGTGGAATCACTGCTGCGACAGGAATCTTGGCGGCCGGAACCCCAGCGAGAGGCTCAGCCATGAGAGGTGCAATGGAAAACAGGCCGAGCAGGAGCGATCGAATCATCGCCAACAAACGCGCGCGTGACATTCAATCTTTCATGTGAGCTGTGGTAGGTGGTCGGTGCCATCGCGGGATTCGCATCGATGCGGCAACACGTCATGTCACCTGCGACAATCTGTTCATTGACAATTTCAAGGTTCGTTTGTAGCGTCTCGACGCCCACAAGGGAATTATCATAATGAAAGTTGCTACCTTGATCTCCACGTTGATTGCTCTGCCTTTCGCAGGTTTTGCTGATGATGCCGCTAAAGCTCACCTGATGGAAGTGGGCAAAACCGCATATGCCACATGTGCTGCTTGTCATGGTCCAGATGGCAAGGGTTTGGCCGTGGGCGCGTCAAAAATGGCGCCGAGCTTTGAGGGCTCTAAAATTGTTGTTGGGGATCCATCTGTGTTGGCGTTGGTGATCTTGAAAGGGATTCAAAAGGAGGGCACGACTTACATGGGCATGATGATGCCATTGGGTGCGTCGCTGGATGACGAAAAACTGGCGGGTGTGATGACATACTTGCGCCAATCTTATGGCAACACCGCAGCGGTGGTGACCGCGGAGGACGCCAAGAAATACCGCGAACAGTGGAAAGACATCGCGGCACCGGTCACGCGCGCGAAGTTGGCGGAGCTAGCAGCTAAGCCTTGATCTAGCGGCGTGAGCTTGTCTGCGGGCAAGTCACCACTAAGATAAATCAGCGACGCGCCGTGAAGCAAACGGCGCGTTTTTTTGTGGGTTCATGGCACGGGGCAACGCGTTTGAGCATTCCGCACCCGGTTGCGGGGTGAATCAGTGATTTGGCCATTGATTTTTCGAGATGGCTGCGTCAGCATGAAAATGCAAACACTGCTTGCGCTGATATGGCGCGGAAGTTGTTATTTTACAAAGATCATGGAACAGGTTATCATCATTGGAACGGGCTGTGCGGGTTACACAGCGGCCATTTACACAGCGCGGGCGAATTTGGCACCGCTGATGCTCTCGGGGACACAGCCGGGTGGGCAATTAACCACGACGACGGAGGTGGAAAACTTTCCCGGTCATCCGGAGGGAATCATGGGGCCGGACTTGATGATGCGCATGCAGACCCAAGCCGAAAAATTCGGAGCACGCATCGAATACGCATCCGTGGAGTCCGTGCTCAAACAGCCGGATGGCAGCTTCCAAGTGAAGACTTCCGGCGGGGATTTTTTCGCCCGAACCGTGATCGTGGCAACAGGAGCGGCGCCGCGGCATTTGGGTTTGCCAAATGAAAAGAGCTTGATCGGTCGGGGTTTGACCTCGTGCGCCACCTGTGACGGTGCCTTTTACCCGAATGTTCCGGTGGTCGTGATTGGGGGAGGTGACAGCGCGTGCGAGGAAGCAGGTTTCCTCACGCGTTTTGCGAGCAAGGTCTATCTATTACATCGCCGTGACACCCTGCGGGCATCGAAGATCATGGCTGATCGAGCCCTGGCGAATCCGAAGATCGAGCCGATTTGGAACGCGGTGGTGGAGGAGTATTTGACCGATGAAAAGGGCGAGATGCGAGCGATTCGTGTGCGTGATACCGTGACCGGAGCGGTGAACGAGCGAGAGGTGAAGTGTGTTTTTGTGGCAATTGGACACGTGCCGAACAGTGGATTTCTCGGGGATTTGGTCGATTGTGATGAAAATGGTTACATCCTGCAGCAACCGGGACGAACCGCGACAAAAACCGCCGGCTTATTTGCTGCGGGCGATGTGGCGGATCATTATTATCGCCAAGCCATCACCGCCGCAGGTCAGGGCTGCGCCGCGGCTCTCGAAGCCGAGCGTTACTTGGCGGATCTCGATGCCGAGGCCTGAAATGTTCGCCTCATTGGCCCGCCGGGATGAATGAGGCAAAAATACGCGCTGATCAATCGTGGACTCGCTTCAGCGGGTTCATGTTGGCATGTGTTTTGAAGGTTAATCATGGATTATGATTTTTTTTTCTAAACTTGGCAAGCTGACTGCTAATTCTCCCCTAACTCCGTGAGCAAGTTATTTGAAAATTATCAACCTTGGGCTGGTGTCGATGAAATGTTCGACACGGATGGAAAAGTTCGACCTTACTGCAGCGCGCTGTTGGAGGTTTTTCAAGATCTCTCGCAGCAAGAATTCGAGGAAAAGAAAGCCGCGTGCGACCTCTACTTTTTGCGTCAAGGCATCACGTTCAACGTTTATCACGACGAAAAGGGCACCGAGCGGATTTTCCCGTTTGATCCGGTGCCACGAGTGATTCCAGCGGCGGAGTGGGAGCATCTTGAGGCGGGGCTGGTGCAGCGCATCATGGCGCTGAATCTATTTTTGCACGACATCTACCACGAGCAGCACATTCTCAACGATGGCACCATCCCGCGCCATTACGTGGAATGCGCCAAAAACTACCGCCCTGAGTTTCGCGGCATGGAAGTGCCACGCGACATCTACATTCACATCTGCGGTTCTGATTTGGTTCGTGGCGGCGATGGCCAGTATTATGTCTTAGAGGACAATGGTCGTTGTCCCTCGGGGGCCTCCTACCTGTTGGAAAATCGCAACGCGCTGAAGCGGGCGTTTCCATCGTTATTTGAAACATCCGACGTGCGTTCGATTGATCGTTACCCGCGCGAGTTGCTCGGCATGTTGCGTCACATCGCGCCCGTGCGCGAGGGTGAACCGGCGTGTGTGTTGTTGACGCCCGGTTGCTACAATAGTGCCTATTTTGAGCACTGTTACCTAGCGCGCGAGATGGGGATTCCGATTGTGGAGGGCAACGACTTGGTGGTCATTGATAACTTTGTGTTCATGCGCACCACGAGTGGTCTGCAGCGTGTGGACGTGATTTATCGGCGCATTGATGATGATTTCATCGATCCGATGGTGTTTCGCAAAGATTCGGTCTTGGGTGTTCCAGGGTTGATGAATGCGTATCGGGATGGCAATGTGGCACTTGCGAACGCCGTGGGCACGGGTGTGGCGGATGACAAGGTGATGTATTACTTCGTTCCGCGCATGATTGAATATTATCTTGGTCAGAAGCCGATTTTGCCGAATGTGCCCACGTATCTGGCGTCGGAGAAATCCGATCTGGGCTACATTCTTGATCATTTGCCTGAGCTGGTGGTGAAAGCAGCCAATGAGTCTGGCGGTTACGGCATGCTGATGGGGCCGAGTGCGAGCAAGGCGGAGATTGAGAAATTCCGCCACAAGATTGTGGAAGATCCGCGCAATTTCATCGCACAGCCAGTGGTCTCGCTATCGCAATCACCGACATGGACAGATGGGAGCATGGATGGACGCCATGTCGATCTGCGTCCTTACATCATTTATGGCAAGGATGTGATGATTGTGCCTGGTGGATTGACGCGAGTGGCTTTGACCAAAGGATCGCTGGTGGTTAACTCCTCGCAGGGCGGCGGCAGCAAGGACACATGGGTTTTACGGTCATAGGAGGATTAGATATGCTTTCGAGAGTTGCGAATACACTTTATTGGATGGTTCGATACGTCGAGCGCGCGGATAACATGGCGCGTTTGATTGATGTGAATGAACAGATGTTGTTGGACTTCGAACGCTTAGACAGTGAGCGATTGAAGGATTTCTGGTTGCCGATTGTTTACAGCTCGGGCGACGAGGCGATGTATCATGAACTCTACACGAGCGGTGGCAGTGCGGCGGTGATTCGTTTTTTGACCAATGACCGCCGCAATCCCAACAGCATTTTATCCTGCATTGCGCAAGCCAGGGAAAATGCGCGGACGGTGCGTGATCAGTTGTCCGATGAATTGTGGGAGGAGCTGAACTCATTGTATCTTTTTGTGATTTCATCGGAGGGTGAACGTTTGTTGCGAGATGATCCCTCGCGCTTCTATGAGGCGATTCGCCGGTTTGTGTTCACGTTTCAGGGGATTGCATCCTCGACGCTGAACCGAAACGAAAGCTGGGAATTCATGGATTTGGGACGTCATTTGGAGCGTGCGGACAAGACCACGCGCTTTCTCGATATTTCGAATTTTTTACCTGAAGACGCTTCGTTGCCGATTCATTGGAATGCAATTTTGCGGTCATGTGGTGCAAAGGGAGCATATCGCGATAGCCATGCTGGAGAGGTGGAGCTGCATAAGTTGTTGGACTTGCTCGTGTTCTCAGAGACTTTTCCACGTTCGATTCGTCATTGCGTGGCGCGCGTGGATCAGTGTTTGCGAAAAATTTCTGGAGCTACGACGGCGCAAGGCGCTAAAGCAGATCGACTAAGCGGTAAGTTACTGAGTGAATTGAACTACGGCTCAGTCGAAGAATTTTTGGAGCCCGGTTTGCATCAATCATTGGATCATTTGCAGGAGAAGCTCAATGCCATTGGCGAAGCCGTGTTCGAGTCCTATGTGCTCATGCCGCATGTGATTGATAAGCCCACGTTGGTCACGCGGCAGAGCATGTCAGCCGTGCGCGCATGGAAATATCAGCAGGATCAACAGCAACAACAACAGCAGCAGTGACAACGAAATCGGATTGACCGATCGTCGCGTTAATCCAAGCATGACCTGCGGGATCCGAATCATGGTAGGAACAAAGTTACAGGTCTTGCACCGCACGGTGTATGAGTATGGCAGTCCGGTGGTGGACAGTGTGAATACACTGCACTTGGAGCCGCGCACTTTTCCCTTTCAGCGAACGTTGTCGGCGCTGATTCGGGTCATCCCTGCGATTCGCTTGCGCCGTTTCACGGATTTGTATCAAAACATCACGCATCATTTTGAAATTCTTGGGCCACACACGCGTCTGGAAGTGGAGAGTCGCTTGAAGATTCATAACTTGCCGCTGGTGATTCCGGATCGAAGCATGTTGGCGACGCGGGAGGAGCTGGCAGACAGCTCGACTCGCGAGCGCGCTTGGCCATTTTTGCAAGAAAGTCGTTATGTGTCGCGTCATCCCAGTTTATGGCGCATGGCTGTGGATGTGACTCAGGGATTGGTGGCTCTGCACGAGCAATCCAGAGCGATCATGGATTGGGTGCATGCGGAGTTTTCCTATCAACCAGGCAGCACGGAGGTGAACACACATGTCGAAGATGCCTTTGTTCAGCGGCGCGGTGTGTGTCAGGATTATGCGCATGTGATGATCGGCATGTGCCGCTCCATCGGAATCCCGGCGCGTTATGCCTCAGGTTATTTATACAATGGACCCAGCGATTTTCTGATCGGTGCTCAGTGTTCGCACGCGTGGTGTGAGGTCTATCTGCCCCATGTTGGCTGGATTGGATATGATCCGACCAATAATACCATGGCGGATGAGCGTTATGTGAAAGCCGCTGTGGGGCGAGATTATGAAGATGTCGCGCCGCTGAAAGGTTCCTATGTGGGCACGGCGCACGCACGCTTGTCTGTCGAGGTATTAGTGGAAAAGCTCTGATGAACCCGATGCGATCTGCCAGCGCATGATCGTGTTTGCAACGTTGTCATAGAAAAAGTTTGACTCTCACAGCGGCAATCGACAGCATGCTGGCGTTCACCATTAGATTATCATGACAGCATCGAGTCGTTTTTTCGCGGTCGCCTTGAGCGCCCTGGCCACTTGCTCTACTTTTGCACCTACGACTGTTTTGGCGCAGGAAGCGAAATTAAAAATCGCTACTGTTGATATGCAGCAGCTGTTCAAGGAGTATTACCGCACGAATGAAGCTCAGCAGCAGATCAACGTCGAGCGCGCTCGGATTCAAAAAGATAACAATGAGAAGTTGACGAGCATCCGCCAGATCGAAAACGACATTCAAAATCTGAAGAAGCAGATCGAGGACCCATCGCTCTCCGATCAGAAAAAAGCTCAAGTTTACAAGGATCACCAAGCAAAGTATCAAGAGGGCATTCAGCTCGATAAGGAGCGTCGCGAGTTTTTGGGACGCAAAAATCAGGCTCTGAATGAAAAAATGGTGGCCCGCATGCGCAGCATTTTGGAAGAGATCAGCAAGTTGGTGCAAGAGCACGCAAAAGGTGAAAACTTTGATTATGTGTTCGATAAGTCCGGCATGAGCACGTCTCAGGTTCCTTTTTTGTTATACACGAAAGACGCTACGGACATCACAGCTGTGTTGCTGAAAGACCTGAACAAAGACGCGCCGAAAGACTTCAAACCCGGTGACGCTGCTGAAGTGACTGCTCCTGCCGGAGAGGATTCCAAGCCACAGGGAGAAGCAAAACCAGAGGGCGAGGCAAAACCTGCGAACTGAAGTTGCGGTTCACGTTGGGTTGTTGAACAAAGGTCTTTTAAGGTAGGTCCTAAAAGGCGGTTTGAAGGACGATTGCTGTGGCTCTGACCTTGCAAGAACTTGTGAATCTGGTGGGCGGCACGATTGTCCGCGCGCCAGACGATCACAATGGTGCGCTGGATGAGCGATTGCTTCAGCGAGTGTTTACCGGCATGGCCTCGCTGGATCAGGCTGGGGCTGGCGATGTGAGTTTTTTAGGAAACGCCAAGTATTATCAAGCGTTTCAACAATCCGCTGCTGGTGCCATTGTGGTTCCCAAGGGGGAACGAGGCGGGGCGAGAACGGCCATTCTGATCGAGGTGGAAAATCCCACGATGGTGATGTCTCAAGTGATTGAACATTTTCATGCGCAACAACATGTGGAGGATTGGGGTGTGCATCCGCGGGCATGGGTGGATCCCACAGCGGTGTTTGACGCAGAGCGTGTATCGATCCATCCAGGGGTGGTGGTCATGGCAGGGGCGGTGATTGGCAACGGAACGCAGATTCACGCCAACGCAGTGATCGGACGTGGTGTTAAAGTGGGCGAAAATTGTCTGATTTATGCCAATGTCACCATTCGTGAGGGCTGTGAGCTGGGTTCACGGGTCATTGTTCAGCCGGGTGCGGTCATCGGCGCCGATGGCTTTGGCTACGAATTTGTGCAGGGTCGGCACCAAAAAATCCCGCAGGTGGGGGTGGTGGTGCTTGGGGATGACGTCGAGATTGGTGCGAATACGACAATTGATCGCGCGCGTTTTGGCAAGACGGTCATTGGCACTGGAACGAAGATTGATAACTTGGTGCAAGTGGGTCACAATGTTCAGATAGGGGAGCATTGCTTGGTGATTGCCCTGACGGGGCTGGCTGGGAGTTGCAAGTTGGGTAATTATGTTACTGTCGCGGCACAGGTGGGAGTTGCGGGACACTTGGAAATCGGTGATCACGCGGTTTTGGCAGCGCGGACGGGAGTCACGGGCGACCTGAAAGGTGGCCAAGTTTACATGGGAAATCCGGCGCATTTGATGAAAGACGAGTTGAAGGTGCGGGCTTTAGCTCGGCGCTTGCCAAAAATGGCGGAGCGGTTGCGTGCCCTGGAACGGAAGCGAACAGACGCAGCAGACCCAAGTTCGGGTGCGTGATCGGATTTTTGCCCATAAAGGAGAATTGACGATTGGCGTGTGCTGAGCGAAGCTGGCGCACATGGAAATTGAATCATTTGCAAATGCGTTTGTTTGTGACCTCGTGGCATACGAGCCGGGTAAGCCAATCGATGAAACGGCGCGCGAGCTCGGCCTGCTGCCGGAGCAAATCATCAAATTGGCGTCGAACGAAAATCCACTGGGTCCATCTCCGAGGGCGAAAGCGGCCATGCGGTCGGCGCTGGAAGAGTCGCACATTTATCCTGATGGAGGCGCGTTTCGACTGCGCTCGGCGATTGCGGAACGATTTGATCTGGGACGAGAAAATGTTGTGATTGGCAATGGATCCAATGAAATCATCGAGTTGCTGTGTCACTCGTTTTTGAATCGCGAAGCGGAACTCATCGCTGCTGAGCATGCGTTTGTGGTTTACAAACTCATGGCCACGCTATTCGGAGCACGCTATGTGCAAGTTCCTGATCCGGGTTTTGTGCATGATCTCGACGCCATGGCAGCGGCGATCACGCCAGCAACGCGACTGGTGTTTGTGGCTAATCCCAACAATCCCACAGGGACGATTGTGGGACAAGATGCATTGGATCGTTTCATGGATCGGATACCAGAGCATGTCGTGGCTGTGTTTGATGAAGCTTATTATGAGTTTCTCGATGACGCGCCGGATACCTTGAAGTATGTCCGCGAAGGTCGCAATGTTTGTGTGTTGCGCACCTGTTCGAAGATTCACGGATTAGCGGCGCTGCGGGTGGGTTACGGCCTCGCTCCCGCCAACTTGGCAAAAGTGCTTCAAAAGGCGCGTCAGCCATTCAATGTCAACGCGATCGCCCAAGCTGGGGCCATCGCGGCGTTGGATGACTCAGAGCACATCGAACGCACCAAGGCGGTCAATCGCGAGGGTTTGTCTTACTTGCAGGGGTGCATGGCCGAGCGTGGTCTCGAGTATGTGCCAAGTTTTGCTAATTTTGTGCTGGTGAAGGTTGGCAATGGCGATGAACTGTTTCGTGAAATGTTGCAGCGTGGGGTGATTCTGCGAGCGATGAGCAGTTATCAATTGCCGGATTGGGTGCGCATTTCGATTGGGACCATGGAGCAAAATCGCCGATGCATTGTGGCATTGGATGAGGTTTTAGCGAAAAGACAGCCCAGTTGAGCCAGTTTTGTTGGTTGTTTTGTGTTTGTGGCAGCGTGTGATGGCTTCCAATGCGATAAAATGAGCACGAAATTTTTTTTGGCGTGACTGATGTGTCACAGACTGTCACAAGCGTATGCCATTTGGCAATCAGCGCAATGTCGGGAAAATTGACTTATCAGCAGGCAGGTGTCGATACGCGGAAAGCCGCGGCCATCGTCGGGGACATTAAAAATCACGTCAAGCGCACGCAAAAACAGCGTCAATTGCTTGGTGCCTATGGATTGTTTGCCGCTTGTTATGATTTGAGTAACTACGCGCAGCCCGTGATCGTCACTGGTTGCGATGGTGTTGGCACCAAGCTTGAATTGCTGCTTGAACGCGGCATGTATGAAACAGCCGGCAAGGACTTAGTGGCAATGAATGTGAATGACATTCTCACCACAGGTGGTGATCCCTTGATGTTTTTGGACTACATCGGGATTGCAGCGCTGGACGAGGAAAAAATTGAGCGTTTGATCGCGGGCATGGCGGATTACCTCGAGAGCTGTGGCTGCATTCTTGCGGGAGGGGAAACGGCGGAGATGCCGGGCATTGTGCCTGATGACGTGATCGAGCTCTCGGGCTTTTGCATTGGTTGCGCGGAAAAAACGGATTTGATTGATCCGAGTTCGGTTCGGGTTGGCGATGTGCTGGTGGGATATGCGTCCGATAGCATTCATGCGAACGGTTGGAGCTTGGTGCGGCGGGTTCTGCGTGAGCAGCCTGAGTTGGTGAGTGAGGAGATTCTCGCGGGCTGGTTGCAGCCGACTCGACTCTATCACGACGTGGTTCGAGGCCTGAAGCAAGCTCAGGTGCGTCCGCGCGCCATGGCTCACATCACAGGTGGTGGGTTACCTGAAAACCTCGAGCGTTTGTTTGTGGGGCTGGGAGCGGATTTGACCATTCCAGTATGGGATTTGCCGGGAATTGAGTTGCTGTATCCGTTTATTGATGACGAGGATCGTTTTCACACTCTCAACATGGGCATTGGTTGGGTGGTCATTGTGGCGGAATCCGACGTTGCTGCCGCATGCGCCGCTGGTCCGGGTGGTGTGGTTTTGGGGCGCATGCGCGAAGGTGATGGCATTCGTGTGACGATTGAAGGGGAATCGATAGCGACTGTGGCTGAATCATGAGTGATTTTCTAAAACATGAGTGCGGTATCGCAGCGGTGCGTCTGCGCAAGCCATTGGCCTACTATCAAGATCGTTATCAGACGAGTCTGTGGGGCTTTAATCGCTTGATGCTGTTGATGGAAAAACAGCACAATCGTGGACATGATGGCGCGGGCATTGGTTGTGCTAAGTTGAACATGCCGATGGGTCAGCCATATATCTTTCGTCGCCGAGACGCGGAAAAGGACTCACTTGCTGGGATTTTTCGCGCGGAAATGAAGAGTTTCAACAAGATGGAGCGCAAGAAGATTCTCGACGCGAAGAATCCTGACAGCGTGAAGCAGCATTTCGACTTTGGTGGAGAAATTCTGATTGGTCATTTGCGTTATGGAACATCCGGAGAATTTGATTCGGGTTCGTGTCACCCTTATTTGCGTCGCAGCAATTGGCCAACCCGCACGCTCATGGTGATGGGTAATTTTAACATGACCAATACCGGTGCGTTAAATCAAAAATTGATCGAACGTGGCCAGCATCCTGTTTTCGGCACGGACACTCAGACGGTTTTGGAGGAGATTGGCTTCCATCTCGATGAGGCACACACGGATCTCTACCGCAGAATGCGTGATGCAGGTATTTCCGGCGTGGAGATTCCGGAGCTGATTTCCAAGGAGCTTGACATTGAGTCGATCGTGTCCATTTCCGCGCAAGCGTGGGATGGCGGTTATGCCATTGTCGGTGTTGTGGGCAATGGAGACATGTTTGTCATGCGCGATCCGCACGGCATTCGTCCGTGTCACATGTTGATCAATGATGAAGTGATTGCGTTTGCCTCGGAGCGTGTGCCGTTGATGACTGTGTTCGAGGCTGCGAAGGAAGAAGTGCAGTGTGTGGAAGCGGGAGCTTTGGTCGTGATCAAAGCGGACGGCTCGATGCGGGTTTCGCAATTCGCGCCGCCAGAACCGCCGGTTCCATGCTCATTTGAGCGGATTTATTTTTCGCGCGGCAATGATCCCCAGATCTATCGCGAGCGCAAGGCGATGGGTGCGGCGTTGGTCGAGCAAATTGTCGAGAGCATCGATGGGGCTTTTGATCAAGCGGTGTTTTCTTTCATTCCCAACACGGCGGAGACGGCGTATTATGGCATGATGGATGGACTGCGCATGTATCGGCGTCAGCAAGTGCGGCGTGAGATTCTCCAAGGCATGGAGGACGGCAGTTTGACTCCTGAAAAAGTTGATGAGTTGATCTTAAAAAACTGGCCGTGCGGTGAAAAGATTGCCCACAAGGACATCAAGATGCGCACGTTCATCACCCAGGAAAGCGGTCGTGAACAACTTGTTTCCCACGTTTATGACATCACCTATGATGTGGTGAAAGAGACGGATTGTCTGGTGGTCATCGATGATTCGATCGTGCGTGGCACGACGCTGAAGAAATCCATTTTGAAGATTCTTGCTCGCACCAATCCGCGCAAGATCGTGGTCTGTTCCACCGCTCCGCAGATACGTTATCCCGATTGTTACGGGATCGACATGTCGGAGATGGGTAAATTCATCGCTTTTTTAGCGGCAGAGGCCTTATTGAAGCGGTCGGGCCGTCAGTGGGTGCTCGAAGAAGTTTATCAGAAATGCCGCGAAGAATTAACCAAGCCCGCGACCGAGGTGCGCAATGCGGTGAAGCAAATTTACTCCTATTTCAGCGACGAGGAGATTTCAGCAGAAATCAGCCGTATGGTCACACCTGATGCGTTGGAATGGCATGGCGAGGTGCAGTTGTTGTTTCAGACAATAGAAAATTTGCACGCATCGATCGATGGCCCGTGCGGCGATTGGTATTTCACCGGTGATTACCCGACACCAGGTGGGTATGCGACGGTTAACATGGCCTACATGCGCTGGTTCGAGGGAGTGAGTGGCCGTGGTTACGAACTCGCGTTGTGAGTCAATGGTGATTGGTTTTATCTGGCCACCTGCTTGTAGCGGATTACTTATTGGTCGAGCACGGTAGATCAACATCAGCGCTCAAGCTGGCATCAGCCACAGATGCGCTTCAAACACAAACCTGTTAGATAATAGCGCTGCTCAAGAGCCCACCGTTCCAGAGCAAGTGCCATAGCAGAATGGAATCCATTGAGGCCGGTGTCACTGCACCACCGATTTAGCGGCGGCGACGCATCAAGAAGCTCAAGCCGGTTAAACTGATCAATAACGCCGAGCTTGGTTCGGGCACGACATTCAGAGCGCCATTGCCCGCGCCTTGGTTGGCCGAAGTGTTGGTGGTAAAATTGGCGGTTTCTCCATAGATATTCAGAGCCACGGACTCGCCAGTTCCACTTTGATTGTAGATGCTAACGACTCCGGAGAGCACCCAATCCTGCGCGGCGAGGTTGGTGTTGGCGACGAGCCGTTGCGTCAATGAGGAATTTTCATTGATCGTGGTCGGAGTGATGAAACTGCCGTCTTCTAATTCCAATGGGCTGTTGCCTGCCGGAGTGAAACGCAGCTGCGAAAGCGACACGGAACTGTTAGCTTTGTTGGCACGAGCATAAACTTGAAGGGAATTGAAGGAACTGCCGATGGACTTACCGTTCACCGTTGACGCCGATTGTGAACCGGCTGGGAGAACCGGATTAAATCCAGAACCCCATGCGAGTGTGGTTGTTGCTGAAGTGATGGTATTGGTGAGGCTCCAGATCAAGCCTTGGCCGGCAATGTGTGTGAGAGAGAAGCTGAACGGAGTGTTATTCAGCGTGTTTTTGTTGCCGAGATTTGCCGTGAGAGAGGGGGCACCTTGTCCATCGGAGACTCCCATGTCCCAATTGTTGTTATCGACCTTGTAACGAGCCCCGAAAACAGCAGCTGAGTAAGAGGGATTGATCACTTGATCGGACTCAATCCAATAGGACTGAGCATGAGCGACTGATGTCAAATGAACACAAGCGACAGTAGTGCTGAGCTTGATGGCGCGTTTGAAGGCATGGTCGCGACCAGATGACGCTGCAGGATGAAAAAGTTGATAAAACTTCATATTCGCTATGGGGGTGCAGCGAAATTAAAATCAGAATGATCAATATGGCAACAAATTTTTATTAAAAATCAATTGATTTCTTCATTTCTAGCAGCATGAACAGGGGGAATTCCTCAGCGGCTTGATGTTCAGCTTGGCTGCGTGGACCCACCTGGGAGCGGCGATGGGTCACCAGTTCCTCGCAGCCCACAATCGCGAGTTTTTGTTGAGCCGCTGTTTCAATGATTTCGCTCAAGGGGCGATGGTAGAAAACCGTGCTTGCAGAATTTTTTTTGCCTGGGTGAGTGATGATTTGAATGTTGCGTGAGCTGAGATAGGCTTCGATTCGCCGATACTGGACATTTGCTTGATCATCCCAGCCCCAGTGGGTTTGCTGGGGCACGCGGAAGCAGGGGTGCATGAAAACGAAAAAGGCGCTTCCTGTGGACTTGAGAGCTTGATGAACATTACGTAGCAAGCCGTCCAAGGCTTTGACGTCGTGGATTGCCAGCAAGCAAATGACCAAATCACGCGAGCCATCTGCCCACGCGCCCCGTTGCGAGGCGTCGGTGCATAGGTAGGATAAGCTCTCACGCCAATTGGGGCGTTGCCGCGCGCGCTGCCGCGCCACATCAATCAGCTGCGGGCTCGCATCGACTCCCAAGACCTGTGACGCTCCGCAGCGCAGTAACATCGGACCGAGGAAGCCCTGTCCACAGCAGAGATCGACGCATGAGGGGCTATGAGAGAAGTCCAGACGACGAAAAAGAGCGGGCAAGATCACGTGGCGGTGGTAGTCGGAGCCTTCGTCACCAACGAGTTGATCATACCACTGCGCGACGTCGTCCCAGCCCTGATCCACGACCGATGCGGAGTGGGTAGCGGATGGCTTGGGTCGTGATGCGCGTGAACGTGGACTTGTGTGATTTTTCTGTTGCTGGCGAACGCGATTGCTTGGATGAGATTCGGAACTCGCGCTGGGAGGCTGAGGCGGGTGAGCGGAGTTTTTGGGTATTGGCGCGCTAAGCTTGGGCTTCTGTCGCGATGGCTGTTGTTTGGGTGCCATTGCCTTAGAAAAATGGCGTGGATCATGGCGATGATGGCGATGTCGTGGCGGCTCGGCAGGGTCCATGGCGGTTTAAGCGAAATTACGTCTTCCGAGGATCGCTCGGCGCACGGTTAATTCATCGGCGTGTTCCAGCATTCCACCCGCTGGCATGCCTTGTGCAATGCGGGTGAGGGAACAGCCGTGCGGAGCAAGCAATTGGTAGAGGTAATGCGCCGTGGCCTCACCTTCGACGTCGGAACCGAGGGCAAGAATGATTTCCATTTGTGGTTGAACCCGTTGAAGCAAGGGCTCGATGCGAAGATTCTCGGGTCCGATTTGGTCGAGAGGTGAAAGTTTTCCACCCAAGCAATGGTAACGTCCGCGAAATGACGCTGATCGTTCAATCGGCATGATATCAGACACGTGCTCGACGACACAGATCAAATCATCATCGCGAAGTGGATCCGCGCACAAGGAGCAAGCGTCCGTGCTCGCGAAAAATCCGCAAGTGGGGCACAACTGCACGTGTTCCATCACATTGGTGAGGGACTGGGCCAGGCCCAATGGATCGGACTTGGGGTTTTGGATCAGCCAGATGGCCATTTTTTCGGCACTGCGTGGCCCGATTCCTGGCAAGCGTTTGAGTTGAGCAATCAATTGAATGATGGCATCGGGGTATCCTGCGTAAGCCATGGTTTATGAGGAGAATTGATCGGTTGCGGCAGAGATGTGCTCTGGGCTCGGACGTTGATAAGCTCGCAAGAGAGCGCAGATGCCACTCCATGTCACCGCGATGAGCAAGTGACTCGGAGGCAACAGCCAACCCCACAGCCACGCGACGACGATCCAGCCGCTGAACACAATCAATGTGCTAATCCACAGCAGCCACTTATGTAACAGGATCGACGTTGTTTCCAGCATCCATGCGGTGCTGAAAGCCGCGGCGATGGCCACACCAGCCACCATCGGCAGCGGCACCGAACGCAATGCATGACCATGAGCGAGACTGAATTGCAACAGGCCATTTTCTAATGAAGCGCCAAGACCCAACGAAGGTAGCACCAAAGCACAGACCGAAGCCAACGCGCCGATCACGAAAACCTCCGCATGTCTGGGCGCGTCGGTTTGTTTGGGATTGGATGGAACCTTCATGTGCAAGCGACATGCTGTGTTGATGTGAGCGAAAATCCAAGTCATTTTCCTACACGATGCCGTTATGTCTTGAAATCGCGATTCTTAAACAGCGTGTAACCAATCAAAAACAAACTCAGGTTCAAGCCGCCGAGCCAGGCGTAAGACTCGATCAACTTTGGCCATGAAATGTTTTTTTCCATGATGAAAAGCCACGAACTCATGCGCCAAGTCACAAACCAAGTTTCGTAAGGCTTAAAAAAAGGAAAGTTCTGCAAGATCATGTCCACAAACAAAATGCTCAATGTCATGATCGTCGCAGCGGCGGGCTTCATCCGCGAGCATGAAAAAAGAAAGGCGATGGAAGAAATGCTCACCATGCTCATGCCGATGCCGATTGCTCCCATGAACAAGCGCAGCGCCCCTTCTGTCCATTCGGGATAAGCAGCAAAGATCTTCATCTTCGGTTCTAACACAAACAAACCACCCTTCCAGCCCACCGCCAGCACCGCCATGGCATAGCCTGTGAAGCCCACAAATAGCACGAAAGTCACCGTGTAAAGACAAACAGCGGTGTATTTGACACACAACAAACGCCAGCGACTAATCGGACGAGCGAAAATCAGGCGCAGGTTTCCATCCTCATTTTCCTTTGCCACAATGTCGCCCGCGACCAAGGCGAAGTAGATCGATCCGAGCAGCACCATGCTAAAAATCATGATCGTGAAGGTGATCGTGAGAGAGCTGTAATAGGAATCGAACTCCAAGCCATTGCGTTCGACCACGGCGCGCAAGGCGCGTTTGCTGCCCTCGAGTTTGTAAACGACTAAGATCAACGCTTCCATTAGAAAGAATGCCACATAGCCCATCCAGGTTCGTGGGCGTGCAAACAGTTTTTTTGATTCCGCGGCAAGTTGCTGTATGAAAAGATTCATGCTAATCGGTTCGGTTTTTTTGTCCTATTTTTAGGTAGAGTTGTTCGAGCGATCGTCGCAACGGCACCACCGCACGAACTTCGATGCCTTGATTCACGAGTGCTGCGACGAGGTTAGCGATCTTGCCCGAGGGCTCGAGTCTGATCTGCTGACCAGTGCCAGGCCACTGCACTCGTTGCTGATGAAAAACGGCAACAGCCGCGCTCCAATCGCTGAGATCCAATTGAAACTCCTGAGGCGCGTTTGGTTCCATTTCATCCACACGACCTTGGAATATCAACGAACCTTGACGCAGAATCGCGACTCGGTCGCACATCAGCTCGACCTCCGCCAGCAAGTGAGAATTGAACAACACTGTCATTCCGCGTTCCTTACGCAAATTGAGAATAAAGTCACGGAACCACTTGATGCCCTCGGGATCGAGACCATCGGTTGGTTCATCCAGCAACAACAAGCGAGGTTCCGGCAGCAGGGCTTGAGCCAAAGCGAGTCGCTGGCGCATGCCATGGCTGTAGGTTCGCACTTTGGCATGAATGCGGTCGCTGAGCTGCACTTTTTCCACCATTTCCTTGGCGAGACGCGCATCGAAACCGCGAGAATAACTCATTAGAACCTTGAGGTTGTCCCAGCCGCTCATGTAGTCAAAAAAAGCGGGGCTTTCAAAAATAGCTCCCACATGGCGCAAGGCTTGCGATCGTTGACGGCTAACAGAAATGCCATGAATCGACACATCACCTGCATCCGCGGCCACCATGCCGAGAATCATGCCGATTGTTGTGCTTTTTCCTGCTCCATTGTGACCGAGCAAACCAAAAATTTCACCCTCGGCGATGTCGAAGCTCAGATCGATGACAGCCGCTTTTCCCGCAAATGACTTGCTGAGATGTTGAATCGATAATGCGTTCATGGAGTATGGGAATGGGAATTCGGAGCAATAAACCTTAAACGATTGCTCACCGTGAAATCGCCGTATAGGATGAAAACCCCATCTTTTTTTCCGTGCCAGGATTCTTTATCAGTCACGAGAGGAACCAGCTGCGGCTCAGCGCGAACTCCAAGAAATTGCAGTTGGGTTCGTAATCGTCCGTTTTGCAATGTGTTCCACAAGTAACTCGAGCCTGAGCGTGCGAATTCAGTTCGATCGGCGGGACAGTGAAACACTTCGGGGTTGCTGATGTATTCGGTCAAAGCGGTTTCAAGCACCGGTGTGGAGTCGGATGAATCCGAGCGAGCCGTGGCGAGTGTGGGCATGGTTTCCTGATGATCTTGGAGATAGTTTTCCAAGCCCTGAGCGATGACTCGCAGATTCGCCGCACAGCCCGCTTTGCGCGCATTGGCTCGCAGCAACGACATCACCGGAAAGCTGATCGCCGCCAAGGCAACAACAATCGCAACCACAATGAGGAGCTCTGTCATCGTGAAACCAAGCCGGCGATGAGGTGAGCGAGGCGTCATCTGCGGTTGTGGATCATGGGGTTGTCGCTCATGCCTTGCATGATGTCATTGATGGACTCCATTAACGGCGCTAAATCCATTTTGGTTTCCGTGCTGGCTTTCTCGAAATACGCGCGCATGCCTTCTTGGCTGATTTTTTCCATCACATCAGAACCGAGCGCACGCGTTTTTTCCAACTCCTGCGCGGTGCGCCCGTTACTGATCTCAGCCAGTCCTTGCTGGATGAATTTCTGCCTCTGCTGCGCCGGCATCTGGTCAAGCGCGGTCATGAACTGGTTCATGGATTCCCGCAGTGTGAGATCGATCAATAAATTGCGTTCTTGCGCGTTCAGCCGCTCGAATAACACGTTGAGCGTCTGGTTCTGTCGATTCAATTCTCGTTCACGAAAGTCCAAACCGTTCACCATTTTGGCGATGTTACGTAACTGCTCATCGCGTTTTTTTAAGAGAGCGGCGTCAGATTGGGTGTCAGCATCAGACAAATCAACGAATTGAGCTGACTCAACCACGTGTTTGAGCCGCGCCGCTGTGATTTTTTTGGGCTCCATCCATCGCTGAATGCCATAGACAGCCATCCAGACGGAGATCACAGCGGCAATTGTGATGAGCCATTGAGCGTGAGTGCGTTTCATGAAATGTTGCGTTGTGGAAATGTGACTTGGAACCTGTAACATCGCTGCGCCATCAATCAACAATGAGCGCCAACCAAGCGTCGGAGGGATTGATTCGACATTTTTGGAGCAAATTCGGGAAGGTCATGGAACGCTGATGATTGCGTGAAAATAAAACCTTCGTCTTGCAGGCGCGCGGGTTCAACGGCTGGTGTGAAACGCATTTCTTGTCGCGCAGTCGCAGCGGTGACAGAACTCGTGGCCCATTCGTTGATCAAGGCACAGGAAATCGGCGTCGGAGCACAGAGGTTAAACGGTCCATCCAACAAAGAGTTTTCCACTAAAAAATGAAGGGCGTTCAACCAATCGCATGGGTGCATCCAGCTGCAATATTTCAGCTCATTTCGTTCGGCGTCAGTCACAAACTTGAACAAACGACGCTGCGATTCGCACACAATCAGCGAGCTGCGAATCGCGAGTTTACGCGTCATCGCCGACACTTGAGCGGCAAAGAAGGCTTCCTCGGCTTTCTGCCAAATGCGCTGATGGGGCTCCGTTCCTGGTTCGCCCGACCACTCGGTAGCTGCTTGATTCGTGGAGTCGCGATACCACGACGCCGAGCCCATGTGCAGCCAGATTTGGGGTGCCACTTTGCAGGCGCAAATGCCTTGAGCAATCGATCGTGTCTGCCGCACATGATTTTCAGCATGCTGACACAACTGCTGTTCTGTCGTCAAGGTGGTAGCCGGAAACTGCACAACCACACGTGCGCCCTCCAGAGCCAGTGCCCATGGTTCCTTGACGTCGCCACTCCATGGCAGGTGCATGCCCACCCCGTGCCATGAAGACTGCGGCGCAGTGATCGCGACGACTTCGTAGCCACGTCTGTCAGCATCCTCAGCCAATTCATGTCCCATGGGACGATCCGCATCCAAAATGACAAATACTGGTTTCATGAAAAATGGTAATTTTTTCAGTAAATAATGAAATTTAACCCAGCAATCGTGCTGCCAGCTGTAAAGCAAAGCCGTGTTTCATGCTCGCGATCTGATCCGTTGCTTTGGAGGCGAAACTCACAAATTCTTCCAGCTGTCTCATTTGTTGAAAGAATGCCTGGGCTTCGGGAGTCTCCACTTCGCGGGTTTTTTCCATGCATGATTGCAACACCTGCAGGGCGGGCTCGATTTCACGACGTTTGCGTTCACGCGCGACAGTGCGAGCAATTTCCCACACGTCTTTTTCAGCTTCAAAAAAGTCTTTGCGTTCGCCGCGCTTGACGACAGGGCGTATCAGGCCCCATGACACTAACTCCTTGATGTTGCTGTGAGCATTGCCACGGCTGATTTCCAGTTCCGCCATGATTTCATCGGTGCTCAACGGTTCGTGCGCAATCATGAGCAATGCGTGAATTTGTGCCATGGTGCGATTGATGCCCCACTGCGAACCCAACGCTCCCCATTGCGAGACGAATTCCTCTCGCGCTTGTTTGAGTGCTAGATCTTGATTTTGATCTATTTGGATTTCTTGCTTTTCAGGAGATGATGGCGTCGCAGTCATTTTTTTCAGATTATACTGAAAATACGGTAAGTCAAGATCTTTTAGAAAATCATCACACAATTGTGACGAAAGTGTCCCCAAAAATGCATCTTCATGCGGAGCGTGCTTGCGCAGATTTGAGTCGCTTCATCCCCGCTTGTTTCTATTAACACATCATCATATGAGATCTGATCTACATTCAAAAAAACACCTCGCGCGCTGCGTGCGCTGGAGTTGTTGGCTACTCATGACAGGTTTTTCACTGGCTGAAACCATTGCCGGTTGGGAAATGACGGGTCAATCAAACTACGGAACTCAAAACCTCACAGCTACGACAGCTGCTAGCAATGTGACGGTTTCGGGGCTAAATCGTGCCGCTGGTGTGACAACCACTTCAACAGCAGCCAACAACGCTTGGGGCGGCAATAGCTGGCAGCAATCTGCTGTGGTGGCGGATGCTGTCACAGCGAATAAGTATATCTACTTCACCATCACGCCGGCTTCTGGTTACACAGTATCATTGAGCACCATGAAGGTGAACTATCGCCGTTCAGCCAGTGGACCATCGAGCGCTGCTGTGAGTGCGATTATTGGTTCTACAACCTACGATTTGGGAACCTTTAGTTTTCCGACAACTACAAGTGGCGGGGCCATGGCCACTGATTTAACCCTTTCGGGAATAACAGAATTGCAGAATGTAACCAGTCCGATCGAATTGCGCATCATTCCCGTGTCTGCAAATGCAGCATCAGGAACGTTTTACTTTTACGGGCCAGTGACCGGACAGGACTTGCAAGTTCTTGGCACAGTTAGCACTGTTGGGGGCGATACCACAGCTCCAACGGTTGCGACTATTTCTCCCTCTAACGCTGCGGTTGATGTGGCGTTGGATAGTAACTTGGTTGCAACTTTCAGTGAGAATGTGGTTGCTGGCACGGGCAACATTGTCATCAAAAAATCAAGCGACGATTCAACAATCTCGACCATTCCGGTTGGTGATGCTCAGGTGAGTATTGCCTCCAATGTGGTAACCATCAATCCTACCGCCAACTTGAGTGCTGCCACACAGTATTATGTTCTGGTCGATAACACCGCATTCAAAGATGGCTCGAATAACAATTTTGCGGGAATTTCCTCGAAAAATACTTGGAGTTTCACGACAGTAACTCCAGACACGATAGCCCCAACGCTCGCTTCTAGCGTTCCCGCTGATGATGCAACGAATGTCGCTCCGACCAAGACCATTAGTCTGCAATTTAGTGAAACAATTGCGAAAGGCGCTTCAGGCGACTTGGTTCTTAAGAATACAGCAGGCGATACCGTTGTTGAAACCATCGCAGTGACTAGCCCAGCGGTGTCCGTAAGCGGCAACACCGCGACGATTACGTTGAGCCAAATGCTGAGCTACGGAACGAATTGTTATCTGACCATTGCAAGCGGAGCTTTTAAGGATATATCTAACAATGATTTTGCAGGCATCACGTCTTCGACTGCCTTGAATTTTGGCATCAAAAGCGCGCCTGCAGTGTTGATATCGCAGTATTATGAAGGCACGAGCAATAACAAATACATCGAGCTGTATAACAGCAGTGATGCCGATATTGACCTCAGTTCCTACCGATTGACGCTGTGGACAAATGCTGCTGCGCAAAACTGGCGGAATGCGAACGCCACGCCGAGTGCGGCACTGGCGCTCACAGGCATCACGATTCCTGCTCGTGGCTACTGGTTATTCCGTCATACGTCAGCCACTCTTCCTTCCTACACCGCTGGCAAAGGCACAGCTGATTCGACCGCGCTCAATTTCAATGGCAATGATAGTGTGGTGTTGTATGACAGCACGACAATTGCTGTCGGTAACATCGTGGATGTGATTTCGCTGACAAATTCAGGCAATGAAGGCCAAGATAAAAGCTTCTATCGCTTGAACAATGGTCTGGGTTATGATGTGAGTGCTGATGTGCCAATTACTTCGTTCACCAGCGTCTGGGCGTCGGATAAAACACTGGCCGATGTGGCATCAGCAGCCAACACGGATGCTTGGTATCTGAACAGCTATGTCGCACCTGTGAAACCTCAAATTGATGTCTTTGCTCCTGGTTATGGTTTGACGACGACGGCTAGCCGCAATGTCACATTGAATTACACACTGACCACGGCATCTGGCGTGCCAATCGATTACATGGCATCGGAGTCAGCGGATTTTGCTGGTGCGACTTGGCAGCCAGTGACGGCCAGCTTGCTGTTCAATCTCAGTGCGGGAACGGGAAACAAGACGGTTTACTTCAAACTGCGCAATGGTTCGCTTGAGTCAGATCCGGTGAGTGCTTCGATTGACCTGGTGAATTACAATTATGCACCTTCGGTGTTGATCACTCAATACTATGAGCCAGATGTCGCGGGTCAGAACAGCAAGTATGTGGAGCTCACCAATGTTTCCAGTAACCCAGTTGACATGACGAGCTGGACATTGGTGCGTTGGACGAATCAGGATGCTCAAAATTGGCGATATACGGGTGCCTTGGTGCAATCCCCAAGTGCGCAGATCGACCTATCAACGCTTGGCACGCTTCAGCCAGGGCAAACAGTGGTCATCGCCAACAGCGCTGCTGCGGCTTTAACCCCAGCAGCCTCATTGACAAGCAGTGATTTGAGCTTCAATGGCAATGACAGTGTCGCTCTCTACAACAGCACAACGATCGCTCCCGCCGCATTGCAGGATGCGATCAGTTTTACGGAATTGGGCAATGAAGGTGCTGACAAGAGTTTCACGCGTTTGTCCACATCACAAGGATTTGATCTCAACAGTGCTACTCCAGTGACTTCATTCAGCAGCGTCTGGCAAGCCATCACACTGCTGGAAGTCGCAGCGGCTACTAGCCAGCAAAACGCCTTTTTGGGCTATTTCAGCCTAGCTACAGGTTCAACTTATTCGAGCTGGGCGACAACCAATGCGGGCGGGCAGTCGGCATCTGGTGACTTCGATGGTGATGGCGTGCTCAATGGCGTGGAATACTTCATGGGGGAAACCGGAACTTCACAAACGGTGCAGCCTGGTATCGTGAATGGCTCGATCACGTGGCCGCATGACTCATCTGCCAATGCCACATATGAAGTGCAAACGTCCACAACGCTTGCTGCGGAGGGTGCGCCGGGTGGTTGGGTGACGCAGACCACTGGCGTGTCCGATCAAAATGGTTCGGTGACTTTTACCATTCCAACGGGTGCAGAGAAGATTTTCGTGCGCTTGAAAGTCACAACACCCTGATTTGTTCCGGTTAAGTGCTGTTTTTTCGCGGAGTCAACGTCAGTTGACTCCGTTTTTTTGCAAGGTTGCGTTTTGCTTCGAATCCTGCGAATTTTCGTCACGTGGAATCGATCGACGAACAATTGCAGGGGATTCGTGCGGCCGGCTTATGGCGTCGCGTGCGGGTGTTGGAGTCCAAACCCGCTTGTCGAGTGGTGCGCGATGGACAGGTGTTGTGGAACTTTGCGTCGAATGATTATCTCGGTTTAGCAGAAAATGAAGAATTAGCTGAGGCGATGATCGAGGGGGTGCGGCGCTTTGGGCATGGCGCTGCGGCATCGCGTCTGGTTTGTGGCACGACCTCCGCGCACGTCGAGCTCGAATCTGAATTGGCTGAGGCGAAAAAAAGCGCTGCGGCCTTGCTGTATGGTTCTGGTTATGCCGTGGCTTTGGGGGTGATACCGGTTTTATTGGGGAAAGAAGATCACGTCATTTTGGATAAGCTCGCTCATGCGTGTTTGATTGATGCCGCAAAAATGTCTGGCGCGCAGTTGCGTGTTTTTGGCCATAATGACATGCATCAACTTGAGCAGCGCTTGCAGCACATTCGCTCCAAAGATGCCGAGGGGCGGATTTTGATCGTGACGGAGTCGGTGTTCAGCATGGACGGAGATCGCTGCCCGCTGGCGCAGGTGATCGAACTGAAAGAGCGCTTTGGCGCGATGTTGCTGTTGGATGAGGCGCATGGTTTTGGTGTCATCGGTCCCACGGGCATGGGTTTGGCTGAGGAACTCGGTTTACAAGAGCGCGTGGATTTGCAAATGGGCACGCTTAGCAAAGCTGCGGGCTTGGCCGGAGGTTTCGTCGCCTGCACGCAATCGATGAAGGATTTATTGGTCAATCGCAGCCGAACATGGATTTACACTACCGCGCCTCCTCCCGCCCTGGCTCATGCGGCACGCATGTCCTTGGCGATGATGCGTGGCAAATGGGGTGAACAAAAACGTCTCGATCTGATGAGTCATGTGCGCGAGGTATGCGATTTTCTTGAATACCCGCATTCTGCCTCTGCGTTGGTGCCGGTGATGGTGTGTGACAATGAGCGGGTCATGCAGGCATCGCAGCATCTCAGCGAGATGGGCTTGATCGTGCCAGCGATCCGTTTTCCCACAGTTCCGCGTCAGCAAGCGCGATTGAGGCTGTCCATTTCTGCGGCGCATCAGCGCGAAGCATTGGATGCGTTGAGAAATGGCATGTCCACGATTAAGGTTTTTCTGCCCTCGGCCGATTGATCGGAGCATCGGCGTCATCGTAGATCATGTGTTCCAATCCCAGTCGCTGTGCCCGTTCTGCGGCTTCGTTTGCGCGCGGAGAGCCTGCTTTTGCGATTTTTTTGGCCAAGTCAATCGCTGCAAGCCAACGGTTTTGCTTTTCCAGTAAGGCTAGCGCATTGAAAGCACAGCGGTCGTAAGATTCCCAATCACTGGGTGGTTGGTTAAAAGCTGATTCAATAGCATCGTAATAAGTGGCAAAGGCGTCGTTGCTTTGATTGAGCTGCTCGAGGGTCAATCCTTTGAAGTAATGAATGCGCAGGCGAAATGCAGGATCGAGCAGGGGACTGTCGAGCAACTGTTGCTGAACCATCAGCGATTTCTGATAGTAGGTCGGTTGGCTTCCGCCCAACGCATAGAGCGACTCAATGTAAAGGAGGCCAACCGCAGAGCGCAAACTCGACGGGCATGCTGGATCGTTCCAAGTTTTGTCTAAATCCTTCAATGCCATCATCATCAGGTCTGGACTTTTGCTATCGAGCATCACTCGGGCTTTTTCTGTGATGGCAAGAAATCGCAGTGGTTGGTCTGATGTGATAACTTGGTCAAACAAGGTGATGGACTCTTGTAAGGACTGAGGTGTTCCAGTTCGCGCAGCTGCTCTTGCGGCCAGCAACCGCGCAGGCGCCGCGTGTGTGGGTGATTCATTCGCAAGTTTTTGCCAAACCACACGCGCCTCGCTCAAGTCGCCATTTTCGCAGAGTGCGGATCCTAAGATCATTGAAACAGATGTGGCGTCGACAGCATGAGGAAATTGCTCCAGAAAAGCGCGGCACAATAAGATGGTTTGCACGGGTTGTTGAATCAACTCGCTGAAACGAATTCTTGCTAATGAAATTCCGGCACTAGGGGGATCGATGAGCGCGAGCTGATCAAGTTGTGCTTTGGCAAGCGATATGTCAGGGGGCAAATGCTCCATGGCGCAAAAGGCAAGAGCTAAGCGCGCCTCGCTCACGCGTGGATGCTCGGGGTGATTCAGCAAAAACTGATCGAGTAATGTCTGAGCTTCCGGTTGGTGCTGTGCGGCTGCAAATAATGCACGTTCGAGCTTGAGGCTGGCTTGAACCGTGGGATCGGACTGTTTGATGCGTGAAGTCAACGCTTCGTCATCTTGTGTCAAAATCTCGGTGATCCCCGCATTAAGATTCGTTTGTTGCTGATTGATCTGATTGCTTAGCCGTTGGAGCTTCTCGAAGATGTTTTTGGCATCAGCAAAATGGTTTTGTTTGATCGCCAACTCGGCACTGGCGAGCAAGACCCGTTGTTGTTGTCTCACTTCACTGGCGGATTCCAGTGCTCCATGCAAAGCAGAGAGAGAAAGCTCGGTGCGTTGATGATCAGCATGAAATTCGGCGATGGCCAGGAGTGCCTGACTCTGATACTCAGTCCCCGGGTGCTCCCAAATCAGACGCTTGAGCAAACGGAAACGTTCATTTTGGGAGCTGGCATTGGGATTCGACCGCAGGGATTTTGCTTGGAGCAATATCGCATGGGCATGCAAGTCGGGAGCTGCAAGCTCCGAAAGGCTGGGAAATGCATCGCATGCGCGGTCGCTGAGTTGGTTGAGAATCAATTGCCGAGGTTTGCTTGGTTCGAGCGACCACTGCCGCAGTCGCATCATGATTGGATCATTGGGCGCTGGATTTTCGGGCAACAGGTTTTCTAAGCAAGCAAAAGCGGTGTGAAGATGGGCAGAGTTGGGATGATTCTGAATGAACGCGAGCAGCTGATCAATCGCCTCAGAGCGTTTTCCCTCTTTCAACCAAGCCTCAGCGAGGAGCACGGCACTGGCTTGAAGATTGGCGGGTAAAGGCTCGGTGTTACTTTCGTGCTCCGCGATCAATGAATAAAAAAGCGTGGCGGCCTGTGAGTATTGATGTTCTTTCATCAGGATTTCTCCCAATAATTGCCTGGCTCTGATCGATAGCGACTCCACCAGGGGTTGGAACTCCGGCATCGCCTTGCGAGCTTGTTCGGTATTGCCAAGACTCAAATGAATGCGCGCCAGATCCAATTGCGCGATGATTCGCTGTGGGTCTTTCGCAATTGGTGTCTCTGACAACACCCGCACTGCGGATTCGAGATCTCCAATCGCTGCGCAGAGCCGAGCTTGTGATAAAATCGCTTCCTCGTGGTATTGCATTTGAGGGTCAGATCGCGCGGTGCGCAGGGCTTCAATCGCTTCATGAAATTTGCCGAGTGCAGCAAGTCCATGTGCGCGCCAGTAAGCCACATCCGCCAGACGGGTGTTGGGTATGTCTTTGAGATTTTCCAGTAAATCTAACGCATCTTGTGGCTGTTGCGCGCGGATCATTGCTTCTGCCAATCGCAGTTGCACCCGCTGACGACCCTCCTGGTCACTGGCGCTCAGTCGCTGCAAGGCTTCGTTGAAGCGCATCACGGCGATATCGGGCAGATGCGATGCCAGAGCTTCCATGCCTTGATGTTCCATTTCTTTCCCATCGACGTCTGCCGCTGCCACAGGAACAGAGTCATGGGATTGGCCGAATGCCATGGTTACAATCAGTGAGCCAAGTAGCAGTAGCGTCCGCAAGTCTCGGACATGGCAAAAAGGGTCTTGCATGAAATCGATGTGCCAAAGTTTAAGCGCGGTTGATCGCATGTGAAAGAAAAATGCGTGCGATGAGCGTGCTAGACAGACGAATTCACTCACAGGCATGAGGATGACGAGCAGGGAAGCATGAAAACACAAAATGTCACTAGCCCGAATGGTTGTTAGCAAGTGAAATGTAGAGCAGATCCGCGTGCTGATGAAGCACATCATCAAGATAATCGCTGTGGATCTGGAAGTAAATACCGCTGTGGCGCACAGGCGCGAGAGCCGCGTTCCTCTAAGCTCTCCAATGATGGGGTCTCACGCGCACTTTGTCTTCCAGTCAAGGCGTGACATCATGCAACGGTATTGCGCCCCGGATATAATGCATCGGAAGGGTCTTGCAACCTGACAACGCACACAGCGGTAATTGAACTATAGCGATGTTCGGCTCCGATGCAAGAGAGATGATGCAAATCGATGAAAAAAGGCATGCTCGTCATTTGATAGCTGACACCACGACTTTGGGCGTTTTGCGATAGCGCGGCAAGTGATGCGGCACGCAATAGGAGATGAGGTGAATGAGCGGGTAGCAGAGGATCGCCACCAAGACGCCACAGGCAAGCATGCCCAAAACATAGTTAGCGGCATTGAACTGGTAATCCACGCCGGGCACCTTTTGGCTCATTTCCAGATACTCCGGCACATGAACGTTGAGGTGAAATCGCAAAAATCGCCCCAATGATTCTTGAAACACCGCCAGTGGCACATTGGTGACGAGGTTAGAGGTCCAAGTCGCCGCCATCGCAGCCGGCACATTCACCCGCGCACGAATGGCGAAAAATGCAGCGAACAGGCTCTGCATGGGCATCGGTAACATCATTGCAAAAAACATGCCGATCGCTAAGCCATGCGCGACTGTGTTGCGACATGGGATCCACAAACGTCGGTTCGTCAAATGGTGCGCGATCGGAGCGAGCAAGCGATGATTTCGCACTTTCGGGTGGCGCAATTGTCGATAGAAACGACGCATGTATTTGAGATACTGTTTTTGCATGACGACGCCATAGAATCCCCGTAATTCTACTATCTTGCAATAGGAAAACCTTGCACGATGCGAAATAAGTTGTCAGTCTCCGCGCCGATGGATTTGTGGCAATCGGTAGTTTTGGGTGTTGTCGAAGGATTAACGGAGTATCTGCCTGTTAGCTCCACCGGTCATTTGGTTGTGGTGCAACGGATGATGGGAATTGGCCAAGGTTTGGACAAGGAAGCAGCGGATGCTTTCGCGGTGTGCATTCAAGGTGGGGCCATTGTGGCGGTGCTGGGGTTATATGTGGCCCGCGTGAAGCAAATGTTAATGGGGTTATTGGGTCGTGATCCGGCAGGATTAAAATTGTTAGGTCGCATTATCGTGGCATTCATGCCAGCGATGGTGGCAGCGTTATTGTTGAGTTCGACGATCAAGCAGCATTTGTTTGGCGTGGTGCCGATCATCGTGGCTTGGTTGGTCGGAGGGGTGGCGATTTTATGGTTTTCTGCGCGTTACCGCGATGCCAATCGAGAGTCAGGCGTGGATTTGATGCAGATGACTTGGCGGATGGCGGTGATCATTGGCCTGTTGCAATGTGTGGCCATGTGGCCGGGAACAAGTCGCAGCCTGATGACCATCTGCGCGGGTTTGTTGGTCGGTTTGAAATTGAGTGATGCGGTTGAATTTTCATTTTTGCTCGGATTATTGACCTTAGGTGCGGCGACTGGAAAAGATGCGCTTGATTCTGGTTCGTTGATGTTAAAAACCTTTGGAGCTGCTAACTTGATCGCTGGTTTTTTATCTGCGACGATTTCAGCCGCGATCGCGGTCAAATGGCTTGTCGCTTACTTGAAAAAACATGATTTGAAGGTGTTTGGATGGTATCGCATCGCCGCGGGAATCGTTGTTTTGATTTTATTGCTGACTGGGGTGATTCATGAGCACTCAAGTCACGCGGCAGGACAGGTGACAAAGATCTTGCCATCGGTAACAGCGCTCCCATGAACCAGATGAAACAGGTTTACAGATGTGGGTTGTGGTGCCTGCCGATGCTGGTTTTGGTGATTGTTTTCGTGTCCGCAAATCAGCGCCAGCGCGCGGTGGTTCTGCCATTTGCCGATGGCTTTGACATGCCTGTGGGCCCGCCCAATGCAGATGGATACTACATTTCTCGGGGTTTGCGATTGCGGCCGCCAGTGCATTATGGCGAGGATTGGAATGGCGTTGGCGGAGGAGACACGGATTTAGGCGATCCGATTCATGCTGTGGCAACTGGCATTGTGTTGTTTTCGCATGACGTGCAGGTGGGTTGGGGCAATGTTGTGTTGATTCGGCATGCTTACCGCGAACCTAAAACGGGGAAAGTGCGCTTTTGTGATTCGTTCTACGCTCATTTACAGCAGCGCTTGGTTGAAGTGGGCACGTATGTGAAACGCGGTCAGAAAATTGGCACAATGGGAAGCAATCGCGGCATGTATCCCGCGCACTTGCATTTTGAAATGCGTCACGATTTGACAATAGGTCTTGGCCGCGACAGCGTTCCGCGCACGATGGATCACTGGATCGAACCGCGAGCATTTATTTTGTCTCATCGTCAGCTGAAGCCTGAACCGCGTCCACAGATGACCCCCATCGGCACATTTCCTGATTATCGTGGTGGAAAAGGCTTATAAATCATCGGAGGAAACGTTGGTGGCTGCCATGGTTGCGCAGAGTTTGGGCTTAAGAGAGTCCCTGCGCGGCTTGAGTTTTTCAGCACCAGTGACCCATGTGTATCAACCTTTGGATTACGCTTGGCGCGGTCATGAGGCGTATCTTGAGCGATATGCGCGCACCGAAAAATCTGTATTTTTCTTGGGAATGAATCCTGGTCCCTATGGAATGGCGCAGACTGGAGTGCCTTTTGGCGAAGTCGCCAGTGTTCGGGATTGGTTGGGTATCACCGCGCAAGTGGATCCGCCGGCGAACGAGCATCCGAAGCGACGAATTGAGGGCTGGAATTGTGCCAGATCTGAGGTCAGTGGGCGCAGACTATGGGGACTTTTTCGTCAACGTTTTGTTCATGCAGGGGTGTTTTTTTCCAACCATTATGTGCATAATTTTTGTCCGTTGGTGTGGATGCGTGAATCAGGTGCCAACATCACCCCAGTGCAGCTTCCGAAGTCGGAGTTGCAAGATGTTGAGTCCGCTTGTTTGCAGCATTTGCAGCAAGTGGTCACGTTGCTGAAACCGACGTGGTTGATTGGCATCGGGGGCTATGCTGAACAGCGTTTGATGAAGATTGCTGATAGCAAGCAGCATCGGATTGGCAGAATTTTGCACCCATCGCCCGCTTCACCCGCAGCCAATCGCGACTGGGCGGGGGTGGTGACAAGTGAGCTGGTGCGTCTTGGTGTGTGGAACGAGGGGTAATGAACGAAGGTGATGAGTTGGCGGCTTCTGTTTCACCATGATCTTTTTCTGATCTAGTGGCAAAACAGGGGCTCACTTCAGCTGAACTGTCGCGCTGGGCGCAGTGGTTGAGCACTGTGCATTTCCGATCACGCCTTGGGATTTCGAGCTGAGTTCATACCAGCCGGGGAACCCCCGCCAAGTGATTTCACCAGCATCATTGGTGCGAAGACGCAATTCGGTTTTCCAGCGCTTGCCAAGATACTCCTCGATGACCTTGCCACGATCGCGGATGCTCCAGTTTTTATTCCATGATGCACACTCTGGCTTCCAATGTGATCCTTCCCAGAAGCCCCAAAAGATGAAACTGTGATAAGCAGGGTGGCTGAAGCAGGCAATCATGAGATCGCGCGTGTAATCGCTCGCGAGTTCTTCATCATCCTCAGCATGGACATCGAATTCAGTGATCGCTTGTTTGGAAACAATTTGAGCGTAGCGGTCGGTGACCTCCCAAACTTGTTCCATCGATGGCAAGAAACTCGCATCGAAATGTGCTTGGTTCCCGAGACCATCAATGCGGAACCCCTCGTTTTTTAGTTGTTTGATGTATTCAAAGGTGTCATCGGACTGCTTACCGGGGCGGAAAATTTGATCTTCATTGATGAAGATGGGCAATTGGGTTTTTGCTTCAGCTAATTTCAAAATGTCGCGATCCAAGGTTTTTAGCTCCGGGATGCGGCTCAGCATGTTCGCGCCAACCCATGCAATCGGATGGTTCACAGCGTCCCATTCAACCACGCGATCGTTCACAAAATCCAAGCGCTGCTGAGCGGTTTCCATGAAATGCTGACGAATCAGTTCGGGGTTAGTGACTTTGTCCAAATTGGGTGGTTTCGCGATCTGATACAGATAATGCCCACGCACCGTGATGTTGCGTTTTGCCAGCCAATCGAAGGATCGATTGAGATTTTCCTTCACCTGATTGGTGAAATAGGGATTGGATTCCCTCGACCAAAACATGTCTTTCAGGTCGTTTTCAAATGTTATTTGGCTGAAATAGCGATCGACGATGTCGCGAAATTTTTCGGCATCTTTTGAATCCGCAACCAGCATGTTGGCAGGCACAGACGAACCAAAACCAAATTCGTGACGCTTGAGGCTAATCAGCACATCGGTGTTGACCATCGGTTTGCCTTGGTGATCCAGCAATTTGATGCTGAGATTTTTTTTGCGTTCTGTTTCAATGCGTGCCAATGCTTTCTGACGCCATGGAGCGTCCATTTGGCGACCGGCATAACTGCGGCGCAATTTTGGAAATAGGCTGACGTCAGTGCCTTGCGGGTATTTTGTCACAGATAGATACTCGATTTCAAACTGCTGAATCAAGTCACCAAAATACACCATCAAGCAGGCTTGAGCGGTTGGTGCTGCCACTGTAGCGCGAAAAAGCAGGGGAAGCTCCTGCCACTCAGTGGTTAGTCCCACACTTGTGTCAGCACACAGCGAGGTGTAAGGTGCGTGCTGTAATTGTATTTTAGCATGTAGCGTGCATTGTTGCGGCGCAATGGCGCGAGCTTTGATCACAGTGAGAAGATAATCGCCTGGGACAATTTGACCGTCACCGAAATTAATGTTGAGTTGCGCATTGAAAGGTCGCTCATTGTCAGGTTTGGTTAAATTTACCTTCCAACCTCTGCCGCTTGGTTGTGCGTGCCCCATGTATGCAGGCACGTTGCCTTTAATGGCTTGTCCAGATGTCAATGTCTGCCCTCCCTGCGGAAGAGGTAAGTCTTGAGCTGGAAGAAGAACTGTGGCGAATCCCAGCGCAAGGAGGATTGGGGTGATTTGAAGCAGCAAGTAGTTCATGGGCAAACGCATGTGTATGACAAGTTGTTGGGTGTTTAGCACATCGCACTGACGCATGCAATGAAAACGCACAACATCCTGTTTAACGTTGATCAACGATCAATTATATCACCCGTGTCACAATCGCTAGATGACGATCGACCGATTTCTGAAGGCGTGCATCTAAAAGCCGAGATTGAAGATGGCGGGCATTCCAGAGAACAGTCGTTTGGATTGATTGCAATGAGGCGAGTGCCAGCAGATGCTCCTGATCAAAGTAGGAGGTCAGGATGAGGATGCCGCCGGGCAGCAGTTGGGTAATGGCGCGGTTCAAAATCCGATCCCAAGCGCGCGGGTCGTCATAAAAATTTTGATGGCGTATCATGATTGCATGGGCGGGTGGCAGCTGATGCCAAGTGAGGTTCAGAGCGAGATTGGCCTGGCGAAATTCAATGTCGTCATCGTTGGATTTCTGCGGACACCAGCGTCGAGTTGCTTCATTTAACTCTCTTTCGCGTCGATCAAGCCCGATGTAATGACAGAGCGGAGAATGATGGGGCGGAGCGGCGAGTGAGTCGATGAGAATTCCAGTTTCGTCAGCTCTGCCGCAGGCCAAGTTGAGGATCACTGGTTCCGTAACGGGCTGCCATTCGATCTGAACCAGCGCCGTTTTGAGCAAGTGTTTCAATCGAATGATATCATCCTCGATTCCCGTGTGTGAAAATGGCAGAAGTTGTCGCATCGACTTGTCGTTGAATGGAGTGGCATCACGAGCAGCCATGCAATTTCGGCTGTTTGTCAGAAAAAATACGCTTTGGATGTGTGAATCTTTGACATTTGCTGTCTATTTTTGCAAAACCTTCTTGTCAATTGGCTCATTAATCACAAGTATTTTCCTGCCTTAAATGAGGCACGACGCGCATGAAGTTCCGAATTTCCAAAGAAGCATTCCTTGATGGTTTGCAGAAGACACAACATGTGGTAGCGAATCGCACCACATTGCCCATTTTATCCAACGTGTTGATTCAAGCGAGCGGTGATCGTTTGACTCTAACCACGACGGATTTGGACATGGGTATTTCTGTTTCGGTGATGGCAAATGTGGAGAAAGAAGGAACCACGACATTGCCGGTGCGGCGTTTGTTGTCGATTGTTCGCGAGTTGTCGTCCGAGATGGTTGATGTGGCGGTGGATGCGAAGAGTGTGGCAGAGATCACCAGTGGCCCATCTTATTTTCGGATCAATGGTTTGCCGCACGAAGAATTTCCGCCGATGCCGGAATTAAAGGATGCGAAAGACTATCATATCCCGCAGCTGGCGTTGCGAGATGGTTTGCGCATGACGCAATACGCAATCAGCTCTGATGAGACGCGTTACGTTCTGAATGGTATTTTTGTGTCGTTTCGCGATGGTCGTATGACCTTGGTGGCGACTGACGGCAGACGCTTGGCCATGTCTGAGAGCGATTTGGAATTTCCAGCCTCACACGAAGCCGATGCGATCGTTCCCTCGAAGGCTGTATCAGAATTATTGCGCTTATTGGGTGGAGATGGCGAGGTTGTGATGCGTTTGGTGCATAATCGCGTGCGATTTAGCATTGGTGATTGCATCTTAGTGACAAAGTTGATCGAGGGTAACTACCCTAATTACCGCCAAGTCATTCCTGGCGATACCAATGAGCGAGTTGAGCTGCCGCGCTTGATGATGTTGGATGCGCTCAATCGTGTGAATCAGTTGTGTGTTTCAAATATTTCGGTGAAGTTGTTGTTCGCTGATAACAAGGTTGAAATCACCTTGGATTCTCCAGAGGTTGGAGAGGCGCGTGAAGAAATTCTGATCAAATACCAATCCAAGCCCCTGCGCGTAGCGTTTAATCCTGATTATCTCATGGCTCCGATGAAACACTTGCAGACGGACACTGTTTATCTCGATTTGATTGATGAATCCAGTCCAGGAGTGATTCGCATTGACGGCTCCTTCTTGTATGTGCTGATGCCGATGCGTGCTTGATGGTTGCCCCGCTGTCAGCCGGGTTCGCTGGTGATCAATTCGTTGTCACTGCTTGAATCCGGCTGTCATTAGGCGTGCTTCCGCTGTAAACTGTGATGTGCCATGTATCTAAAATCCCTCGATATTCATGGTTTTAAGTCGTTTGCTGACAAAACTACTTTTGTTTTCTCGACCGGTGTAACCGGAATCGTTGGACCCAATGGTTGTGGCAAGTCAAATGTTGTAGATGCCATTCGGTGGGTGCTAGGTGAAACCTCCGCTAAGGCTTTGCGCGGCGGGGAGATGGCCGATGTGATTTTCAATGGCACTGAAAAACGCAAGCCATTAGGCATGGCGGAAGTGACCTTGACAATGGCCGACTGCGAGCAAGCGTTGAAGGTGGATTTTAATGAAGTATCCATCACACGCCGTGTTTATCGCGACGGCAAGTCAGAATATCGGATCAATCAAACGCTTTGTCGTCTGAAAGACATTCATGATTTGTTCATGGATACGGGAATTGGTCGAACGGCTTATTCGATCATGGCTCAGGGGCAGATTGATCAAATTTTGTCCTCTAAGCCCGAAGAGCGTCGCACTGTTTTTGAAGAAGCGGCTGGCATTACCAAATACAAGCGCGAGAAAAAGGAAGCAATGCGGAAATTGGAATACACGGAAGCCAATTTGCTGCGTGTGTCTGATGTTTTAGCGGAGCAAGAGCGGCGGATGAATGCGTTGCGTCGGCAAGTAGCGAAGGCTCGGCGCTTTCAAGCATTGAGCCGTGATGTGCGGGTGTTGGATGGACATTGGAGTCATCGCAAATACGTTGAGTTAACCAATGAACTCACACAATTAAAGGTGGCGTTGAGGCGCTGGGACGTTCTGGAGACGGAGCAGGAACAACAATTGCCATCGCGTGAAGAAGCAGTTGCGGAGGCTCGTGCTGAGGCGCGTCGATTTGAATCGGAGTTATCAGAACTAAGGCAGCGCATGAATGAGCATCGCAACGCGATGAACGCCAGCGAGGCACGGGTGGCTTTTAATCTGGAACGAGCAACAGAGCTTGAGAGCAGAATTCGGCAAAACCGCGATGATGTGGATCAAACTCGGCAGAAGTTGAGTCAGCAGGAAGATGATTTTCAACAAGCGAATCAAGAATTAGAGCGACTGACGCGGCGCTTGATTGATCAGGAGCATGAGCTTGGGCTAAACGAGGAGCGATCATTAGCGGCTCGTTCCCGAAGAGAGTTGATGGATCAGCAACTGCGTGAGCTGAGAACAGCGGCATCGCGATGTCAGACTCAGATCGCGACCGCTCAAGCTAAGATCGAAAGTGCGGTTTCGCAGTTAGAGGGGAGTCGCGTGCGATCGCGTCAGTTGATGGAAGAAGAGCAGCGCTTGCGTTTGACTCGTGAGGAGTCGCAGGCGGTTGAGCAGCAGCTGCGTGAGCAGGCTGAGCGCTTGCAAGCGGATTTGGTGGTTCTTGCTGAGCAGAATCAGGCAGCCGAGCGCGCGGTGCAGAATTCACAGGTTGAGCTCGAACACTCGCGCAAGGTGCTAGCTGAGGCTCAACGGATGTTTGATCAGAAGGAGTCGCGTCACGAAGTCGTCAAGCGGATGGTTGAGAGTGGCGAAGGCTATGCCAAAGGAACGCAAACGGTGTTAGCTGCCGAGGGGGAATTGGCGGCGTATCGGGACCAATTGGGCTTGGTATTTGCGCGGCATTTGGATGTGGAAGCCGGTTCCGCTCGCGCGATTGAGGCCGTGCTTGGTGAGCACTTACAGGCGGTGTTGATTGAGGAGTCGAGTGCGGCGCTGCAAATCCTACTCAAATTAGCTCAGAATCAATGGGGCAAGGTTAGCTTAATGCCCTTGAATTTCCTAAGCCCGAGTCAGGCCATGCAGCGTGAGGTTTTGCCTGAGGGCGCGATCGCTTGGGCGATTGATCATGTCCGTGCGGATGCTCAAGTGGCTGGCTTGGTGCAACAATTGCTTGATCGCGTTCTGATAGTGCCAGATTTGTTGGCGGCACTCAAACTGCGGCAGCAATGGACTGGGCTGACCTATGTGACGTTGCAAGGTGAGTTGATCTTGCCTCATGGACTGATGCATGGGGGGCAGGCTTCCGGGGGAAATGAATCCCTGCTAGCGCGCCAGCAAGAAGTGCGTGATCTGGCTGAGCAAATTGAGCGCGCAGGAGTTGAGTTGGCGCAACTGGTCGATCAAGTCAGCGAGCAGGAGAAATTGTGCGCCGAGCGGCGCGAAAGTTTTGAGGTTTTGCGTGAGCGCATGCAGCAGCACAAAGTCGAGATCTCCAATCTCCAAGGCCAGTGGTCCTTGGCGCGTCGTGAGGTGGAAGCACTGGATACTAAGATCGATAATGTGTGCTGGGAGCGCAATGAGTTGCAGCAGCACGAAAATACGGCTGCGGAGAGTCGTTTGTCTCAAGAAGCAGAACTGATCGAATTTCAGCAACAGTGGCAGGAGATGGAGCTCCAACAACGCGCGGGGTCTTCCGAGCTTGAGTCGGTCATGCGCGAGGAAGCGGAGTGGATGGCGGTCCTTCAGGAATTGCGCATGGCATTGGCGGTGGACCGTCAGGCGAAGACGTTGATGGAGGAGCAGCAACGCCCGATGGAGCGGCGATTGCAGGAGCTGCGCGAGCTGGCGATGCGACGGGAGGCAGAAATCGAGCAGTTTTTGCAGAGAATTGAGCTGGCACGCGCTGAAAATGCCTCACTTGCAGAACAGGTGGAATACCACCGCGCCGAGGTGGATGATTTGTTGGTGGAAATTGAACAGCAGTCTGGCCGCCGTGCTTCGATCATTGAGCAGATCGATGTGGCCGAGAAAGCTTTGTCAGAGCTACGTCGACAAATCGCGCGCATCGCCGAGCAGCGCGGTAAAGATGAAGTCACGGCGACAAAGTTGGAGTTGCGACTGGAACATTTGGTCACTGCCACCCGTGAGCGCCATCAGATCGAATTAGCGGATTTTCGTCCGGATGCGGATGCATTTTTCTTGTGCTTGAGTCAGCAACGAATGCGCAAGGGGGGGAGTTCCAGCGAGTTCGCCGGATCTGAAGAGGAACCCGAGGAAGAGATCAATGACGATCACACCCCCGAAACATCGGCGGCATGGGGTTCGTTGGAGCAGGCGAGTGAGTCCGATTGGCGATACGTGGAGCAGTTAGTTGCCGATCTGAAGCGACGCTTGGATTCGATGGGGCCGGTCAATGTCGATGCCATCCAAGAGTTTGAGGAATTGGAGGAGCGTTTTAACTTCATGCGCAGTGAGCATGATGATTTGGTGAAGGCCAAAACGGAGTTATTGGGCATCATTGAGCGAATCAATGAGGAGACACAACGGCGATTTTCTGAAACCTTCGCTCAAGTTCGCGAAAACTTCAAAATCATGTTCCAGGAATTATTCGGCGAGACCGGCAAAGCTGATTTGTTGCTCGTTGATGAGAGCGATCCGCTGGAGACGGGGATCGAAGTGATCGCTAAGCCTCCTGGCAAGAAATTGCAATCGATTTCCCTACTTTCGGGCGGTGAGCGTTCGATGACGGCAGTGGCCTTGTTATTCAGCATTTACATGATCAAGCCAAGTCCATTTTGTGTGTTGGATGAGTTGGACGCGCCGTTGGATGAATCGAACATCAGTCGATTTGTCAAAGTGTTGGATCGATTTATCGACAACAGTCAATTCATCATTGTCACTCATAGCAAGCGCACCATGGCGCGAGCCGATGTGATGTATGGGGTGACCATGGAGGAATTTGGTGTTTCAAAACCAGTCGGCATGCGCCTAACGTCGGCAGAAGAGGGGACGATGTCGAAATCAGAGAAATCCGACCCACAGACAGCTGCGCAGAAAGCAGCGATGCGCTTAGACGCCTGATGTAGGTGTTGTGGTGACATCATCGCCATCAGGGTGTTTTACACGGCGGCGCAATCATCATTTCGTGATGAGTTTGATTGTGTGATTGACCTTTGATGATTTTTCTTTCAGTTTAAAAATATTAACTGAATCTGAATTAAGATGATTGTTGGGCTATCTTCTGAAAATTATGTCAAATTTATTTGTCGTTGAGTCATCAGCTGCACGCAACACTGCGCAACGTTTGCGAACTGCCTATGTCATCGTTTTATTGATACTAGCAGTGGCGTTTTGGTTGCGTGATGCCAAGTTGATACGGCACATCGAAATCGGTGCTCAGGGCTCACAGGACATCAGTATCGCATGTGAGCAACGCACTTTGGCTTATCGCATTGCAAATCTGCTGATGAGCATGCGCGATGGTGTTCCTAGCAACGAGCAAAAAACGCTACTGGATCAGTTGGAACGCGATCTCAATGAGTGGAAGTCCTCATCAACATACGTTTTATCCGCGGCGATGGAGCATTCGAATGATGATACTCCAATGTATTCGCCTCTAATTCATTTCCAAAAAGCAGAAGAACAACGTCGATCACTCGAAGCTCTTGCGCGTCAAGCGTTAACTCTTTATCGGGGAGATGGCTCGGCTGATGCTGCGGTGACTGAGGCCTTGACTCAATCTGCGAATAGTAGCATTGAGTCTTTTCTTGAAAATCTACCCGAATATTCCAGATGCATGTCTCAGGGCATTGGGGAATTGAGCCTGGATTTTTTTGCGGACACAAACATCAAGCAGGAGTGGGCTCACAAGTGGACATGGATTTTATTATGCATTGTTGTGTGCATGATTTTGTTTATTTTGGAGCCGAGCATCCGCAGCATCACGCGTCAGCAACAAGAGGAATTGAACATGCGCGCTGAGCTAAATCGCCTAGCATTGGTTGCGCGCAAAACGAACAATGCGGTGATCATCACGGATGAGAAACAGGAAATACGCTGGGTCAATGCTGGGTTCACGCGGCTAACAGGCTATGAGTTAGATGAAGTGATCAATAAGGTTCCTGGTCATGTTCTTCAATGTGAGAACACGGATCCTAATACGGTTCAAAGGTTGCGTGATCACTTGCGCGAGGGACGTGAGTGTCGAGTTGAAATCCTCAACCGTTCTAAAAATGGAAATGAATATTGGCTGGATATTGAAGTTCAGCCACTGCGCGATAAGTCTGAATCTGTCATCGGTTTTATCGCTGTGGAAACAGACATCACAGCGAGTGTGCTACAGCGCGAGGAACTCGCGGAAAAAGAGCAAATCGCACGCCGCGCATTAAAATCACACGAAGATTTGTTAGCTGCGGCCGTGCAAACGTCGGTGATTGCCACTGACCCCACGGGGCGGATTACGTTGTTCAGTCGTGGTGCCGAAAACATGCTGGGGTATCGGGCGGAGGAGGTGCTTAACGGAAGTCCTGCGATTTTTCATGATCGTCATGAAATGGAGCTGCGTGCGGTGGAATTGTCTAAGGAATTGAATCGCCCGATTGAAGGGTTTGAAATTTTTGTGGCTAAAACTCGCGATGGCGGCCACGACACGCATAAGTGGATTTATCGACGCAAGGATGGCGGGGAATTGCAGGTAAGCTTAATCGTTTCGGCGATTCGAGATGAGAATGGTGAAATTTCTGGTTTTTTGGGCATTGCCACTGACATCACACGCATCATAGAAGCGGAGAACAGGCTTCAGCGGGTCAATGAGGAGCTAGAACGATCCTTTGCGCATGCGAATCTCATGGCTGAACAAGCGAACGCCGCCAACGTGGCTAAGAGTGAATTCCTTGCCAACATGAGTCATGAAATCCGCACACCCATGAACGGGGTGATCGGAATGACGTTGATGCTGTTGGATACGCCGTTGAATGCTGAGCAGCGGCACTTCGCCGAAGTTGTGAGAGAAAGTGCGGAGTCGCTGCTTGCTCTCATTAATGATATTTTAGATTTCTCCAAAATTGAGGCGGGCAAATTGAGCATCGAGTGCATCGCTTTGGACATTCGCCACATCATGTCTGGCGTGAATAAGGTCATGCGGCTGCGGGCAGAGCAGAAGGGTTTGCACTTATCGATCGAAATCGATGATGCCGTGCCACAGTGGTTAATGGGTGATCCAAGTCGATTGCGACAGGTTCTGTTCAATTTATTGGGAAATGCCATTAAATTCACCTTAGTTGGTCATGTCAGAGCCGTGATAGAAATGGAAAAGACCGATCATGAGGCGATCTGGTTGCGTTTCCGAGTCATGGATACAGGGATCGGCATTGATGAACAAAAGATGAAGTTGTTGTTCAATAAGTTTTCGCAAGTGGATGCTTCCACGACACGCGAATTTGGAGGAACGGGTCTGGGTTTGGCGATCTGCAAGCAACTCGTGGAATTAATGGGAGGCGCGATTGGAGTGACGAGTGAGTTGCATCGTGGATCGGAATTTTGGTTTGTCTTGCCCTTGAAGTTGCAGACGACCGATGTGTCAACCCAGCACCCGGAGCCGCCAAAGCTGATGGCGTCGCTGCATCAGGTGGCGAGCATGCGCGATTGTTTCAAAGGCTATCGCTTTTTGTTGGCTGAGGATAATCTGGTGAATCAAGAAGTCGCCCGTGGAATGCTGTTAAAGCTGGGTTGTTTCGTGGAAGTGGTGAATCATGGCAAAGAGGCGCTGGAAGCTCTGACCAAACAGGATTATGACTTGATTTTAATGGATGTTCAAATGCCGGAAATGGATGGATTTGAGGCAACACGGCGGATCCGTGATTCGGATTTGATCCCCGTGGAGAGGCGCAAGATCCCCATCATTGCGATGACGGCTCATGCCATGGAAGGTGATCGCGAACGCTGCGTCGCTGCGGGAATGAATGATTACATCTGCAAGCCCATCGCCCTGGAGCCGATGATCAATACACTGGCTCGTTGCCTCAGTGTGGAGGTGATTGGCTCTTCAGCGGATCTGGAAAACTTGAATCAGCTTGACACCTCAGCAACGGCAAGATTGTGCGACGCTACTTTTGATGCCAATGAATTGCTTGATCGGTTCATGGGGGACGTGGTGCTAGTTTCTGAAATCATCGATGATTTCCTGATCGAATTGCCTCAAGATATCGCTGTCATGCGAGAGTCAATCGAGCGTGGTGAAGTTGCGCAAATGATTCAGCGTTCACATGCCCTGCGCGGAGCTGCTGCCAACATGGCGGCTGATCGTTTGGCGGCCATAGCGGCGAAAATTGAAAATGGGGCCGTGGATCAAGACCTCGAGTTCATCAAGCAATACTTTGATGAAATGGAGAGCGAGGTTTCTGCCTTAGTGAAGGAATTGCAGACCTGGTTAGCGGCACATGAATTTGGAAAAATTGATTGATTTTTCCATCGCTGTGGTTCGGTGTTTATTCTAATGTTCTCACATGATGATGTTTCAAGATCTAGTATTTGTTGTCGGCATGATGAAGCTAGCGCTGATTGGCACTGCGGTCTTGTTACTCTTGGTGGCAATCTTATTGGTTCTGCTGATCAGTTCCTACAACGGATTGGTTCGGGCTCGAAATGTGTTTCGTAATGCGTTTGCACAGATTGATGTTCAATTGACACGTCGTTATGATTTGATCCCCAATTTGGTCGAAACGGCGAGGGCTTACATGGCGCATGAGCGCGAGACGTTGGAAGCTGTCATCGCTGCGAGAAATCATGCGATGAGCCGTCAAAGTTCCGCGGCTGCGAACCCCAGCGACGCCGCAGCGGTAGGGCAGTTGCTAAAAGCTGAGGGGGAACTAAGTGGTTGCATGACACGTTTTTTTGCAGTTGCTGAATCTTATCCGCAATTGACGGCCAATCAAAACATGATCCAGCTAACCGAGGAATTAACCAGCACGGAGAACAAAGTCTCTTTTGCGCGACAAGCCTACAATGATGCGGTTACGGCTTACAACACGCGTCGTGAGACGTTTCCGACGGTATTGATTGCTGGATTGTTAGGTTTCTCAGTAGCCTCGCTTTATGAGGTCAGTAACCCACTCGAACGTCAGGCGGTCAAGGTGACATTCTAATCCAGGATGGTGGTGGTTCGTTATGAACTTTTTTGAGGCACAGGATCAAGCGCATCGTCGCAGTCGTTGGTTGATCCTTTGGTTCATCATCGCAGTCATCGCGACGCTCGCGACCTTGTATGTTTTGACGGTGGTTTTGTATTTTTTTTGGTTGGGACGTTTTGCCGACACTCCATCGCTAGAGCCTCGCGTTGTCCTGAGATCTGGGCACGAGCTGGGGGTGTTTGTGGCAAGTGTGATGGGCTTCTTGATGATTGGTGGCAGCGTGTATCAAATTTTGCGTTTGCGTGGCGGTGGATCGGTCGTGGCGCGTGACATGGGGGCGCGCTTGGTTGACGGGCAAACTCGCGATGTGAAAGAGCGTCGATTGATCAATGTTGTTCAGGAAATGGCCATCGCTTCGGGTGTGCCTGTGCCCGAGATCTGGATCATGGACAGTGAGCTTGCGATCAATGCGTTTGCGGCTGGAACAGATCCAAACAATTCCGTGGTGGCGGTTACTCGAGGCACTCTGGAAAATCTGGATCGCACTCAATTGCAAGGAGTTGTGGCCCATGAGTTCAGTCACATCCTCAATGGAGACATGCGGTTAAATGTGCAATTGCTCGGCTGGCTGCATGGGCTTTTGTTGATTTCTTTAATGGGAAAGGGCATGCTTTCGGTGCTGCGTCATGTTCGCGTTTCAAGTTCTGATCGCGATAAAGGCGGACCGAGTTTGGCATTGGTTTTGGTGCTCGCTGGTGCTTTTGTCTGGCTGATTGGTAGTGTTGGTGTGTTTTTTGGTCGAATCATCCAGGCGGCGCTGTCGCGTCAGCGCGAATTCTTAGCGGATGCATCCGCCGTTCAGTTCACGCGTGATCCCGACAGCATCGCAGGTGCCTTGATTAAAATCGGACAGCAGACTCAAATGTCCATGATTTCGAGTCACGCCGGTGAGTTGCAACACATGTTTTTTTCCGCGAGCGGTTCTTGGGTGAACCGCATGTTGGCGACGCATCCTCCGCTTGAGCAGCGAATTCGTGCGGTGAAACCGCAGTGGGATGGGACATTTTCAACCGATCATGCTGCGCCAAATCGCTCTGACTTGGCATCAACGGATGCGCGTCAATTAGCTCCACTGCATCATTCTCAGACATCGAATGAAAGATCGCGAGAATGGGGAGAATCGAGGATGCACGATTTGCCTGCTGCTCGACTTCAATTGCAGCAGATGGGTGAGGAAGCGCAGATGTTGACGCAAGAGCAGTCGGTTTTGTTGGTTTTGGCATTGTTGATGTCTCAAAGTCGAACTCTGCCAGATTCTGTCGTGCAAAAATTGACGCCGATGATCGGTGAGGCGATCGAAGCGTTGCCGATTTGGCAACAAAAAGTGGAGGCCTTGAATGTGGTTGAGCGCATCGTCTGGTTTGACTTGGCGATGCCGGCATTGCGTCGATTCAGTCAGACATTTTTGCAGGAGTTCCTCATTGAATTGGAACAGGTTTCTCGTCTCGACGGGGATTACAGCATGTTTGATTTTATGCTCATTCACGCGATTCACAGACGCATTCGCTCCATTTCAGTCCCAGCGATCGTTGAGGATGTTCGTTTTTGGAAGTTGCAAGAGCTGAATCATGAGATTGCATTGTTGTTGGCAATGATTGAGTGCGAAGGTGATGAGCGATCATGGCAGGCAGCGAGTGAGCTTTTTTTTGAGTTCACGCAGACAACATTGAGTCGCGTGGAGGCAGATTACTCACAACTCGTTGTGGTTTTGGATCAGTTGAGCTTAGCGGCGTCATCGGTGAAAAACCAAATATTGCGGTTGGTCGAAGTCGCAATCGCTGCGGATGGTCGAATTTCTGCCAAAGAGTATGAATTGATGCGCATCATGGCCGATGCGATGGGCTTGGTGCTTGCACCACACTGGGCACGGCAGATCGACATGAAACCGCAGGCCTGATCTATGGAAATCAACGTGGTTTGCGGTATTATCACCAATTCGCGTCGTGAGGTGCTGATTGGAAAAAGGGCTGCCGGTGGATCGTTTGCTGGTTTGTGGGAATTTCCGGGCGGCAAATGTGAACAGGGAGAATCACATCAGCAAGCGTTGTCTCGTGAGTTGGCAGAGGAACTGGCGATCAAGGTGCAAGTGGTGTCAGCCTTGACTCCGGTCATTTGGCGCGATGTGGAGCGCTCAATCCATTTGTTTCCCTATGAATGCAATTGGTGCGCTGGCGAACCGCAATGTTTGGTTCACCAGCAACTGCGGTGGTCGAGCCCCATGGAATGGCATGGATTATCATGGGCACCGGCTGACTTACCAATTGTGCACGAGTGGTTATTGCGGGCAAATGGGCGTGCATGACGTGCTTTTTCTATTTTTGGTTGTTGCACAGCATTTTTTCATGACAGGTTAATTTCCGCATGAGTGAAGTCGCATCGCAGAATGGATGGTGGGGGCGTTTGAATGGCTATCAGCGCATGGTGTTTGTTGTGGCCACATTGGCGTGGATGTTTGATTGCTTGGATCAGCAATTGTTTAACCTGGCGCGCATACCTGCGATCAGCTCGCTCCTGCGCCTGGAGCCGACGGCACCGGAGGTCAAACAAATGGCGGGCATCATGACCTCGATTTTCGTCTTGGGTTGGGCGACGGGCGGAATGATTTTTGGTTCACTAGGTGACCGATATGGACGCGCGAAGATGCTTGGTGTCACGGTAATGCTTTATTCTGTGGCAACAGGTCTTTCAGCGCTATCGCATGGTGTTTTGGATTTTGGGATCTATCGATTTATCACGGGCTTGGGCGTGGGTGGGGTGTTTGGTTTGGCTGTTGCGTTGGTTTCTGACACGGTGCCAAATGACGTTCGACCTCGTGCGCTCGGGGTGTTGCAGTCGTTTTCCGCGGTTGGCAACGTTATGGCAGGGTTGATCGGGTTGTCGCTGGCTCTGTTAGCGGTGAAGGGCGATTACTGGAAATGGTTGTTTTTAATCGGTGCCTTGCCTGCATTACTGACGGCTACGATTCAAATGCGTCTGAAGGAGCCAGAAGCGTGGGTCGTCGCGCGCGACAAAGCGCTTGCAGCTGGGAAAAAAGCTGGTTCATATGCGGATTTATTTGGTCATCCCACATGGCGCAAGCATGCGCTGCTGGGCATGATTTTGTCATGTGCCGGTGTTGTCGGCTTGTGGGGCATCGGAGTGTTTTCGACAGACATGGTTGGCGACATTATTCGCAACAGCCTGACTGTTCAAGGTTTGGCCAAGGATCAGGTGGCTTCGCAAACAAAGCTGTGGAGTTCGATCAACCTGCTGTGTTTCAATGCTGGAGCGTTCATGGGCATGATGGCTTTCACGCGAGTGACAGAGAAAGTCGGACGTCGCAAGGCTTTTGGTTTTTTCTATCTAGGCGCGGCAATTGTGACGGTTTTCGTGTTTCAGCGCTTGAATTCCACCACTGATGTGTTGTGGATGGCGCCTCTGATGGGATTTTTCCAACTTTCAGTGTTTGCTGGATTTTCGATTTACCTTGCAGAGCTGTTTCCCACGAGTTTGCGTTCGACCGGGATTTCATTTTGTTACAATGTCGGACGCTATCTTGCGGCAGCTGGACCGTTCACTTTGGGAGTTTTATCGGGTAACTTAGCCAAATCGGCTGAGCAATCGGCAGTTGCCAACGCTGCGGTTGGCACGACGGCGACGGCGCTGGATCAAATTAAGATCATTGCAAAAATTGATGCCTTCCGTGATGCGGCTTCTTGGATGTGCTTGATTTTCTTGATTGGGATTGCGGTATTACCGTTTTTGCCTGAAACCAAAGGCAAGCCACTACCTCAAGATTAATTGTTTTAGTGATGAGTGATTGGATCTTCTATGGTTATTCGCGTTGTTCGACATGTCGCGATGCCTTAAAATGGCTTGGCGAGAGGGGAATTGAAGCGCGAAAGCGGGAAATTCGTGAAACCCCTCCCAGCTTGGACGAGCTCGGGATGGCACTGAGCGCATTGGAAGGAAGTTTTACCAAGCTTCTCAACACATCGAGTCAAGATTATCGCGCGAGTGGCCTGAAAGAGCGCTTGGGCTTGATGTCTGCTGATGAAGTTTTTGCGTTGATTCAGGAAAATGGCAATCTGTGCAAACGTCCTTTTTTAATCAACCCATCCCGTGGAATCGCTCATGTGGGTTTTAAGCCCTTGCAGTGGAGTCAGTTCGACTGGTGATGTTTTGGCTCATTGTGGTCATTGGTTGGGTTTTTCACGCGCATCCAGTTATGGTCATGGAGGGTCATGATGGGATGGATTGATTCCTTATATTGTTCATCAGCTTTTGTGGTGATTGCATTGATGATCAATCTTTATTTGTTGAATCGAGTTGATGTCTAATTCTTTTGATTTCGTGCAATGAATCCACTCGTCTGATGCGTATCCTGTTTTTTATCAAACTATGACGCGCCAACTCATTGTTCAGCTAGCGTTGCTACTGTCGCTGCATGCCGTCGATCCCGTTCTGATTGTGGATGGACGCAATAACCACGATTGGATCAGGACAACTGCGTCTCTCAAGTCCACACTGCTGGCAACAGGTCGATTTTCGGTGGATGTGGCCACTGCGCCAGAGGATAAGTTGGGTCCGCCCCCGCGTAAACCGCCGTTGGAAGATGCGGCTTATCGCGAGGCGAAAGTCAAATATGACGCTCTGGCTGCATCGCTTCGCTCGGAAATGGACGCGGCTTGGGCGCACTGGGCAGTTGATTTTTCAAAGTATCGCGCAGTGATTTTGAATTACAATGGTCCTGATTGGCCACAGCCGATGAAGACTGCTTTTGTGAATTATCTGCGTTCTGGTGGGGGAGTTTTACTAATTCACGCGGCAAACAATGCTTTTGCCAGTTGGCCTGAGTTCAACGAGGCGATCGGACTTGGTTGGCGCAAGGGGGTTGTTGGTCGTTGCCTTGTGATCAACCAAGCGGGAGCGGTTGAGGAGTGTTGTCAGGGAGAAGATTCCGGACATGGCGCCAAGCATCCCTTCGTGGTGACAAATCGGGTTCCGGAGCATCCGGTCTTGCGCGGCATGCCTGCGGAGTGGATGCATGCCAGGGACGAGTTGTATCATCACATGCGCGGTCCCGCAAACAATGTGAAAATCCTTGCCAGTGCCTACTCCGATGAATCACAGCGCGGAACTGGTCGCAATGAGCCAGTTTTATGGGAGGTTGAATATGGTAGGGGGCGTGTTCTGGTGTGCACCATGGGGCATCTATGGCAGGGAGATGAGGATCAAGACAGTTTACATTGTGTTGGCTTTCAAAGCATTTTAGCGCGCAGCGTTGAATACTTATCCGCTGGCGAAGTCACCTTGCCTCTACCGGCGCCGCTGCCAACCAAAACGGCGACTTCAATCATTGAGCCCGCGAAAGCTTGGTCTCTGGACAATCGGCAATCACCACCTCGATCATCCACTCCATTTACACCACACACCCCACAGCAACAGCAGCGCACTTTTGTGATGGCGGATGGCCTAGTGGCGGAATGCATCGCGGCAGAGCCGTTGGTCGAGCAGCCGGTGCTCACGGTGTGGGATGGCAATGGGGCGATGTATGTCGCGGAGATGCGTAGTTACATGCAAGATGAAAATGGCACCGGCACGAAGACTCTAAAAAATGGTCGCATCAAAAAACTCACGGATTCCAACGGCGATGGCATCATGGATCGCGCGACAGTGTTTGTCGATGGCCTCAATTTACCGCGCATGATCTTAGCTCTCGATGATCGCATCGCAGTGCAAGAAACGGACGATACTAGTGTATGGAGCTATCGTGATCGCAACAATGACGGAGTTGCTGACGAAAAGGTGTTACTCTTCAATGGAGTCAAGGGAGATGGCACTAAAAGCGTGGAGCATCAACCCAGTGGACTTGATTGGAATCTGGATAACTACATTTATGTTAGTTATGCGAAAGAGCGTTATCGATTCACGGATGGCACTTGGAAAAGCGAGGCACTGCATCCCATTTGGTCGCAATGGGGAATCACTCACGATGATGTGGGTCGAGTTTATTACTCGGACAACAGCACGCCAGCCATGGGTTTTGAGGTGGGACGTCAATACTGGTTGCAGATCAAAACTCGGGCCAAAGACAGTGTTCGTGAAGGTGAGCCCATTCCCCTTGGTCTTCCGTGGGACATGAGTTTCTTGGCTGCTAAAAATATCTGCGAGACTGATGATCGCGGTGGGAAAGCCCCAGCGCGCAAAATTTTTACTTCTGCCTGTGGCCAAAGCATCTACCGAGGAGACGCTCTGCCGGAGATGCGTGGTGATTATTTTGTCTGCGATCCCTCCATCCACGTTGTGCGCCGCGCGAAGATCGTCCGGACCAATGGTCAGACCAAGTTTCTCAGCGCATACGGCAACGAGGAATTCATGCTTTCTCCGGAGATTTTCTTTCGGCCAGTCAATACCGCCACGGCACCCGACGGCAGTTTGATTGTGGTCGATATGTATCGCGGTATCATCCAAGACGCACCTTGGCTCAGTCCTGGCCCTCGTAAGTTCATCAAGGAGAGCGGCTTGGCTGAGGTGAATCAGCGGGGGCGGATTTGGCGCATTCGCAAACCTGATTGGAAGCAGCCCGCTGCACCTGCGATGTTATCGCAGTCCACTCGTCAGCTCGTGAGTTATCTTGGGCATGCCAACGGGTGGTGGCGTGACACCGCGCAGCGGTTGATCGTCTTGCGCTCAGATCGCGATTCAGTGGTTCCCGTTTTGAAAGAAATGGTTACCGCGCATTCAGATCCTTTGGCGCGCCTGCACGCCTTGTGGACTTTGGAAGGGATCGGTGCGTCGGATGTTGATTTATTGCAGCGTGCGTTGAGTGATCACGATCAGCGAGTTCGTTGCGCGGCGACCCAAATCTGCGAGCCGTTCATTGCAAAAAATGATCCAAAAATCCTAGAATCATTAAACCTCCTAGCAGCAACTGAGTCCGAAGGTGATGTGGCGAAGCAAATGATTTTATCACTCGGTGTCAGTAAGGATAATGGGATTATTTCGACAATCGACACCTTACTCAAGCGCCATTTTACCGACGCAGGGGTGTGCCAAGCGGCGTGTCTGACATTATGGAAAAATCCGTCGCCATTCATGAAAAACATTCGCAATGGCAGCGCGTTAGAGTCATTGACAGATTCGGCACTGCGCAGTGATGTGAGCACTCGATGGACTCATGGCTTTGCGCAGTGGGATCGAGGATTAAAATTTCCCAAGGGGATGGATCCTGTGCTTCAGCGCAGCATCAGCAGTGGCGAGAAGATTTTCTATACGACATGCGTCGCCTGTCATGGTGCGGACGGCAAGGGCACTGGTTTTCCCGGCACAGATCTCTTCATGGCACCCGCGTTGGCTGGCAGTGAGCGCGTCAGGGGACCACTTGAGGGCCTTCTGCCTGTTTTTGTGAACGGCTTGACAGGCCCCATCAAGGGGAGAACATACCAAGCTGGTTTCATGGCACCAGCAGCGGCTCTTGGCATCACCCGAGACGATCGCTTGGCTGATGTGCTGAATTACATTCGCTTTGCCTGGGATAACGGTGCGGGCCCTGTCTCAAATGAGCAGGTCAAAGCTGCAAAGCAGCGCCACAGTTCACGCATCAATCCGTGGACTGATGAGGAGCTGAAAGCAATTGAGCCAGAAAAGCCATAGTGTTGTCAATCCTCAGTGAAGGTCGTTCGCACCTGGTGCTAGGTTTGGTAGAGCCACGTGGCCTATGAAAAAAACCGAGGATGGCGCCATCCTCGGTTTTTGGTTGCTTTGGCGTAGAGACCTGCACCACGCACATCCAATTAGATTTGAACGATCGTCTTTTCTGTATTTGCATCAATGATAGCGTAACGCTCGCGGTGCATGGCTGGATCGGCACGGAAGATTAAACGTCCGCTGTGACGGCGCTCGAGCTCGACCAAGAGCTTCGAGTCCTCGGAGCGGAATCGATTCAGCACGTCAGTATTGACCATGACGATCAAATCACCGGGATTGACATTGTTTTGAATGATCGCATTTAGCTTGCGTTGAATTTCCACCGACATGGACATGGTGGTCTTGACCCGTCCGCGTCCTTGGCAGTAGATGCAGGGCTCATACATCGAATCGCGCAGGGATTCATTCAGGCGTTGTCTAGTCATTTCCATGAGTCCAATGCTCGAAATTTGCAGCACTTGGGTCTTCGCCTTATCTTTTTTCACGCGATCTTTCATCGCTTTGTAAACTGTTTGCTGGTCTTTGCGATGTCGCATGTCGATGAAATCGACCACGACCAGCCCACCAATGTTGCGCAGTCGCAGTTGACGCGCCACTTCTTGAGCGGCTTCCACGTTGGTCTCAAGAATCATCTTGTCCACGTCTTTTGACCCACGATTGCGACCAGTATTGACGTCCACTGCGATCAATGCTTCGGTTTCATCGATCACAATGTAACCACCACAAGGCAGCCATACTTGACGCGAGAAGGCTTCGTCGATTTGTTTTTGGATGCCAATTCGTTCGAAAATTGGTTGAGGACTCGACATGTGATGCACACGACGTCGGGCTCGGCGAGACACCTTGCCAGCCACCTCGCGAATGGCCTCCGTGGTTTCAGTGTCATCGCAAATGACTTGGTCGATGTCATCTGTCAGCAAATCACGGGCGGTTCGTTCGACGAGTCCAGGTTCTTGAAAGACACAAATCGGCGCGGGTTTGGTGTCTCGCAGACGTTCGACATCGCTCCATTGTTCGAGCAACATCGCCAGATCGCGCTTGATGTGTGCCGCGCGAACACCGATGGCGGCAGTTCGCATGATGATGCCCATGCCCTCGGGAACATAAATTTTTTGCATGATCGTGCGAAGTCGGAGACGTTCTTTCTGATCTTCCACTTTTCGCGAGATGCCAAATTGTTCGGTGTAGGGCATCAAGACAAGATAGCGACCAGCAAGAGAAATGTTTGTGGTGACCCGCGGCCCTTTGGTGCCGATCGCGCCCTTGCTCACTTGAATGATGATTTCGGAGCCGATGGGATAGATGCTTGGGATGTCTTTGGACGTGATCTTCTTCTGTTGTTTTTTGGGACCGCGATCAATTTCCTCGAGTCCGGCATCTAATGCGGCCGGGATCGCGTCCCAAAAATGGAGAAAGGCATTTTTATCCAGACCAATGTCAACGAACATGGCTTTCAGACCCTGTTCGATGTTTTTCACTTTGCCCTTAAAAATGCCGCCGACGATGTTTTGATCGCCTTCGCGTTCGATCGAATATTCTTCGAGAATTCCGTTTTCGATGAGAGCGACGCGTCGTTCGAGCTTTTCAACATTGATGACAATGGTATTGCCTTCCATCGGGTTGGATGCTCCGAATCCGAGGAAACGTTTGATTTTGTTAATCATGGGTAGTGGCACTGTAGTAGATTGTTAAAGATTTTTATTGAGATTCTTCAGGCACGGGTAAGGCTCGCGGAGGGCGGGCGCTGGCGTCATCAGAATCTGGCGTGATGGTTGGAGAAGGGATGATATCAGGGTTGTTGGGTTCAATGTCAATCGCAGAGCGGTCGAGAAGCGGTTCGGGTAAGCTATCATCGGCCGTTTCGGTGAAGGAGGCAGGTTCTTCGAGGCTGATCGAGTCCTCGGGCAGAGCGATTTCTTCAATCATATCGCTGTTGCCAATGAATTCAGATTGTGGCGACAAGGGCAGGCGCATGCCGTCATCTCTGGCAAAAATGCCGCGATAGATCATGTGGACGAGAGGACCGCAGACTTTGCCACCGGATTTGCCGCCTTGCACTAGGACACAGACTGCGTATTTTGGGTGCTGAAAAGGCGCGAATGAAACAGTCCAAGAGTTATTCGACTTTTTGCCGTGGTCAATTGTCTGCGCCGTGCCGGTTTTTGCCGCGGCTTCGATTTGTGGTAACTTGACTCGACCTGCCGTTCCCCCCGCCACATTGACGGCCATGCGCATGCCTTCGCGGATGCGTTCGAGATCTTCGGTCTTTAAGCCTTTTTCCATGAGATTGACCAGAAGCTGCGGCTCGTCAGCAATCAATGTTTTGCCGTTTTGGATCACACGTTTGATCAAACGCGGGCGATAATACTTTCCGCCATTGGCAATTGCGGCCACCATGGCAGAGAGTTGCAGGGGCGTAGCCGCTGAAACGCCTTGGCCAATCGACAAAAATGCGGTGTCCACTGGTGTCACTGGCGTGCCTGGAAATTGCTGTTTCCAAGCTTTGGAGCCGATCACAATGCCACTTTTTTCGTTAGGCAATTCGATCCCTGTGGGACGACCGAGATTCAGCAAATCGAAGGTTTCAGTCATCATTTGCGGGCCAGCTGCATTGGCTAATCGGTTAAAATACGGATTACAGGATTGTTGAATCGCCTTGCGGACGTCTTCGCTACCGTGACGCCCCTTGCTTTGATTCCAGATCCAGCAGCCCACCTTGTGATTGCCATACTGAATGAAACCATCACATGAATAAATTTTATCCCCGAGTCCTGCACGCGCTCCTGTGACAGCGGTGGCAAGCTTGAAAGTGGATCCGGGCGTGTAGGCACTGATGCTGCGATTGATCAAAGGATCACACGGGTTGGCGCGATATTCTCCCCATTTTTTTGAACTAATCGATGGAATGAACTGGTTGGGATCGTAATTCGGCACCGAAGCCATCGCAAGCACTTCACCGGTTTCGACATTCATCACCACACCCGCAGCGCGACCTGCTCGTCTGAGAGTGGATTCCAGCAAACATTGGATTTGAGAATCGATCGTCAGGATGACATCCGCCCCGACTTGGGGTTTTTTGTAATCCGTCATGCCAATGACCCTGTCTTTCTCGTCTTTGAGAATCTGCTTCACGCCTTCGGGACCCTGAAGGTATTGATCCATGCTGGCTTCAACCCCCGCCACACCTTTTTCCTCGCCGATGTAGTGGTTGTAACTCTGCTCATTATCGTCCGGAATGTCGCCTTTTTCCCATTGCTTGGTGTAGCCAAGGACGTGACAAGCCATCGCCGCATAGGGGTATTCGCGCTCGGGTTTCAGATCAATATACACACCGGGCAACTCCAAGTTAAGCTCGGCAAAGCGGGCAAATTCATCATAACTGAGATCCGCGCTGTAGGAAAACGGCACAAGCCCACGGTGAGTGGCGTAGTGCACTTCCAGAGCCTTGGTGCTATAATTCTTGGTCAAATGATACTGCCGCAGGCGACTGATGATGGTTTCATCAACGATTTTTGCGATATTTTTGCTTTCTTTCTTCCTCAGCATGCCATTTTCCGTTCGCAGCCCGACTGTTTTGGGATTGGTATTATGCTGAAGAGTGTAATGATTCAGAATTTCTTGTATATTGAACGAAACTTCATAATGGCGTCGATTTCTCGCGAGAACTACGCCATTGCAATCGCGAATTTCACCCCGCACTCCCGGTTCGCGAATGGTCACACTCTTGGACGAAGGCAACAACGCGCGAAATTTGGTTTGCTGCTTGATTTGCACTTCGTGCAAGCGATGCAGCAACGCACCAAATCCCAATAGCATGAGAGCGGTGAGCAGATACAGGCGAAAACGATAGGCGAGTTCCATGTGAGAGCAATCCACTAATGATAACGCGAGCGAGGACGTTTTTTGCGTTGATCCTCAACAATCGGATGACTGCACCAGCGCGCGAGATGGAAGAGCACGAAAAAGATCACCGGTGCGAGCAGGACACTGATGGCAGATGTGGCAGAAATCTGAATCAATACGCCACGATTGATGGTCAAGCTGCCTCTGATGAAATCGATGAGTAAATACTCAGTGAGGAGGTAGAGAAAGGTTGCGATGCCCGTGATCAACGCTGAGATATACCATTTTCCCCGCATGAAAATGGGTTGAATGCCGTTCATCAGCGAGCCCATGGCACCGAACAGAAGAATCGATGTGCCAAAGCGCAGATTCTCCAACGGAGCATCGTAAAGCAGCGAATCGCCTCCATCGGGTCCCAAGACACATTGAGCGTCCCACAAGAATCCGAACATGAGAGCAAACAGCAGCATCAAAGGCATCGGCACCGTGACGGATAAGCATAAGAACACGATCAGAATCAAAAAAATGCGAGCGTTGTAGAATGCCGTGAAAGTGGGCATGAATTGCTGAATCATGAAAGATAACAGCAGCATGATCAACAGACAGGAAGCGTAGCGAAGAACGTGCATTTTACTGTTTGGGGATCACAAATACAGTCACCAGTTCGGCAAAATTCACCGCTGGGCGCACAATGGCCTCCGAATCGAGCGCGCCCGGTTCGATGGATTCGATGGTCCCCAGTAGGATATTGGCAGGAAAAATCCCCCCGCGACCATTGGTGAACACGCGCTGTCCTTTTTTGACATTTGCTTTTTTGGATAGGTAGCGCAAGCGCAGCAGGGCCTCCTCGCCATACTCCGCGCGCTTGCCACTGAGGACTCCGACTTCAGGGGATCCCTCCACTTTGGCAGAAACTTGGCATTTTTCATCCGTCAATAAAATGACCGTGGATAACTCATTCTTCGTGAGATCGATTTTGCCCACGAGTCCTTCAGCAGTCACGACCGGATTTTGATTGCCAATGTTGCACTCCTCACCACGGTTGATTTCAACTGTTTTATACCAATTGCTGGTTTGCCGACGGGTAATGCGCGCAGCAATGATTTTGAATGGAGTGTTCTGCTTGAATTCTAACGATTGTCGTAAGCGGGAGTTTTCATTTTCCAACGTGGAAAATCGTTGCTCGATCTGTCGCAGACGATCCAATTCCGTGCGCGTGACTTCCAGTTCGGCCTCGAGTTCTTTCGAGTGCTTGACCTCGCGTAAAAAATTGTGGCCTTGGATTTCAATCGCCGAACCCACTTTGAGGAACGGCATCATGATCGAGTAATAATGGCTTTGAATTTCCCGCACCGTGCGTTCGCTGCGAGTCAAAGCCCATGTCGCTCCACCAAGGAAACACAGCAATGCGATGAGATTAAATGGTTTCATGATCGATTGTCACGTTAGTGACACCAAGAAGGATCACGCATTAATCCACATTCGCAATGCGGCGCAGCAGACTGATTTCCTGCAACGCCTTGCCAGTTCCTTCCGCCACAGCACTGAGCGGATCCTCAGCGATGTGAACGGGTAGCCCCGTTTCCTCTCGCAGCAGGCGATCCAAGCCCTTGAGCAACGCGCCACCGCCCGCAAGCACAATGCCGCGATCCACCAAATCCGCAGCAAGCTCTGGAGGACAGCGTTCCAAGGTTGTGCGAACGGCATCGACAATCTGATTTAGCGGATCAGCCATCGCCTCGCGAATCTCTTGAGATGTGATCGTGATCGTCTTTGGCAAACCAGCGACCAGATCGCGTCCCTTGACCTCCATGGTTAGTTCCTTCGGCAAGGCGTAGGCCGAACCGAGACGGATTTTAATCTCCTCCGCTGTGCGCTCACCAATCATTAGATTATAGGCGCGTTTCATGTAGGAAGTGATGGCGTCATCCAGTTCGTCACCCGCAATCCGCACACTGCGTGAAAACACGATGCCAGAGAGCGAAATCAATGCCACCTCTGTTGTGCCACCACCGATATCGACAATCATGTTGCCCGCTGCATCTTGAATCGGTAGTCCGACACCAATCGCTGCCGCCATCGGCTCCTCAATCAAGTAAACCTCACGCGCTCCGGCCTGTTCTGCGGATTCGCGCACGGCGCGTTTTTCCACCTCGGTGATGCCCGACGGCACCGCGACCACGACCCGAGAGTTCGAGCGGCGGTTGTTGTTTACCTTGCGAATAAAGTGACGCAGCATCGCCTCGGTGACCTGGAAGTCTGAGATAACCCCATCCTTCAGCGGGCGAATCGCGACGATGTCGCCGGGCGTGCGACCCAGCATGCGCTTGGCATCATCGCCGACCGCAAGAACTTGGTTTGTGCCTGCACGAACCGCCACAACCGAGGGTTCGCGCAGAACAATGCCTTGATCTTTGATGCAAACGAGAGTGTTGGCGGTTCCAAGGTCGATGCCAATATCTTGTGAAAGCCAATTGCGAAAAATGCGATGAATGACGGACATTGCAGAAAGTAAAAAAATGATGGAAAAAGGTGAAACCTCGACGATTCGACAATTCGAGGAAACGAATACCGTGGATCATCGCCGAAACACTGCATCTGCGGCGGGTAATCTTCATCATTAGTCCTGCCTAGCCATTGCCACAGCCTCAAGAAACGTCCCAAATGATACGAACCGCAACAAAAACAAGTGCGCGAGAAAAGACAAGCAAATCGGCTTGGTTAGTCAATCTTTTAATTCCAAAGTTCCACAGCGACCTAGCTCAATCTTTGAATCATCGACATGGGATTTCGAGCTTGTATCTCCGTGGTGCACAAGATTGATTGGTTCATGGCCGCTCCGCAAAACATCATCGCGATTGTTTACGATTACGATCAAACGCTGAGCCATCGCTACATGCAAGATGATGTGCTATTTCCTCAATTTGGCATTGACCCCAAACAGTTCTGGCACAATTGCAATCGATTGGTCAGTGAGCGCGAGTGGGACGGCGAGTTGGCTTACATGAAATGTCTGTTGGATTACCTGGCGATGGATCAGGTTACGAATGATCAATTGATGGGTTTGGGCTCGAACTTGTCATTTTTTCCGGGCATTCCCGAAATTTTTGAGTTGCTGCCGCAACGCGTGATCACTGCCGAGCATGAAGCGGCTGGCGTGAGGATGGAACATTACATCGTCAGCTCGGGGTTAAAGGCGTTGCTCGATGGCTCGCGCTTGCAACCTCATGTGAAAGCCATATTTGGATGCGAGTTCGGAGAAGACGAGGAAGGACGGATTGCTTTTCCCAAGCGCACCATCTCGCACACCACAAAAACACAGTATTTGTTTCGCATCAATAAAGGCATGTTGCGCTATGACCAAGATGTGAATGACCACATGCCGCCGGAGTTGCGTCCGATTCCGTTTCAAAACATGATTTACATCGGAGATGGTCCGACGGATGTGCCGTGCTTCACGGTGATGAATCGCAATGGCGGAAGTTCGATTGCGGTTTATAACCCAGACGACAGTTCGGGTCGAAGTTTCCGCAAAAGCTATCAACTTTGCGCGCATGCGGGACGGGTGAAGCACATCGCGCCTGCGGACTACCGCGAGGGCAGCCATCTGTGGTTGTTGTTGAGCGAAATGGTGCGAGAAATTGCTGATCGGATGTTGCGACAACGGCGTGAGGAAGCTGAGCAAGCGCGTGTGGCGGCGCCGGGTTTTTGAGTGGGTGCTTTCCGCAGCTTCCGCGATTTCTGTATTGTCAAGCCCATGTTGCGGTGTAGCATGGGTGCCACTTCGGTTCATTTTGGTCCCGATGCAGTTTTATTAGAGTTTCCAGCAATGAATCCAAGTCAGGCGCAGCATTTTCATTTTATTGGCATCTGTGGAACCGCGATGGGAGCGGTTGCGGCGGGGATGAAGGCAAAGGGTTATCGGGTGACGGGAAGCGACGCAAAGATGTATGAGCCCATGCGCTCGTTTTTGCTGAATGAAGGTGTGGAAATTGTCGAGGGATACGATGAAGTCAACATTCCTGCCTCAGCGGAGGTGATCGTCATTGGCAACGCGATTAGCCGAGGTAATCCCGAAGCCGAGGCGACGCTGGAGCGCAAGTTGCGCTATGTTTCATTGCCGGAGTTGCTCAAGGAACATTTTTTAGCAGGCAAGCGCAATTTTGTGGTCAGTGGCACACATGGTAAAACCACCACCACCGCGATGCTCACTTGGCTGTTCAAGCATGCGCAGTTGGAGCCAAGTTACATGATTGGCGGCTTACCAAAAAATCTCGGTCGCGGAGCGGAGTTCGCCGCAGGTGCGTTGACGGTTTTGGAAGGGGATGAATATGATACGGCTTTTTTTGACAAACGCTCGAAGTTTCTTCATTACCTGCCCGAGTGCGCGGTGATCAATAACATTGAGTTTGATCACGCTGACATTTATCGCGATGTGGAGGAGATCAAGCTCAGTTTCAAGCGTTTGTTGCTGCTTGTGCCGCGCACAGGTATGGCTTTTGTCAACGGTGACGATCAACACTGCTTAGAAGTTGCGGCGCAGGCGCCGTGTCCGGTGCGCACGGTGGGCATGGGTGCGATGTGTAAGCACCGCATCCAGCACATCGACTACCTCGAGGATGGCACGCGTTTTGAGCTCGATGGGGTGGAGTATGCCACGCCGATGGTGGGTGAGTTTAATGTTCGCAATGCCGCGATGGCCATTTGTGCGGCTCGCTTTGCGGGGGTAGAGGAGTCGGCGATTCGTGCAGCATTGCTAGACTTTGCTGGCGTGGCGCGGCGGCAGGAATTGCGGGGCGAGGTGCGGGGCGTGCGGGTGATCGATGACTTTGCTCATCATCCCACAGCGATTCAGCTGGCGATTGCGGCGCTGCGTCAACGTTATCCCGGAGCAAAACTTTGGGTATTGTTTGAACCTCGCACGAACACGACGAAGCGCAAGGTGTTTCAGCTCGAGTTGGCTCAGGCTCTGGCGTCTGCCGATGTCGCGGTGATCGCGGCGATGAGCGATTTGCACAAAGTGCCGGAGAATGATCGTCTCGACCCCGTGCAGCTGATGCGCGAGATCAAACAGCATCACGGCACGGCACATTACCTGCCCGATGTGGAGTCCATCGTCACTCTCGTGGCCTCTGAGGCGCAACCGGGAGACGTGGTGGCTGTGCTCAGCAATGGCGGCTTTGGTGGAATTCACCAGCTGCTGTTGCAGCGACTGGCTGGTGATTAATGCGCTGGTGCTTGATGCGCTGGTGCTTGATGCGCTGGTGAACAATCCACCAACGCGACAAGCGGTTTCATTCAAACAAGAATGTCCTTCACCGGTTTGGCTGGCAACACGCCGGTCAGTTTGTAATCCAGTCCTTGAAATTTCGTGCTGAAACGCGCGTGATCGATGCCAAATTGCTGCAGGATCGTGGCATGGAGATCGCGCACATTGACTATGTCCTTGCTGGCGGCATAACCAAGATCATCCGTTGCGCCGTGAATGATGCCTGGTTTGATGCCTGCACCGGCCATCCAGATGCTGAAACCCTTGATGTGATGGTCACGCCCGGTGCCTTGGCCCATGGGAGTGCGGCCAAACTCGCCTCCCCAAATCACCAAGGTGTCATCCAAGAGTCCACGTTGCTTGAGATCCTTTACTAGAGCCGCTGAGGCCTGGTCGGTCAGCTTAGCGGACTCCGGCATGTTAGCCTCAATATCTCGATGGTGATCCCAACCACGGTGATACAATTGAACAAACCGCACCCCGCGTTCGAGCATTCGACGCGCAAGCAGGCAATTGCTGGCAAATGAGCCATCGCCGGGCGCCTTGATGCCATACATGTCTAAAATGTGTTGTGGCTCCTTGCTGAGATCAGAAAGTTCGGGAACGGAACTTTGCATGCGAAACGCCATTTCGTATTGCGAAATGCGGGTGTCGATCTCCGCATCCACGCGATCGGCGCGCAACATGCCATTGAGGCGCTGAATTTCATCGATCACTTGCCGCTGCGTGGACTGGCACACGCCCTCCGGATTCCCAACGTAGTGAACAGCACTGCCTTGACTCTGAAATTGCACTCCTTGGAATCGACTGGGTAAAAAACCTGCGCTCCACTGGCGAGCACTGATCGGTTGATCTGGATTTTTGCCGCGTGATACCATCACCACATATCCGGGCAGATTCTGCGATTCAGCGCCTAAACCATAGAGCAGCCACGAACCCATGCTCGGGCGACCTTTGAGGATTGAGCCTGAATTCATGAACGCGTGGGCGGGATCGTGATTGATTTGTTCAGTTACCATGGAGCGAATCACACAGATGTCATCGGCAATGCTACCGATGTGCGGAAACAACTCTGAAATCTCAATGCCCGATTCCCCCCAGCGTTGAAATTTCACGAACGAACCTCGTGCCATGAGCTTGCTGCCTTGCAGTTGCGCGAGTTGTTGCCCAGCGGTGAATGATTCCGGAAAGGCTTGACCGTTGATGCGATCCAGCTCGGGCTTGGGATCGAAGGATTCCAAGTGAGAAGGACCACCCGCCATGCACAAGTGAACCACTCGCTTGGCACGCGCGGGAAAATGCAAGCCACCTTTGCCATAGATGAACGGAGGCGCCGCAGACATCGGTTGCTCAGCTTGCAGCAATTGCGTCAAGGCCAAACCGCCGATGCCCGCGAAGCTTTGCTGGAGAAAGGTGCGGCGGTTATGAATTAGTTGCTGATTTTGCAAGGCTTTGAATAACGTGGCATTCATGGGTTAATAACGGGTGAGGGTTTCATGGAGGTTGAGAATCACACGGCAAGTTTGCGCCCAAGCAGCAAGCTCAGTGGTGGGCATGCTGACAGGTTGTGCGACGAATTTGAGAAATGCCTGTGCTTCTTCCGGTTTCGATTGGTAGTAATCGCGCTGCTGAGACAGGAAAGTTTGCAATGACTTGAGCTCATCTGGTTTCGCGACGCGACCCACTGCGGACTCAAGAGCATGCAGTAGCTTCTGATCATCGCTCTGCAGCTGATCATTTGCGAGCAATCGAAGCGCAAAAACCTGCGCGGCTTCGACAAAACTGGGGTCGTTGAGCAAAGTCAGTGCCTGTTGCGGGCTATTTGACTGGAAGCGATCTGCCGTGCATTCCTCGCGGCTCGGGGCGTCAAAGGCTGCGAGCATCGGGTGCATGAAGGTGCGCTGCCAATGCATGTATAACCCGCGGCGGTATTGATCCTGGCCCTTGCTAGCGGTGTAATCGCGCTCCGGAAAATTCAGGTTCACGTAGTAACCAGAAGGTTGATAGGGCTTGATGCTGGGACCACCGACAATGTCATCATTCAGTAAGCCCGCGATGGCCAAGGCGTTATCGCGCACAAACTCCGCGTCCAAACGCCGTGGCGATTGTTCAGCCAAAAGCCGATTCGCAGGATCTTTGCTCGCGAGTTCCTCATTGCGCGCGGCGCTTTGTTGATAGGTGCGACTGGTCACGATCAATTTGACCATGTGTTTGACATTCCACTTAGAATTTTGAAATTCATTTGCTAACCAATCGATCAGCTCTGGGTGTGATGGCCACTCTCCTTGGCTGCCAAGGTCATCGAGCACATTGGAAAGACCTTTGCCAAAAAATTGCTTCCACAAGCGATTGCTAAAATGGCGCGCCGGCAGTGGATTTTCTTTGCTCATTAACCACTTCGCTAAGTCAATGCGCGTGAGTCGCTCCTTGCCAGTTGGTGCCGCAGCGTGGGTCAAAAACGCCGGAAAACCTGGCAAGGTTTCCTCGGCAGGTGTCATCCAGTTGCCGCGGGTCAGCACATGGGTGACGGGGATTTTATCTTTTTCAATCGACTGAGCGATGACGCTGTAGGCAAAACCGGCTCGGCACTCGATGAAGGCTTGCAGGGTGTCTCGGTAGCTTGGAGTGAAATTGGCGTCACTCCATAGATTTTGTCGATATGCCGCGCGTAGTTCCATCTGATTGGAAGGATCAGCGTCGGTTTGATGGAGCGCGCTCAGCAGCCCAGGGCGCACGGCTTGATTTTCGCCGGGCATGGTGTTGGCAAATGGCGTGCAACTCACGCGCAACGAACCAAGATCCGCTGATTTGAGCGTCACCACCAGTTCCCCAGAGGCGATGAACTGTGATTGTTTAAGATGAAAAACGGCTTCGTGTTTCAGACGTGTTGCCTCGCGTGGTTCCTCCCAGATCCCGGGCGCCGAACGCCATTCGGATTCCAGCTGAGCGGACTCCGAGCCATTGCTGTATTTGATCGGTGTGCGTCGGTCTGCTTGAGCCCAAGCAATCCCTATCGGCTGTAGTTCTCCATTCGGCAACTTTAGCGCGAAACTGGGAGTGATGCTGAAGGCGCCATTGCCCTGACGACCGACCTGATTGGCGTTTTTTTCGTGTGGCAGTATCTCTAGCCGAATCGCCTGCAAGCGGAGATCTTGCAGTGGAAAACGGATGGTGATCACATCGTCCTTGCGCGGCGCACCTGTGAACACGATGCGATCTTCATTGAACTCGAACGGTGTTGCCTTGTCACTCTTCACCGAGGATTGCTGAAGAGTCAGCCAACCATTTGGCGCGCGGCTGATGAAGGCGCGTAACTGTTGCTTCCATTGAGTGATGCTAACGGGATCCAACGTCTCCTTTGCCGCTGCTGCTTGAGCCACAAGTTCGTCGCGCAATTGTTCTGCCTTGTGAGTGAGGGCGGTATTTTTCGCATAAATTTCTGGCGGAAATGGCCATTCATTGTGAACTCCGCGCAGTTCTGGATTGGGCGTGTAGTTGTAATCCGCATAAACGCCCCATTGACGAACGTCGGCAAAGAACGCCCCGAGCGAATAAAAATCCTTGATGGTCAGAGGATCAAACTTGTGTGTGTGACACTCAGCGCAGCCCGTGGTCAGACCAAGCCATGCGGCGCCGACCGCGCGAACACGATCCGCCATGGATTTGGCGAGATATTCATTGGGTTGTGCGCCGCCCTCGCGTGTCATCAGATTGAGCCGCAGGAAACCCGTTGCGATCTTTTGCTCTTCGGTGGCGTTTTCCAATAAATCACCAGCTAACTGTTCTAGCGTGAATTGATCGAACGGCTTGTTGTCGTTGAACGCGCGAATCACATAATCCCGATAGGGAAAAACACGCGAATTTTGATCACCGTGGTAACCCACCGTGTCGGCAAAACGCACCACATCGAGCCAAGAAACCGCCATCCGCTCGCCATAATGGGGCGAGGCGAGCAGGCGATCGACTTGTTTTTCATATGCCCGCTCGTCGCGATCCATTTCAAACTTGGCATAATCCTCCGAACGGGGTGGAAGCCCTGTGAGATCGAGCGACAAGCGGCGAAGCAAGGTTCGGCGATCCGCAAGCGGGGCTGGGCTGAGCTGCTCTTGCTCCAAACGCTTGAGCACAAAGGCATCGATCGGGTTACGCACCTCGGACTGATACTTGTCTAAACGAGGCAGCGGTGGATTCTTAATCGGAGCGAACGACCAATGCTGCTCGTATTGCGCACCCTCGCGAATCCAGCGCTCGATGAGTTTTTTCTGTTCCGGTGTGATGGTCTTGTGGAAATCGGGTGGTGGCATGATTTCGTCCGGATCCGTGGTGAGCAAGCGCTTCATGACCGCACTTTTTTCCGGCTTGCCTGGCACGATCGCGTATTCGTCCGAGTCCTTAAGCTTCGCATAAGCACCCTCCGGCGTATCCAGTCCGAGATCCGCTTTGCGTTTTTTGGCATCGAATCCGTGGCAAGCAAAGCAGGTGTCGGAGAAAATCGGACGGATGTGCGCATTGAAACTCAGTTTTTCGGTTTCGGGCGGTATCGGAGTGGCCGCTTCGACACAAGTCACGGCCAAACCGAACTTCAAGGCCAGCAGCAAGGCAAGGTTGTGAGCGGGGTGTTGTCTGTTCATGGGTTTGGAAAAATTAACGGGCAAAGATTTGAATTTCGTTGAGGCCGCCGCTGTGATTGGGTTCGTTGGTGTCACGAGCGGGGTCGCGGTAGTGACTCAGGCCAATGAGTTTCACAAAACGGGCGTGAAGGGGGGGAAACGTAAAATTGGCGAAAGGGAAGTCAACTCCCGCACGCGGCGTCTCGCGAATGGGGTCGAGCTGTCCTTGCAGCACATCATGATAAATGACGCCATCCACCGATGCTTGTAGCAAGAAGGTTTGCATGCCACGATCGCCGTGAATGCGGTTGCGCGTGTTTTGCAGGGCAACGCGACCAATTTCTTCGACGCGTTGGAGGTCCACCACGAACTCTCCATTTTCGCCGTTCGGGGCTAGCCAAAACGACCAATCCCCGGGAGTGCCCGAGTCATTGAGCCGGCCATCTGTCAAGGCATGGGGTGGAAAGACACTGCCATGGGGCATGATGTAATGAGCTGGGCTGTAAACAGGCTTTCCCAGTGCCAAGTTACCTGCGTTGCTGGCGCGCGAAACACGAAGCGGCAGGCAACGAGCCGAATCACTGAGGTCGATGGGGTAGTTGTCCAAGCTCACCAACAAGCGCCGCGTGTTGTCGCGCCCCAAGATCGCGAGTGAATTGCCCGATTGCAAGCGCTGGCGATCCGAGTTGGATGCTGGGATTTCAATCTCACCATCAAAGACCTCGGTCAAAATCACTGGACCTTCCTCACTGGAGCCAATCGCTACACCAAATTCCGTGCCGAGATCGGTGATGCGTCCCGATGGCGTGTCGAGGTGAAAGTGATTGACCTGATGTGGCACCTTGACTGTCGCTCGTCCACGGCTGACGAGCATCGAGTTATCCGAAGTGACTTGAAACTGGCAAGGACCTTCAACAATCACTTGCACTCCGTTCGCATAATTGATTTGTGCGTAACCATTGCGTAGATTTAGCTCGCGATGCAGAAGGGGTTTTTTGCTGTCGAGAAAAGCGGCGGAGGTTTCCTCCCATAAGGCCGCAGAACAGCCAGCCAAGGTAGCGGTCGGGCGGCGCAGAATAAAAACGCTAAATCCCAAACCAAACAGCACGCAGGCCGCGACCGCAACATGCCAGCGCTTGACGATGCGTGACTGGGAGAGCGGCGTCGCGGCGTGCAGGTCGAGATTTGGAGCCTGTCGCATCAGAGCCGCGTGGAGTTTCATGCTCTGCTGGTAGTGCGATCGAGCGGTCTCGGATTGACGCAGTAGGGTGTTGAGTTCTTCGATGTCGTGAGCTTGAAGCGTTTCATCCATCAACTGCTGCAACAATTCTTCAAATCGTTGAGCGCTGGTGTCTGGGTGAAATGGATCTGGTTGAGGAGGAAATGCATTCATGTCGAGTGGGTGCTGGTTTTGCCTTGCACACAGGCGGCAAGGATTTGGCGGATGCGATGCAATTGCGCACTGAGAGCGGCGGCGCTGATGTTGTGAAAGGTCGCCATTTGGTGCACGGAGCTGTCGGGCTGATAGCGTTGTAGGATCAACTGGCGCTTGTCGGTGGGCAGTTCTTGCAAGCATTCGCGCAGAGCCTGATCGATGTGGCTAGCGGGATCAGCGTCTGTCGATGCTTCTGCTGCCAGCTGATCCAGAAGATCGGGGTCGAAAATGTGACGATCTCTTGCTGAGTCGCGGCGCGCCGCTTTGACTTGAAAATAGGCGATGCGAAAAGCCCATGGCAGAAAGGGAGCATGCGGGTCGTATTCCTTTGCCTTGCGCCAGAGCACGATGTTGGTTTCTTGCAAGACATCATCCGCCAGCGCTCGCTGAGGCAGCAATGAGAGAATGTAGGCATGCAAGGCCGCTTGGTGTCGCGTGATCAGCGTGATGATCTTTTCATCGCTATTTTGTTCCTCAAACTGCATGTTCACAAGTCATTACCAAAACTTGAGCCAATCTGACGCAAAATTTTGAATTTTTGTGTCACTTGACACATTTTGATGCCAGTGACGTCAGTTGACCTGAGTGTGTGCGGATCGTTTTGCGCAAACACAACAAAGCGACGCCTCGTTGGAGGCGTCGCTGAAAAGGCTTGTGCTAACTGACTGGAATCCGTTGGTTCAAGCCGACTCATTCCCGCTCATGCGAGAATTGAAGTGGCGATCAAGGAGTTTGCTGCACTTTTAGACGCACAAACAAACTCGAATTGCCTGATTTCGGAACGGATACACTGACGTCATCAGCGGCTGCATCGTTTTCAGTAATGGTGACCGCACCCGCAGAGCTGGCTCCGATGGCGATGTCATTCCACGTGTTGAGGTCGGTGCTATATTGAACAGTCTGGATGACGGTGGACTCCGAGTCGTCGCGGCGTTTGAAGCTCAGAACCAAGGCATCGGCGGTGACGCTTTGTGTTGGTTGCTGTGCGGCGCTGGCGCTCAATGGATTGCCATCGAGAACAAACTCCATCAAGTTGGTGACACCATCGCGATCTGGGTCATCGCTCGGGCCACTTTCTTTTCCGGTGGTGCCATCCAAGCCCGCAGCTGTGGCCCATGCATTGAAGCCTGGAACTGTGATCGGCACACCCACATACAGCACGCCATTACCGGTAATCCAGCTAACCTTGTTCGTGGCCGAAGAAGTCAGGGAACCGTAAGTGCCGCTGGATTGCAAGGCGTTGTCGATGTAGAGTTGATCAACCGCATCATTGCCAGTGTAGTTGAGGTTCAAGGTGGCACCCGTGGTGATGTAAACATCGGCGGTGTCGGCTAGCGCATTTTGACCCAAGCTCAGCGTTCCTGCCGTGACCTTCGTGTCGCCCGTGTAGGTGTTGGCGCCATTCAGCGACCAGGTGCCTGAACCGGTTTTTTCAATCGAAACAACACCTGCACCATCAGAGATCACTCCAGTGCTAATGCCATTGCCGGCACCTGTTAACGTGAGCGGGCGCGCACCAGTGCCAGCATGAGTGAAGTTGCCTGATAGCGTGAGTGTGTCGGAAGCTGACTCAATCGCAAGATAGTTGCCACCCGTCGTGCCGGTGATGTTACCAGACAACGTGTTGTTGCCACTGGTATTCACGATGCTCGATTGTGTCGTGGCAGCACTGTTCTTCATGTTCAATGTGAACGGCGCTGTCAGCGTGCTATTTCCTGAGACCCGTAGATGAGCGGCAGCGTTGTTGCCAGCGATTGTCACACTTGGAGTCGCACCTAAGCTTGCACTGTTGGTCGCGATGATGCTACCAGCATTGATCGTAGTTGCACCCGTGTAGGTGTTGGTGCCGGAGAGCGTCCAAGAGCCCGTGCCATTTTTCACAATCGCGGTGCCTGCTCCGGTGTTGCTGCCATTGTTGATCACACCAGCAAAAACCTCGTCGGAGTTTTTCGCGCCGACTTGATAGGTCACCGCGCCAGCATAGTCCGAACCTGATAAAATGGCGGTGCTGTCACCCGAAACCGCAGCAATGTTGACCGCGTTGCCGCCCGAACCCGTGACGCCGGATAGACGTGCGTAGTTCGATAGGTTCAAGGTCGTGCCGCTCATGCCGTTGAACGTGCCACCGTTGAAATACATGGTGAATGTATTCACAGATGCGGTGGTGGAACGCAGATTGATCGTGCCGGTGTAGGCGTTGAGGTTGTTCAACCGGAATGCATTTGCGCCACTGGTGGCGTTATTGCCGCCCGAGCCGCTGTAGAGATTCAGTGTTCCAGCGCCGGTGAGGACGTTCAAAGTATTGCGCGTTTGGTATCCATAAATATTGCCCGTTTCACCACTAGCGACGTTGACCGTGTTGAGAGTGCCACCATTGTTGATGTTGATGTCTATCGTCCCCCCCTTCATGTTGATGGTGCCTGTGCCCATGGTTCCGCCATTCCAATTGATTTTGGAGCCAGCGTTCAGCACGGTGCCGCCAGTGTAACTGTTGGCGCCTGAAATTGTCAGCGCACCAGTGCCGGTGAGATTAAGTGTGCCACTACCAGCAATGATGCCAGCGTAGGTGAGGACAGTTCCATCAGCAATGTTGACTGCAGCGTTGGCGTTGCTGAGACTGATTCCACGTTTTGAATTCAGCGCCAATGTGGTCGAGGTTGCAAATGTCGCATTTCCAATCGAGAGCGAACCAGGTGTGGTGACAGCAGGAATGTCGCCAAGAGCTGAATCATTAGAAATCTGAAGCGTTCCGCTTTGGACACTGGTAGTGCCATCGAAAGTGTTCACGCCATTGAGCACCAGTGTGCCTGCGCCCGTTTTGGTTAGGCTGGTGGTGACCGTGGAGTCCAACGCTGAGGCCAATGTGACGCTATTTCCGTTCGTGTTCAACGTGGCACCGAACGAACCAAAGCTTACCGTTCGAGAATTGGAGACGTCGTATGAAGAAGCATCAGCCCATTGCAAGGTTGCGCCATTGATGGAAAGACTGCCAGCGGGCAAGGAATCTGAGCCGACGGTAAGAGTTCCCTCCGTTACCGTGACGTTGCCGGTTGCCGTGCTGGTTCCCGTTAAGCTCAAATTACCAGCGCCACTCTTGCTCAGATTGCCTGAGCCCGATGTCGCTCCAGAAATGGCGAGGCTGGCTCCGGTGTTGATGGAAAAGGCACTGTCGTTGAGGAAACTTGTGGCAGCACTGATGCTATGGCTGCCCGATGTCACCGTGACTGTCGATGCAGACGTGCCATTATCGAGGCTGAGGACGCTGTCATTGCTGGAACTAATGGTGTAACCGTTGGTGCTGTCGAAACTCAAGATTCCGATGGTGCGGTTGCTATCCAAGCTGATGGTGCTGGCTTGAGATAAGGCAGTTGTGAAGGCAGCGTTGCTGCTCTGACCACTAGGCGCGGAGCTTGTGGACCAGCTAGCGGAATTCGACCAAGTGCCATTGCCATCCGTGATCCATTGGTTGGTCGGCGCGGCGCTCGCTGACACGATGAGTTTAAGCCAACCCCCTTCGGCGACAAACGCGTAATCATAGCCCAACACTGGGTTTGCCACATGAGGGTTGCCATAGCTGGCTGTGGTCCAAGAGCTGTCTAACCCCGTGCCGCCGATGGCGCCATTGTATTGGATCAACGAATAGGTCCCAGGGGTGTCAAATCCCGTGGTGGTGCCGGCATCATAAAGTGTGAACACGCCTCCGTTGAGCACGAAGGCGTCAGCCGTCGTCAGCTGAATCGTATCGTTCGAGCTGGAACCGAACTCAAATACGGCAGCGGCGTTGTTCGCTAGTGTCAAGCCACCTGCTGTCAGAGTGCCGACGCCTGCATTGCCGGGAACGATGGTGGCCGTGGAATTAATGGTGACGCTGCCACTCACGCTGCCTGCGCCAGTGAGCTGAGCGCCGGATGCGACCGTGATATTGCCCGAACCCGTGGCGGAGCTGGTGCTGTTACTGACTTTGAGCGTGCCAGCATTGACGCTTGTGTTACCAGAGTAAGAGTTTGCAGCCGTGAGTTCCAACGTGCCCAAGCCAGATTTGGTCAGGCCGCCTACACCGCCGTTGCCAATTGAATTAGCGAGAGTGACGTTATTGCCATTGGTATCAAAGCCCGCCCCGCCGGTGAAGGTCAGTGTGCGCGAGGAGATGTCCGTTGTGTTGCCAGATGGCCATTGGAAGCTTCCGCCTTCGAAACGGATCACAGTGCCGCTGCCAAAGTTGGTTAGACCAGTGCTGTAGGTCAGGGTTCCTGCCTTAGCGACCGTCGCTCCCGTGTAGGTGTTCGTGCCGGACAATGTCAAGATTCCCGAACCTGCTTGAGTGAACTCGCCAGTTCCACTGATTGGGTTAGCAAGCGTCACGGCATCGGTGCGGTTGAATTGCAAATTGCCGTGGTTGACCACCGAGAGAGAGGTGGTCGTGATCGAACCAGTCGTGCCGTTGTTGCCGTATTGCAAGGTTCCTTCGGTGATTGTGTGCGTGCTCGTTAATCCGTCAGCATTGCTGATAATCACGCGTCCTGCGCCGGTTTTGATCAGAGTGTTGGTTCCGTTTGCTGTCAGGCCACTCTGGAATACCAAATTGCCCGAGGTATTATTCTGGTGCAGATACAATGAACCACTAGAAGTTGGGCGAAAGCCGCCGGTGGTGAAGTTGACGTCCTTCGCCCCATAGTTAGGGGTGACCAAGATGCCTGAAATCGTTGTAGCTGTGCCACTTTTCTGCTCAACTCCTGTTGCTCCACCACCAGTGCCACCATTGAAACGCATGGTCGTTGCGGTGCGGTTGGTGCCAAAACGAACTTGTCCACCCGCCCATCCAGTGTTGTAAACCGACATGTCGGCGTTAGCGCCAGGGGTTTGGTCGGTTCCTGTGGTGTTGGCCGTGTAGAAGCCAGACACGCTTGCACCACCGACCAGATCAGTATTGGCAGCATTTTTCACCGCCCAATCACTGGTGCCGAAGGTCGAGTAAGTGCCAAGCAGCGTGCTCGCGGTGCCGGAAGTCAGTTTGACCGTTCCACCTGAAGCGACAGAAACATTGAGGGCGGCGCCGGCGGTCGCGGTTAGGGTGCCCGAGACGGTTAAGGTGCCAGAAGCCGGAACTGACCACGTTTGTGCGCGTGCGCCGATCAAGGTAACAGCACTGCTAATCGTGAGGTTTTGCGTTGCGCTGGATAAGTCTAAGCCCGACGCACCCAGAGTCAATGTATTGCCACCGATGCTCACAGCACCTGACGGATCAGAAATGCGGACACCAAGAACGGATTGGTTGGCTCCGAGTGTGGTGGTTAAGTTAGCCGAGGAACTGTTAAAAACTGCGACATCTGCTGTCGTGGGAATGCCGCCACTCCAGTTACCTGCGACGTTCCAAGCCGCTGATGTGGAGCCTGTCCAGTTTCGATCAGCAGCTTGCAACCCGTTGGTGAGCAACATGCTCGTCATGAGGCTCAGAGCTGTGATCGGTGCTTTAGTGTAGAATTGGTTTTTGTTTTTGGGTTTCATGATGTTGATGTCGCGATTTCGACAATTCAACCTAACTCAAAAATAAAAAGGACGAAAATACCCCGTAAGGAGTATATTGCGTCAGCGATCGAGCGGGATGCTGTGAGTCAACTAACGGGACAACCGCTTCACAGACGTATGGCGTCGCGATACTTGATCGCTGCTTCAGTGCGTGAGTGGACGTGGAGTTTCTCGTAGATGCGCTTGAGATGAACGCGCACGGTTTCGATCGAAACATTCAGCCGATCTGCTATTTCTTTGTTCGCTAAGCCCGTGGCCAGTAATTCGAGAATCTCCGTCTCGCGTTTTGTCAGGTGCATGGCCACGGTCGCCGGCTTGGGCACTGCCAGCGGCGTGTGAAAGGCTTCAACCACGCGTCTTGCGATTTCTGGGCTCATTGGGGCACCACCCAATTGCAAATCGACGAGGGCGCGCGGCAGCTCGGTTGCTGCGGCGCGTTTGAGTATGTAACCACAAGCCCCGGCCTTGAGAGCGGAGAATATTTTATCGTGATCCAGATAAACGGTGACCATGATGACTTGTAACTGAGGCATCTGCGATTTCAGCAGAGCCGTGGTTTCAATCCCACTGATGCCTGGCAAATGGATGTCCATCAGCACGATATCGGGTCCGAATGCTGGGACTTTTTTTAATGCCTCTTCGCCTGACCCCCACAAACCACAAGTCGTGAAACCGGCAGTGTGGTTGACGATGGCTTGCATGTTGACGCCGAGCGCATGATTGTCCTCCACAATCGCAACGCTTTTGACCACACTCGCGCTGTTGTTTGAATCGCTATGAGGCGGGTGAGCATTCATTTCATTTCACGCTCATCATGGATGAATCCGCCAGATATGCAATGCATAACTGCGACCATGACTCCAGTGAGTCATGCATCGGGCCACGCAGAGCACTGAGGCTTGAAAACTGAAGGTCACACAGGGCGTCCTCGCGCGATTGCACCGCAGTGCTTTCAAGGTCGATCAGATGGACGATGCCCAAATGCACCGCACCAACGGGGTTGGAATCGTCATTGAGAAGGGCAACAATGCGACTGACACGCGAGCTTTGGATCACTAACTCTTCCTCTAACTCACGCGCAACCGCGGCAAAATACATTTCCGCTCCCGTGCGCCCCTCTTCGGCGTCGGTGGGGTTGATGTGACCGCCTACTCCGACAGAAATTTTTGCGTGTAAGCGTCGCTCCGCGCCCGCCTTGCCACGTGTGTAGTGAAGAATTTGGTCGCCGCAACGGAAAACGCAGTAGGGAATGAGTTGCTTGAATGATGGATCATCTTCCGCCGCCGAGCGTGGCATGAAGTGGTGCGCTGAACTTTCAAGAAAACTCGAGACAGCGGCATCCACTCCCTCGGTGCGAATGCCCTGAAAGCTACCTGTGGCCTCAAACTGGGCTCGGGATATCACCAAAACTTGTTCTTCTTTCATTTGTTATTCTGATCAGGTTCGATCACGCTCAAGGACACACCAGTCGGATCACAATGATGGTGACAATTGCCATATCTCACAGACTTGATTGCGCTCTAGGTCAGTCGATGAAAAACGCATGGTGCTGCCAACGACCGCTGCTTGGACTTGTTGCTGGCCTTTGATCTGACTTTTCAGAAATTGAGCGATGTTGATCGTTCGTTGCGAAACTTGTGGCAGGGTGCTCGGACTAACGGCAGGAACCTTGACGTCAGAGGTTGGAGCAGTGTAACCTGCAATAAAAAAATAGGCTTGATCCGGTGCGGCTTGGAGCACTTTTTTCAAGGCTTCCTGATCTTCCACAGATAGTTCAGTGACTCCAGATTTGAAGCTGATTTCGCGAACGAACGTCGCCCGCTTGGTGCTTGCGAAACGATTGTAGGCATCACTGAGATCGCGATCACTCTTGCCCTCCAAGGCACGAATTTCTTTCAATAATTCACGAGCAGGTTCTAGCAATTCTTCATCCCGTAATGCCATTAGTGCTAAGGGCTTGGAAAGAAAGAGTTCACGACGAAGCTGCGCGAGTTCGGTCTCCAAACTTTTCACTCGAGCCATGCTTAACGTGAGTTCCTCGCGCGTGGGACGCTGCTCCAATGCTTGGCTCAGTTCGATCACTTTGCTTTCGCTGGTTTTTAACTGTTGCTGTAAGGCGGCAACTTCACCAAGATTAGTAGGGCTGCTACCAGCGGTTGGTGACGCTGCGGCATTTTTTTCAGATTGTTCCCGTGTTTTTAGCACTTCCGCCAGTTGTCGATTTTTTTCAATGATTTGACGCTCTTTTTCCTGGCTGTCTTCCATTTGCAGCTGCAGCAAACGTGTCAGTTTTTTAGCATCTTGGTTCAATCGCTCGGCAATTTGCTCAGGCATCTCCACATCACTGACGTCGCGCGGCGATAATCCCGAATCAGTGCGAGTGCGGTTCAAGCTTCGCGCGCTATCTGCCAGTTCTGCTTGCAAGCGCAGCAACTGATCTGATTCATGATGGTTGAGTGATTTGTTTTGAGCGAAAAAATAAGCAACAGCGAGGATCAGCAGAACAATGCTGCCGATGGCATATGGCGAATAAGATGGGCCAGATGCGGATCCAACAGCGACAGCTGGTGCGGACGGCGGATTTGAGTCAACACTCGGATGGTTGAGGTTTTCTGCGGAATTTTTGCTGTCAATCGTGTCGCTCACGACTTTGTTTAGCGCAGTTGTCCAGATGACTGCAATCGCAAAGCGCGTCTATCTTGTCAGGAGATGGCTCCCATCACCGTGATGGATTCAATGTTCAGCGCAAAGCTGCGATCAAAGGCTCAGCGTCGGACATAGCGAAACCCAGGCAACGCACGCACGAGTTGTCGCAGTTCGAGTTTGAGTAGTGTCGATGTGACCACCCCTGCTGGCAGTTGTGATAATTCGATGAGCCGATCGATCGGAGTTTCCATGTCACTTAAATGCGTGAAAATGGCGAATTCATGTTCATTTAAGCTCGGCGGGGTGAAGCTGGGTGTCAGTGATGCCTGAGTGTCCATGCCGCTGGCACTGGTGCTCAAGCGAGTCGATGTCGCGTGCTTGATGGTTTTGATGGGAGCTTCGTTGGTCGCTGTCGCGGTGAAAGAAAATTGATCCAATTCTGAGAGAATATCATCAGCATTGCAGCACAGAGTCGCGCCATCGCGTATCAACTGATGGCAACCGGCGGAAGTCGCTTGGGTGATCGGCCCAGGAACGGCAAACACCGGCCTGCCATACTCATTCGCCAAATTGGCCGTGATCAGTGCGCCGGACCAAGCTGGGCATTCGGTGACCAGCAAGGCACGGCTCCATGCAGCAACCAAGCGATTGCGTTGAGGAAACGTTGTTTTGTCAGGGCGCGTGAACAGAGGAAATTCTGAAACAACAGCGCCATGTCCCGCTGCCACTTTTTCAGCCAGCGGCATGTTTTCCGGCGGATACAGATTGGCCAAACCAGAACCGATCACCGCAATGGTGCGTCCTTTTGCAGCGAGAGCTGCCTCATGCGCCAGGGTATCAATGCCACGCGCCAGCCCTGACAGAATGGTCACACCTGCCGCAGCGAGTTGATAGGACAACATTTTCGTGCATTGCTGGCCATAATGAGTGGCACGACGCGAGCCAACAATCGCGACAGCGTGCCGATCGCACGCTTGAATCTCTCCCCAAACATATAGCACCAGCGGCTGATCGTAAATTTGCCGTAAGGCTTCGGGGTAACTTGGATCATATCGGGTCAGCAGTTTTAACTGGCGTTGTTTGACCTCAGCAAGCTCGGTGGCCAGGTCACAGTGATCTTCCCAGCGATGCAAAATCTGCGCCATCTCCGGACCAATGCCATCCGCTTGCATCAAGCGCTGGGTGCTGGCGCCGAGGATCTCAGCGGGGTTTTCAAAGCACTGCAATAACCGCTGCACCCGCACTGGGCCGATGCGCGGCAGTAAATTCAGCGCCACAAGAGCGTGTTGGGGACTCAGATTTGCCATGGAAAAAGTGAGGAGATTAAACGTGCCACTGTGCTAGTTGTTCAGGAAATCGACATTGGGAGCAGTCGCTGACGTCTTCTAAGCAAAAATCATGGTAGATTTGTAGCAGTCCCTGCTGATGTGATAAGCGTCGCAGCCATGGCTGCGCCGACTCGTGAGAACCGAATAATCGCAGTGCAACCCGTCGCAACGCATCGTTGCCAGCAGTGCCCGCGAGCTTGTGGTAACTGCCCACGCCAAAAGCGGGGTCTTCTGCCAACGCGAGCGGGATCAAGTGATTGGCGAGTAATTCAAGTCCCAATTGTCGCCCCAGCAAGGCGATGGGACGCCCGCTCGGTTGCGCATGCAAAGTGTGTCGCAGTGACCAAAAGGGATGCTGCACTTTCTCAATGAAATCAAGAACAGCTTGCGGACAAAAAGGACGTGCAAGCGCCACACGGCAGAAGGATGACCATTGCTGCACCACACAGGCTAGAGCAGCGATGCGTCGTTGTGGGTGATGCGCGGGGCGTTGACCGTGAAGCACCCATGGAATGGGCAGAGGGCACTCCAGCTGGGCACGGTGCCGCCACCAACGATGCCATAAAGACTCCATGCGCCGCTGTGCACTCGTTTCTGCGTGGTGATGCCAGTCTGGCGATAAAAAGCCAGCGCATCCGAGTAGCATCGCCTCACTATCTGGCTGGTGATCACGCAAGACGGATAACGGCACTCGTTGACTGAGCAACAACATGTTCACCCGATTGCGCGCATAGCCCAGAGTTTGTGCGAGAGCGGCATACAAGGCCGTTTCGCGGCCTTGGGCATCAGCAAATAACCGGAATCGTTTGGCTTTTTGCTGCGCGCGGTGAAGGGCAGCATCTTCGAGCAGCACACACAATTCATCGGCGGGCATGCGCTGCAACGGAGCGAGGCAACGGCCAGGGCGGGCGACAGCGACTTGACGGCGCGGCAGTTGCATGGCTATTGCCAGCTCGGCATCGTTGATGTAAACTTGTGGCACATGACGATGCAAGTCAGTGCGAATCATCGTCGTTGCCGCTGCGGTGCGGAAGCACACATGCAAAATCACATCGCGAAAATCAGCATTGGCGGCGTGACCATGCCCTTCCCAATCATCCACGTGTGAGTCGATTTCGATGTCGCCGCGCCGCATTTCGCCGTTGCACTGGATCACCGCCAATCGAAAGTCCGGTCCCGCCGCCCGATTCCATTCGCCAAATTGTTGAATCGTAATCTCTTCTCCAAGCGTGCCACGAAATTCTCGGCCAAATAAACCAGCAAACCACATCGCTTGCAATTCAAGCTCCTGCGGCAGTGCGATTGGCTGGGTCTCAGCTGTGTGACCGGTTTCCAGCTGTGAAAGCAGTGCCTGGTAACGCGCAGGCGAGGCATGGCCATGCGAAGAATCTGCACGAATCGTTGTTGCAGGGGGGGTGAGGGATGTCATTTGCACCATAAACTGTTTACATGAACAGCATGATTATCTGCGATGCGAGTGACAAGAAAAAAACGCAGAGGAAGTCACATTTTGCGAGAGCACTTGAACCACTTCCAACCCAGCCAACGGTGGCCATCAATCCCAAGCGTATCGTTCTGGATGCCAAGCGTATTGCTGAGGCGACAGTTCAAGAATTCGCCCAATCCCTGGCCAAGGCAAGTGAAAACCATAGACGCGTGTTTTGGACAAAGCGGCTTGCGCGTAGATGCGACGACGCGTTTGCACCGCAGTCAGGGGATCATGATCAAAAGCGATCGTCCAGTGAACTTGCGCAAACATCAGTAGGTGATGGTGCGCGATATCCATCATGTGCAGCAATTTTTCCCCTTGAGACTCTATGTGAAAAACGGCGTGTCCAGCCGTGTGTCCGGGAGCATGCTCCACGCGAATGCGATCCTGCCATGCCGTGGCACCATGACGAACCGCCCTTGTTTGTGCTTTTAGCACATCGAAGCGATGGCAATTATCGCGAATCAACCCGGGAAGCTCGCGCTGATCGCGTTTTGACAATGAAAAATCTGGATTGGGTCCTTGCCAGAACGCGATTTCTTCCTGCATGACCACTAGCTCTGCATTGGGGAATGCAGGCTTGTCGTCTTTGATGAAACCTGCGATGTGATCGACATGGCCGTGACTCAAGAATGCGACGGTCACGTCCTCGCGCTGGATGCCGATGTTTGCAAGTGCGGCGAATAACCAGCCCCATTTTGCGTTCGTTCCCGAACCGAAGCCTGCGTCGAAGATCGCGACTTCTCGATCCTTGCGCAGCACCAGGATGTTCACATAGAGCGGAATGCCATTAGCGGTTTCTGAGTGTTGTGTCATCACTTCACTCATCGCCTGACGTTCATTTTCTGGATACATCATGCGCATGTCTTGATTGCCAATCATGGCGCTCCCGTCACTGATGGAAAACGCTTCGATGTCGCCAATGTGAAAACGGTAAACACTTGGATTGCGAAAGATGCTTGGCGGCTGAGTCGTGGCGCTGGCAGTTGCCGTTGCCTCAGCAGCGGGGGTGGAAGAGGCAGCGAATGGGCTTGCGATAGCCAGTCCGCTTGCGCGCAGAAAAAAACGACGATTCCAGTGTGATGGGTTCATTTCGGGAAATACGTCGATGATCTTTCTGGCCTTACAGCCATCCCGCAAACGACAGGTTGTGATCATCCTCGCGCAGTTGGCAGTTGGAGTTTTTTCAAATCCTCGATCCATTTCCTCGCAATCGGGCTTGACCATGCAGGCGTTGCTCTTTAGGACTCGCGCATGGAAGCTCTTTACGAGGGAAAAGCAAAACGTCTTTGGGCGACGGAGGATCCTCATGTGCTGCGCATGCAGTTTAAGAATGACGCGACAGCCTTCAATGGCGAAAAGCGCGCACAATTTGAGAGCAAAGGACGCCTCAATAACACCATTAGCACCTTGATTTATCAGTATTTGGAGCGCAAGGGCGTTGCCACTCACTTCATTTCACAGTTGGACGAAACCAATGTTTTGGTGAAGAAAGTGGACATCGTGATGGTTGAGGTGATCGTTCGCAATGTGTCGGCTGGTAGTTATTGCAAGCGCACAGGAGAGCCCGAGGGGCAGGATTTTTCGGCACCAATCATCGAGTTTTCTCTGAAAAGTGATGAGTTGGGCGATCCACTTGTCAATGATGACTACATTCGCGAGCTGAAGTTAGCAACAACTGCTGAGTTGGTTCAACTGCGAGAACAAGCGTTGATTGTCAACGGTTTGTTGATTGATTTGTTCGCCAGTGCGGGTTTGCGTTTGGTTGATTTCAAGCTTGAGTTTGGTCGATTGTCGAATGACCCGCATCGGTTGGTGCTGGCGGATGAAATCAGTCCCGATGGCTGCCGCTTGTGGGATTTGAATACAGGGGAAAAAATGGATAAGGATCGGTTCCGTCGTGATCTCGGGCAGGTCATGGAGGCTTACCAAGAAGTATTAAATCGTTTACAACAGTTGGCATGAAAATGGTTGTGGAAGTCGTGCGGCGCGACCAGGCGCTGGGTCAGGCGGATGCTCTGCTCTACACTCCGCTCCATCTGGGCATAGGGGTGAAGCACAGCCGAGTTTATCAGGTTGAAATCGATGGCGATGAGAGAGCAGCTCGCGATTTTTTGCGGCAGGTTTTGCTCGATGAGGTGAGCCAGGACTGGCGGGAGCACTCAGATGCCTTCGAGGATGGCGTGCAATTTGTGCTCGATTATGGGATGAAACCCGGGGCGCTCGACCTGGAGAAGGAGGCCATCATGCAATTTTACCATCGCCATGCTGACCTTGGTTTCGAGCTTAGGTCATTGCGAATCCAGCAGCGTTTAGCGTTTTTTGGTGAGGCAGCGGTGGCGCATGCGGCCAAATTTGTCAAAGACGTGGTGAATCCAGCGGTTCATCAACATCAACTGCTAATGATAGTGGCAAACACCTCGGTGGCAGACGCGTGAATGAGTTTGCTGAATAATTGATTTTTTGATTCATGAAAAAGTTTCGTTCAATACCCATCCGCCAACTGGATGACCAGCAATTGCAGGCTCTGAGTGAAGGCATGAAGCTATCGCTATCCCTTGAGGACATGCAAGAGGTGCAACGCATCTACTGTGAGTGGCAGCGCGAACCGACTGATGTGGAGATGGAAGTGATCGCTCAAACATGGAGTGAGCATTGCAAACATCGAATTTTTTCAGCCACGATCACCCACCGCGGTCCTGAGGGCGAAGAGGTGATCCGCTCATTGTTCAAAACATACATCAAGCAACCGAGTGAACGCGTGATGGCGCGTAAGCCGGGATTTGTGATGAGCTGTTTTCATGATAACGCGGGATTTATTCGGCTGGATGATCAGCGAGCCGTGTGCTTGAAGGTCGAGACTCATAATCATCCGAGCGCGATCGAGCCCTACGCCGGCGCAAACACGGGGATTGGAGGAGTGGTGCGTGATATATTGGGAGCAGGTCAGGGGGCAAAGCCGATTGCGAATCTGGATGTGTTTTGTTTCGGAGCTCCCGACACGCCCGCGGCGCACATCAAGGGCAAGGATGTGATCCACCCATTGGGAATCATGCGTGGTGTGGTGCGTGGTGTGCGCGACTACGGCAATCGCATGGGCATTCCCACGGTCGCAGGGGCGATTCAGTTCGATCCCACCTACATTTATAATCCACTCGTTTTCGGTGGCACGGCTGGCGTGATCGAGCATCGTTACATCGACAAGGCGATGCGTCCCGGCCTGAAAATTGTCGTGGTGGGTGGTCGCACCGGGCGCGATGGGCTGAAGGGTGCGACATTTTCCAGCGCATCGCTCACGGGGGATAGTCATGTGGAAGATCAGAGTGCCGTGCAAATTGGCAATCCGATTGAGGAGAAAAAAGTCGCGGATTTCATTTTGGCGGCGCGCGATCGCCAGTTGATTGTTTTTATCACCGATTGTGGGGCCGGCGGCTTTAGTTCAGCGGCGGGTGAGATGTTGAGTGTCACGGGTGGTAGCTTGAATTTGGATGCCGCACCGCTCAAAGAACCTGGGCTGATTTCTTGGCAAATTTTTCTGTCGGAGAGTCAAGAGCGGATGGTTCTTGCCGTGGAAGAGGCATCGTTGCCGGAGCTACAGGCACTGGCAGACATGTATCAGACGGAAATGTGTGTGTTAGGTGAGTCCGACGACACGGGCATTCTGAAGGTCTGGCATGAGGGCGAGTTGGTGTGTGAGTTGGATAACTCGAAGCTTCACGAGGCACCCACTCGGCAGTTGCAGGCATACTTTGCAGGGGCGCCGCAGGCATTGGGCTGGCCAGATGTTGATTGTGATATCGCGCAAAGTTTGAAGCGTTTATTGGCTGACGATGCGATTTGTTCGCGAGAGCCGATCATTCGCGAGTATGATCACAAAGTGCAGGGTAACACGTTGCTAGAGCCACTTGCTGGTGCCACAGGAGATGCACCGCAAGATGGTTCGGTGCTGGCGATTGACGGCAGCGAGCGGTGCGTGGCACTCGGATTGTCGATTTTGCCCGAGTGGGGCAAGCATGATCCGGCGGCGATGGGACGCGCCAGCATGGATGAAACGGTGCGCTCGCTTGTGCTGGTTGGCGCGGATCCGGATCGGATAGGTTTGCTAGACAACTTTTGCATGGGCAATCCGAATGATCCTGCGGAGTTAGGGCGCTTGGTGGAGTGCGTCAAGGGCATTGCCGCGGCAGCTGAGGAGTTTGAGGCACCTTTTATCTCCGGTAAGGATTCGTTTTACAATTATTACGAAACAGAAGACGGTCCGATCAATATTCCTGTCACGTTCTTGTGTAGCGGCATTGGTGTCGTTGAGTCGGCTGCCGATGTCACGGGGTCTTCGCTGCGGCGTGGAGATTCTGTGCTGTGTTTATTGGGTCAAACCGACACGGCCATGGGAGGATCGGTGCTGGCACGGTTGCACGGCTTAACGGATCGGGCGGTGCCGCAAACGGATTGCGCGGCGCATTTGCTACGGTATCGGGCATTTCATCGCGCGCGGCGAGCGGGTCTGATTCGATCGGCGCACGATTTGTCTGAGGGAGGTTTGGCAGTGGCGGCGGCAGAAATGGGTTTCTCGGAGCGCGCTGGCATCGAATTGGAGCTTGATCAACTTCCCGCAGCGGCCGAACTCAGCAGCGTGGAGGCGCTGTTCGCGGAATCGACAGGGCGTTTGTTGTTAGAAGTAGCGGCCGAGGATTTGGCTGAATTGCAACAGTTTGTGGCGGATCAGCCTTTTGCGGTGGTGGGGCGTAGCTCCACAGAGCACCGTGATCTGAAGGTCAGCAAGGCTGGCTCGACAGTCTTGCAGGTGCCTTTGTGTGAATTGAAGCGGATTTGGCAGTCGCGCTTATCTGCATTTTATTAAAAAGTTATTGATGATCGTCGCGATCGTTGGGGAGTTGAGCGCTTGGGCTCCATCAACTCAACCCGCGACGATGCGATGGCTCATGTGGCCAATGCCCTCAATTCCCACCTCGACGAGATCGCCCGGTTGCAGATATTTTGGTGGATTCATGCCCATTGCCACACCGCTGGGTGTTCCCGTTGCCACAACATCGCCCGGTAGCAAGGTCATGAAGCGACTGATGTAGCTCAGGCAGTGCGCAACGGAGAAAATCATGTCGCCGGTGTAGCCGTTTTGGCGCAATTCACCATTGACCGTCGTCCACAGACGCAGATTTTGCGGGTCTGGAACCTCATCTGTCGTGAGCAGGAACGGTCCACAGGGCGCGAAGGTGTCAGCGCTCTTGCCCTTTGTCCACTGACCTCCATGGTCTTTTTGGAAGGCTCGCTCGGAATAGTCACACAGCACCGTGTAGCCAGCAATGTGGTGAAGCACATCAGCCTGCGCCACATGACGCATCGGTTGCGCGATCACGACCGCTAGCTCGACCTCGTAATCAAGTTTTTCCGCACCTGGCGGTCGCTGCACGTCATCAAATGGACCGGACCACGCGCTGCTCGCCTTCATGAACAAAACCGGTTCCGTCGGCACGCCCTCGCCGAATTCAAGTGCGTGATCAAGATAGTTTTTTCCAATACAAACAATTTTCGATGGACGAGCCACCGGTGCGGCAATGCGTGTCTGAGGCGAAACGACGGGTGCGAGCTCGCGGTGACGTTTCAGCCACTCCCTTAGTGTTGACAGGCAATTCAGAGCAAAAAAAGATTCGTTGTAATCACCAAACGCTGCGCTGACGTCGATGATGCTTCCGTCTTCTAATCTCAATCCCGGCAGTTCGCGACCCAATTCACCATGACGCACCAGTTGCATGCGTGCTTAACTACCAAAACTTGCAAGATGGTGCAATGATCGATGCCAGTAACCACTAAAATTCATGGGTGCTCACGTTCGCTGATGGTTTCGACTCTGCTGCTCGCTGAACCATGAGCAAAGCGGGTGAGGAGAACATCTCCGGCGTGGAGCTGTGAGCTGTTGCGAACGATTTCTCCAGCGGCGTCGAAGCTAATCGAGTATCCTCGCTGGAGCGTTGATTCAGGTCCCAGTGAGCGCAACAAAGCGCGGAGGTGATTCACGCGGTTTTCACCCAGCTGAACGTGGTGACTGATGACGCGTAGCAGGCGCCGTTGCAGTGCGAGCCACTGATCACGCTGACGCGCGCAGCGAAGCAGTGGGTGTTGCGCACGGAGGCGCTGTTGCATCATCGCGAATCGGTGGCTTTGGTGATCGAGCTGGGAAAAACTTTCACGCTCCAGAGCTTGTTTCGCGAATGCGAAGCGTTGATCCAGCGCGCGCAGGCGGCGTTGCGGGTGTTGAGAGTCGAGGCGTTGCTGCAAATTCGCTCGTCGCAAGTCATGCTGTCGCCATTGACGCGCGCAGGCTTGTTGCAGAGCTGACTGCCAATGATCGAGCCGTTGCATCAGTTCTGCGCGCGATGGGCAGAGCAACTCCGCTGCGGCACTGGGCGTTGGGGCGCGCAGATCAGCGGCAAAATCAGCGATCGTGACATCGATCTCATGCCCGACCGCCGAAATAATCGGGATGCGGCTGCGAGCTATCGCGCGTGCCACGACTTCCTCGTTGAATGCCCATAAATCTTCTAGCGAGCCGCCACCGCGTCCGACCACGATCACATCGCAGCGTTGCTCATGGTTGACGGCAAACGCATTCAAGAAATCGATCGCAGCGGCGATTTCGTGTTCTGCTCCCTTGCCCTGAACGCGCACGGGGGTGAGAAAAAGATGCAGCCACGGCGCGCGACGACCAAGAATCTGCTGCATGTCTTGCAGCACCGCTCCAGTGGCAGAAGTCACCACCCCGATGCGCTGTGGCATAGCGGGCAGTGCCTTTTTGTGAGCAGGATCGAATAAGCCTTCGGCATGCAGTGCGCGTTTGAGCGCCTCGAAGCGGGCTTGCAAATCACCCTGTCCGGACGCTTCCACGCGTTCGACGATCAGTTGCATGCTACCACGCGCCTCATACATGGTGGTTTCGCCATGAACCTTGACCCGCGCACCATCGCGAAGCGCCTGATGCCCTTCCCGGCGGCGCGCACTAAACATGGCACAGCTTAGTTGCGCTGATTCGTCCTTGATGGTGAAATACCAATGACCGCTGGTTTGTTGACGCAGATTGCTCACTTCGCCTTCGACCCACACACTTCCGATGTCGCGCTCCAGTAAATGCTTGATGCGTCGGATCAATTGGGTGACAGTTAGCACGGCATTACTCATCTGGAGCAATCTAAGGAAGAACAGCGCGGCACCGCAAGTATTGCTTCGATGATTTTCAGGACACTCGGTTCACAGGCATCGTTGCCCAGTATGCTCACTAATCATTCGGCGCGAAGGCCTCGTCATCGGGCAATTGACCACCGCCAATGGCTTTGAAAAGCTGCACCGCAAAAATGGCGCGTCGTCCTTGTGCGGCTGAAGCCTCATCGAGCGCATCATAGTAGTCGATCATGGTGGTCAGTAAGCGCCGCAGGTCAACAATGCCATTCATGTAGGCGTCCTTCATCAGCACAAAGTTGCGTGCTTGAGCGTTCGCCGCTTTGGTTTGTAGTTCCTCGTAGTGTTTTTCAGTAGAAATGCGCGTGAGTGCGATCTCCACTTCCGCCACAGCGTTGAGCACCGTTTTCTCGTATTCGGCCAAGCGTTGCTCGGTCTGTGCCTGTTGCTCCTTGATGCGGTAATGGGGCGCACAGCCGTGAAAAATCTTCCATTTGAGCTTCGGACCAAAGCCGTAGGCGCGATTCACTTGATCGAAGAGCGACGACACACTGCGCGACTCAAAGCTCAACGCGCCGGAGACAGACAAATTGGGATACAAATCCGCAACAGCAACTCCGATTAAAGCGGTATGAGCGGCTAACTTGCGTTCAGCACGGCGGACATCGGGACGCAGACGCAGCACATCCGCAGGAACGCCTACCGTGACTTTATCAGGCGGAACAGGAATGGCTCGCGCCTCCGCGATGAGGTCGCGCAAGGCAGAAGGATAAACCCCAGAGGTGGTGGCGAGGCGGATTTTTGCGACTTCCAGATCCTGCTCAATTCGCGGCACCTGTGACGCTCGTTTTGCGTATTGTGCTAAGGAATCCGTCACGTCGGTCTTTGGTGTGATGCCTTCTTTCTCCCGTTGTGCCAGAGTGGCGTGCATGTCGTGAAACGCGGCTGTGCCTTGTTTGGCAAAAAACAATCGGCGTTCCAAGGTGCGCACGGCAATGTATTGCAAGGCGACTTCAGCGCTCAGTGTGACCAAGGCATCTCGCCGCCACTCGATCGCGCTCTGCCATTCCGCCGTGGTGGCTTCGACCTGACGTCGAATGCCGCCAAAGAGATCTGTTTCCCAACCCGCGTCGATTGATGCCAGTTGGCGATTGGTAAAGCCCCCCGCGGGTTTGCCGAAGCTGTCGGCAAAGTTCTCGCTAAAATTGCTCTCGGCACGACCATCGGAGTGGGGCAACCAAGCAGCAGCTAAAACACCACGCTGTGCCCAAGCTTCGCGCACACGGGCTTCTGCCGTGGTCATATCGGGGTGGTTTTTGCGAACGCTTTCGATCAGTTCCGTTAGCGTGGGATCTCCGAAGCGCTGCCACCATTTCTCCGAAGCGGTTTCGATTGCCCATTGATCGCGGGAAAACCGATGGGCCCAGTAATCGGGCTTGTCGCGAATCTCCTGACCATTTTCCCAATCAGCAGGTGAGGCGATCTCTGGTTTCTTGTAGTCTGGACCTACAGTGATGCATCCTGTCATCGCCAAATGCATCAGAGCTGTGAAACTCCAATGCAAAAATGCAGTGTGGCGAGGGTGAAAACTTGGCATTGCGAATGCAAGCAACCTTAATCATTTTATTAACAACTGCAAGAAAGGTTTTTGGCATCGACTAGATCACGGATTGGTCATGCAGGCCGCGAATGGTCGCATTGAGCGCTCGGTCGCTAGCTGGTGGCAAGTGGGGCACGTGCTCGGGTTGCAATTCGAGTGCCGTGTGGGTGTTGATGTTGTCAGACTGCAAGGAATCGATGTCCTCGATCAGATCGAGCTCGGGGCGAAAATCAGCGGCGTGGTAGGAACTACGCACCAACGGACCACTGGCGACATGGCGAAAGCCCTTCGCGAGGGCGATCTCGCGATACTCGTTAAACACATCAGGGTGAATGTATTCCACTACTGGCAAGTGACGCGGTGTCGGACGCAGGTATTGTCCCAACGTCAGCACCGTGACATCTGCAGCCAGCAGATCGTCCATGGCTTGGAGGATTTCATCGCGTTTTTCACCTAGTCCGAGCATGATGCCGCTCTTGGTCGCGACCTTGCCATGAACCATGGCTTTGGCTTTCTTCAATACGGCGAGACTGCGGTGATACTGGGCTCGGGAACGAACCAGTGGAGTGAGACGCTCAACCGTTTCAAGATTGTGATTAAAAATGTGCGGACGCGCTTGCATCACCATCTCCAGCGCCCAGTCGCGATCGTTGAAATCTGGAACTAGCACCTCGATGACAATGCCTGGATTGAGAGCGCGAACGGCTTCAATGGTTCGCTGAAAGTGCTCGGCTCCGCCATCGCGCAAGTCGTCACGTGCCACCGCGGTGATCACCACATGCCGCAGTTTCATCCGACGTGTCGCTTCGGCCACGCGCGAGGGCTCATCCGCCTCCAAGGGGTCGGGTTTCGCAGTTTTAACCGCACAAAAACCGCAGGCGCGCGTGCATTTTTCCCCAGCGATCATGAAGGTGGCGGTGCCCTGACCCCAGCATTCCCAACGGTTCGGGCATTGGGCCTCTTCACAGACGGTCACCAAACGCAAATCCGTGATGAGCGATTTCGTGGACCAGAACGTGGGATTGTTGGGCAAACGCACCTTGATCCATTCAGGCTTTTTATCCCGGTGCAACGCGGGGTCCATGTTCATTTTTGGTCCGTGACAGAGGCTCATTGCGGGTGAATCTATGTCCAAAGTGATGGGGTTCCAAGGCTAAATCGAGAGAGAAACAGGAAAAACCGCTGCCATGAGGCGGTCTGAGCCGGCGAAAGTGGCGAGTCGTGGCGCTAGCTGTCGAGATGGCTGGGATTGATGCGATAAAAATAGGCTTCGAGCGGTGCCAGATTTGGCAAGGCAAGTTCGTTGAGATCGGGCGGCAGGAGCAGCGGAGCCACGGCGGGCGCATGCAAGCATTCATCGAATCGCAGTGTATGACCGTTCCAATGAGAACCCAACCAATTGCGCGCCGCTTGCGGAATCAGCAGGCTAACCTCGCGCATGACGAGATGGGGGTGAAAGTTTGCCACGACGAGATAGGCGCTGGCTTGATCGATCTCGCGGCGCAACAGCGCATAGAGCCAATGGCCGCTGTGGGTTTCACCGGATAAGCGTCCAAAGCCAGAGTGAGTGATGTTTGCGCTGTTGAGGCCATAGGCATCACCATGTGCGAAGGCGGGTTCTTGGCACAAATGCAGCAAGCGATCATACCACTGCCGTAGTGACTGCGAATCCGCACTCAGTCCTGCGCCATCGCAGCGACCTTTGGCATGCCACTGCTGAACTTTGGGCATCACGCCATAGTCAAAGATGCTGGTGCGAGCGTTATCGCCAGCAAAACCGCCGCTGTTGAGCGCGGGCTCACCAACTTCCTGTCCGTTGTAAAGCATGAGCGGTCCGCGTGCCAGCGCAAAAGCGATCGCACTGGTAGGTTTGCCAACGGCCATGCCGTGCCCTCCCCATTCGCGCGGATGAGCGAGGCGCACTTCGTCGTGGTTTTCCGTGTAACGCAGGGAGCGATGCAGGCGCTTGCCCGTCCAGAGATGCGCGTCTAGGTCATTGCACCAGAGACTAGCGGTGTAAATGCCCTCGAGCGTGTCGTAGAGCGGATCGTCATAAACAGCATCGAACCCAGCATCCAGCAAGACATCGAGAATGGGTTGCGAGCTGAGCTTGGCAGGATCATTGTCGTAGGCTTCGGCGAAAAAATAGCAGTCGGGATGGCGCTGGCGGGCGCGCTCGAGAGCCCAATGCCAGAAAGGCGGGGGAATCAGATGCGCCATGTCCACGCGAAAGCCATCGATGCCGAGTTCTTGCCAGAATGCTAAAATCGCATCCATGCTGCGCCAGGTGCGCGGAACATCCGACGGATCGGCGTTTGCTGGTGGTAGGTTCATCGATTCAACGGGTTGTGTGAAATCATGGCCGTAGTTGAGTTTCACCGTTTCATACCAATCGTGGGGTGAAGGCGACCATGTCACAGCGTTGTTTCCCGTGACCTTTCCGTGTTGGGCTTCCGGAGGATAAACCCACCTCTGCTCCGGGGTGAGACCAGGCAATGTGAGGGGTGGACCGCCACCGGGGTGATGGGACTGGAGGTAGAAAAAGTGGTTGTCGCGATGGAAAAAGTGTTGGGTTTGATCCAATTCACCAAATGGCTCGCCATGGTGGCTGTGATAATTGCGTGCGACGTGATTGGGCACAAAATCGATGAACACGCCCAATCCCAGCGCATGGCAGCGCGCGACCAACTCACGAAACGCCTCCAAAGCGCTCTCGCCTGGGACGGCGTAGTCGGGGTGCGCATCAAAGTAATCCGTGATAGAATAGGGGCTGCCCGCTTCGCCCTTCACCAACATCGCAGCGTCCAGTTGACAATCTGCGGCGGGAGTGCGCGAGGCGTGACGCACGATTCCCATGAACCAGATGTGCGTGACTCCGAGTTTCGCCAGTGAGTCGAGCACCGTGGTGGTGATGTCGGCAAAGCGTCCGCAACCATTTTCTTGCCGACTGCCTCCGGGGATCGGTTGGGCGCAGCTGTTGCTAAAAAGGCGCGGAAACAGCTGGTAAATGATCGGACGCGGGTGCATGGCGGATGCTTAGCAGGAATCACGCCGTTTGACGACGACTTGCTTGGAACCTGGTTGTTGCAGATCGCGCTGCAAAAGCTGCAGGAGCTCACTCACCTCCCGAAACTTGGCCAGCGGTTCCGTGTTTTTGAGTCGGGGCAATCGTTGATCTAATAGAAATGGGCTGCCGTTGCGCACGAGTGTGAGTCGTTGTTGCTTCACTTCGATCAAACTGATATTCAAGGAAACAGCCACGAGCCGGAGACGCGTGTGTTGCAACAAATGCTCAGCGGCCGTGGGCGTGCGTCCGAAGCGGTCGCGCCATTGCTGCTCCAGCGTGTCCACCTCGGCGGGATTGCGGCATTCGGCGAGACTACGAAACGCGGCGACGCGCAGACGCGTGTCGGAGATGTAAGTCTTCGGCAAAAAAACCGGGAGGTTGGTTTTCGCAAGTTCGGGCAGCCATTGCGCTTCATTGAGAATGAGGAAATCCATGCGCATCTGCGTCTCGCAACGCGTTGCTGGAGCTTGTCCACGCAATTGATCCACCGATTGGCGCAGCAGCTGACAATACAAATCGAAGCCCACCGCAGCGATGTGGCCGGATTGCTTGGTGCCGAGCAAATTGCCCGCACCACGAATTTCGAGGTCGCGCATGGCGATTTTGAAGCCTGATCCCAGCGCCGTGTATTGTTTGATCGCGGCGATGCGCTTGCCGGCTGTGCTCTCCGACATCATGGCGCGCGGAAGCAGCAAAATCGCATACGCTTTTTCTCCCGCACGCCCAACACGTCCGCGCAGCTGGTAAAGATCTGCCAGACCAAAACGATCAGCCCGATCAATGAGAATGGTGTTGGCGTTGGGAATGTCGATGCCGGTTTCGATGATGGTGGTAGCGAGCAAGACGTCGGCTTCGCCACGGACAAAGAGATTCATCACTTGCTCCAATTCATCTTGATCCATTTGACCGTGACCGATCACAATCCGTGCTTGAGGGACGAGCTGCTGTAATTTTTTTTGCACAGATGCGATGGTCTTGACCCGATTGTGCAGGAAAAAAACCTGCCCCCCGCGCTGCATTTCGCGCAGGATGGCATCCCGAATCACTCGCTCGTCATAGGAGCTGATGGTTGTATGAACCGGGCTTCGATTGGGTGGTGCGGTGTCGATGGTGGACATGTCTCGCGTTCCCATCAACGCCATGTAAAGTGTGCGCGGAATGGGAGTGGCGGAAAGGGTCAAGACATCGATGCCACGGAAACGTTCCTTGAATCGCTCTTTGTGTTTCACGCCGAACCGTTGTTCCTCATCGATCACGATCAAGCCGAGTCGCTGGTAAGCAATCTCGTGTGAAAGCAAGCGGTGGGTGCCAATGACAATGTCCACACTGCCCTCTGCCAAACCCTGGATGGTTTGTCGGGCCTCAGCTGCTGAGCGAAAGCGACTTAGTAGCTCGACGCGAATGGGGTAATCCGACATGCGCTCGCGAAATGTTCGCCAGTGTTGTTCCGCCAACACCGTGGTGGGGACAAGAATCGCCACTTGGCGACCGCCGGTAACGGCCTTGAACGCCGCGCGGATGGCGACTTCGGTTTTTCCGAAACCCACATCACCGCAGATCAATCGATCCATTGGGCGAGGCAGCTCCATGTCGCGTTTGGTTTCCTCAATGGCGCGCAGCTGATCAGCTGTTTCGGTGTGGTGGAAGGATTGCTCAAATTCCCACATCCAGCGGCTATCTGGCGCATGCGGTTCGGCGGGCAGAGTGGCGCGCTCGGCCTGAATCTTGAGGATCTGCGCGGCGTAATCCTTGATCGCTGTCTCGGCAGTGCGACGGGTGTTTTTCCAGCCACTGCCGCCCAGTTTGTTCAGCTCCGGAGTTTTTCCACCCATGCCCACGTATTTGGCGATGAGATGCACTTGTTCAATTGGCACACTCAGTAAGGCACCATCGCGGTATTCGATGCAAACTTCCTCGCACTGTTCGTCGTGGTTGAGCTGAATGCCGCGAAAGCGTCCGATGCCGTATTCGTGGTGAACAACCAAGTCGTCCAGCTCAATGTCATCGAGGTTGGTGATCGCTGCTTGGTGACGCACCAGCAGATTTTGCGTTGTCGTCGTGCCCTGACGGTAACGACCAAACAATTCTGCCGATGAGATCACCGCGAGTCGGATGTCAGGCAATAAAAATCCCGCCACCAGATTGCCGTGCATGTAGGAAACGTCCGTGAGCTCGCCGACAAGTTCGCGAAAGCGTTCTTCCTCACCGCGATTGGCGAAGATGATGAGCACCTGCCACTGTTGCTCGCGCCATTGCTGGAGTTGTTGGAAAAACATCTGGCGCTTGCCCTCCTGCACCACGAAGTCACCCGCCTCGAAGTGTCCGAGTGGATGCGGGTGGCTTTGCAGGGTGGGCTGATTGTTGTCACCCATTTCACTGCTTAGGCAAAGATGAACTGGCGTCAGCGGGCTAGCGGTGGCTCCCATGCTGATGACTCGATGCTCGGGCAGCAGGTAATCGCTCAAGCTGGCCGTGGCCTGTGGTTCGCATAGAACCAGCTGGGCATCGGTGCATTTTCCCTCACTGAGCTGCGAGTCCAGATCGAAACGGCGCAGGGATTCAAGCAAGTCATCGAAAAACTCCAAACGCAGGGGACGGGGAGATTGCCAATCAAACACATCGACAATGCCACCACGACAGGCAAATTGTCCGCGTTGCACCACCAACGGGACTTGCTCAATACCCGCGGCGGCGAGCTGCGCGATGAATTGCTCTTGGACGAGCGGCATGTTTTCGCTCAGAGCACAACCGCTCAGTTCTAGCTCGCGCTGTGCCGGAACCGGGCTGCTGAGCGTGTGTGGACTCAGCAGCAACACACCCTGCGGGCTTTGATGGATTTGTTGCAGGAGTTGCAGGCGCTGACTCTGTAGCTCGGGATCGCCAAGCAGGGCGGAATCGCGATCCGGGCTTTCTTCCGGCATGATCCAGTGCGGCACTTGCCAAAAATACAAGTCGTTGGCGAGGCGCTCGCGCAGTCGCGGTGTGTCTTGAAGCACCCAGAGCAAACGATCCGGCATCGCACGATGCAATGCGGCCAAAAAAAATGCGCAGCTACAAGGCAGTAGCCCTTGCAACGTCAGCGGCGTGGTGTCTGCTCGGCGCAATGATTCCACCCATTCACTAAATCGTGGGTGTTGTTCCAAAAGGGCCAAATAGGTTGCCGGGCGGATGGTGCGTGCTGCCACACCAGGGAAACTAAGACGTGGGAATGCAAGTTCAATGCAAAAAAATCCACGTTGCGATGTCCCGCATCACGACAAGGAGAACGACACCAGTTGGAAACTGGATCTGGTGACGTGTGTCCCGTTAGTGACAGCAAATAGCGACGATTCGAGAAACATCGCACTGAGTTTATCGAAGCTAATGTGATTCGACGTGAGCGGAGGTGCTGCTGCGCTGGAGAGCCGAGATCCGCCGCATCTTAAGCTGTTCAGTAAAACGAATGAACCTCTAAGCGGACGAATCTTTTGCCTGCGGTCCCCATTGGGATGATTGCCTTCACCGTTTGTTGGGTGCCGTTGTCGCTGAGGATTTCCTCGACTTCATCGCCGCTTGCCCAATCGAGGCCATTGAGGGTTTCGCTCCATGGCACACTGAACCACAAATCGCCAACCGCCATCGTCCCGCCGCGCATGTGCTGCCAGGAATCCTGGCTACGCGATCACCTTTTTGCATCCAATTGACATTAGTGAACATCATAGCGCGATTGGTGGACATGGCAGCATTGGAGAACGGGAGTCAACTGGCGAATGAGCGAATGGAAATTTTTGAAAAACCTGGCTTGGTTAGGCCGAAAAACGCCGTGACACAGCTTGATGGTAAGCTTTTTTTAATATTTGGACTTGATTATCTTCAATGTTTCTTGTTTTTTTGAATTTGCTGAACACCAACTAGGTATCAGCGCACCATTGAATCATGAATGCGACCATCACACAGACGAACACGAAGGCTTTAATGGCAGAGGCAGATCGTGTGGCGGACTTTGTCCTGTTCACGCAACGTCATTGCATTTTAAATTTGTCAGGGGAATTGAACAAAGGCAATGTGTCCTTTCCACAATTTTTCTTGATGGCGTATCTATCCAGTGAGGAATATTTGACGATGTCTGACATCGCCAAGAAAATGGGACACTCCACGGCGGCGGCGACTGGTTTGGTGGATCGATTAGAGAAGCTGGCATACGTCGAGCGCGTGCATGCGGCGGAGGATCGGCGCAAGATCATGGTGCGCATCACACAAAAAGGCATTGAATTGGTCTCGCGCATGCGGGGTGAGATTGCGGCGGATTTGGCGCAAATGTTGACTCAGATGGATCAGGAGGAGACGGAGACGGTAGAGGCAACACGCCGTTTCATGGCGAAAATGCCTTGAGAAATCCATTGTTTTGGTAGTCGCATCATGAACGGGCGTGGCTGGGAAATGTTGCAAGGCTTGTCCTGGCTGATGGTGGACTGGGTGGGTCGCGAGCCGAATCTCGATGTCGCGGTGGATCGCGGTGAAGCCATGCAGAGATTACGACCTTACCATGAGCAGCGGGTGAATGCGGCTGGATTCACAAACGCCAATTGGTGGCGAGCTGAGCAGGTTCATGGCGCAGAAATCGCGGAGGTGCCGCATGCCATTTGTCGCGTGATGGAAGATGGTCTGCCTGCGGTGGAGGGCGTTGATGGCTTGGTAACGAATGTTGCGGGACAATTACTGGTGATTTACGTCGCCGATTGTGGACCTGTTTGGCTGGTTGATCCCCAGCAGCGAGCGATTGGATTGTTGCACTCAGGGAAAAAAGGCACGGAATTGGGCATGGTGACGCGTGGGATCGAAACCATGCAGCGGCTTTATTGCAGTGATCCAGCGGATTTGATCGTGGTGCTGGGGCCATGCATTCGTCCGCCGCATTATGAGGTGGATTTTGCGGCGGCGATCGGCCAGCAAGCCCGTCAAGCGGGGGTGCGCTTGTTTGATGATTGTGGTATCTGCACCGCCTCAGACTTGTCTTTGCATTATAGTTATCGTAAAGAGAGTGGACGAACAGGTCGCATGATGGCTATGATCGCAATCAACAAAGGGCATGAGTGAGAAAACATTGGTGGTAAGAGCTCCGGCGAAGATCAATCTATCGCTTCGGATATTGGGCAAACGTGAGGATGGCTATCATGAGTTAGAAACGGTGATGACACGCGTGCCAGATTTGTGTGACGTGCTGACGTTTCGCGAGGCTGAGGCATTTACTTTTGATTGTCGGGCTTTTGGGGTGCCAAAGGATGAAAAAAACTTAGTGGTGCAGGCCACATTGTTGTTTGCAGAGAAATCGGGCAAAGCCTGCGATGCGGCCATCACTCTCGATAAGCACATTCCGCAAGGCGCGGGCATGGGGGGTGGCAGCAGTGACGCGGCCGCGACGTTGCTTGCGTGGAATCAGTGGTATGATCACCCCTTGAGCCATGACGAGTTAGTGGAAATCGCATCCAAAATCGGCAGTGATGTGCCGTTTTTTCTGGGAACAGAAACGATGCTCTGTCGCGGGCGAGGCGAGTTACTCAGTCCCATGCCTGAGCTGGCTGGAATGAGCGTGGTGATTTTTAAGCCTCATTTTGCGGTCGCCACTGCTGATGCTTATCGGCGATGGGCGGATGCGACTGAGTTACCGGGAGTGTCATATGCGGCGCAACAGGCTGGCAATGTGGAGTTTTACAACGACTTGGAAAAACCTGTGTTCCGCAAGTTTTGTTTTCTCGCTGAATTGAAGTCTTGGTTAGTGGCGCGCCCCGAGGTGCAAGTGGCAATGATGACGGGTTCCGGTTCCGCTGTGTTTGCTATCTTGGAGCCAAATCGTTCGGCACAAGATCTCATTGCGCTGTGTCGCGAGCGATTGGATCCCACGATGTGGGCTTGGCATGGCACGATCGGAGGTCATTCTTGATCTGCGTTGGGCTTGACTAATGCTAAGGTGTTCGTTTATTTGTTAAACATGAATTGGCGACGTTTGACGATAGGTGCCGCTGCAATGATGATGCAGCAAGCGATGGCGGTGGTGATTCACACCGACACCAATCAGCAACTGGCACCGGATAACATGCCTTACTTTGGGAACGTCGTCCGCATTGCCGGCTCATGTGGCGTTTACTTGGGCAATCGATGGGTGTTGACCGCCAATCATGTGGCGCCTTCCCTGCCGAGCACGGTTTATGTTGGCGGTAATGGCCGCTCGACTCAGTCTGGTTCATGGCAGCGCCTGCAAAACCCTAGCGGGTATGGGTTATCGACTTATTGTGACTTGGTTTTGTTTCAGTTAGCCGAAGATCCTAACTTGCCAGTGATGAACATCGCCAGCAGTGCGGCGACGGTTGGAACCGATGTGATGTTTGTCGCAGCGGGTCGGAATCAGGCCAGCTCGCCGTCATACTGGAACGTGGCGGAAGGTCCGGGACCGAGCGATGATGTCTGGAGCACGGCATCGGCCAATTCTTATGAACTCAGCGGCTACGGCACGGTGAATAGTCAAAACACCGCTTGGGGGATGAATGATGTGCAGGTGCGCAACATTGCGCAGTTGGTGGACGCGACCACCCACGCGATTGTTTATGCGACGTTGTTTGACAATGTTCCCAATCAGTTTGAGGCGCAGGCTGTGAGCGGGGATTCAGGCGGTGCGGTGTTGGTGTGGGAAAATGGTGGATGGGCTTTATCCGGTGTGATCGAGGGCGTGATTACTTATGAGAATCAACCACTTGGCTCTTACAACGCCATTTTTGGTCAATACACGCTGATCAATGATCTGTCCTATTACAGCGATCAAATCATCAGCATCTCGGGAGTGCCGGAACCCGAATGCGCGGCGATGTTGCTTGTTTCGATTGGCGGTTTGACATGGCGTCGCCGCAAAATAGAATCAGCGGCAATCTGACATCATGATGCAACTTGACCTTGCAACGCCAACGCTGCTTTTTCCTGCGAGTTCACTGTTGTTCCTCGCATACACTAATCGATTCCTGCATTTATCTGCATTGGTGCGCCGGTTGCATGCGGATTGGCTAGATGGCAAAGATCCGTCATTGCGGGCTCAAGTTGCGAATTTGCGTTTGCGCATTCAGTTGATCCGCTGGTGCCAAGCCTGTGGGGTGATGTGTCTGATTGGATGCTTGAGTGTGTTGCTACTGCTGTTGGCGCACATGGCTCAGATCGCGTTGCCGGTCTTCGCGCTCAGTGTGGTGTTGATGGTTGTTTCACTTGCGCTGGGACTGTGGGAGATCATGATCTCGGGTCGCGCTCTGGATATATTTCTGCATCAGATGTCCGGTCCACCTCATGGATGAAGTCAGCGCGGGCTGAGGTGTTTTTTTCGCTAGATCACGTAAGTTTGTGCAGTGATGCGTCGTATGTGTTAGCGTTCTTCGTGAAATCAATTTATAAAATGCGAATGATGAAACAAAACCCAATGTGGCTGTCATGGCGTTTGATCCCGAGTTCGTTGGTCGTTTCCGTGTTGAACGCGGCACCTGCGGTTCCTGATCAGGTCACATTTAATCAGCACATTCAGCCGATTTTATCCGAGGCTTGTTATCATTGTCATGGTCCGGACTCTGGCACGCGTGAACCGAAATCAGAGCCCCTGCGCTTGGATCGTGCAGAATACGCTTTTGCAAAACGGGAGGATGGCAAGAAAATGATCGATCCAGGAAATCCAGCTGGCTCAGAGATCATCAAGCGCATTAAAACCACTGATCCTGATGATGTAATGCCACCTCCAAGTGTTCATAAGGAGATCAAGCCCGATCAGCTTGCTCTGCTGGAAAAGTGGATTCAACAGGGCGGCAAATATGAGGAACATTGGGCCTTCATCGCGCCTGTGCAGCCACCCATTCCGTTGGTGAAGGATCAGAAATGGGTGAAGAATCCGATCGATGCGTTTGTGCGGGAGAAAATTGACGCGGCTGGGCTGTCACCGAATCCAACGGAAAACCCGCGTCGTCTCCTGCGTCGCATGAGCTATGATCTCACTGGTCTTCCACCACAGGTGTCGGAGTTGGACGCCTTTGAGAAAGACTACGCAATGGACGCGGACCGCGCTGTTGATCAGGCGGCTGAGCGATTGCTTGCCTCCACTGCTTCGGCTGAACATTTTGCGCGTCAATGGCTGGATGCGGCGAGATATGCGGACACCCACGGCATTCACATCGATAACTATCGATCAATTTGGCCTTATCGTGATTGGGTCATTCAAGCGTTCAAACAAAACATGCCATGGGATCAGTTCACCATCGAGCAAATTGGGGGCGATCTCCTGCCGAATGCTGGGTTGGATCAGCAAGTTGCCACTGGTTTTAATCGTTGCTTGCCCACAACTGGGGAGGGTGGTGCGATTCCCGAGGAATACGATGCGATTTATGCAAAAGACCGTGTGGATACCACATCGGCAGTGTGGCTGGGTTTGACGACAGGTTGCGCCGCTTGTCATGATCACAAATTTGATCCCATCAGCACAAAAGAGTTTTATCAGTTAACGGCATTTTTTCGTAACACCACGATGACGCCACTCGATCGCAACAACAAGGATCACCCGCCGGTGGTGTTCGTGCCGCCTGCGGAGGATCGCGTTGCGTTGAAGGAGCTTGATCAGCAAATGTCATTGTTAGATGCGGCGCTAAAAGCCAAAAACACGAGCGCGCAGTCTGCATATCAAGCTTGGTTAAATCAGCTAAGCTCCATGCCAAGTGGATCGTTGGATCCCTCGATGGAGTTGCATTTGCCGTTGACAGAAAAATCTGGTGCTGTTGTTGCGTCGCTGCCCGGCAAAAAACTAAGCATTGATAATCAGTTGGCACGCGCTAGCGGGTCAGATAAAAGCGCGGTCATCATCGGCAAAGGCAAGGAATTAGTGGTGGGCGATGTTGGCAATGTGCGCCGCGGCGATTCGTTTTCGTATGGCGCGATGATCGAAGTCAAGGGCGAGACAACAGGCGCAGTGATGGCTCGCATGAACGTTGACGATAAGTATCGCGGATGGGATTTGTATCTCGATGGTGGCAAGTTGGCAGCTCATGTCATCGATCAGTGGCAGGATAATGCATTAAAAGTCACAGCCAAAGAGCGCTTGAGTCCAGGTTGGCACCATGTTTTTGTGACTTGGCAGGGTGACCAAAAAGCCAGCAAAGCCCTTTCGCTGTATTTGGATGGAAAGCTGCTCGAGACTGATGCGGGTGATCGTGACGTGGGCGCGACGATTCATAACAATGTGCCGCTGCGCTTGGGGCGTCGTCATCCCGGCAAGGCAGGGGATTCAGCCTTGAACGCGGATATCGCGATTCGCGATGTCAGGTTTTATCGCCGTGCATTAGGTGAAGCAGAGGTGTTGCTGCTGGCACAGACAGGTGCGACCAACACCCTGGCGTTCTCGGCCAAGGCCGAGCGCACGAAGGAGCAAGATGCGCGCTTGTATGCTTATTACCTTGAAAACATCGATCCCGAGATCAAGGACATTCGAGCTAGCCAAAAGAAAATACAAACAAAGCGTGAGCAGATCATGGCGCGGGGCTCTAACACCCTGGTGATGCAGGAAAAACCCAATTCCAAACCGATCGCGCATGTGTTGACGCGTGGTGATTACACCGCGAAAGCCGAGCAGGTGGAAGCCAACGTGCCGAAGGTGTTGCAGCCCATGACGGCAGACATGCCACAAAACCGATTAGGCCTGGGTCGCTGGTTGGTGGACCGACGCAATCCTTTGACTGCGCGGGTTACCATGAATCGGCTTTGGAATTATATTTTCGGGACTGGCATCGTGGAGACGGTTGAGGATTTTGGCATCATGGGCGCACGCCCCACACATCCCGCTTTGTTGGATTGGTTGGCTGTCGAGTTCATGAATGCAAAATGGGATTACCGCCACATGGCAAAAATGATGGTGACATCTTCGGTTTATCGTCAATCAGCCGTGATTTCAGCAGAGAAACTGGAAAAAGACCCTCTCAATCGCTTGTTGGCTCGCGCTCCACGCCTGCGCTTGGAGGCGGAGTCGTTGCGAGATGGTGTGCTATTTGCTTCGGGGCTGTTATCGACCAAGTTGGGAGGCCCGTCGGTGAAACCTTATCAGCCAGAGGGCATATGGGAGGCTGTGGCGATGTCGCAATCGGACACGCGTTTCTACAAGCAGGACAGCGGAGAGTCGCTCTACCGCCGCTCCATGTATACTTTATGGAAACGCACGGCACCGCCGCCATCGATGGAGATCTTGAACGCTCCCTCCCGCGAGTCATTTTGTGTTCGCCGCGAGCGCACCAATACGCCGCTGCAAGCATTTGTGACACTCAATGACCCGCAGTTTGTCGAGGCGTCACGTCATCTGGCGCAGCTTGCTTTGCAGAAAAATCCGGATGAGGATGTGGCATTAAATTGGTTAGCGCAGCGTGTGTTAGGTCGTGATCTTTCGGTTCAGGATCATTCAGCTTTGAAAAACACGTTGCGCTCCGCGCTGAGTTATTACGCTGAGCACGAGACTGAGGCCAAACAGCTGATTGGTGTCGGCGAAAAGGCCGCAGACGCTCAACTTGCACCTGGAACACTGGCGGCTTGGACGCTAGTGGCAAGTCAAGTGATCAACACGGATGAGGCCTTAACCAAATGATTGGTGAATCGTAACAACCCCTGCAATCAGAGACATGAACACAGATTTAGATCGATTTAACGCATCGTTGACACGGCGACATTTTTTCAGAAAAAACGCCACTGGACTCGGGTATGCGGCCTTGGCCACGTTATTGGGAAATGAGGCGATGGCAGGAAATTCAACTGAGCTTCCCGCGCCATTGGCGCACATTGCTCCAAAGGCGAAGCGCGCGATCTATCTTTCAATGATTGGCGCGCCTTCGCAGATCGACTTGTTCGATTACAAGCCCGGACTGAAGGATAAGTTTAGCACTGACATGAAGGATTTTTTGGTCGCCTCGGGTCAGCGTCTGACTGGCATGACCGCGGGCCAGGCCAAGTTTCCGATTGCGCCGAGCTTATTCAAATTTGCTCAACACGGACAGGCTGGCACGTGGGTATCGGAGTTATTGCCATGGACGGCAAAAATGGTGGACGACATCTGCGTGATCAAGTCAATGCACACCGATGCCATCAATCACGAACCAGCCAATCAGCTCATGTATACCGGCAACATGGTCAGTGGTAAGGCGTCCTTGGGCTCTTGGCTGGCGTATGGGTTGGGGTCAATGAATCATGATTTGCCGACATTTGTGGTCTTGCACGCCACGCATTCCAGTCCGCTCTCTAACGTCCAAGCGATTTCATCCCGCTTGTGGGGCTCGGCGTTTTTGCCAGGTAAGTATGCGGGAGTGGCGCTGCGTTCCAAGGGGGATCCGGTGTTGTTTCTCAAAGACGCTCCGGGGGTGCCGCGTGAACTAAGACGCAAGATGCTTGATGGTCTCGCCATGATGAATCAGCAGTCTTACGAGGCAGTGGGAGATCCGGAAATTCAAACACGGATTCAGCAATATGAAATGGCTTATCGCATGCAAGCTAGCGTTCCAGAACTCGCGGATTTATCGGAAGAGTCGGAGGCGACCTATCAACTTTACGGTGAGGACTCCAAAAATCGTGGAACCTTTGCAAACTCGGCGATCATGGCGCGGAGATTGCTGGAACGTGGTGTGCGTTTTGTGCAAGTTTTTCATCGCGGATGGGATCAGCATGCGAACTTGCCGCGTGACATCACATCGCAGTGCAAGGACGTGGATCATGGCTGTTATGGTTTGATTCAGGATCTGAAGCAGCGAGGAATGTTGGAGGACACCCTGGTGATTTGGGGTGGTGAATTTGGCCGCACCACTTATTCGCAGGGCAATCTTACGGCTACAGATTACGGCCGTGACCATCATCCGCGCGCGTTCACCATCTGGATGGCCGGAGGTGGGATCAAGCCGGGCATCACTTTCGGTGAGACGGATGAAATGTCCTTCAATATCACCGAGAACCCCATGCACGTGCGTGACTTGCATGCGACGCTGCTCGATTTGCTTGGAATCGATCACCACCGTTTATCCTTCAAATACCAAGGGCTGGACAATCGTCTCACCGGTGTTTTGCCCGCTAAGGTGATCAAAGGAATCATGGCTTAACGTGATGATCACGGGGTGGGGCGTGTGCTGGCGAGCATTCACATGCTGGCGAGCATTCACATCAAGGCACTTTGAGTCGTGAATTTCTTGACTTGCAACAACCAAAAGCGCGGTGATTTTCACAAAACACCGCGCTATTGCGTTTTAGAAGCCTGATGAACGACCAGTTGATGGTGACTCCGAATCGGTGGATGTCTGATCGTTCAGAAATGCAAAGCTGTCAGATCGTCATGATCTCTTTCTCCTTTTGGGCGACGTGGATGTCGATTTCCTTCACCGCCTTGTCCGTCAGTTTTTGCACATCGGCTTCGAATACCTTTTGGCCATCTTCGGTGAGAAAATTTTCCGCTTTCATTTTTTTTGCTGCGTCCATGCCTTCTTTGCGGACTTGACGCACGCTGATTTTTGCTTCCTCACCCATGTGCTTGACCAGTTTGGCCATGTCCCGACGGCGTTCCTCGGACAATTCTGGAACGGGAACGCGAATGGAGCGGTCAGCTGCCGATGGGTTGAGTCCCAGCTTGCTCTCGCGGATCGCGCGTTCGATGTCTTGGGTGGTCGAGGGATCAAACGGCTGAACCATCAGCATTCGTGGCTCGGGCGAACTCACAACAGCGACCGCTTTTAGCTTCATCATCGAGTCGTAGGCGCGAACATACACGTCCATGTTCTCGATCAATGCTGGCGATGCCTTGCCCGTGCGCACGGCACTAAACTCCTGCAGCAAGTGCTGCACGGCATTGGTCATGTTGGCTTCAATCTCAAATAATTCTTCTTCTGGATCCATGATAGTAGCTAAAATTTATTGAACAATTGTTCCGACATCCTGTCCCAGCAACGCGCTGGTGACATTGCCGTGTTTCTCCAAATCGAACACAATGATGGGGATTTGATTTTCCATGCACAAGCTGAAAGCTGTCGTGTCCATCACTTTCAGCTGAGAGGAAATGCACTCCTGAAAGCTGACGGTTTCATAACGCACGGCGTTGGGGTTTTTCTTCGGGTCTGAGTCATAGACTCCATCCACCATTGTCGCTTTCAGAATGGCATGCGCTTTCATTTCGCTGGCACGCAATGCGGCTGTTGTGTCCGTTGAGAAAAATGGACTTCCAGTTCCGGCTGCGAAGATCACCACCTTGCCTTCGGATAAATAGGTTTCTGCCCGACGCCGAATGAATGTCTCCGCCACATTGGTCATTTCGATGGCGGACATCACCACACACTTGACCTTTTCGGCTTCAAGTGCGCTTTGAAGCGCTAACGCGTTCATCACCGTTGCCAGCATCCCGACGTAATCAGCGGTCGCCCGATCCATGCCCCGCGCGCTCGCGCTGGCTCCACGCCAAAAATTGCCACCGCCAACAACAACCCCCAATTCCAGCCCGTTGACCAAGGAATCGCGAATCTCTGAGGCTATCCGACCAACAATTTCAGGGGAAATATTATCCCTGCTGCCGGGCTCGCGGAGTGCTTCTCCACTGAGTTTTAAAATGGCGCGGCGAAATTGGCGAGGATCGGATGTGGCAGGTGAGGTCATAGTGTTAAACGTTGTCACATCCAAGCAGGTTGAAAGTCTTTTGGCAATGGCAAGTGCCAATCCCATGAAAAAAACTGCTGCGACAAGTGGGCAACAATTTCGACGCCAAATATGCTTGGTGTGTGGAGTGTCATGCTTTACTACAAGCGCGCGTGAGTGGATCGATCGAAGTCAAGGCAGGGGGAACGGATCGGCTTTTTATTCGTCTGGCAGCGATGTTTTTCTTGATGGGCATGGGTCCGGGTTTCTGGTTGCCAGCACTGACCAACATCATGCGGGCGGCGGGTTGGAGTTATGATTGGGTGGCTTACGCCTTTTTGGTGTTGCCGCTGTCTTCGATGCTTTCGCCCTTGTGCGGCGGCGCGTTGGCTGATCACAAAATTGCGGCGCAAAAGCTGGCAGGATGGCTCGCGTTGGTGGGGTGCATTTTCTTGGGTTTGGCGTTTTGGTGCTTGGAACACCATTGGCATCCGGCGTTTTTTGTAGGATGTTTCTTGTTGACCTCGATCATCTCTGCTCCGATGTGGGGGCTGATCACAACAGTGGCGATGACGCATTTGCCCAATCCGGAACGAGGCTTCCCGCGGGCAAGGCTCTGGGCGACGCTGGGCTGGATCATGGCGGGTTGGATGACTAGCTTTGTGCTCCGCGCAGATGCCACCGCTGCGGCCGGTTATGCCGGCACCGCCACGCGACTGCTGCTAGCTTGGAGCATGTGGCGCTTGCCAAATACGCCTCCGCGCGGTCGATCCAGTTCGTGGCGCAGTTTGATGGGCATGGATGCTTTTCAGTTGCTCAAGCAACGACAGGTGGCTGTTTGTTTGATCGCATCTTGCTTGCTTTCGATGCCCTTGACCGCATTTTACATGCACACGCCAGATCATCTGCATGCCTTGGGTGATGTGACATCGACGGTCACGATGAGCTTCGGCCAATGGAGCGAGGTGGTGGCCATGGCGCTGACGGGTTGGTTGATGATGCGCTATCCAATCAAGGTGATTTTTTTGTGGGCCTTGGCTTTTTGTGTGGCGCGGTTTGTCTTTTTTGCCCTAGCGGGCAGCACGCATCAGTTACCATGGATGTGGGCAGGCATTTTTTTACACGGGTTGTGCTACACTTTGTTTTTTATCACGGGGCAAATTTTTCTCGATCGCTGCGTGGCAGTAGAAATGCGTGGGCAGATGCAGGGCTTGCTTGGTCTCGCTACCAATGGATTAGGCGCGTTGCTGGGAACCTTGGGTTTGCAATGTCTCCATGCGTGGGCAGTGGTGGTTCATCAGCGCTGGGACTGGTATTGGGGCGTGTTGGCGAGTTTTACTCTGCTGGTGATGCTTTGGTTTTGGCATCAATTTCAGCCAAATGATGCGAGTGTGAAAGCTGGAACCAAATAGGCCGTCACGTCGTAAACTCCGCTGATAGTGAAAAAGCCAGGAGCTCCAGCATCGATTTGCTTCCGTTAAAATGACGCGAAAAAAGGGCAGACCGATGTGATCTGCCCTGCTTCACGAAAGTCGTGCGTGAACCTCGTCAGTGAACTTATCGATGCGGCGAGAATAACTTGCCGGGGCGGCTGGCGCTGGGAACCATGCCTTTGCTGGGGCCGTCGATGATGATCATTTTCTTTGGAGCGGATTTCTTGTCCTCTGCTTCATCGATGGCTTTCGCCTTTGGTGCGCCGTCACCCATGTCCGGATGATCTTGAATCGTCGTAGCCAGATCAAAACGGTTGTGAACATCGGTTTGTCCCTCTTTCATCGTTGCTTGATCACGAATGATTTTTGGCTGAATGAAGATCAAGAGCTCGTCTCGATTTTTGGTCGTCGTGCTACTGCGAAATAACGCACCGATGCCGGGGATGTTTTTCAAGATGGGCACACCACTTTTGCTCTTGCTTTCGCTGTCGATGATCAACCCACCAAGAACGACCGTCTGATTATTTGGAACTGTGACGGTGGTGAGTAGCTCGCGACTGATGATGTCATTGGTATCAGTGTCACCGACCTTGCGAGTGCTTTCAGCCAGGTCTTGACTCACCAGAGAAATTTGCAAGGTGATTTCATCTTGAGAATTGATCAGCGGAATCACTTCCAGAGCCAATTGCACATCACGATATTCGATGTTGGTGCTAAAACCAGAATTGGATGTTCCGTTATAGGAGCTTGTTGGCACCGCAATTTGCTTGCCGCTGGAAATCATCGCTTTTTGATTATTTGCCATGAAAATCGTTGGGCGTGAGATGATATTGAATTTTCCGGTCGATTCCAAGGCTTTGATATTCGCAGCAAAGTAGTTGCCGATGGTGCCATAAACGCCTAAGCCGCCAGAAAATGCTCCTTCAGTGTTGAAGACGTTGTTGTTATTAGTGGCGACATCTGGCAGCGGGCTTCCAATTCCACCAGCGATCGTGCCTGTTGAATCATTATTGAGTTTTTGAAGCCAATTGAACCCGTATTTTTCGGAGTCATTCAAATTCAACTGTCCAAACACTGTTGAAACCATGACCTGATCGGCTTTGACGTCGATCTCATCCAACAAATTATTGATGATTTCCAAGCTTGCGGGTGGACCTTGCACAATGATTGAGTTCGTGATGTTATCGGCAACCAAAAAGGTGCGACCGATGAGCATGCTCTGCGGTGACGTGTCCGTTTGCGGCGCAGACAAACCACCGCCAGAGCCACCCGTGCCCGAACCACTGCCATTGCCAAAACCGCCGACTCCCGAATTCAGGCCATTGCTGCTCGAGTTGCGAGAGTTGGAGTTCCGTCCCATGCTGGTGCTCTGCTGAGCGCGTGCAGGAGCGGCTGCTGCTCCACCGCCTTGCGCGCCGGCCGTTCCGCCAGCTCCCGGGGCACCTGTGGCATTGCTTGCGGCTCCGTAGGCGCGAGTCAGCGCGTTTTCAGCCACGCTCAAAAAGCCACCCACCGGCAAGAATCGCAATTTACGACGCATAAAATTGCGATCATCTGTCTTCGTATCAAATTCACGAATCAAACCCTCGATCAACAGCAAATCGATGGGCCGCGCCATGATGAAAATCCGATTCGTGCGCGAGTCCGGGATGATTTGAGCGGGAGGGCTATCAGCCGTGCCACCGCCTTGGCCCGCAGCACCTGCATTGGCTGCTGCAGGATTGGCCGCTGGATTATTCCCTGCCGGTGCTGGAGCCACGCGTTGCACCCCAGTCGCGGTGGATTGAGCCTCTTTTTGCGCGGTAAACAGCTCGGTGAGCGTGGTCGCTAGTGTCTCCACATCGGCATACTGCACGGAAATAAACTTGGTTTCCATTTCATAAGCAGGTTTATCCACCTGAGCCAAGAGGTCGATTAACGAACGAATGAGTGATGAATTTTCCGTGATGACCAAGGCGGAAGAATTCGGCACAGGAACAATCGAACCAAAAGCATTGAGCTGAACCACAACGCTTTGGAAGATGCGCGTGGCTTCATCTGGCTTAATGTGCTTGAGCGTCATCACGTATTGCACCACTTCATCGCCAACCGGCAGATCCTGAGGGTGTGTGATCAGAGGAGTTTTACCCACACTACTTGGCTTTGGGCCTTGAGAGGCGGAAACCAGCTTGTCCCAATCATTGCCACCGGGAACAAAAACGAAGCCTTGCATCAGGCAAGCCGCCTTGAGGAGGTCGATGGCTTGTCCGTAAGTGATGGGAGGAGGCTGCACGAAGTAAAGCTCTAGTTTCGTCGCCTCAGCAGCGATCACCACACGTCGTCCGGTGAGACGGTGATACAAAAAACTCAAATCTTCGCCAGTGAGTTTAGGAAACTGGAGCGCCACTTCACAAGTGGCAGTGGGGTCGGGTGCATTGACGGGAGTATTCACTTGGCCAGCAGGCAAGTTGGTGATCTGAGTCACCGGAGCGACGGGAATCGCCTTCGGTCGTGCGTCAGGTCGCACCACGTCTGCCACCTTCGGGCGATTGATTTTAGGCAGTGTAATCCCCGGTGGCAAGCCGGTGGGTGGCGCAGGAGTCACAGTTCCCGGCGCGCTAGATTCCGCCTGGGGCGTGACAGGTGTGGCTGCAGGGGCGGCGGCATTGGCATCGGCTGAATCTGATTGCGCCGAAACAGCGCTGAGACTGAGAGCGCCAAGGCCGGCGAGGAGTAAAAACGGTGGTTTGATCATGATGTGGCAGAAAGGTGGGATTATTTGTTTTGTGGTGGAACAATCGTGCGCAATCGCGGACGCACGGGCACATTGCCATTAACGGCAGGAGGTTTGGGAGCGGCACCTGGAGGTGCAGTGGGGTTATTCACCGCTCCAGCCGGGTTAGCTTGAGGGTTGGTTTGACCGGGCGCTGGATTGGCAGGGGTTGTCGGCGTTGGTTTGATCGTGAGCAGTTTTTCGTCATAAACAACCTCTCCTTGTTGGCCATCAGCTGATAAGGTGACCTTAGTGTTGCGATAATCTTCTGGATCTTCGACAACTTGAACAACCTTGAAATCGGATTGACCAGAGGGAAGAATCAACTTGCGTTCCTCTGGATTTTTTTTGTTGAGTAGCACCACGAACCATCCATCGGGAAACTTGGTGATGCCTCCCAGCGCCCAATCATTGAGAGGGTTGTCTTTTGCCACTTCTCCAGAATTAACAACCGGTTTGGTGGTAAAGGGAGAATTTAGCCACAGACTCGCATATTTTTGCAGCGGGAATTTTTGCGGTGGAGCGGCGACGGCTGGCATCGCTGCGAGGCACAATAATGGCAAAAAAAGCGATCTCATGGTGTCTCAGTTGTTTCTGGGGTTTGATCAGCGGCAAGGGGCACATACCATTGTTCAATCGTCACAGTGCAGTCGATGGTCGTATCGTCTTCCCGGTTGGGAGTTAAACGCAGTGCCGTGATCGCACGGAAGGAGTCGGGCTGGTGCAAGCGATCGAACCACTGATACAATGATTCCTCGCGACCTGTCACGGTGAACTCAACTTTTGCACGCTGATAATGGCTAGGGGGAGCACCTGCATCGTTATCCAAGGTGTTGGCTAGAATTTTCTGTTGCTTGATTTGCATGCCCGCGTTTGCCGCCTCACTGGCGCACAAGCCCTGTAAACGCGCTGGCACCTGTTCTGCTGCCTCGGGCTGCGGCTCGTGTTGCTGCAACCATTCAATTTCATCAGCGACTTGTTCGCGCGATTGCTTGAACAGCTCGGCGTCGCGCAACATTTGTTCAGCGCTGCGGTGTTCGTTTTCAGCGATGATTTTTTGTTGATTAAACCACTTATAGCCCCACAGCAGCGCCATCAATACCACGGCACCCCCGAATAGAATGATTAATTTTTTTTCGCGATCAGACATGGAATTGGGCGGTGCTCGGAGCTAGAGTTGCAGAATAAAAACCGCAGTGAATGCTATCTGTTTGAGAAAACATGAAAAATTACTGATTGAGTTCGGTTGGGATTTCTCCAACGGTCGTGAACTCCCATCCTTTGGGGGTGTTGGTGGGCTGGGATGGGCGGAATTTGAAGCGAGTCAGCTGATCACTCTTATTGATCGCAAAGTTCAATTGTCCGATCGGCGCTGGCAGTGGAGCTTCGCCGACGATGCGCACTTCCTGATTGGAGATTTCAGCGGTGCGCAGTCGCACGCCACCCGTCGGAGGCAGGCAGCGGCTGATCCGATGCAGGGTTTCCAAGGGCCATTGATCGGGATCCACCAAGGGACCGAGTTCACGCCATTTTGCTTGGTGCAAGGTAAAAGCTTGGACTTCAGGTTCGACCGCGCGGGCCTGGATCTTCAGTTTCTGCGTTTTGCTGGTATTCTGCCAAAGCTCAAAACCCATCCAGCCGATCCAACCGATGAGCAGGAGTAGGAGTGACCCCGCCGCAATCGTCATGCTACGTTTCTTGGCAATCGCGCGCCGCTCGGCATGAACATCGGCCGGTAGGAGCTTAGAAGCGTGAGCTGGCAACAGCGGGGTGGGTCGGTTGGAAACCTGAGCGACCACGCCAAACGTCTCAGCGAGAGCTCCGGCATCACCCAGATCCCCCGCGGGGTGCCACACGCGAACATGCTGGATTTGAATGTCCATGCCCTGCAATTGCAATTGAATCAAAGCCAATTTTACCTCGCGCAAAAGTGATTCATCCGGGTGCTCAGCATCAATGGATGTGGCTTGCGCGTAAAGCATCTGTCCGTGCTGATACAAGCAAAAAACCCAGTAGCTCAATTCTTTCCACACCGCTAATCCATGACCCACAAAGGCATAGGCGCGGGGCGAGTAGTCGAAGGATTGTGGGCTTCTGCTCGGTAACTCGCCTTCCGCTGGAGCACGCAGAACCATGGTGCTAAGCACGCTGTGTTGCTCATGTTGCTCGATCAAAAAAGTATCCATCAACTGTCCAGCGCTCGCATCGACACGCACGCCGAGACGTTCTGAGTGCATTAGCGCGGTGTCATCGAATAGTGTGGGATCTGTCGTATTGGCGATAAACGGCATCACCGTTGCCTCTCGCACAGGAAAAAACAGCGCAATGTCGCGATTTTGTAACCCAGGAATTTCATTGAGATAAGGACTTTCGCTGATTTCCTGACGTTCGAAGTCCTGACCCCGTTGTCCAGTCCAAATTTCCCAACCGATGGTGCCCGGTAAGAGTAAAGTGATTTCGCCTTTTTTATGATTCACGGTATGACTTGTTCTGATTTTTCTAAAGTTGCTGGTCGGCCAGTGCGATTGCGCACGATCATGGTGATTTTGCGTTTGCTCGCCCCGACTACGCCCGTGCTTTCGATGCGGGTGGTGCTATCATTGGTCGTGAGACGCGGCGTGACAACGGCGGATAAAAAATCGGGAACACGCAACAGACTAAGCACGGATGCCGTGTCTTGAAAAGGCTGATCGTCCTCCGTGCCTCTAATTCCATCAGCACCGCGCACTTGTTCAACCACCGCATCCGCGTCGTCGAGATTGCATTCTGCTGCGAGGGCAATTTTTTCGGCATCGGCCTCATTGATGTCTAATCCGCCAGTGGTCCAAACGGTGAACCACGAACGCCATTGCGGGTAAGCGGCTTCCACTAAATCCATGCCACGCACCAAACGCATTTCATCCAGCGAATAAAATGGGCGATTAAATGGCTGGTTGATTCGGCCCAGATCCTCGTAATATTCTTTTTCCGCGCCATTCAGTTCTTTTTCATCGCCCGGATCCACCCAGTCTTTGAGGGCATCTGCCACGGCTTGTGCGGCATCGACGTCCAGCCCCATGTGAACAAAAATCTCTTTTACCAGACGCTTATCGTTGGTGATCAGCAGAAGATGATTGATGTTGAAGCGCTGTCCTTCGGATTCGATGCTAACCTGGCAAGATGCCCCATCGGCATCGTTTTGTTGCAGCAAGGGGTCATCGCGCTTGACCGCAGGGTTGATGCCCACAGCAATGCCACGCTCGGCCATTTGTTCCGCGCGAAAACCGTTGATCTGCGATTCGGCCACGTCCATGTCAAACGAAAGCAAACGCACCGCCGTGAGAACAGCGAACGACAAAATTAAAATCAGCCAAATCACGGCCAGAATGGCCGATCCGCGATCTGAGCGAGATGAGATGGCGCTAATCATTGCTTGTTGGGTGGGGGATTGATCTGAATCGGCGGGAGAATCGGGCCACCGGTGGCAGGTGGCTGATTAGGATTGTTGGGGTTTTGCCCTTGCTGTTGCTGGCCGAGAGTGCGCATCACTGTTTCTGGGTTCACCTTGGGAACGAGCCAAAAAATTTGCTTCAATTCATCACCATAAGCGCCTTGTGCCATGACGAGTTCCAATTGCAGCGGTGCGCGCCCCTGCACATCCCAGTCTAGTTGCCATTCCAGCGAACGCCCATCCAGCGCCCGCCACTCGAAGAAGCGCAAGTCTTCGAGCAAGATAATCTCGGCGAATGGTTCCTCGGCATTGACTCCTAATTGATTAGTGGCGTTTTCGTCTAAAATTTCATGCTCATAGTATCGCATTACCACGTTGAGATAGCCATCGCGACGTTTCACGCCAGCAATTTGAATGGCCTTTGCGACTTTTTCGACGCCCCCCCACGTGAATGCCAATGGCACATTTTGCAGCGTGAGTGTGTAGAGGTAAGGTTGAGCGCCCTGGGTTGTTTCAAGATGCACGCGCGCGTTTCCCGGTAATTGGCGAAATTGCTGATTCATCATCTCGAAAAATCCTTCTCGGACGGTGCTCTCGGCTTGATTGCGACTAATTCCCTGAGCCAGTTGCAAGTTCGCCGAGGCCATGCGGGCACACATCGTGATCAACGCGGCCATCAAACCCAGCGCAAGGACAATTTCAATCAAAGTGAACCCACGTGCCCGACGCACGAGTGACCCTTTCGACAAAGGAGATGGACGTGGAGATGAGTTCATGGTTGGTAAGCGCGACCATAGCGCCAAGTGCTTGCACTGCGTTCTTTCCATTGACCTTGCTCATACCAGTGAGCACTGACCGTGACGAGCCACATGTCTTGCAGCAATTGACCGTCCTTGTTTTCGAGATCCTCGATTTTTTTGTATGTTGTGTCGATTTCGATGTTTTGTTCTTCGATTTTCTCAGTTGTCGTGACCTCTTCAGTGATCGGGCGCGACACTGCGTCGTCAAGCGAGCTGCGCAGAATCCGAGTGATTTGCATCTCGCGCTGGGTCAAATCCGCCGCATCGGCAGCTTTGTTCAGTGCCACCGCAAAACCCACCGCTGCGGTGGCAAAGATGCCAATGGCGATCACCACCTCTAACAAGAGATAACCTTTTCGGAAATGATGCGACTGAGCTTGAGTTTGCATGGTTCAATAAGCCTCCATCTGCTGATCGCGGATTCCGGCACTCAGAGGGTGAAAATCGAGGGAAATCCAGCTTTTGTTGGCCGCAAAACGCAGAGCGATGGGCTCGCACAAGCCATTTGGATCAAAACGCCAAACTTCGATGTCACCCCGATCAATGCGCGCCCAGTTGATGGCTCCCCAGCGCCGAATCGACACCTCCAGTCCATCAAAATTTAGGTTTTCTCTTACTGGTTTGAAGTGATGCGAATCCGTCGTCTGCTCAGTTTGCTGCAACTCTTCTTGCTGTTGGCGCTCAAGCCGCTGTTGCTCATCATCGGTGGCTTCCGCCAGCGGCGCGAGTTGCACTTGGGTCGCACTAATGGTCAAGGCGTAAGGCGTTTGTTGAACAATGGCCGCCATGCGCGCTTTTTTTGACAAGACCTCCAAGTCACCAGCCAAGTTCTTGAAATGACGTTCCGTGGCATTGACGACAAAATAGGTCACCGCTCCGCCAATCGCGAGACCCAGTAAGGCCAACACAATGACAATTTCTAGCAAAGTAAAGCCCGTCGGCAGATGATTGGTGCGGCAGGGCTTACGGCTCATGATGCGAATAGAGTGGCTAGCGGACGCAGATTTTATTGATTCTGGCTGGACATGTCGTCTTCCGTGCCGCTCTGGCCATCCTTGCCTTTGCTGATCAGCTCAAATTCTGTGGAAACTTTGCTGCCAGGAAATTTGTAGAGATATTCCTGTTGCCAAGGATCGGTTGGCACGCGGTCGGCAAGTTGTGTCCACGATTTGGGCACGGGAGCACCGCTAGGACGCTCCACCAGCGCTTTCAAGCCCTGCGCAGTGGAAGGGTAAAAGCCGTTGTTGATTTTATACATTTTCAGAGTGCTGCTCAGTGTGCTGAAGTCGCCTTTGACACGCTGCACGGCGGCTCCTTCTCCGACTTTGCCCATCACACTGATGGCTCCACCAATGATGAGACCGATGATGCCGAGCACAATGACCATTTCCAACAAGGTAAAACCACGGGAAGCGCGACGATAACGACGGGAGTTTGTTTGCATTTTCATGTGTTTGAGGTGGACAGGGCAGTAACGACTGCTGGTTTTAAACAGCGACGAATGTGACTGTCGTAGATCATATCACCAAAGACGCCAATGCTTGTCAGTAAATATTCGATAAATTGCTCGAGAAGGCTGAAATCATCGGTAATGGACATGAAATCAACATCGGAGCATTTCTGGTTGGCAGGTTGAGCGTGATTCTGTCATGCATGAGTCATGCAAGCTTGGGGAGTGCGACAGTTTTTGCCGACAACAGATCGAGGCTGTTTTGAAAAGTTCACGTGTGCCATGCCAAGTGGTGGGGAACTGGATTTGTTGATTGAATTGCGTGCGATTGCGATCAATCCCGTGGATGCCAAGCGCCGCGCGATGGTGGCGGGTGTGTTGGATCAGCCTCGCATTCTCGGATGGGATGCAGCTGGAGTGGTCGTGGCGTGCGGGGCAGGGGTGTCTGGCTTCGCGGTGGGGGATGAGGTGTTTTATGCGGGGGATGTGACTCGCCCCGGATGCAATGCACAATATCAGTGTGTGGATCATCGGTTGGTGGCACACAAGCCGCGATCCTTGGATTTTGCCGCTGCCGCCGCCTTGCCGCTGACATCCTTGACCGCATGGGAGGGCCTGCATGAGCGAGTGGGGCTGGTGGCAGGACAGACGATCCTGATCATCGGCGGTGGTGGCGGCGTGGGCTCAATGGCAATTCAGCTTGCGAAACGAGCGGGGATGAGAGTTGTGGCAACCGCGGCAAGGGAACAGAGTCGCGCATGGGCAGAGGAAATGGGAGCGGACGTGGTGATTGCGGGGCGCGAGGGCTTGACGCAGCAGTGGCAAGACCTGGGCATTGGCGCGCCGGACGTGATTGCGAATTTTGTGGACTCTGATGCCTATTGGCGCGAGATGGGTGAACTCATTGCACCGCTCGGAAGTCTGTTGTTGATTGTCGAGCCCAAACAGGCCTTGCGTGTTGGAGATCCACTAAAAGCAAAGTGTGTGCGTGTGTGCTGGGAGTTCATGTTTGCCCGAGCGATGTTTCAGACAGCAGACATGGCACAGCAGGGAGGCATTTTGCAACAGGTTGCCGCAGCCGTGGATCGCGGTGAGCTTCGCAGTCCGGTGACACGCCATTTAGGCAAGATTTCGACCGATGCGTTGCGAGAGGCTCACTCAGCAATGGAACAGGGCATCGCGACGGGAAAATGGGTCATGGAGTTCTGAATGCAATGGTATTTTAATGGGTTTTCATGAACATCAAGCATTCTGATCTATCTGTCGTCACTTCCGGTAAGGGAACGTATGAAATCACCCCCGCCTTGCGCGATTTCGTTCAAGCGAGTGGGTTTCAAACCGGACAGTTAACGGTGTTTGCTCGCCATACCAGCGCGAGTTTGGTGATCATGGAAAATGCTGATCCCGCGGCTCGGCATGACTTGGAAGGCTTTTTTGAGCGCTTGGTGCCGGAGACAACCCCATGGTTCACGCACACGGATGAGGGATGCGATGACATGCCGAGTCACATTCGCATGGCCTTGACTCGCACCTGTGAGGTGATTCCGATTGCGCGAGGACGCATGGTGCTGGGCACGTGGCAAGGCGTATTTCTGTTCGAGCATCGTCGCGCGCGTCAGCATCGTGAAATCGCGCTGAGTCTGATCGGTGTGCCCTAGTCCCGGGAGATTTGCCTGCTTCCGGGCATGCTAAAGCACAAGTTTCGGCGAGGATCACACTTTCCACTTGCTGGATGATGGCGAATGCGCCAAGTTGATGCCGCGACAGGGGTTGATTGTTCTGTTGCGCTGGAATGTTCTGTTGCGAGTTTGTGGCGAGTTTGCATGTTCGCTACCTACAGGCGAAGGTTAGAGCATTCGAGATTGTCTTAATTGATTAGAAAATGTTGCCATGATTTCATACAAGCAGGGAAAGCAACCGCACGCTCGTGAGTATCGATTGATTTTCAAAAACATCGACCGGGTGGATTACGACCCATCGATTGAATGCTATTTGGCAAATGGCGGCTATGAGCAACTGCGCAAGGCGGTGGCAATGGCGCCGAAAGATCTGATCGAGGAGGTAAAAAAATCTGGTTTGCGAGGACGTGGCGGCGCGGGGTTCCCCACTGGCATGAAGTGGACGTTTATTCCTCCCAACAACACAAAACCGGTGTATCTGATTTGCAACGGGGATGAATCGGAGCCGGGAACGTTCAAGGATCGTTACATTTTGCACCAAGATCCGCATCAGTTGGTGGAGGGGATGGTGATTTCTGCCTTTGCTGTCGGTGCCCACACTGCCTACATCTACATCAGGGAGGAGTTTCCTGAGGCGGCAATCATCGTGGAGAAAGCGATCGCGGAAGCGCGCGCAAGAAATTTTGTCGGCCCCAATGTGTTGGGAACGGGTTTTGATCTGGAAATCTACGTTCACCGTGGTGCGGGGGCATACATCTGCGGTGAGGAAACGGGTTTGATCGAATCGCTGGAAGGTAAGCGCCCCTACCCGCGCATCAAGCCGCCGTATTTCCCGGCAGCGTTGGGGCTCTACATGTGTCCGACTATTGTCAACAATGTGGAGTCGCTTTGCCATGTGAAGCACATTGTCGAGATGGGTGGAGAGGCTTACGCGCAATTGGGCGTGGCGCGCAATACCGGCACGCGCATTCTTTGTGTGTCCGGCGACGTGCAGCGTCCGGGCTATTTTGAGGTGGAGGTGGGCAAACTGACCATGCGCGAACTGTTGTATGATTTGTGCGGTGGTCCGAAGCAAGGTCGCACATTCAAGGCGGTGATTCCTGGTGGATCATCATCTAAGATTTTGCGTTGTGATGAAACGTTTTCGCTGCGTCAACCAGACGGCGGCTCGCGGGAGTTGAATTTCTGGGACATACAACTGGATTTTGACACGTTGGCCGCCTGTGGTTCCATGGCTGGTTCTGGCGGTGTGATCGTGTTGGATGACACGCGCAGCATGTCGTGGGTTCTCAATAATCTCAACGCGTTTTACGCGCACGAATCATGTGGACAGTGCACGCCATGTCGCGAAGGCAGCATGTGGATGAAAAAAATCACAGATCGCTTGGTGGCGGGACAGGCCACGCCGGCAGATCTGGAGACACTGGAATCCGTTGCTTATCAAATTGATGGTCGCACGATTTGTGCTTTTGGTGAGGCGAGCAGTTGGCCAGTGGAGGCGATCATCGCGAAATTTCGCGATGAATTGATGAGTGATACCCACGCTGAATTAGTGGGTGCAGCATTGAATCCTGAAGCCGTGGCCCAACGTCAGTTTCTCTGAGGTTCGACGCTTGTTTGGATCAGATTCTCTGTGGTTCATCATCGCAATCGATTGATCACCCTGCGTGCTTAATGACGCTTTTTTCATGAAAAACGTGCTGTCATTTTTTATTTGCTTGTGGCACGTTTTTTGCTTTCAATTGTCAGATTTTTGATTAAAGTGATGTCGTCCTTATGGCCGATGTTTCACTGAATAGCTCGCTTTCACAGCAGCAGACTCTGACTCCGCAGATGCGGCGAAGTCTGGAGATTCTGCAAGCGAATACGTTGGAGCTGACGCAGATCATTCATCAGGCGATGGAGATGAATCCCATGTTGGAGGAAGTTCTCGAGGGCGTTGAGGAAATGAATTTGGAGGAAAGTGGGGAGTCGGAGGATGAGGATAGTTTATCGTCACTGAATGAGACAGATGACGACTATCGTGAGCGTGACATCATGCAAAATGCGGGAAATACGCATACGAGCGATGATGAAGAGCGGCGTCAGTTTCTTTACGATTCGATTGTCGCGCCGCAGACCTTGCAGCAGTTTTTATCAGAACAAGTGCATCAGTCGTTAGTGCCTGAGCCGATCAAAGAGGTTGCGTTGGCATTGATCGGCAATTTGGATGAGCGTGGTTTTCTGGATAGTGATCCGCAGTCTCTGTGCGTGGTGTTGGGGATCAAGGCGAGCACCATGAAGCAGGGTTTGGTGTTATTGCAGTCATTGGATCCGGCTGGAATTGGAGCAAAGGATTTGCGCGAGTCACTTTTATTGCAATTAAAGCGTAAAAATCGGCAAGATTCGCTTGAATACAAGATCATTGATGAGCACTTGGATGCGTTGGCACGACGTCACATCACTCAAATTGCGCGCGCTCTCAGCACCACGCCCGAGCGCATTGCTGAGGCGACAGAGCGCATTGCGGAATTGAATCCTGATCCCGGTGGTTCCTTCACCCCCACTTCCAACCCTCACATCACGCCAGATGTGATCATTGTGCGGCGTGCAGATGGTTCATTTGATGCCGAGCTGACAAATGATCACATTCCGCGTTTGCGCATCAGTGATTTTTACAAGGATTTACTTGGCAAGCTAGGCAGTGATAAAAAAGCCTTGGAATACATTCGCGAGAACATTCGCGATGGACGTTCCATCATCAGTTCAATTTCTCTGCGCCAAGAAACGATTTTATCAATTGCGTTGCGCATCATCGATCGTCAGGGTCCGTTTTTGCTGCATGGTCCGAGTCACTTGCGTCCAATGACCATGGCCGATATTGCCGAGGATCTGGGCATGCACGCGACTACGATCTCGCGTGCGGTGGCGGGAAAATTCATTTTAACCCCATCGGGCATGATGGAAATGCGCGCTTTTTTTGCGACGGGATACCAGACGTCCGACGGAGCTGAGCTATCCAACGCAGCGGTTCGGGAAGCGATTCAGACGCTGATTCAAACGGAAAATCCTTCCAAGCCGCTCTCAGATGATGTGTTGACGAAGGAATTGAATCGCCGAGGCATCACCATCAAGCGGCGCACCGTGGCAAAGTATCGTGAGCAGCTGCACATTCTGCCCTCGCATCTGCGGCGGCGTTGATTCAGCAGCCATCACGCATTATTTCTGGCAATTAATCGCGCGCAACAATGCGATTCTTTACAAACCTGCCGTGTTGTGGCAAGCGATGGGGGCAATGTCCGAATTAGCAAAAGCATATGAGCCTAAAGAAGTGGAAGCCAAGTGGTATGCGGCTTGGCAGGAAGCCGGTTGTTTCACTGCTGATCCCGCATCGGAAAAACCCGGATACTCGATTGTGATTCCACCTCCCAACGTGACGGGAATTCTGCACTTGGGTCATGTATTGAACAATGCATTGCAAGACATTTTGGCGCGTCGCGCACGGCAATTGGGTCACGAGGTTCTGTGGTTACCGGGAACAGACCACGCTGGCATCGCCACGCAAACAAAGGTGGAACAAAAAATTCGCCTAGAGGAGAATCGAACTCGGCGCGACTTAGGGCGCGAAGAATTTCTCAAACGTGTTTGGGAGTGGAAGGAAAAACACGGTGGCATCATCATTGATCAGCTCAAGCGTCTTGGGTGTTCGTGTGATTGGAGTCGCGAGCGTTTCACCATGGACGAAGCCTACTCGCGCGAGGTGCAACAGGTTTTTGTGAGATTGTTTGAAAAAGGCCTGATTTATCGTGGTTTACGCATGGTTAATTGGTGTCCGGCTTCGCTCACAGCGCTCAGTGATGAAGAGGTCATTCCCAAGGAGCAACAAAGCAAGATTTACACCATGCGTTATGAAGTGGTGGAGCAACCGGGGCGAATGATTGAGATTGCGACGACTCGTCCCGAGACCTTGATGGGGGACACGGCGGTTGCGGTGCATCCTGAGGATGAACGCTATGTGGATTTGATCGGTCTGCATGTGTGGCGACCGTTTCCGCGCGCTGCGATTCCAATCATTGCGGATGCGGTGGTGGAAAAGGAATTCGGCACGGGCGCGTTAAAAGTGACTCCGGCGCATGATCGAGCGGACTTTGAGATTGGTCAGCGTCATGACTTGCCGATCATTGATGTGATGCATCCTGATGGGCGGATTAACTGCGCTGATTGCCCTGAGTTGGATGGTTTGGACCGATTCAAGGCCCGCAAACTGGCGGTGGCGAAGCTGCAGGAGATGGGGGCTCTGGTAAAGGAAGAGGAGCACGCGAACGCCGTTGGCTACAGTGAACGGGCGAATGTGCCCATCGAACCGCGACTTTCGCTGCAGTGGTTCCTGCGATACCCTTCCGTCGAACGCACGGCAGCAGCGGTAGCGAACGGTGATATCGTGTTTCGCCCCGAGCGCTGGAAGAAGACCTTTGCGCATTGGATGGAAAACTTGCAGGACTGGTGCATCAGCCGACAATTGTGGTGGGGGCATCGCATTCCCGTATGGTATCGCAAAGATCGTGCGGCTGAGTTGCAAGCGGCGGAAACACTCGACTGGGGTAATCTTGATCGCGGTGATTTGCATGTGGGAGTGCAGCCGCCCGAAAATCCGGAAGATTGGGTTCAGGATGAAGACAGCATGGACACATGGTTCAGCTCCTGGTTGTGGCCGTTTGCGACGATGGATGAGGCAACGCGATCAAAGTTTTATCCAACGAATGATCTAGTCACTGGTCCGGACATCATCTTTTTTTGGGTCGCACGCATGATCATGGCGGGATATGAGTTCATGGACGAATTGCCATTTCGCCATGTTTACTTCACCTCGATCATTCGCGACAAAAAGGGGCTAAAAATGAGCAAATCGCTCGGCAATTCACCAGATCCGATCGAGTTGATGGAAAAATATGGCGCGGATGGGCTGAGATACGGGCTCTTACGCATCGCGCCGGTGGGCAGTGATGTGCGTTTTGACGAGAGCCAAATCGAGGAAGGACGCAATTTTGCGAATAAAATCTACAATGCGTGTCGGTTGCGGCAGATGTCTGGCGGGCTCGATGGCGCCGCATTGAGTTTGCAGGAGTGGCGTGATCGCGGTTTGTTGCGACCCTATCACATCGATATCATGGCGAAGCTGGACGCGTTGGCGTTGCAATTGAAGGAGTCTTTGGGCGATTATCGTTTTGGCGAGGCCGCGCAAAAAATGCATGAGTTTTTGTGGAGTGAGTTCTGCGATTGTTTTTTGGAAGCGGTGAAAGGGGATTTGCGCGATGCGGCTCCGGAGCAAAGTGCGCGCACGCTGTGGGTTTTTGATGCGGTGATGAGTCGTTTCTTGCAATTATTGCACCCTTACATGCCACACGTGACGGAGGAGCTTTCGCAGTTGATGGGGTATGTGGCGCCGGGTGAGTTCTTGATGCGACAACCCCTACCGCCGCAGGGCTTGCTGGAGGATGTGAATGTGGACGCCGAAAAGGCGATCGCTGCTTGTGTTTACGAGGCGGGTGGACGCATTCGCAATCTAAAGGCAGAATACCAGGTCGCGACACGACGTGACGTCACGCTAGTGATCAAGTCCAGTGTTTCCTGGTTGGAACAGGAAAAAGATGTGCTAGCCCTGTTAGCGGGAGCAAAAGTGATTCGTTTGGAGGCAGACTATGAAGCGCCGAAAGGCACGCCGGTCACCATCACGGGCCTGGGCGAGGTCTATTTGCCGATGGAGGGCTTGGTGGACGTGGCTGCTGAACGCATTCGCTTGAGTCGCGAGGTGACGAAAATCACTCAGGAGTTGGAACGAAGTGTGACAAAGCTAAGCAACGCAAGTTTTGTCGAGCGCGCGCCCGCTGCTGTGGTGGAACAAGAAAAGCTGCGACAGCAGGAGTGGCGCGGCAAACTGCAGCAGCTGCAAGACATGCTTTCGGCGCTTGACTGATTTTTGCAAACAATTGTGTGTGCATGGCAACGCTTATTGAATGAATCATGTCCTCTGTGCCGTTGGCTGTGGAAATTCGCCATTTGGTGAAAGAGTATCGGCTACCTAGCTCACGCCAGGTAGTGGTGCGTGCTGTGGACGATGTATCGCTGCAGATCAATCAAGGTGAGGTCTATGGACTGATCGGGCCAAATGGATCTGGAAAGTCCACGACAATGAAAGCTTTGCTGGGTTTGGTGGCGCCCACTCGCGGTCACTGCTTGATCTACGGCAAGGATTCTCTTCGTGTTGATTCACGTCGCGATGTGGGTTTTTTGCCGGAGAATCCGTATTTTTATAAGCATTTGACCGGCGCTGAAACGCTGCGTTTTTATGGTAAACTGTGCGATTTGCGTGGTGTGGCATTGGAACAGCGCATCACTGAGTTGCTCAAACTTGTCGATTTGCAGTCGGCCGCTGATCGTCGGTTGGGCGGATATTCCAAAGGCATGCTGCAGCGCATTGGTCTGGCACAGGCAATGATACAGGATCCGCGATTGTTAATTTTAGACGAGCCGACCGCCGGTGTTGATCCCCTAGGGTCACGGCAAATTCGCGACTTGATCTTGCGTTTGCGTGAACGTGGTATGACGGTGTTCATGTGTTCACATTTGCTTGAGCAAGTTCAGGAAGTGTGTGATCGGGTTGGCATGGTCTATCAGGGAAGAATGGTGCTGGAAGGTCAGATCAATGAGATCGTTGCGATCGAAAATCAAACCGAGCTGGTGTTAGAGAATGCAAACCAGGATTTGCTAGCGCGATTGCGTCAGTTAATCGCGGACGATGGCAGTGCTCGGTTGCTGAGTGTGGAGCGTCCACGCACAACTCTTGAAAGTCTTTTTTTAGAAAAAACGACATCATCCTCATCATGAATTCGCGCCATTATCTGCTGTGGCTCCAACCACGTCGATTGTGCGTGTTGGCCATGCACACATTTACTCAATTGGTGCGCATGAAAGTTTTCTACTTTCTCATGATTTTTGCTGTCATTGCGATCGCGAGTAATTTTTTAGATTTACCTCAATTTAGTGGGCCAGAAGCAGTGGGAATCGGGCAGCTGCAAATCATCAAGGGAACTTGTCTCGGTGTGATGAAGTTGTTTGCTGTGGTGTTTTCGATTTCGGCCACGGCTTTGCTGCTGCCGAAAGATGTCGAGGATCGCACGCTATACACGATATTGGCAAAACCAGTGCCGCGATTGGACTATCTGATTGGCAAGTTCATCGGAGTGATGCTTGTGGTTGCTGCTGGATTGTTGCTCATGGATTTGTTGATGGCTGTGGTGCTGCAGTGGCGTTTGCATCAATTCATGAGTCAGGAAATACTCGCCGCGCAGCAGCGCGGTGAGTCGGCAGCAGAGGTTCTGGGTCTGCAACAGGCGCTGTCAGCTCAGGGGTGGAATTTGGCTTTGCAGGGCGGAGTGGTCGCGATTTTTTTGCAGTCCAGTATTGTGGGAGCGTGCGCGTTGTTGTTGTCAACTTTTTCAACCAGCACCTTGTTCACGACCATGGTATCAATGTTGATTTTTTTCATCGGTCATTTTCAAGCAGATGCGGCAGAGTATTATCGAATGACAAGCGGCGCTGGTGTCAGCGAAGTGGGGCTCTGGATTAGCAAGGCGGTGATGCTGGTGTTTCCCAACTTCCAGCTCTTCAACGTGGTTGACGCGGCGATTGCGGGTGTGTCGGTTTCATGGCTCAATCTGGCAGGTCTTGCGGGGTTAAGTGCCAGTTATGTGATCGTGTATCTATTGCTGTCTTGGTTTGTTTTTGCTGATAAAGAGTTTTGAATGTGTCATGCTCTTCTCCCGCAACATTTTCGTGGTCGCTATCGGTTTGCTTGCCTTTGGGCTGTTGCGACAATTTCCCGAGCATTCATTGCAGCAGGAGTTGCAGAGCGCGGGTTTACTGGAACAGGCGCTTGCGACAAGTCAAAAAGAGCAGATTGGTCAAACAGCCGCCGCAGTGGCTCTCGGTGGTCTGCGCACGGTGGTGGCCACATTTCTGAATTTGCGCGCTTATGCTTCTTTTGACCGCCGCGATTGGTCTAAACTGGAGGCGCAATTTGAAACGCTTGTTTTATTACAACCGCGCTCGCGATACTACTGGGACGTGGGCGCTTGGCATTTGGCATACAATGCGGCGAGCGATTATCAGGAGCGAGAGGATTTACCAGCACCTAGAAGGTTGGCCTTGCATCGTGCCTATGTTTTCAAGGGGCGGGCGTTTCTGGAACGTGGGGTTCAACAAAACCCGCAGGACTGGCAGTTGCTTTCCAGTTTGGGGCGTTTTTACTCAGTCGTGAGCAAGTATCCGGATTTTCAAAAAGCAGCTGATTGTTACCGTCGCGCATGGGAGACTGGTCGAGCGCGCCGATTCGAGGCGCGAGCTTGGTTGTATTGCTTAGCGAGAGTGGAGGGCCAGCAATCTCAAGCCCTCGAGCTTGCGCGTCGGCTGATGCGGCAAGATGAAAAAATGGCAGATACGCAGCGCTGCCTCACCTTTGTGCTCGAGATGTCGCAACCCCATCACGCGGACGTTGACACGCTCGTTCGTCAATGTTTTGGCCATCCACAACAAGCTAAGCGCATGTTGCAAATTTATCGGGATCGCAATGCGGAGCAACTGCCGATTACGGGGGTGGATGCGGCATTGGAACGATTGAATCACGTCGATTGATCGGCACGTTCATGGCAGGCATGTTTTTTCCGATGAAACATGACTTTTTCTCGACATCCGCGTCGACTGTTTGGCACTATTGCCCTTCACCGAACATTCGATCATGCGCATAGCACTTTTTGGAGATATTCACGCAAATCTCGAGGCCTTGCAAGCTGTTCTTGCAGACGCGCAGGGCCAATCCTGCGATCAATATGTCTGCCTCGGTGATGTGGTTGGCTATAATGCGGATCCAGCGGCGTGTTTGGAGATGGTGCGATCGATGAATTGTCCGGTGGTGAAGGGGAATCACGATGAAGCTGCTTCCGAGACTTATGCACTCGAGGAGAACATGAACCCGATTGCTGCGGCGGCACTGCAATGGACGCGCGATCAACTGGATGACGATCAGCGCGAATGGCTACGCAAGTTGAGAATGGTTCGCCAGGTTGAGGATTTTACCGTCGTGCACAGCACATTAGATCAGCCCGCGCATTGGAATTACGTGACCAATCGATTTGATGCCAGTGCCAATTTTTCTTATCAGTTCACATCTGTCTGCTTTCATGGTCACACCCATGTTCCGCGTGTTTTCATGAAGGAGCAGCGCGTGTTTGAAGTGGAAACGGATTCCATTGTGTTAGAAGCAAAGGCTAAGTATTTCATTAACATTGGTTCTGTTGGCCAGCCGCGTGATGGGGATTGGCGGTCTTGTTACGCGATTTACGACACTAGCTCCCATTTGGTGGTGTTCCGACGTGTGGCTTACGACATTGAATTGGCTCAGAAAAAAATCTTGGATGCGGGATTGCCGGAAACGCTGGCGAATCGTCTGGCGGATGGGCGTTAGTGTGATCAAAACATGCCCTTCTTGTTCGATTTTAGGATCGAACACTGTTTTGGTTGCTTTTTTTTCGATTGAACCTTTTGATCGTCTCGCGATTATCACATGTGACCATGACCACCGAACCTTTATTGGAATTATTACGACGTAATGCCCGTCACACTCATCAAGAACTTGCTGAATTGTTGGCCATGGATGCGCAGTGGGTGCAAGAGCGTTTGGAGCGGTTGCAAGATGATGGCACGATTCTGGGCTATCACGCAGTCGTCAATGATGATAAGGCAGGAAGAACAGCCGTCTCGGCCTTCATTGAGGTTAAAGTGACGCCCGAGCGAGGCGGTGGCTTTGATCGCCTGGCGATGCGCATTGCTCGCTTTGATCAGGTGGTCAGCTGTTATTTGGCCAGCGGCGGCTACGATCTCATGGTCGTGGTCGAGGGGCAGGATCTCAGAGAGGTCGCGCGTTTTGTATCGGAGCGCTTGAGCACGCTCGACGGCGTGTTGTCAACCGCGACGCATTTTTTATTAAAAACATACAAGGAAAACGGTTTTTTGTTTGAAGGTGAAGGTGCCTCTGAACGATTGGTTGTTAGCCCATAACAAAAACCAACAAGGAATCATAACATGGACTACACTGCACGCATTGCTCGGCACATTGCCGCCATACCGCGATCTGGCATTCGCGATTTTTTTGAATTGGTTCAAGGTCGTGATGATGTGATTTCGCTCGGAGTGGGTGAGCCAGATTTTGCGACGCCATGGCATATCCGTGAGGCGGCAATTTATTCTCTTGAAAAAGGTCAAACGAGCTACACATCGAACTTGGGATTGCTGTCACTTCGAAAGGCGATTTCACGTTATGTCAGTGATTTTTTTCACGTTGATTATGTTGCTGAAACTGAAGTTTTGGTGACGGTTGGTGTGAGTGAGGCAATCGATTTAGCCTTGCGTGCGCTGTTAAATCCGGGAGACGAGGTGATTTATCATGAGCCGTGTTACGTTTCCTATTCGCCAAGCATCGTGATGGCATTTGGGCAACCGGTTGTGGTTGAGACGTCAAAAGAAAATGGTTTTTCCTTGAGTCCAGAAGCGTTGGCTCGTGTCATCACACCGCGCAGTAAGATCTTGATGTTGAATTTTCCGACGAATCCCACAGGTGCAGTCGCTAAGCAGAGTGATCTGGAGGGCATCGCGCGGTTGTGTGTGGAACATGACTTGATCGTGCTAACTGATGAAATTTATAGTGAATTGCGCTATGATGGCGTGGAACACGTGTCGATTGCGACGATGCCCGGCATGCGTGAGAGAACTATCTTATTGCATGGTTTCTCGAAAGCATTTGCAATGACTGGGTTTCGTTTGGGTTATGCCTGCGCTCCGCAACCGATCATCGAAGCCATGATGAAGATTCACCAATACGCCATGTTGTGTGCTCCGATTATGAGTCAAAATGCGGCCATTGAAGCTCTTGAGAATGGCTTGCCGTCGATGCGTAAGATGCGCGATAGTTATCATCAACGTCGTGATTTCGTGGTCAAGCGCCTCAATGAAATCGGACTTGATTGTCACATGCCGGGCGGAGCGTTTTACGTGTTTCCTGATATTCGTGCATTTGGTCTGAGCAGCAAGGACTTTGCGATGAAACTGCTCGAACAAGAGAGCGTAGCAGCGGTTCCTGGCACGGCGTTTGGCTCAAGTGGCGAAGGCTTTTTGCGTTGTTGTTATGCGACCGGATATGAAGATTTAAAGATCGCGATGGATAAAATTGATCGCTTCGCACAGCAGGTGAGTGCGTCATTCAGTTCATGAACGCCGAGTCACAAATTGGCAAGCCGAGACTCACAGATCCCGCGCGGTGGACACGTGCTCAGGTGATGCCGTTTGTCGTGTTCATGGCATTCATGCTTTTTTTGCAATTTGGTGGGGAATTGTTTTCCTGGGACCATCCGAGTGCGCCGTGGTGGCGTCGCTGGCCCGAACAGTGGATCTATCCATTGCAGACCATCTGCTGCTTGGGATTGCTGTGGCAACGGCGCACATACTATGAATTTGAATGGAAACTGACGTCACTTCTTTGGGGTGTGGTTTTTGGCGCAGTTGGAATTGGTCTATGGTTGTTGCCGACAACTCTGTATGATTATTGGCATTTCACTCAAGATCCCGATGGCTGGTTAAAATGGCTGGGTGTGGCAGCGAGGAAAAAAGGTTTCGATCCACAAGTGCTAGAACAGGCATGGGCAGTTCAGTGTTCACTCGTTTTTCGCTTTATCCGTGCCGCAGTCGTCGTCGCATTGGTAGAAGAAATTTTTTGGCGTTCGTTTTTGATGCGATATTGCATGAATCCAGACGGCAAGTATTGGACAGAGCCTTTCGGCCGAGCTAGTTTTCGCAGTTATGCCATCGTGACAGCTGCATTTGTTCTTGCCCATGCCCCAATCGATTATGCTGCGGCCTTCATTTATGGTAGTTTGACATACCTTCTCTGCATTTGGACGAAAAATCTTTTGGCCTGTGTGAGCATGCACGCCACGGCGAACTTTTTGATGGGCTGCTACATCATGAAGTATGGAAAATACGGGCTTTGGTAGTCTCGAGCCTGCGCCGGTGGCTTGTGTTACCATGCGCAATGCAAGCGGTGTCGCTCAAGCGTCATCTAATTCAGCAAAAACCATCAGTCCATTGCTGGTATTCAGCGTGCTAATGACTCGCACCCTACGAGTGGAACCAATGGCTGCAATGGCATGATTGACAACGATCATCGTGCCATCACTGAGATAACCGACCGCTTGATGGTCATCGCGTCCTGTTCGAACCAATGCTAGTCGAATCACTTCGCCGACCACCACGGAAGGCTTCAGCGCGTCAGTTAACTCATGGACGTTCAGAACATTGATTCCCTGCAAACGAGCAATTTTCGATAAGCTGTCATCATTGGTCATTAAACGAGCAGCAAGAAGTCGCGTGGTTTCAATCAAACGCACGGACACTTCCTGATTTGCCAAATTGGGGCCGGAGTCGTGGATGCTTACTTGCGCGCCATTGGCCGCTTGCATTTGATCCAAAACGTCCAAACCACGTTGGCCACGTTGACGTTCACTCAGAACGCTTGATTGTGTTAAATTCTGAAGTTCATCCAAAATGTAGCGTGGAATAATCAAGCGACCTCCGAGAAAACCCGCTTTGGCAATGTTGATGACACGACTATCCATCACTGCGCTGCTATCGAGAATGACTGGCTGTCCTTGGGTTCCTTCCTGACGGAAGCGCACAAAAGGAATGATAAAGGCAAAATCATCGCGATTGCTGCGCAATGAGATCACACTGCCCAAAAATCCCAAACTCGCGTATAATGTCACGTTGATCGCTAGACGCACGGCATCCGCTCGCTCATCAATGATCAATTTGCGTTCCAAACTAAAGTCATCTGTGGCGGATGGAGCATTTTCACGGATCATGCTCGAAACGATTTCAGCAACGTCAACTCTGGTCAGTAACCAAGCACAGAATAAGCCAACGCCCAAACCGAACGTGGCGGTTGAAAAACCTCGCAATGTGAATCCTTTGAGCGTGACTTCGATTAGAATAAAAAAAGCTCCAATCATGAGTCCGGCCATCAAGCCCAGCCAGATCGGAACAGCATCTTGAAAAGTCAGCGCAACAGCCAGGCCAAGAAGCTCGCAAATCAGCAAATACGTCACCCTGGCGACATTGACCGATGTAAGCGAGTTCATGCAAAATAATAACCAAAAAACGCCGGGTGGGAATCAAAAATTGTATTTCTAGCGAACCAATCCACTTGCACGCGCCTACCGCTCACAATGTGATGCCACTCCAGTCGCCATTCTCTTGTCGCTATTCCACCTGCCAACCCCACACTCAACGCGACTTAGCCGTTTCTTGAATGTCCTGCAACGCGCAGATAAAATCATCAAGAATCTCAACCGGAACCATGATTGTGTCACGATTTCCACCGACATCCTCTGTGATTTTCACAACGCGACCCCGCGCGTTTTCTTTTAAATCCAAATAAAATACCTTGCGCTCCGCCAAGATCTTCTCCGTATGCAACAGTCCGTTTTCCACAATAACAGTTATTGGTTGATAGTGTGTATAGAGCGCGACATCTGTGGTGTCAAATGATTATTTACACCAATCGACTCGATCGTGCGCATTGTTTTGCCCATGTGTTAAACAATTCACGTGAAATGATAAATCGCAACAGCTTTTTTTTGGTCTGTTGACCGACGTCGCGAGTTTCAGGATAATTTTTTATTTTTTGCCGCACTTTTATCGCGACAAATGGGGTTATTCGCAGTTTAATGCAGTCATGTTTAACTCCGCGAGACCGACTCTGTTTTATGGATTAGCCACTTGCTCTTTGGCAGGCGCGTTGTGGTTGAGTTTGAATGATTGGTCAGAAACGAGCGGTGCTGCAACTAAAACTGAAGCGCGCACGCGGGTGACGAACACAGCTGACCACGCCCCACTGGGAGAAAAATCGAGTCGTGATGGCAATGATGGCGCCATGCAATTGCGCGATGATTCAGCAGCTAGAATTGGTGCCATCGAGGGGGAGCGCGTGATCATGTTTGCCAATGTCGATGAATTAAATCGTTTTTTACAGCGAGCTGGTGGCTTGGTTGAGGTGGTGAATCGTGTCGATGACTTAGCAGCGTTGCGCATTCGATTTTCTCAATGGTCTCGTATTGCAGGTTTATTGGGCGAAGGCAATCGTGCTGACTACATTTTTCCGATTGTGTTACCGAATCCACAGGGAGGGGACGTTTCACCCAATGCCACGCCATTGGGATCAGGGCTTCTGTCCTGGTTGGGGGTAGATGGCTCAGATCCTCATTGGGGGCAAGGGGTAAAAATTGCCATATTGGACACGGGGGTGGCGGCGCATTCCGCCCTGTCCAAAGCGGTAAAAAATGTGAATTTGATAGCACCAGCAGCAGATGACGCCTCGTGGAACGGTCATGGCACTGCTGTCGCATCGTTGATTTTGGGTCAATTGCGGGTAATTCCTGGTGTCGCACCGGGAGCAGATCTTACATCCTACCGCGTTGCGAACGATCTTGGTCAATCCGATACATGGACACTGGCACTGGCGATTCGCCAGGCTGTCGACGCTGGCAATCAAATACTATCCATCTCGATGGGAACCTATGGCGAAAGTTCGCTGCTGCATGAGGCAGTGAATTATGCTCTGTCAAAAAATGTCGTGATTGTTGCCGCTGCGGGCAATGATGGTTACGGCGTGGCAGCGAAGCCAGCAGCCTATCAAGGTGTGATCAAGGCTTTAGCTGTCGATGCTGAAAATGAGCATTTGGGTTTTTCTAATCTTGTGGATCAACAACTGGCAATTTCAGCACCAGGCTGGCAAGTCAATGCGGCGTATCCTGAAGAAAAACTGGTGAAGTTTTCCGGAACATCCGCATCGGCGCCGATCATCGCTGGTGTCATCGCTACGACCATGACCGAAGGAGGCACAAGACAACAGTCCTTGACTCCACAGCAAGCAGTCAATTTTGTTTTTCAAAACACGTATGAAACTGGAAAAGCTGGTTATGATTCATCAACGGGATCGGGTGCTGTGAATTTGAAAAAGCTTTTTGATCAAAAAAGCGGCATACCTGTCAATGATGCGAGTGTGGCCTCGCTCTACATCACAGAGCCCGGCAGCGATGGTCGAGCGTCCGTTCAGGTGAATATCCAAAATCAAGGAACACAAACACTGTCCAATGTGCCAGTGCAAGTGGTAACGCCAGCAGGCACGACCACACTCAATGTGCCATCGCTGGCACCTGGTGCTGTGCGCAGTTTTGAATTATCATTGCCCGATGATGCGTTTGATCATCCTGCTGGGTTCACCATCGATGCTCGCATCAAATACAGCGACGATGTGCAGCGCAATGACACTCGTCAGACCATTTATTTGCCAAAGAGTGGCCGCTAGAGATCATCGCTCATCATTTTTTGAATCCGCAACGTCACCCTCGGAGGATACAACGAGAACTCATTGGACTGGGGAAGCGTGGAGGCTAGAGCAACAAGCCGTTCAAGAATCCGCAGAGTGAAAAACCGGAGAGCGCTTGATGAGCATCAAATGAAAGAAATAAAAAAGAAAGCGGTCCGATCAAAAAGACTAGGAAAAACCCAAAACCTAGACAACATGATCGAACCGCCTTGCCGCGTTGCGGCTGAGAGAATCTGCATCAATTCAACATCATGGTCAAGAAAAAACTGTGTTTTTTTTCATTTTTTTTGGTCGAACACGAATCATGCTAATCGTGAGGTCTGATGTCATCATTTTTCACGCTTGGTGCTTCGCAATCTGCCAGGAATGCAGCAGCCAGAAAAAACTGCTACTGACAAGGATTGCAGAAAGCCCGACATGTGTCACTTGAACCCATCCATAGATGTGAATCTGTGACATGATCAAACCTAGTAACATTTGCGTGCAAACGATGCCAACGACGATGCGTGAAGATCGTGGAAGACTGATTCCTAAGCGCTTTTGAATCATAAACGCTCTGATCGCCAGAAATAAAATCAGCCATGAAAAGCTTCGGTGTATCAGATATAACTTCGAATCCTCTAGCGTTTTAATCCATTCAGAACGCGGCACTTGCATGTGCTTTGACAAACTGTCGGTTAACTCCCTGATCTGCGAGCCCATGATTCCCTCGATCAAGATGCTAAAAAACAAGCACATGATCAAAAAACGTAGTTTTTGCGAATGCTCCGTTGGCAAACAGGTTGACTGTTCTTGCGCAAGGTGGACACACAAGACGAGTGCCATCAACAGCAGAAAAGCCAGAAACATGTGCAATGTCAGAACTCCCGGAGCGAGCCCGCTGTAAACCACACGAGCGCCCATGACTGCATTGATCAAAACGAGTATCAAACTGATGAAGGCACAGACAAATATCGCAGGTTTTTTAGCGCGATAGCGCGTGCTCAGAGCCAGAGTGGTCAAAGAAAAAAAAGCGACGGGCAACGAAAAAAGTCGATTGATGAACTCTGTCCATACGTGGCGTGGATTGAACTCGCGTTTCAAGTTTTCGATTGAAATCGTAGCTGGATCGCGTCCCATGCGCGCTGCTTTGGCTTGAAATCGAGCAATGTCTAGTTTCGAAAAATCGACATTTTCCACTTTTGTTGGAGGAATGAGACAACCCCAACAAGTTGGCCAATCCGGACAACCCATGCCTGCACCAGTCACTCGGACAATAGCGCCGACAAAGATTAAGACGGTCACGGCAACGAGTGCCGCGAAGGCGCTTTTTTGAAACAGATTCATATTGACCATGATTCAATGAAGCTCATGATTCGCGGTTGTCACATCCGAAACACATGCAATTTGCGGCGTGCCGCAATAATCGCAAATAATCATTGGTCATTGGTGCCGTGAACCGATCATTATCGCCTGTAAATTTCCGAGCAAATATCACCAAGGCATCGGGAATGCTTGGTTGAAGGCGAAAACCTCCTCGCGCAGCGCGTGCAGGGCATTCAGATTGCCTTGAGATTGCAACGCGCGATCGATGTAGTCAGCAACCTGGCGAACGTCTTGTTCCTTCATGCCGCGTGTCGTGATCGCAGGTGTTCCGATGCGAATCCCACTTGGTTTCATGGGCGTGCCGCTGTCGTAAGGAATGGAGTTCTTGTTGACGGTAATCCCTGCTTCATCGAGCGTTAGGGACGCATCGGAACCGTTCATGTTCTTGCTGCGCAGATCCACAAGCATCACGTGATTGTCCGTGCCACCTGAAACAATTCGGTATCCATGCTCCTGCAATCGAGTCGCGAGAGCTTGGGCATTGGTAATGATCTGTGCTTGATATTGTTGGAATTCAGGCTTAAGCGCCTCGCCAAAGCATACGGCCTTGGCGGCGATCACGTGCATCAAGGGACCACCTTGAATGCCGGGGAAGACTTGGGCATCGATTTTTTTTGCAAATTCTTGTTTGCACAAAATGATGCCACCTCGTGGTCCACGCAGAGACTTGTGAGTCGTCGATGTCACGAAATCTGCGTGTGGCACCGGATTGGCATGCACACCTGCGGCGACTAAGCCAGCGATATGAGCCATATCCACAAAAACATACGCCCCAACCGCGCGAGCGATCTTGGCGATGCGTTCAAAGTCAATGGCGCGGGGATAAGCGCTTGCTCCGCAGGTGATCAGTTTGGGCTGGGTGGCGTGGGCTTGGGCTTCTAGCGCATCATAGTCAATGCGCTCATCCGTTTCACTCACACCGTAATGCACAACATCGTAAAATTTCCCCGAAAAGTTAGCTTTATGGCCATGAGTCAAATGGCCTCCATGGGCCAAATCCATTGTTAAAATACGATCGCCGGGCTGCAACACCGAAAAATAGACGGCGGTGTTCGCCTGCGAACCCGAATGCGGCTGAACGTTCGCGTGCTCCGCACCAAATAGCTGCTTGGCACGATCAATCGCCAGTTGCTCAATCACATCAACATGTTCACAACCACCATACCAGCGCTTGCCGGGATAACCTTCAGCATACTTATTCGTCAAGATCGAACCCTGAGCTTCCATCACCGCTGGTGAAGCGAAGTTTTCAGAAGCGATCAGCTCGATGTGATGGCGTTGACGTTTCTTTTCGAGGGAAATCGCCGCGAAGACCTCGGGATCATTGACTTCAAGGCGACTTCCTGAACTTTGTGAAACGCGGCAAATGTGTCTCCCGCCGGTGAACTCTGTGCTGATGAACAAACGCATTAGCTCGATGGCCTGTTCTGGTGAAACGGACTTAGCTCCTAGGCAAAGAATGTTGGCATTGTTATGTTCACGCGTCGTGACTGCTTCTTCAGTCGTCCGCACAACCGCGGCGCGAACCCCGTGAAATCGATTGGCAGCAATGCTCATGCCAATGCCAGAGGTGCAGGCCAGCAAAGCGTAGTCAAATTGATCCTCAGAAATGCCAATTGCGATCGGATTTGCCACATCGGCGAAGTTGATTGAATCCGTGTTATGTGTGCCAAAATCACGCACTTCATGACCTGCTGCCATCAGGGCTGCACACACGGCATCTTTCAAAAACACCCCGCCGTGATCGGCTCCGACAGCTATACGCAAGATTTTAACGCTCATTGGATCAAAAAGCCGCTAACGGCTGGAGGAGAATTGAACAGATGTGAGGTCGATTTCAACCAAGAACTGTAAGAATTTGCGAACAAAAACAAATTTTTACTTTTGTGATTCGACAAAGCTCACAATGCTTGGAATCGCGTTTTGCAACATCCGAGCTACATCGGCGTATGCTTTTTTGCCCATGCCAAATGGATCAGGCACGTCGCCATCAATGTGCGCACTCGGGTCGTCAATGAACTCACTGACCAAGTGGAACTTGCGTGCTTGAGATGGATAGGCACGCTCCAGACTCGTTAGGTGCCCCTCGGTCATGACAAAGATCTCATCTGCCTTATCGATGATGGTTGCGTTGATCTGGTGACTGCGAAAATTCTGCAAAGGCACATTCATCTCTTCCAAGATGCCTAACGTGTCCGCACTTGCAGGCGCACCTTCACGTGCCATGATTCCAGCAGAGGCGACTAACAGATGGGGGCGATCAATCGTGGCTTGACGAAAAAAAGCTTCCGCCATGGGACTGCGGCATGTGTTTCCAGTGCACACGAACAATACGCGTTTGATATTAGACATATAATCTTCCTTCAAATTCGATGAATGCGCCGCATGAGTCAACCAATAAATGATGTCATTTTTGACATGTATTTTGGTTAAAACCTATGACTTTCAATAACTTCAATCACATTGAAAAAATTAATCTTAATCGGAGGGTTGCGACTCATGAACATCCTTTTCTTTCGCTGCGCGCGTGATGCGATCCACCGGGTGTTTCGTGACTAGCAGACCTGTCGCACTGCGACCCTTGACTGCGATTTGAGCAAAGTGAAAGGGACGCATGACATTGCGCAGGCGCAGATGTGGTTTCAGATGGATTTGCAACAGCTGCTCGTCGCTGTCTGCTGCCTGCGCGTGGGTTGCAAAGTATATGATGCGTGTTCCGGGAAGCCCTTTGGTGATGTCGTATTCCTTATCGCGCGTGATTCCACCAATTAAAAAGCGTTTGGCATAAAGGGGGCCATCCTTGCCATTGCGATAAATGACGGAGTAGATCAGTGGTTCGTCTTTTCGCAAGATACGCACGTGAAGCAGTTTTTGTCCGAGAAACGACTTCTCGGCTATTTTTGTCACTTTAAGTTTGCCGTCCTGTGTGATGGAAATCACATCGTCGATGGTGCTGCATTTTTCAATTGCTTCGTCTTTTTTTAGTCCGAAACCAGCAAAGCCATTTTTCCAATCGACGAACAAGGTTTCGGTAGCAGCTGCGACAAGCAAGCGATCTACCCGATCAAATGAGGCGATCTCGGTGCGGCGATCCTTGTCTTTTCCGTATTTCTTGCGCAAGTCTTCAAACCATCGAATCGTGAATTTCGTGAGTGATTTGAGATTTTTTTCGATTTGATCCATTTCCTTGTCTAGCGCGCGGATGTGCTCATCGGCCTTTGCCGAGTCATACTTGGAAATGCGTTTGATCTTGATCTCGGTCAACTTCACGATGTCGTCCTCAGTGACTTCGCGTTTCAGCACGTGAATGAACGGTTCCAGACCCGTCGCGATGGCGTGGATCACAGCAGGCCATGTCTCGCATTCCTCAATGTCGCGATAGATTCGGTTTTCGATAAAGATCTTTTCCAGTGAACTAAAATGCCAAGCATCTTTCAGTTCGGCTAACTTGATTTCCAATTCTTCGCCCAACAAAACTTTAGTGCGATCCGCGTTGCAGCGTAAAATATCAGAAACACCGAGAAACTGTGGTTTGCCATCTCGAATGACGCAGGCATTGGGAGAAATGGAAGTTTCGCAATGAGTAAAGGCGTATAATGCATCGCGTGTGACTTCAGCTTCCACACCAGCGGGCAGATGCACTAAGATGTCCACCTCAGCAGCTGTGTTGTCTTCGATTTTTGCGATCTTGATTTTCCCCTTTTCGGCAGCAGCCACAATACTTTCCATGACCGCACCCGTCGTGGTGCCAAAGGGAATGGCGCTGATTCTTAGCAGATTGCGTTTGTCGATGGCGATGACGGCTCTGACCCGCAGGCGTCCGCCGCGCAAACCATCGCGGTATTCACTTGCGTCCATGACGCCACCCGTCGGGAAGTCGGGAACCAGCACAAAAGATTCACCACGCAGATGCGCGATTGCGGCATCGATGAGTTCGTTGAAGTTGTGGGGTAGGATCTTACAGGCCAGACCGACGGCGATGCCTTCGACCCCCTGTGCCAGGAGCAGAGGAAATTTAACCGGCAGCGTCACCGGCTCTTTGTTGCGTCCATCATAGCTTGGCGTCCACTCGGTGGTTTTGGGATTGAAAGCGATATCGAGGGCAAATTTGGTCAATCGGGCTTCGATGTAGCGCGAGGCTGCCGCACTGTCACCTGTGAGCAAATTGCCCCAGTTTCCTTGGGTGTCGATCAATAAGTCGCGCTGGCCAAGTTGAACCATGGCGTCATAAATGGAAACGTCACCGTGGGGGTGATACTTCATGGTGTGTCCAACGATGTTGGCAACTTTATTGTAGCGGCCATCGTCTAGCTCCTTGGTCGAGTGGAGGATTCGACGTTGCACGGGTTTTAATCCATCGTTCACGTGTGGGACGGCGCGCTCCAAGATCACGTAACTGGCGTAGTCCAAGAAATAGTCCGCATACATGTCGCTGAGCGACGCTGGTAAGGAAGAATCAGTGGCCATCGACACAGCTTTATGATGACACGGGCAGCCAAGCAAGTTCTTCTTTGCACTGCGGCACATGGTTGTCAGACAACGACTCATGCGGCAATGTTTTCATCCAATTGATGAGCATGGATTGGATGTGCGAATCATAAGGCAATTGAGCGTGAGTCGGAACCCACAATCTGTGGTTCTGCGCGCACGGCCAATAAGAACTTGTCGAGGGCACGATCATGAGATCGAGCGGTGTGCGGATGGACAGCAACGGCAGTTGAGCAATTCGGTGCTCCGTATCACGCAATTTCCGCAAGAAATCACTGTTTGGTTTCATTTGTTGTGCCCCTAGACCGGGATACAAATAGGCGAGCGCTGTGCCGTGATGAGGTGTGGCAAGGGTCGCTAATCCAAGGCAGCGGGCCGCGCCATCGAGCATCTGCATGTAGTAACGACAAATCAGACCTCCCATGCTGTGAGCAATCAACACGTGTGGTTGTTCGCTCCATGCGTTTTTGATGCTGTCAGCCAACTGTTCAGCAAGGGGTTCAATGCCTTGACGTGCGTCAGCAGGCTTAAAATGGGGAGCAAGCACCTCGTGCCCGGCGTCGATCAAGCGTCGTTTCATGGAGCGGAAATGATTGCCGCTCTGAAACATGCCATGCACCAGCACCACTCGATGAGAATGCGGCGGAACAGGGGAATTGTCGTTATTGCTCGGCATGGTCAACTGCGGAGATCATGCGCGTTGTCAAACGTCGTTCAGGCACGAGGTATTTCTTCGCAATCGCGTTGACTTCCTCGAGTGATATCGATTTGTAGTCCTGCGAACGGGTGCGAGCTAGCTCCAGCAGTTGTGGATCGCTTTGTGAGGAATGTAGCACGGTTAGCAGCCAATAACTATTGTCGCGCAGAGTTTTTTCGATCGAAGCGAGCAGGGGATTGCGCGCCCGCTGCAGCTCATCTGCTGTTGCGCCCTCGGCGCCAAGTTGTTCTCCGATGCGCGCGATGATGTCAGTTAATCGTGTCGCATCCTCCGGTTTGCCTGCGCTCATTCCGATGATGAAGCCAAAGCCATCGATGGCGTCCGATGGGTAAATGCCTGCATCTGGGCTATACGACGCACCAAGTTTCTCGCGAAGTTCAGCTCTGAGTCGATCTGTTAAAATTTCAGCAACAAGGTTCATCCGACGTTTTTCCAGCTGGCGTTGGCGAAGCCCATCCGTTTTCCAATGCACCATGCACATGGCCTGAGGCACTTTACTAGAATAGGTGTATTCCTTCACTTCTGGTGCGGCTGGCGACTGAATGCCCTGGCGTTGAGGTTCAAACGTGTCCGACTGTGCGCGTTGCGGCAACGCTCCAAAAGTCACGGAAAGTGCTTTAAGCAGTGGTTCTTCGACGAAATCCCCGACGATGCTCACTTCCAATGGTGCGTTCTGCAACACGGGTTGAAGCCATGATTTGACGTCATGCGCATCCCATTTTGCCAACAAGTTCACATCAGGAGCTGCGTAGCGTGGATCATTTTGGTGCAGCCATTGATTCATTTGCGCTTGTGAACCAGCAGCGGTGTGTTTGAGCTTTTGTTCCAGCATTGGAAGCTCGGCACGAAACTCTCTCAGAGCCTCATCTCGGTAACCAGGATCCGTTACGGCGGCACACATGAGCTGGCATTGCAGCAGCAGATCGTCAGGTGTCGTTTCACCTTGTAACAAAAAGGCGTCCTCATTGATTTGTAACTGATAGCCGACGTTTTTTCCTGCAAACATTTGCTGCAGATCCTCTTCCGAGTGCTTGCCAAGTCCACCACGATTGATGAGCGCGCTGGCCACTTGAGTCAAACCAGGCTTGTCCAATGGCTGCGATAACAAGCCACCCGGCATGCGCGCGACGATCGATATCGAATGTTGATCAAAGTCTGTTTTTTTCCAGTTGACTCTTACTCCGTTGGCAAAACTTAGCTGCGTGATGCCGAGGTCATCGATGCTCTTGCGCGCTATCACCTCACCTTTTTGTCCAAACTGTTCGTAAGCAAATGCTTGCTGTGCTTGATTCACAGGTGCTGCGACCGTGGTTTGGCGCGATTGATTAAGCAATTGCAACAAAGCGTCACGATCGCTTTCAGTGCTTTTTTGAGTTGTGAGAACAAGGTGAAAAACATCGTCTTTCCAAAATGCATTAAACGCCTGGTGGCAGGTTGCTGGGGTGATCTCCGCCAGTGCCGAACGGACAATCTCCAAATCGGTTTGTGGGGTGGAAAAAACGCTCTCGTCACTGATTGATCGGGCGACGGCTGTGGCAAGCTCGTCTGACTTGCGCGTTGCAGCAGAGTGCACCGCTTGTTCATATTGATTGATCATTAGAGCTTTAGCCTCTTCTAATTCAGCATTTGTAAAACCGTGCAAGCGAACGCGGCGTTGCTCTTGTTCGAGAACCGGCAAAGCGTTTTGCCAATCGGTGTCCTTTACCGTGACTTCGACGTGCGCCATTTCAATGTGATTAAAAATCACATCACGACTGGCGCTGCCGCTGAGAATCTTCGCGTTTTCGAGCTTTGCTAAGCGATCGAATCGACGGGACAGGATTGAGTTTGCCAAGCTCAGCGGCAGAAGAGCGATGCGTTCGCTGCGTGTGTCAGGCTTGAGTTGATAGGGACGCAGCGCAATCATGCTCAGCTCCGTGCTCGTGACTTCTGCATCGGCAAAAACAGCTGCTTGGATTTCCTTCAGCGGCTGAACCACACCCATATTGGGGTTCGCTCCTGCCGCCAGAGGCTGAGACATGGAAGCAAAGCTGGCATTCACCCGTTGCTCCATGGCCACGGGGTCGCAATCGCCGATGATCACCATCGTCATGCGCGAGGGAGTGTAATAGCGTTGATAAAAATCCACGAAGCGCTCCCGCTGCGCACTGCGAATCACAGACTCCTCACCAATCGGGAAGCGCCGTGGGATCAGGGATTCGGGCAACAGTTGTTGAAATTGCATTTGCATGAGCCGGTATTGCACGGAATCGCGACTGTTTTTTTCTGACAAGATCACCCCGCGTTCTTTTTCGATTTCCTCCTCCTTCAGCAAAGCTCCATCGCCGAAGTCTCGCATCACCGTCATGGCCAGATTCAGCGTATCAGGGTTTTCGTCAGGCAAATCCAACATGTAAACGGTTTCATCGAATGATGTGTAAGCATTCACATGAGCACCAAAACCGATGCCCAAGCGCTGCATGCGCGGCACTAATTCATCTGGTGTGAAGTTTTTTGATCCATTGAAGACCATGTGCTCCAGAAAGTGAGCAAGACCGCGTTGGTCCTCGGCTTCCATCAGCGAACCTGCGGCGATGTGTAGGCGCAGAGATAGCCGTTTGGGAGGTGATGCGTTGGGATGAATCATGTAGCGAAATCCATTCGGCAATTGGCCATACCGAGTGAGAGGATCGGGCGAAATATCAGATTTTTGATGCGGCCAGGGACGTGGCGGAGCCGTGTTGGCAGATGTCGAAGTTTGCTTTGGTAGGCGTGAGACAAAGAGCGAAATCACCAATGCAGCGATGGCGAGAACAAGGAGGTAGGGCGTAGAGCGGCGCATGGCATCAATAGGAACGTCGCGGCGCAGCGAATCAATGTGTTTTTTCAAAAAAATCTCGGTTACGCATGCAGCACCGACTGTGCACGGGTCGATTGAATGCTTCGTGGAACAGCTTGTCCACATGCCTGCGTTGGGCATGTGGCTTGGCATCTGCTGGAACGATTCGCAATTTATGCTTGCCACGCAGGGGACTGCCTGATGTATGATGTTTCTCCCAAGATGATGGAAAACGTCACATATGCCGAGATTGCTGCGTTGATCGAAAGAAATCATCGTTTTGTATTACTGAGCCATGTGCGTCCGGATGGCGATGCCATCGGTTCACAGCTCGGACTCGGGTTGGCATTGGAGGCGCTCGGCAAGCAGGTTTGGATGTGGAATGAGGACGGCGTGCCTCATCACTTGCGTTTCTTGCCCGAGTCACATCGCGTGACCACGCCGCCGGTGGAATTGCTGCAAGCGGATGTTGTCATTTGTTTGGACACGGCCACGCGCGAGCGTCTTGGGGTCCGTTGCTTGGCGTCGGTCTCGGCGCCGACGTGGCTGAATCTCGATCACCATGTTTCGAACCCCGGCTATGGTGACATGAATCACATTGATGTCGCGAGTCCAGCGGCTGGGCAAATCGTTTATCAATTGATCAAGTCTTGTATGTGGCCATTGCCACCTGCAGCGCGCGATGCTTTGTATGTTGCGGTTTCAACGGATACAGGTTCATTTCAGTATGATTCCACCTCAGCGGCCACTTATCGCATGGCAGCAGATTTGGTGGAACAGGGATTAAAAGTTGGTGAGATTAATGCCCTGACGTATGATAATCAGCCTTTCCGTCGCATCGAATTGTTACGCACCTTGTTGATGAGTTTGCAATTAGAAGCGGACGGGCAGTTGGCATGGTGGCAACTGGATTACGCTACTCAGGTGCGTTTGGCCTTGCAGCTAGAAGACAGCGAGGGCTTGATCGATATCATTCGCGGGATTAGTGGAGTGCGTGTCGCCGTGTTTTTTGAGGAGATGGTCGATGGCAAGATTCGAGTGTCGCTTCGCTCGAAGGAGCGTGCCGTTGATGTTTGTCAAGTGGCGATGCGCTTTGGCGGTGGGGGGCATCAAATGGCGGCTGGCATCCGCATGCCGGGCGGCCTGGAAAGTGCGCGTCAGCAAGTGAATGACGCGTTAAAAGAAGTTTTAAGACAGACGTTGCATTTGCATGAGAGCTGACGACGGATATCAGGGACCCAGTGGGGTATTGGTGGTTGACAAGGCGCCTGGAATGACATCGCACGATGTGGTGGCGATTGCTCGGCGCGCGTTGAATACGAAGAAAATTGGTCATTGTGGCACATTGGATCCGATGGCAACGGGATTGCTAATGTTGGTCGTTGGAAGAGCCACAAAGATCCAGGATTTGCTGATGAGTGAGAACAAGTGCTATCGTGGCAAGATGGTGCTTGGTGTCTCAACGAGTTCTCAGGATAGCGAGGGGACTATAACTCAGGAGAGAGCGGTGCCGCAACTCACGAGGGAGGAGATCACCGCAGCCTTTGATCGTTTTGTTGGCGATTTTGAACAATTGCCCCCCATGGTTTCCGCCATCAAAGTTCAAGGAGTGCCGCTCTACAAAATGGCACGCAAGGGTCAAGAGATTGAACGCAAGATGCGTCCTGTCAAGGTCATGAGCTACCGCATTGACGATGTCACGTTACCAGAAATTAGTTTCGAAGTCGAATGCAGCAAAGGCTTTTACGTTAGAACTTACGCTCATGACATTGGTGAGTCCTTGGGCTGCGGGGCTCATTTATCCGCCTTGCGGCGGACGCGTTCGGGAAAATTCAATTTGGATCGCGCTGTGACGGTCGATGATCTCAAGCAAATGCCGCGCGAGCATTTGCTGACCTCTCTCATTAGCTTGGCCGAAATTTCACTGATGCGTGGCCTTTGAGTTGCGCTCCTTTGAGTTGCGCTAAATGGATGATCATGCGTTCGCTTTTTGGCAGCATGTTCGCAGGTTGCCCATTCCTCGCCGCTGTGTCCACATGTGGATCACCGCGGCGATTGAGTCTAAACTGAGAGAGAGCGTCACTGTTGGATCTGCAGAGGAGGCGTGACGGCTTCACTGCGTCCAGCTGAATCTGCGGCATTCGCGCTGGTTGGCGCTTCAATCAAGTCGGCGCGTGACTTCAATAACGTTTCCACCGTGTTCTTGCTGATTTCGTAGATCTTCTTCTGTAATTGTTGCTCCTTCGCGAGCTGATCTTCCAATTTCTTCAGATTATCCTGAAATTCCTTGTCTTTGGTCTTGGCCTCTTCCTCGGTCTCTTTATCGGCCTTTGTGCGCTCCTTCGCAAACGTGGCGCTGACCTCAAGACTCAGAGCATAGGCTTCATCATTCTGGCTCGATGCCTCTTTGTTGTCCTTCGTTTCATTTGGCTGATCGAGATCGCTTTTTGGTGCAAAGGTTAACTTATAAGTGAAACCCTTAAATGTTTCCAAAGTGGCCACTCGGCGATTTTTCGCTTTAGCCAAACGCTCTTGCGATTGATTGTCGATTAAATCCTGAAAACGAGCATATGAAAACAACCCTTTCAAGCCAGCTCCAACATTCGGGTTCATTTTCTCTTCCGGCTTTTTATCAGTGAGTTCTAGCTCAGAATTAGCGTCCTGACGCGCGACTTTCCATTCCTGTTCCGCGACGGATCCTTGCTTGCTGATAGTAATCGATTTGATCTCGTTGACATTGATGAAGTCCTCATCTAACCATGATTTCGGTTCAGCACCATAAACAGAAAAACTTTCCTGCGTGACATAGACACCAGAATTGTCGTTTTTGTTGCGAATGAAACGTCCTCCACCTTCAGAGTCTTTGCCCACAGCAATCGCTGCGATCAGCTGTCCGTTTTCGTCTTGAAACTGGTATTGGGTGCCATGCTCCGCTGAATCTTTGGATGTGTCATCGACGCCAAATCGCTTAGCGTATGTGGCACCAGCTTCGATGCAATTGGTGATTTTGACTTCTTCAACGGTTCGCAGCAAATGGTTCACATTTGCCACATTCGCAGGATAGTTCTGCCGTTCCGTCACTTGCCAATTCGAGGCATTTTTTTGCAATGTCACCGAATCAGTCGTAGAAGAAATCACGATGCGCTTCACGGAGGAGGCAGGGAATTCTTTCAGTAAGGTTTGGCCGCGACTGCGCTCCGTCCTGGCTTCGCCATTGTCTTTGCGCTGTGACGATAACGAGAAAACACCGAGTGCCAAGATGGCAACCACAGCCCAGAGGATCAAAATTGTTTTTTTCGACATGGATGATTGTTGGTTAATGGGTTGGATTATCGCGCGCGGACTTTTTTGCGACGGGACGTCGCAACGCCGATGCCAGCAAGCAAGATACCTGTTGGGACCACTGCTAGGTTGAGCAATGTGAGATTGGCACTCAGCTGATCTTTATCACGTTTGAGGTCTTTTTGTTTGTCACGAATTTTACGCGCAAATTCCACTTGCTGCTGACGCAGCTTCTTGATTTCAGCTTCTTGTTCCGGTGAAGCATACAGATCTTTGCTGTTAGATTTTTGCATTTGCAATTCATTGAGCCGCTGTCCCGCTGCTTCTTCTTCCTTACGGTAACTAGCAATTTCATCGCCTACCTTTTGTTCGGCGCGTGCTTCCATTTCGCGAATCAGAGTGAAGGGACGTCGGCTTGATGCACGACTGCGCGCTCCGATCAGGTCAGATGAAGATGCAGCTTGATCAATCACATTCAGCAGCAACGCAGAATTTCCGTTGTAGGGCATGGCAGCTTGCATGCCACCGAGATTTTGGATGCGGTAGGCGCCTTGGTTCGAGAAAGCATCAGTATCGGCAATCAGAAACACATTACCAGTGCTGCTGGCTTCCTTGAGCGAATCAGCGGATTGATTGTCTTTTGGCTTGGTTTCTTCTTTTTCGTCTTTCTTGGAATCGTCTTTTTTCTTCGAAGGATCACCATCGGGGAATGCTGACTTGAATTTGCCGCTGATGTGCATGACCAGATCGTATTGACGACGATCGCTGATGACCAAGTTCGGGCTGAACTGTGCGGCTTGTTCGCTGTTCACAAAACCCGCTTGATCTGAACTGCGCACTAGACTAGACACATTGAGACCATTGCCCCCTTGATTGGTGAAACCACCAGAGAGAACAAAAAACAAGTCATTAATGCTCTTAGTCACCACATTTTCACGGTCGACTAAGGCTTCTTTCGGTAAGCTGAGAATGGCGTAGCCCGGCTGATTGCCGCGTAGCATGGTGCGATATTTGCCATCAGCGAGCGAGCGAGTTGATTCGAAATTGATTTTCCACGCGGGCAACAATGTCGGCAACGTCGATGATGTTGGAATTCCGGCAGAGCGCATCATGGGATTGCCACCGCCTGATTGTGCTGCTTCAAAAGAATAGGGATCAAGACAAGCCACCAACGTGCCTCCTTTCAGCAGAAATTGATCAATCGCGAATTCTGTCGCGGGGGTGATGCCCGCCGGATGAATCAACATCAGAACTTTTACTTCACTGGGAATTTCGGTAACTGACATTTCCAAATCCTTGACTTTAAAGGTTTGCGACAGCTGTTGATACATCACCCAGCCTTGCTGTGATGGCTGTCCCGGCATCATCGCTGGCGACGCCTTGAGAGTTAAGGGCGACATGATCGCTAACACTGGTTTTTCCACTGCTGAGACTTCGCTGATTGATCTCGATACATTGTATTCAAACATCGTTTCTTGATCATCCAGTGCGTTGACATCGAAAGGATCGATGTTGATGCGTGTCGTTTGATCCAAACAGCTGATGGCTAAACCAAGGGCTGCATTTTCATATTGTGCAATCGTCTGCGCCTGGATGCCGTCTAAGTTGGCTGAATCCTCCGCATCGGTGTCGGGCTGGGGATCCAAGTTTTCGACGCGCAATTTGCCATTGGACAGCTGAACGTATTCTTTCAACAGATCGTCCACCCGTTTGATGAATAACTTGGTCTCGCGCGGCAGCGCTTCTGTCTTGCGTGATGCGTAAAAACGAATCGTTACAGGTGCGTCAAGTTTTTTTAGTATATTCTTGGTTCCGGGAGATAACGTGTGAATTTTATCTTCGGTGAAGTCGGCGCCCTTTGTGCCGAATGAGGTGAGTGAAATGAGCCAGTTTGATAAAAAGATGATCAGGATGAGCGCGGCAATTCCTAATCCAGCTCTAGTAATGGGATTGTTCAACTGATGAGATTTCATAGTGAAAAAGGTGATGAATGATTAGGCACGTTTGGCGGATAAGATAGCTGATGTTCCGACGAGACAGGTCACAATGATCGAGGCGAACCAAATCATATCCTGATAGCGAAACAACCCACGTGTCAGCGATCGAAAATGATCCCACACCCCCAGAGTGACCATGGCCTCGGTGAGAGTGTCGAGTCGCAACTTCGTAACCTCTCGGATGATGTCTTCATACCCACAAAGGACCATCATCACACACACAGCGACGGAGACGATCAAGCAAACGACCTGGTCGCGCGAGCACGCTGAGACCAGCATGGTGATCGCTAAAAACACGCAGCATGTGAGATATGAACCGATGAATCCAGATAGAATGCGACCATTATCGGGGTCGCCAAGATAATTGACGGTAATCACAAGCGGGAAGGTGAGCACGAGTGCCACAAGCCAGACGGTTGCCGCAGCAAGATATTTTCCGATGATGGTTGACCACTGCGGGATAGGAAACGTTCCTAGCAGCTCAATCGTGCCATTTTTCTTCTCGTCTGACCAAAGTTTCATGCCAACGGCAGGAGCAAGCAGCATGTAAAGCCACGGATGCCAGTAGAGAAATGACCACTCCAAGCTCGCATCACCTGCCATCATGAAGCGGCCGAAGGTGAAATTGAACAGCAAAGAAATAATGATGAAAATTAGAATAATTGCGTATGCCGTAGGTTGCGTGAAGTAAGATAACAGCTCACGCTTCAAAATTGTTTTAACGTGTTTCATGAGAATGAATGATTGATTTGATTGAGTTTACGCGGCAGCCGTGGTGTCCTCCGTCGTGATCTTGCGGAAAAGCTCCAGCAGGGAACCAGATTGCGTGCGAGCTTGTAACTCAGCGGGAGAGCCATCTGCCACAATGGTTCCACGATCAACGATCACTGCGCGTGTGCACACTGCCTCAACTTCTTCCAAGATGTGTGTGGAAAATAAAATAGTCTTGGTTTGTCCCAATTTCGCAATGAGCTGTCGCACCTCATATTTTTGGTTCGGATCCAACCCATCGGTTGGCTCATCCAAAATCAACACTGGCGGGTCATGTAAAATGGCCTGAGCAAGACATGTGCGATGACGAAAGCCTTTTGAGAGTGTTTGAATCGACTGATAAGCAACAGATTGTAGAAAGCACGTTTCTATCGCAGACTCAACAGCGCGCTTTTTTTCGGAACCTTTTAGCTCACGCACATCGGCGCAGAATTGCAGGAAACTGCTGACTGTCATGTCATCATACAGTGGCGCTGATTCCGGGAGATAGCCAATGCACCGCTTCGCCGCCTCAGTCGCGTTCGTGATGGAGTGACCGCAGATGAGGGCGTCGCCACCGCTTGGATTGATGAATCCAGTGATCATGCGCATGGTTGTCGATTTTCCTGCACCGTTAGGACCAAGGAATCCTAACACATCTCCGGGTTTGACCGTGAAAGAAAGATCATTCACAGCAGACTTGGAACCAAATTTTTTTGATAGATTTATCGCTTCAATCATGGCATTTTATCATTTGAGAAAAACCTCGCACTTGCTGAGCATGCAACTGCAATCAGAAAAACGAACACGTTTGTCGTATTTGTCTAATGAATTTCTATCATTATTTTGTTCGTTCATCATTCCACTGCGAATCGGTGATTTGATCCTTAGCAGAAGGAGATTTTGCCTTGAATGTATCGATTAACTGAATTATAGCATCTGCCACGATGCGCGACTTGCTCAACAAACCAGCCTGGACAGAAGAGGATTTAGGTTTGCCGCTGCCTGATACTGAACATGCTGTTTCTGTTTGTTTGCCAACTTGGAAATCGATTCTGGATTACGAGGAAGGGCGGGAGCGAGTTCTGCGAAAAATGCGTTTGGGCTATCCTCGGTTTTTTCGGCATCCACAGGTCTTGCGATTATTCGAAAGGGCGAGACAAGAGGTCACCGCTGCAGAGAATGAGTCGGTAGTTGTTTTTCCGACTCGCGTCAGCGCTCAACGCGCGCAGCGCTTCGTTGAACGGAAGACGGAGTCTGCGACTCGCATCGCTAGTTTTCATGGCTTGCAGGCTCTGGTCGTCAATGAAAAGGCGCTGCAAACAGCATTCGATTACTGGAGATTCACAGGAGAGGTGGTGAGCAGTCGTCAGGCGATGAACATTCTCGATGAAAAGCCGCTGCCACAATCGAGATTCCGCATTCTACGTTCGAAGTTGGCGAAGATTCACGGCATTGATCCTCAGATGGTATTTGTGTTTTGCAGTGGGATGGCTGCATGCACCGCAGTCGTGCGCAGTTTGCCGCGCGCGCGCACAGGTAAGAAAACATTGCAATTGGAATTTCCATATGTCGATTGCCTCAAAGTGCAAGAAATGTTTGGCAGTGGGGTGGTTTTTCTCAATGCGGCGCACGGGGAGTCGTTCGATGAAGCGATCCAACGCATACGCCAAGGCGAGTTTGCAGGTGTGTTTACCGAAGTTCCCAGTAATCCGTTGCTTCGAACCATTGATTTGGTTCGTGTCGCGGAGGCGTGTCAAAGTAGTGGAACGCCGTTGATTGTAGACGATTCCACGGGTTGTCCGGGCAATGTGAGTTTGTTGAAGTATGCGGATGTCGTCACAACGAGCTTGACGAAATGGGTTTCGGGACAAGGCGACGTCATGGCAGGCATGGCTTGCATCCGGGAATCCAGTGCTTTTGCCGCTGAATTTGCCGTTGGCTTGGCGGGAGAAGGTGCCGAATGCTCTCCACTCTATGTGGCGGATGCGATTCAGTTGCTCAGCTATTTGAAGGATCTACCGCAGCGTCAACATTTGCATAACGAAAACGGCTTAGCACTTGCCACCTATCTGCATCAACACGCGGCCGTGGAAAAAATCTGGTATCCCGCTTTTACTTGTCGCGAGGAATATGATCGCATCAAGAATCCAGATGGAGGTTATGGCGCGTTGTTGTCATTTGTCCTGAAGAATCCCAAAAAAACGGCGAAGTTCTATGATGCTCTTGCCGTGTGCAAAGGCCCCAGCTTTGGCACATCTTTCACGTTAGCTTGCCCATACACCTTACTGGCGCATTATCAAGAATTAGATTGGGCTGAGGGCTGCGGGGTTTCCCAGAACTTGATTCGCGTGAGCGTGGGAGTGGAACCCATTGATTCGTTGCTAAAAACCTTCGCTGAGGCACTAGCGGATCTTTAATCTGTGGTTTGTCGTTCAATATTGCGCAAAAGAACGTTTTTTTTGCGCAATATTTCATTCACAGCAGGCACAAATGGTGTAAATTGAGTGTTTTACTTGTAAAACCTATGAGTGCTGACAAAGACACATCCCCAACTCGCCTGTCTGTTCGTGTCAACGAGCAAAATGAAAATCATCACTTGTGGAATAATCGTGGCGTTTGGTGGTGTCACATGACATTGCATCGTTCTGATTCAACTTCACAACGGCTTAGATTTTCCTTGAAGACCAAAGATTTACAAAAAGCACGAGAACGGCGTGATCGGATTTTTCAAAAAATTGCGCATTTGAACAATGCAGCTGCATGAGATGTTTTGTTATTGGTTTTTCACTGGTAAAACCGATTGATTTTGGCTTTTTTCCTTGCTGGAATCGCTCAATCGCCATATTTCATTTTGTGCATGAAAAAAACCCAAAAAATTATCATGAAAATTAATGAAGGTAATGAAAATCATCACCTTTGGAACAATCGCGGCATTTGGTGGTGTCATGTGACTGTTCACAAATCAGATGCTACTTCTGAGCGCATGCGCTTTTCATTGAAAACGCGTGACGTGATCAAAGCCCGTGAGAGACGTGATCGGATTTTTCAAAAAATTTCTGAGCACTTTGAGATCGCTGCTTAATCAATAGCAAGATGTGCGCTGGGTGGTGCGCGTCCACATCAAAAGCGCTTTGCTGGCCGCTGGTTACTTTTTTTTGAGTTCCAGCTGCTAGCTTGCTCTGTCCATTAAATTTGATTCGGTGGTGCGGGGTCTCTGCGTTCTTGAATCACTCGGTCATTTTGGTTTCGACGTGTTTCGCCCAGATCGTGAATGTGTCGAACATGATCGATCACTGGCTCATGTCAGCGCATTGGTTCTGGATTCGAAACCGGTAGCTGCTGACATGTGCATTATTTCAGTATGCTAGCCAAGGTGGCGATGATCAAAAGAACGGCAGTAGCAATCCAATACCAAGCGATGCGTTTCTGATGTTGATTGAATGCGTCTGCATCTCTCACATCTGGGTCTTCTGGTAAATCAAGCCCATCGTAAATGGAGTCCTGCTGCCACGAGTGCTGATGCTTCTTTTTTTTTGAAGCGGCGCCGAGTTTCGTATTTCTTGGTTTGCGATTGGCATTGCAGGTTGCGCAGGGTTTGCCAACCACAGCATCATGATCGCAACTCGGACAGCGATATGTCAGCGGTGCTTGCATGGTGTTAGCGGTTATTGTTGGCGATACCGCATGACGCCATCAGCGATGCCTTCGGCCAGCGCCTGACGATACCAGGCTTTTTTCATCTTGTTGCGCTCGTTTTCGTTGCTAACAAAACCGCACTCAACCAAGATTGCTGGCATTTTTGCATTACGAATCACGTAATAGCGTGCAAATTTGGCACCGCGATTGGTGGTATTGATTCTGCGAAGAATATTGCTTTGCACATAGGAGGCAAGTGCCATGCTCTGAGGGGAATTGTAATAGGTTTCGAGCCCGTTCACCATCGATTTCCAAGTGAAATTGTAATGAATGCTCACAAAAATCGCGTTGCGGTATTTTGCCGCCATCGACACGCGCTGGGGCAGGGAGATAAAATAATCGCTGCGACGCAATACCGTTGTTGAAAAACCTTTCTGCTGCAACGCTTTTTCGAGACGCAAAGACGTATCGAGTGTTAGGTGTTTTTCATATACTTTTCCCCACTGGCACCCCTTGTCATGACCGCCGTGGCCAGGATCGATGACGACGGTGCGAAAGTAAACACCATATGCTGGACTTAACATCACACTAAGCCACATGACCCAAAACAGCTGCATCATTTTTTTCAGCATCTTGTGTGTTATAGATGCAACACCGCACCAGCGTTGGCAATCTAAAAAAGTTAAGATAAGTCAAATTTCCGCATTCGAACTTGGCTCATTGATATGTGTAAGGAGGTCGATCGGTGAGTTTGCGAATCTTGCGCCGCGCCTCTTCCGCAGCTTTGGCATCATATTGCACGCTGTTGATGACTTTAACGTTGCCATCGGCGTAAGTCATCAATTGAGGATCTCCACCGGCACCGCGTTGATGCAATTCACGATTCAGCAGCTGCCCATTCAGATTGATTTGTGCGTGCACATAAAACTGCGGATTTGCCAAATAGAGAACATGCAATGTTTGCTGGCGATCAACCGCTGCTTGTGGTTTGCGAAACAACAAAGCTTCTCCAAAGCATAACGTTTGGATCGGGGTATCAGATCGACCGTCAACAATCTGTGCATATAACTGTGTTTTGGAAGAATTGGTGAAATTGGTAAGGCGAAATTCGCGGGATGCTCCTGGTTGGCCGGGCACGCCGACTTTTTGACTCCAGTCTGCACGTGCATTGCTGACCGAGAAGATCAAACGATTGGATGTGAATCCCGCTGTCTCATTGCCACCCATCCGCACCACGCAGGTGACTCGATAGTTTCCTGCTTCTTTGAGATGAAAAAGTTGGGAAAGATTGATTTTTTTAACAACTGTCTGGCCGGTCACGATTTTCACTGACTGAAACTGATTGCGACGAGCCGGAGTCACGACGTCGTCGTTGGAACGGCGCACCACAAATTCCAGCCAAGGCACACCAGCGGAGTTTTGTAAGGTCAAATCTGCCCCCGTATGATTGGTCAGCATCACATCCACCAAAACAGCTTCGCCATTCAAAAATTGCGTTTGGTCGCAATTGATTTGCACCCCAATTTGAGCTTGCAACAAGCCACACGCCATCGACCAAGCGGAGACAATCCACAACATCACAAACCTGCTCATGTCTGGAATCGTAACGACGGATTGTCAATCAGGTCAATCATGGAAGCTGCTTATTTTGAACCACTCCAGTTTAGTGCTTTGATGTTAACCAGTTCCAAAAATGGACGCTGCTTGTCCTCATTCTTATTCCACTGCAAAGTTACGACCACTGGAATCGGCAGCTTCCATTTTAAGCCGCTCGTGGGATCATTGAACAATTGTCGCACCGATGAAACTTCAGTCGCATACGCAGTGGCAATGTCATCACCATTGCTGTGAGCCCGCAGATAAAAAGTGCTTTTCTTGAAAGCATTTGGAACGTTGTCATCGAAACACTTCACTCGTGGATCCATGATCACGTAAAAGTCGAGCAGGCCGTCTTGTGAGTGTTTAGCAAAGTTTGCCAAACGTCCATCCACAATGTCCAAAAAAGGATCGACAATGATCTTTGCTGGATCTGAACCACGTTTTTGAATCAACAACGTGCATAACTTTGGCAGTCCAATGTCATTTTTGTAGAAGCGAATTTCATAGTAAAACTCCGTGAGATTCTCATCGGCAATCGGAATTTGTGCTCCGGCGTTGACATCATAACTCGGAAACGGCTTCGCCAGAATCGATTGCTCCAATTCGATGATTTGTCTCTTTGTCGAGATGATGTTTTTCCGCTCGGCGTAACTGGTCGCAGACAAAAACTGATCCACCAACTTGGCAACTTCGATTGCTCCATTATCAGGTGCCACCGCGTGTTTGACTCCCGGCGTTGGATCAAGCACTACCGCCGCTGATGGTTGAGCTGGGTTAATCGCGATGGGTGGCTTTGGCAATTGTGGGGTTGTCTCTCTGTCCGTCGCATTTTGATCGGAAGACAGTTGTTTTGCAGCAGCGACTTCGCTATCACTGCCATGATGCTGTGCGCGTGCATTTGAATCACTGACGGGCACCGCGAGAGGGATTGATTTTCGCACCGCCACCGGCTCGGGTGCGGGACTCCTGCCCTTCATCACCTTTGTCAATCCATACAAGCACAAGAGCAGTAGTGTCGTGACAGTTACTGGAATCGCGATGCGTAGCCAGAGATTCGAGCGTGCTGGCTTGACAACTGCGGCCAGAGACTCCGAAAACTCATCGGCATCTTGAGCAAACTGGGGCTTTGTTGCGTCATGTGGCTGTTCTTTCGCTGGAGTAGCCACATGACTGGTGATGTGCGGCGCGGTAATCTGATATCCACACAGTGGACAAGGAGCTGTCACTCCAGCGAATGCGGCTGGAACCGAAAGAACAGTGCGACAATGGTTGCAAGAGAATTTAAGCGGTTCTTCCATGGACACGCGGATAATTTATCTTAATATGTATCAGATTCAAGATTTATGATATATTAATCAATATTTATGATTTTTTCGTCCCCTAGCGATCCCCAAATAATCAAACGCAGGTTGGGCATGCTTTTGTGCTCGATCAGAGCAGGAATTGTGCTTTTTTGTGAATGAATGTCATCCGCAGATCAGCATTGACTTTCGCTTCGTCAAAAACAGACTTTTGTCATGGCGCGGTCATATGAGATTCGAAGTGGTGATGCGGATGACTCGGGATTTCGTTCCGCGCTCAATGATGAGCAATATCAAGCTGTTGTGAGCAATCACGCGCATGCACTAGTCATTGCGGGAGCGGGCTCAGGCAAAACTCGCACGTTGACCTATCGCGTTGCTTGGCTGTTGCGGCAGGGGATTAAGCCTTGGCAAATTTTATTGCTCACCTTCACCAATAAAGCGGCCCGCGAGATGATTGATCGCGTGCGGAATCTGACCACTGAATCGCAGTTGGACATCTGGGCGGGCACTTTTCACGCCATCGCTAGTCGTATTTTGCGTCGTCATGCCGAGTTAACCGGCCTTACGCGTTCGTATAGCATTTTGGATCGTGATGATCAAAAGTCGTTGTTATCCGGTTTGTTGAAAGGAATGGATCTCGGCAGTGATCAAAAAAAATTCCCCAAAGCAGATGTTCTGCTGTCCATCTATAGCTTGGCCGCAAATACCGATCGTGATGTTGCAGCGGTGGTGAATGAGAAATATGAGCATTTTCTCGAATGGCTGCCGCAAATTGAGCAACTGCATCAGCGTTTTTCCAAAGCAAAAACAGAGAGCAACTCGGTCGATTTCGATGATCTTTTGCTCAAAACCGTGACTTTGCTGCGCCACAACTCGTGCGTGTGCGAGCAATATCAACGTCAATTTCGCCACATTCTCGTTGATGAGTTTCAGGATTCCAATGCGATTCAAACGCAGATGATCGAGTTACTGAGCGGCGAGCATTCTCAGGTGATGTTGGTTGGTGATGATGCCCAATCCATCTACTCGTGGCGTGGCGCCAACATGAGTCATATTCTCGAATACCCGCAGCAGAAACGCGCCTGCAAAGTTTATACCATTGAGACCAATTATCGCAGTGTTCCGGAGATTCTTGACTTGTCCAACATGTCAATTCGATCCAACACGCAGCGATTCGACAAAACCTTGCGTGCAGTGCGTGCCAGTGTGGGTTGCAAGCCTGCGCTCGTGCCCGTGGAAGATCCGGTGATGCAGGCCATGTTCGTGTCACAGCGCATCATGGATTTGGTGGAATCTGGTGTCGAATATTCTGACATCGCTGTGCTCTATCGGGCGCATTTTCATAGCATGGAATTGCAAATGGAACTGACGCGTCGAGGCATTCCTTTCGCGATTACCAGCGGGATTCGTTTTTTTGAGCAAGCCCACATCAAGGACGTTTGCGCTTTTCTAAGATTCGTCACCAACCCGCGTGATGAGATGGCTTTTAAGCGCATGGTGCTGCTCTTGCCAGGCGTCGGTTCTGGAACAGCAGAATCAATGTGGCTCAGCTGGAAAAATCAGATTTCAGGCGGAGAATCCACATTGCCAGTTTCTTTTAGCACGGTGTTTGGGTTGATCAAATGTCCTAAAAAATCCCATCCGGATTGGATACAAGTGGGCGAAATTCTGGATGAGATGCACCATTTGGGTCAGTTTGTGCGTCCTAGCTCCATGATTGATTCGGTGTTGCATGGAATGTATGATGACTATTTAACCGTGAGTTTTAACAACTCAGAACAACGTCGTGAGGACTTGGATAAACTGCGGGAGTTTGCGGGGCAATTCGACGATGTTCTGCTTTTTTTGGAGCAATTATCGCTACTAGGCAATCAAGACAGTGAGGACGATGATCGCGAAACTCAACAAGTGTCCTCGCAAGTCACCTTGTCTTCCATCCATCAAGCGAAAGGCCTCGAATGGAAGGTTGTTTTTGTCATTTGGCTGGCTGAGGGGCAATTTCCTAACGCGCGGGTATTGGAATCCCTCCATCCCGAGGACATCGAAGAAGAGCGACGATTGTTTTACGTTGCTGCCACGCGCGCCGAAGATGAGCTGTATTTGATCTATCCCATGCTCAATCCCAAGTCCTACAGGGGAGACATCTTGATGCAACCCTCCCGGTTTTTAGCCGATGTGGACTCTGACTTGATGGAAGAATGGGATGTGGGTGTGCATCGGATCAATGCCAGTGACCAACGGGTGGCCGACGATCATGTGCCGTTTTAGCGGCGCAGTTGTTGCAATTCTTGATCGAACATCTCTAGCAAATTCTCCATTTCGCGCATGCGATTTTTCATTCTTTCCACTTGATCTTCATCGAGAGGAATCACATTGGCGGGGCGGTTCGCTAATCTTGGCCGTGACATCGGTTGCAGCTGTTTCGCCTCACTCACGGGAGTCGGTGCTTGTTGCAGCAGTGCCAGGACGGCCTGAGACGAGATGATGTAACTGCGAATTCTTCCCGCGCGCGCGAGGTTTAAGCCAACGACTTCACCCCGAGAGTTGATCACCGGACTCCCACACATTTCGGGATCGATGATCATGTCTGTCTGCACCACCGCTGCGAAGTTGTCGCGCACTTCGCTTAATTCGCCCCCCATGTGCTCCATGACCTCCAATCGGTGCTGAGGCATTGCCGTGCTTGGTGCGCGTTGGCTGAGAACAACATCCTTGTTTAGTTGCTTCCCATCGCGAAGGAAGACGATGTTGACTTGTTGCCCTGGCTGTTTGTTTGAAATCGCCGTGCGAAATTCGATCGGGCTGCCAATCTCTTTTTGATCAATGCGAATAATGACATCGTTGACGACGAGTCCAGCTTTCTCAGCAGGACTGCCTGCAAGAATTTGTTTCACCACCACGCCCGTTTGTTGGGGATGAGATTCCGCGCCAATGCCTAAAAAAGCTTGATCCATCTCGCGCAATGAGCGCTCATTGACACTAACCACTCCTGCCGCAAACACTCCGTTGTTCGGCGCAACTGCCGCAACAAAATGCCCGAGACTTAAGCTGCTTGTGGCCGACCAAACCACGGGTTTCCATCGCACATCTGCCAGCTCAAGAATTGCCAAATCGCTGGCTTCATAAACTCCCACGATTTTCGCTGTTGCTGTCTTGCCGTCGCCACGCACGCACTGAAAAGCACGGTCACGCCAGCGTGCGAGATCGCTCCACTTCGTTAGAACTTGATTGCCATTGCCGATGACCACGCCAATGGCGATTTGACGTTTCTTTTCATTCCAAACCCAGACTGTTGAGCTGGATGCTTGTTCCGCCAGTGGCGTGTAAAGATCAAACAAGGAGTTGGCTTGGTTTTTTAATAAATCGCGATCCTCTGGTTTTTGCAGCGGAAGTGGATTGCGTTCACTTTGTGCCATCGTGAATGAAGGCGCTGTGGCTGCGACCATGAAGCTTGCTGCTAAAATCGTAGTGAATCGACAGGCGAGTGATTGGGTCATGGACATGGGAAAAAGGGAAATGGATGGAGAGTGAGATGGTGAATGGAAGTGTTGGGGATCAGCGATTGGCATCGCCACGACGAACAAGTTTCACTTGTTTTTTTAATATCGCGCCATCACGGTTCAAGCTGAGAGTGACTTGATCGCCCACTTGCTTGCGCAGTAGTTCTGTGCGCAGATCTTCCAAATTGCGAACATCTTCACCATCAATTGAAACAATAATATCGCCACGGCGTATGTCGGCCTCAATGGCTTTGGACCCCTGGTTCACCGCGCCAACGACCAAGCCACTTCGAGTGCTATTGAGTTGAAGCCCCAGCACTGGCATGTCTTCATTGAGCAAAGGATCGAGCACGAGATCTCCCCATTGCTCGCCCGATAGCAGACGTTGCCAGTCCTCTTTCATGCCATCGATTCCGCCATGATTGTTGATGTTTAATTCTTGTCCGATGTTGGAGTTGATGCCAATGACACGGCCTTCTAAATCAAACACGGGTCCGCCGGAGTCGCCACCGATCAGGGTGCAATCGCTGGTAAAAAAATTGCCTGGCCCCTTTGATACCACGCGTCCAAATCGGACGGGTGGTGGACGTGTGGGATCGAACCCTCCCGCGTGACCCATCGCGATGACCCAATCGCCGATATTCAGATCATGCGATTCTCCCTGTGGGGCATACGGCCATGGTCCTGGTTGTTCGATCTTAACCATCGCGAGATCTTTGGCGAAATTGGCACCAAGGACTTTTCCATCAACGGTTTTTCCATCAGCAAATACAACTTTCACCTGTTTCACACCTTGGATCACGTGCGCTGCGGTTAGGATTAAACCATCGGAATTCGTGATGACTCCTGAGCCCGATGAACCCTGTTCTTCGGAAATTAATGCCACGGTGATGGGAACGGATCGAGCTGCAACGTCAGCGACTTTGGATTCAATGTCGCGTAATTGATCCACAGAGGCAATTTTGTCCGCGTTTGCATGATAGATTAGTCCCACGGCGCACAGGCACAAAACAAAGCGATTCATCACACAATGAAGCGACAGCATTGGCGCAATCTCTCTCTTTTTTTCGTGTAAATTGATTGCAAGTCAGGGCGAATTTTTATCGTTTACCATGATGAAGGTGATGAATGTCGGCATGTTCTTTTTCAGCGTTTGTTTGCGCACGGTCATGGCGTGCGGTGTGATCGTGCTATCCCTGCTGTCGCCATGTGAAGGGGGCGTTCCCGATGAGTATCGCTTCTGGTGTGTTGGAGATTCCATCACAGAGGGCGGGGCTAGTTTCAAAAGCTACCCTGAGAGATTGGCAGAGCTACTGATGGCTGATGGCTTTCGTGTTCGGTTTGTGGGCAGCAAAAGTAAAAACACGCGAATGGGGACGTTGGCGCACGATGGCTATGGCGGGAAGAATGCTGAATTTTTGCAAACGATTGTCGAGCAGCAAGCCGCAAAGCTTGTGCCCGATGTTGTGCTCATTCATGCTGGGCACAATCACGATAGTGCAGAAAAACCGGTGTCGGGGATTGTCGCGGCGACGCAAGCGATGATTCGCAGTTGCCGATCGGCAAACCCCAAAGTGATGATTTTTCTTGCTTTGCCGATCACCAGCAAAAAGCTGCCAAAATACGCTTATCTGCCCGAGCTGCATCAGGCACTGCGCGACCTTGCTGCGCGATCTAACGATGAGTTATCGCCGGTGATTCTGGTCGATCAGGCCGCCAATTTTTCTCCGTTGAGCGACACCATTGACGATCGTGTTCACCCCAATCCCCAAGGAACCGAAAAAATGGCTCAATGTTGGCGACAGGCATTGCTGGCTCATTTGTCGCCGCAAGATCAGCCATATGCTCCTAAACTGTATTCGTATCGTGCTGGAGATGGCAGCGATCTGAATTTACATGCGTTCCTTCCCAACAGCACCTCGAAGGCTGCGCCGCGAACGGCTCTGATCTATTTTTTTGGCGGTGGTTGGGTCAACGGCACGCCCTTACAATTTTATCGCGAATGTCGGGCCTGGTCCGAGCAAGGTAAAGTTGCCATCTCTGCTGATTACCGTATCGCTTTCACTCATCCCGGCAGCACGCCCCTCGATGCCATTCGTGATGCCAAAGCCGCGATCCGTTGGCTACGTGCTCATGCAGGGGAGTTAAACATCGATCCACATCGCATCGTTGCTGTTGGTGCGTCTGCTGGCGGGCATTTGGCGGCCGCAGCAGCGGCAATTGCATTCGATGGCGGCAGCGTGAAAGCAGATGAGAAACCCGATGCGTTGATGTTGTATTATCCGGTGCTCGACAACAGCCCTAGCGCGTATTCCAATCGGGCGTTTCTGGAAAATTATCGAGACATTTCGCCCTACCATCACCTCAGTGACAGTTTTCCGCCCACGTTGATCATATCGGGCAGCGAGGACAAGCTCGCTAAGGCAACGATGTTGATGGACGCGCAACAACAACTGGAGAAACTAGGAGTAAATTGCCAGCTCGAGATCATTCCCGGAGGCCTTCACCCCTTGTTTTCCTATCGTGAGATTCCCCAGGGTAAAGCCCTAGAGATTCGCAACCGAATCGACCAACGCAGCCGCGCATTCTTGCAACGGTTGGGCTGGTAAAATACTCGCCCCCCTTGCTCGGGGGGATCATGTTAGACAAGCCGAGTGGGGCTAATGCGTGATTAGTAGCGATAGGCTTCTGGCTTGTATGGGCCATCGACGTTGATATTGATATAGTCGGCTTGCTCTTGAGTCAGGCGAGTGAGCTTCGCGCCAATTTTTTCCAGATGCAATCGCGCGACTTCTTCATCGAGATGTTTCGGCAGAACCATCACTTGTCCTGGCTGATAAACATCGCGGTTTTTCCACAAATCGATTTGAGCCAAAGTTTGGTTGGTGAAGCTATTTGACATCACAAACGAAGGGTGTCCGGTGGCACATCCAAGATTGACCAAACGTCCTTCGGCTAAGAGATACAAACTATTGCCACGCGGAAAGGTGTATTTGTCCACCTGTGGTTTGATGTTCAATTGCGTCACGCCCGGATAGGCCTGTAATTTTGCGACTTGGATTTCATTATCAAAATGGCCGATGTTGCAGACAATTGCTTGATCCTTCATCTGCTCCATGTGTTCGATGCGAATGATGTCGCGATTGCCCGTGGTGGTCACGTAAATATCAGCCCAACCCAGAGTGTCCTCCACCGTCAAAACCCGGAAACCTTCCATGGCGGCTTGCAGCGCGCAAATGGGATCGACTTCTGTGACAATCACCTGCGCTCCATGCGCCCGCAACGCCTGAGCACAGCCTTTGCCAACGTCTCCATAACCGCAAACAACCGACACCTTGCCCGAGATCATCACGTCGGTTGCGCGTTTGATGCCATCGATCAGAGACTCACGACATCCGTATAAGTTATCGAATTTCGATTTGGTGACCGAGTCGTTCACATTGATGGCGGGCACCAGCAAGGAACCGGCTTTGGCCATTTGATACAAGCGATGCACCCCCGTGGTTGTTTCCTCTGACACACCTTTCCAGTCAGCAACGATGCGATGAAACACCGTGGCGTCTTGGCGATGTATGTCGATTAATAAGTCCTTGATGACTTTTTCCTCGTGACTATCGGAAGGGGTGTTCACCCACGCTGAGCCATTTTCCAGCTCGAATCCTTTGTGAATCAGTAAGGTCGCATCACCGCCATCGTCAACGATCAATTGTGGGCCAAGACCTTGTGGATTGAGCAGCGCTTTCCATGTGCACCACCAGTATTCTTCCAGTGTTTCACCCTTCCACGCATAAACGGGAATTTCCCGCGCTGCGATGGCAGCTGCCGCGTGATCTTGGGTCGAGAAAATGTTGCAACTCACCCATCGGACTTCTGCACCCAATGCCGCAAGAGTCTCGATCAAAACGGCGGTCTGGATCGTCATGTGCAGTGATCCCATGATGCGAACTCCAGCGAGAGGTTGCTCCTTGCCGTATTTTTCTCGAGTGGCCATCAGTCCCGGCATTTCGTGCTCGGCAATGTTGATTTCCTTGCGTCCAAACTCAGCGAGCGCGATGTCTCTCACTTTGTAATCGTTAAATGTGTTGCTCATGTGTGTAGTTGTTTTCGAAAGTATTTTGAAGAATGAAATCAAAGTGCCGCTTGTAAGGCTTCGACTTTGTCGGTGATTTCCCAAGTCAGTTCGGGATTGTTTTTACCAAAATGGCCGTAGTTGGTTGACTGACGGTAAATCGGACGCAGCAAATCGAGCTGTTCAACGATCGCTGCAGGCTTAAAACTAAACACTCGCTGGATTGCGGCAAGAATCAGGTCATCCGCAATGGCTCCGGTGCCGAATGTTTCAATGTGGATGCTCACCGGCAAGTGATGACCAATGGCGTAGGCAAACTGCAACTCGCACTTGCGTGCCCATCCAGCGGCGATGATGTGTTTGGCGACCCATCGCGCCATGTAGGCCGCCGAGCGATCCACCTTTGAAGCGTCTTTCCCCGAAAATGCACCGCCGCCATGCCGACCCATGCCGCCATAGGTATCAACGATGATTTTACGCCCAGTCAGGCCGCTATCGCCCTCAGGACCGCCAATGACAAACTTACCGGTCGGATTGATCAAAAACTCGGTCTGTGTCGTCAGCAGATCGCTCGGTAAGACCTTGCGAATGACTTCTTCGATGCAAAAATCGCGAATTTGTTTGTGCGTCACATCAGCACTGTGCTGAGTGGAAATCACCACATTAACGATGCGCGCGGGACGCCCATCGCGATACTCAACAGAGACCTGCGTTTTCGCATCCGGGCGCAACCAAGGCGCGATGTCTGTGGTTTTACGAATCCGTGTCAGCTCGCGTCCCAAGCGATGCGCAAACATCACCGCGGCAGGCATCAACTCGGGAGTCTCATCACATGCGTATCCAAACATGATGCCTTGATCACCCGCACCCTGCTCCTCGTGAGCTTTTCCCTCCGCCGATTGAGCATTTACGCCCTGAGCGATGTCGGGTGACTGACTCGTGAGCAAATTGGTGATGAAAACGCGGTCGGCGTGAAACATTTCCCCCTCGTGCACATAACCAATCTCGCGGATGGCTTGTCGCACAATTTTTTCTAAATTCACCACCTCAGAAAATGGCTGTGAGCCCAAGCTGGGAATCGAAATCTCGCCGCCAACCACCACATGGTTACTTTTCACAAAAGTTTCGCAAGCGACACGACTGTGCGGATCGAGTGACAGGCACGCATCGAGAACGCTGTCAGAAATCGTGTCCGCAACCTTGTCAGGATGGCCTTCGCCTACTGACTCCGAGGAAAAAATGTATGTGCTGCTCATATTTGTATCGTCATATCGCGATGCGATGATACATTAGAACTCGATGACTAGCTTGTCAATTCTCAAATGCCTTAAACTATTGTCCGACCCGACCCGGTTGCGAATTTTGAGTTTATTGCAGCAAGGACCATTGTCTGTGGTGGAGTTGCAAGAAATTCTTGGAATGGGTCAGAGTCGAATTTCCACGCAGTTGTCGATTTTGAAACATGAATCACTTGTTAGCGACAAGAGATCGGGCAAGCACAATGTTTACCGCAGTGACATGCCAGAAGAACTGTGCGCATTAGCCGCGCGGGCTGTCGCGGAATTGCCTGAATTTGAACAGGACTTATCGGCAGTGAAGCATTTGCTGCGCAAGCGTAAGGATCAGGCGAGAGCGTATTTTGATCAGTTAGCAGGCAAGTTTGGCAAAAACTACGTTCCCGGTCGCTCATGGAAAGCATTAGCTGAGGGGTTGTTGCGGGGCATGAATCCACTGGTGATCGCTGATCTGGGGGCAGGGGAGGGGACTCTGACGCTTCTGTTAGCTCAGCGGGCGAGTCAGGTGATTGCGGTGGATTTGTCATCGAAGATGGTCGAATTTGGTGCGCAGCTCGTGCAGCAACACGGTTTAGCCAATGTGGAGTTCCGCTTGGGTGAAATTGAAGCTGTGCCCATTGATGATGCTACGGTGGACCTTGCTGTGCTGAGTCAGGCGCTGCATCACGCCGAGGAACCGCAGCGTGCAATTCGTGAAGCAGCAAGAATTTTGCGTCCTGGCGGCCGTGTGCTCATTCTGGATTTGTTGCGTCATCAATTCATCCAAGCGCATGAGTTGTATGCGGATCGCTGGCTGGGTTTTCTTGAAAGTGAGCTGTATGACATGTTGGAACAAAATGGATTTGTGAACATCGAGGTGTCGATCGTCGATCGCGAGAACGAAGCACCGCATTTTCAGACTTTGCTCGCTTGCGGGGTTAAAAAATAGTCCTAAAAGAGATGTTTGGGTCGTGTCACGCACGCGTGTGAGCGCAGTCCATGCGTCCGACCATTCATTGCATCCTCATCGTCTGACATGGGGTATTTTCATCATAGTCAGTAAACCTGGCTTGTCAAATCGGTGTCTAACACATAGGCTGCGGTGTGAGCATGCAGATGGAAAAATCAAGTAGCCCTGTGCAGGTGATAGACTCCCATACCGGCGGTGAACCGACACGTGTGGTGATCCAGGGGGCTCCAGACTTGGGTGGGGGCAGTGTGGCGCTGCAAGCGAAGGTCTGGCGCGAGCAGCACGATGCGTTTCGTTCGGCTATTGCCAACGAGCCACGCGGTCACGATGCAATGGTTGGGGCGTTGTTGGTGCCGTCGTTGCGAGATGATTGTCGCTGCGGGGTTATTTTTTTTAATAACGTGGGCACGCTGAACATGTGCATCCACGGCTGCATTGGTGTGGCTGTGACACTGGCATATTTGGGGAAACTCGGTGTGGAGACCGTTGGCTTTGAGACACCCGTCGGGCGGGTGAGTGTGACGCGACATGCCGATGGCAGTGTGACAGTGAGTAACGTGAGCAGTTACCGCTGGCGGACAAACGTTGCTGTGCGACTTGCGGATGGCAGCACGGTCACTGGCGACATTGCTTGGGGTGGAAATTGGTTTTTCCTGGTTGACAGCGCCGCGGGTGAGGTGCGTCCGGATCGATTGAGCGCGCTTTCTCACTTTGCCATGGCGGTTAAAACCGCTTTGCGTGAACAAGGCATCTGCGGCAAGGATGATGCCGAGATTGATCACATCGAGCTTTTTTCATCGGCCGGAACCGATGTGAACGCCGACTCGCGTAACTTTGTCTGGTGCCCTGGTCATGCTTATGACCGTTCCCCTTGCGGCACGGGAACGTCGGCAAAATTGGCTTGCCTGGCAGCCGCAGGAAAATTGCGCGTAGGAGAAAGATGGCGACAAGCTGGAATCTTGGGTTCGATTTTTACCGGGAAGTTTGATTGGGACGTGAATTCTGCTCATCCGCTGGCGATTCTGCCTCACATCACCGGTCAAGCATGGATCACCGGACGCTCGGAATATGTTTTCGACGCCAGCGATCCTTTTTGTCATGGCATCAATTCGTTGTTGCCTGAATGATCACGATGTGGTTTGGTTTTTTTGGTTAGATTTTATTAAGATTGATGAGTATGAGTGAAGCAAAATTAGAATGGCGCGGTGTGATGCCGGCAACAACGACCGAATTTTTACCTGATGGTCAAGTGGACGAGGCTTTTCTGGCACGGCATGCGCAGTGGTTGGTGGACGCTGGGTGTTCGGCAATTGTTTGCCATGGGTCTTTGGGCGAGGGAGCAAGCTTGAGTTTTGCAGAAAAATCGTCGATTCAGCGCTGTTACGTGGCCGCTGTGGGCTCACAGGTTCCAATTGTTGCGGGGATTGCTGCGGCCACGACGGATGATGCTGTGCGTTTGGCCAAGGAAGCTGAAGTTAATGGCTGCAAGGGATTGATGGTGTTGCCCCCGTATCTCTATTCATCAAGTTGGCACGAGATGCGCGCGCACATGGTGGCGGTGATGCAGGCAACGACTTTGCCGTGTGTGATCTACAATAATCCTGTGGCGTATCGAACCGACTTTTTGCCGGAGCACATGGCGGAACTCGCTCAATCATGTCCCAACGCTCAAGCTGTGAAAGAGTCATCGACTGACGTGCGGCGCATTGCTGCGATTCGTGAGCTTTGCGGTGATCGCTTGACGCTCGGTGTGGGTGTGGACGATTGTGCGCTGGAGGGTGCGGTGATGGGTGCGAAATTTTGGATTGCTGGTGTGGTCAATGGACTGCCAGTGGAATCGGTGTTGCTGTGGAATCTGGCTCAGCAGGGTGAGGTGGAAAGAGCCATGCGTTTGTATCAGTGGTTGTTGCCATTGTTGCGCATGGACACTGTGGTGACTTTTGTGCAAAAAATCAAAATGATACAAAATGCTGTGGGCTGGGGGTCTGAGCGGGTTCGGGCGCCGCGTCTGCCACTTGTGGGCAGCGAGCGCGAGCAAACATTGCGAGAAATTTCTGTGGCGATGTCGCAACGCGACGCAGTGCTTGAGCAATACGGCATTAAGTCAGTCGCTCAGTCCTAGGCACTGTTCTTGAGACCCGATCACGTTTATTGGTGAATCATGAGTGATAATGTTATTAAGCTTCACGGTTGTTCTTTAATTGGTGCTGGGATTGCCAGCCGGCACGAGCACTCTGCGCGTGCGGTTCAGGCGGCTACTCAACTCGCTCTCGAGCCAGCGTTTTATCAGGCGCTGGACACGGAAATTGAGCAGGCAGCTCAGCTCGCCAGAGATGCGTTTGCGGCATATCGCAGCACAACAGCACGACAGCGTGCGGCTTTTTTGCGTGATATTGCTTCTGAATTGGAGCTGCTTGGGGATGGGTTGGTTGAGCGAGCGGGGCTGGAAACTGCTCTGCCAGAAGCTCGATTGCGGGGGGAGCTGGCGCGAACGTGCGGTCAGTTGCGCATGTTTGCGTTGATGTTGGACGAGGGTCGCTGGCTCGATGCTCGCATCGAACACGCGTTGCCCGATCGTGCTCCTTTGCCAAAACCAGATTTGCGTTCGATGCTGCGTGCTGTTGGGCCAGTGGCTGTTTTTTGCGCCTCAAATTTTCCTTTCGCCTATTCGGTTGCAGGTGGTGACACGGCTTCGGCACTCGCGGTGGGCTGCCCGGTGATTGTCAAAGCACATGAGGCTCATCCAGGAACGGCTGAGGGTGTGGGGCGTGCGATTCAATCGGTGGTGCAGCGTCATGGTTTGCCAGAGGGTGTTTTTTCGCTATTACATGGTCATCATGAGGTGGGTCAGGCCTTGGTTCGTCATCCTGTGATTCAAGCGGTGGGATTTACTGGATCGCGCCGTGGTGGGTTGGCCTTGCAACAATTAGCGGCAGCTCGGAAGCAGCCTATTCCCGTTTACGCGGAAATGAGCGCGATCAACCCCGTGATTTTATTACCGGAATCTGTCAAGGAGCGGGGTGAATCGTTGTCACAGCAGTGGCTGGCATCGCTGACCCTAGGTGTCGGTCAATTTTGCACGAATCCTGGACTGCTTTTGTTGCCGGTTGATCACGCACAGGCATTTCTTGAGCCTTTGGCGCATGCCTTGCCATCTGTGCCTCATGGTGTGATGCTGCATGCTGGAATTGCCGCAGCGTATCAAACTGGTGTTTCTCGATGGGAACAGCAGAGCGGGGTGAAGCGCTTGGTGGCTGCGACGACGGAGGCAGACAACTGCGTAGCGCCAGCAGTTTTTGTTGTCAGTGGTGCTGATTTCATGCGTCACCCCGCGCTCCAAGCAGAGGTGTTTGGTCCGGCGGGATTGATCGTTTGCTATGAATTGGGTGAACTCGCTCAGATCATCGACTCGCTCGAAGGTCAGCTCACAGCGACCATTCATGGCACTTCGTTGGATTTTGATGCGTTTCCCTGGTTGCTTGATGCGTTAGAACCTTTGGCTGGAAGACTCATCATCAATGGGTTCCCCACTGGTGTAGAAGTTTGCTCCAGCATGGTGCATGGTGGGCCATTCCCTGCGACAAGCGATGGCCGCAGCAGCTCTGTTGGGCCAATGGCGGCGCTGCGTTTTTGCAGGCCTGTGTGTTGGCAATCATGTCCAGATGTGTTGTTGCCGCAGGAATTGCAAGAAGGCAATCCGTTGGGCATTCCGCGCTTGGTGGATGGTCGTTATGTTGATTCGGCGATTTCTGCCACCGCGCATTCTTGAACTATCTGCTGTTGGTCATGAAAAAGCTTGCCACGCGCTAGAGCTGTCGTTATTTGTTCACTTTCTCAACACATCATATGGCAAGCACTCCCGTCATCAATCTCCGTAAAGGTCACGCTGTTCGGCACAACAATGAAGTTTGCGTGGTGATCAGCCACGAGCTGAAAACTCCACCGCGCATGGCATCCTATGTGCAAATGTCGGTGCGCAGTGTCAACACTCAGAAGGTGTTTAACTTGCGTTTGACGTCCAATGATTCCATGGATGGCGTGCTGCTGGAGCGCATTGCGCATGAGTATTCTTACAAAGATTCGGGCGGGTATCACTTTTTGAACAATGACACCTACGAGGATGTCGCGGTGCATGAAGACTTGGTCGCCCCTGTGAAAGACTTCTTGATCGAGGGTCAAAGCTACACGCTGTTGTTCACGGATTCGGCAGTCGCTGCCATTGAGTTGCCGCCGTCAATGGTGATGATCGTGGCCGAGTCGCCAGAAGGCGTGAAGGGAGATTCCGCCAACAATGTTTACAAAGCCGCAATCATGGAAACAGGTCTGACTGTGCAAGTTCCATTGTTCATCAATCCAGGCGAAAAGTTGATCATCAAAACGGAAGACGCCTCGTATCTCGGCCGCGCATGACCAGCGACTGTTGAGCGGATGGTGATTGGCTCGATCCATTTCATCTTTGATCCACAAGATGCTCCTGACGCACTGTCTCTCTGTAGGCTGTGCGTTTTTTGTTTGTTCAAAGGATGCGCGTCCATCATAAGCCGTGTTAGTCATCTCTGGTATGAAATTTCATAAAAAACTTCACACTTGGCACTGGTGATGCTATTCTTGAGATGTGAATCGAGACGTTGCTAGTGAAGGTCTGCGACGCATCACGGTGTCCATGCCCGAAGATGTGTATCAGGCATTTGAAAATCTCATCGCGGCTAGGGGTTTTGAGAATCGCTCCCATGCGGTTGTGGAAATGATTCGCAGTCAGAGCGTGCAGCAATTAGTGCAGCGTGGCGATGAGGTGATGGCAGCCACCTTGACTTTGGTTTATGATGAGTCCAAGAGTGCGTTACTGCGCGATTTGAGTCGCATTTTTCGGCAGCACATTTCCGAGGTGATCTCATCGCAGCACGTGTTATTGGAGCAGGAGCACGTCATGGAAGTGATTCTGATGCAGGGCCCAGCGAGGACTTTGAACGCGATCGCAGATCAATTGATTACCTGCAAAGGAGTGAAGAGTGCTCATCTCAATCTCACGCCCTATCTATTACCACCTTTGCACAGCTAACCATTGCTAACATGGAAACGATCTATCAACAAGAATTGACTGGTGCTGGAATGTGGTCGGCGGTGATCGGCCGCCATAAGCGATTGCGCATCACGACACGAGAAGCCGGCGCTAATGTGGGGATGATGCTGTATCATGCAGCGGAGCGACATGAGCGTTACAACATGCCGGATACGCTCAAAGGACAGCACATTTTCTACTTGCGAGCGCCGTATTGCCTGCATTCGGACATGGGGCGATTGCTGGCCTCGATCACGGCGGATAGTGTCGGCTGGCACGATACTGTATGCGGTCATTCAGGTGCTGCATTGGTTAAAAGCCGATATGGTGAAAAAAACTTTCAGCAAGCACGCAATGATTGGCATCGAAATGCGCGCGATTGTTTTTTAATCGAACTCGCTAAGTGGGGCCTTGGTAAGCGTGACTTGATCAGCAACATCAACTGGTTCAGCAAAGTGACATGCGACGAAGATGGGCGCTTGACCTTTGATCCCGACCACGCACCTGCCGGCGCGGTGGTCGAGTTGCGCTTCGAGCTTGAGACGTTGGTGGTGATCAATGCCTGTCAGCATCCATTGGATCCATGCACCACGTATCATCCTCGTTCGGTTTCTCTGGAAGTGCTGGAAGGACCACCGACCTGTGCGAATGACCCATCGTTTCTCGTCCGACCCGAAAACGGTCGAGCATGGGAAAACAATCAGCGTTATCATCAACTTCGCTTTTAATCATGAATTCGACCCATTTTTCCGAAGAAGCCGTGCGTTATCGCAAAGTCATCCCCGCGGGCGACTGGTGGATGCAGGAGATACGTTGTGGCGAAAGACTCAGAATCATTGACACGGATGGCAATCAAGCTGCTGATACACTGTTTTACGCCGCTGCGGATCCGCATGAAAGGTATAGTGCTGACCTCACGATTCAAACTCAGCAATCGCTTTACCTCACCACGGGAACGGCGCTGATGAGCAACGCGGAACGCGTGCTCGCTGTGATCACCGCAGATACCTGTGGTCGTCACGATACATTGGGAGGCGCTTGTTCGCGGGAGTCGAACACCATGCGCTACGCTCATGACAAGGAATGCATGCATGCTTGTCGGGATAGTTTCATTCGCGGTGCTCAGGAATGGCGGGTCGAACTGGACAAGCGCGATATTGCTTGCAACATCAATTTTTTCATGAATGTGCCTGTGACACCTGCTGGCGGGCTGAGCTTTGCCGATGGCATTTCGGCGCCCGGTCGCTATGTTGAATTGCGGGCGGAAATGGACATTGTTTGTCTGATATCCAACTGTCCGCAGTTGAATAACCCTTGTAATGGCTGGAATCCCACGCCGATCGAAGTCTTGATTTTCTCAGCGAACTCATGAGCATCTTGAAGCCGAAACGCATCCTTGTTGCCAATCGTGGCGAAATTGCCTTGCGCGCGATGCGCACGATTCGTCGTCTCGGATTGGAAAGTGTTGCGATATATTCCGAAGTGGATCGAGCATCGGCGCACGTCGATGCAGCTGATGTGGCATGCCATGTCGGCCCAGGGCCGGTGGCGGATAGCTATTTGCAGCAGCAACGTCTGCTCGATGTCGCGCTCCAGCACGCAGCCGTTGCTGTTTTTCCTGGTTACGGTTTATTGAGTGAAAATGCAAATTTTGCTGAAAAGTGTGAAAACGCCGGTTTGCAGTGGCTTGGCCCAACACCGCAGCAAATGCGTGACTTTGGTCTAAAGCACGAGGCACGACGCATGGCTCAAGCAGCATCGGTTCCGCTCGTGCCGGGTTCAGGATTGTTAGAAAATGTTCAGCAAGCTGAAGCAGAAGCGGAGCGTCTGGGTTTCCCGGTGATGCTCAAGAGCAGTGCGGGTGGCGGTGGCATTGGCATGAAACGTTGCAATGACATGGCAGAGCTGCGTGAAGCATTTGAATCGGTGCAACGAGTAAGCGAGCGCAGTTTTGGCGGAGGGGGAGTGTTCTTGGAGCGTTTTGTGCAGCGAGGACGCCACATTGAGGTGCAGATTTTTGGCGACGGACATGGGCGTGTGCTCGCGCTTGGCGAACGCGATTGTTCGGTGCAGCGGCGCAATCAAAAGGTGATCGAGGAAACACCTGCTGTCCTATTGTCAGAAAAAACTCGGCATGCGTTGCACGCTGCCGCTGTGGCTCTGGGTGAGTCGATTAGCTATCGTTCGGCTGGAACGGTGGAGTTCATTTACGATGCCGAGCGGGAGGAATTTTATTTTTTGGAAGTCAACACTCGCTTGCAAGTTGAACATGGCGTTACGGAGCTGGTGACGGGCATCGATATCGTGGAGTGGATGCTTCGCTTGGCATTGGATGACGAATGGAGTCTGCCAGAGGCGGCCCCACCAACGACGGGGCATGCCATTCAGGTGAGACTTTATGCAGAAGACCCTCAGCACCAATTTCGCCCCTGCGCTGGACTATTGACAGAGGTTTCATTTCCGTCATGGACGCGTTGCGATACTTGGGTGACGCAGGGCACCGAAGTATCGGCTCTCTATGATCCCTTATTGGCCAAAATCATGGTTCACGCCGAGGATCGTGATGCTGCATTAGCGCAAATGCAGCGCGCGTTGGCTGAGACACGACTTCTCGGTCTGGAGTCTAATTTGCGCTATCTGCGTCAAATCCTGGAATGGCCTTTGTTGATTGCGGGCGGTTTGGCGATGCAAGACATGGAGCATTTTTGTTACTTACCTGAAACGATGGAGATCATCACGGCAGGCACCATGACCACGATCCAAGAGTGGCCAGGCCGTCTGGGTTATTGGGAGGTGGGCGTGCCTCCATCAGGCCCTTTTGATGCTCTCGCGTTTCGCGCGGCCAATCGGTTGGTTGGCAACCAAGAAGGTGTGGCAGCGTTGGAGGTAACCATGACAGGTCCGACACTGCGGTTTCATGTTGCCACGGTCATCGCGGTCACTGGGGCGAAGGTCGAATTATGGCGCAATGACGAATGCTTGGCTCAGTATGAAGCATTGTCAGTGCAAGCGGGTGATGTGATCAAAATCGGGCGTGTTCTCGATGCCGGCGTGCGTTGCTATCTGGCAGTGGCGGGTGGATTGGAAACAGCACGTTATTTGGGAAGTGGTGCCACCTTCACATTGGGCCAGTTTGGCGGTTCATTTGGTCGTGCCTTGCGGGCGGGTGATGTCATTGGCGTGGTTCAAGCCAGCGTGACAAGCGCTCCGCCGATTCGGCCTTTGTCGCTGAGTCACCGATGGCAAATAGGCGTGCTCTACGGTCCGCATGGGGCGCCGGACTTTTTTTTGCATGCCGACATGGAGCAATTCTTTGCCACGACCTGGAAGGTTCATTATAACTCCGCTCGCACAGGAGTGCGTTTGATTGGGCCACGGCCGCAGTGGGCTCGAACGGATGGCGGAGAAGCTGGATTGCATCCGTCGAACTTGCATGACAATGCGTATGCGATTGGAGCTGTCGATTTTACAGGTGACATGCCAGTGATTTTAGGCCCCGATGGCCCGAGCTTGGGCGGGTTTGTTTGCCCAGCTGTCGTTGTGGACGCTGAGTTGTGGAAACTCGGGCAATTGCGTCCGGGTGATGAATTGCAGTTTGTTCCTGTGTCCTCTGAATGGGCCGCGGCGCAAAGTCAACGTTTGCAAGCGTATCTGGCAGGGGAGATCGATGAACTTCCAGCGCCAGAAGCGACAGCTTGGGGCGAGTGTGTGTTGGATTCTTTTGGCGAAAACGATGAGCGCGTGCTGTTGCGTCGCGCAGGCGATCGCTACTTGCTCATCGAGTTTGGACCACCGCAGCTCGACTTGAAGCTGCGTTTTAAAGCTCATGTGATCGATCAGTGGATACGCGAGCAACATTGGGCTGGTCTCATTGATCTAACCCCAGGAATTCGCTCGTTGCAGCTGCATTTCGATCCTGCCCAGTTCGATTCACAGCAGGCTTGGCAAGCGATCCGCGCCAAAATCCTGTCGTTGCCACCGCTCGAGGAGATGGCGATTCCGGCTCGCATCGTTTCTTTGCCAGTGAGTTGGGATGACCCCAGCACGCGCGAGGCGATTCAACGCTACATGCAGGGAGTGCGCGCTGACGCGCCGTGGTGCCCGAGCAATCTCGAATTCATACGTCGCATCAACGGACTCGCGAGTCTATCCGAGGTCAAGGACATCTTTTTTTCCGCATCATATCTTGTGATGGGATTGGGCGATGTTTACTTGGGCGCACCCGTCGCCACACCGCTTGATCCTAGGCATCGCTTGGTCACGACGAAATACAATCCTGCGCGCACGTGGACTCCTGAAAATGCCGTGGGCATTGGCGGAGCGTATCTGTGCATCTATGGCATGGAGGGTCCAGGTGGCTATCAATTCACAGGGCGAACATTGCAGGTGTGGAATCGATGGCGCCAGACCGAGCAATTTGAACAGCCGTGGCTTTTGCGCTTTTTTGATCAGTTGCGCTTTTATCCTGTCTCTGCCGCTGAATTACTGGAAATGCGGCGGGATTTTTTGCTGGGACGTCATCGGTTAAACATTCAGCCCACGGTTTTTCGTTTTGGCGAGTATCAGCAGTTTCTTGATGATCATGCCGAGAGCATTGAAGAATTTCGGACCCGCCAGCGTGCGGCGTTTGAGGCAGAGCGGTTGCGTTGGGAGGAATCTGGCTGGAACCCAGAAGCTGAGCACGAGTCAGTGACCACTACGCAGGAATTGGAAATACCGCCGGATTGCTGGGTCATGGAGAGCCCGGTTAGCGGAAACGTCTGGAAGTGCGAGCTTGCCGCAGGACAACGGTTTCAGAAACATGAGACCTTGGCGATTCTGGAGGCGATGAAGATGGAAATTTCAATTGAGGCTGATGCTGCCATCGAAATCGTCCAGGTTCTCGCGCATCAGGGGGGAGCCATTCAAGCTGGCGATGCCTTCTTGGTGGTGCGTGCGGCTCAACCGTGTTGACCGCGCGGTTGATCGTCATCGTCTTGTTCATGGCGATGACCGCAAGAACAACCGCTGCCGCAGTTTTTGCTGTTGCGCGGTGCCATGGCGCATAGGGCAAGGAATACCGTTGCGGTGATGACGGCAACGATGACCCAAAACATCTGTGATTGAAATAAACTAGATAGGCTCATGCTGATCGTAATGATTAATTTTGTGAAACATCATGTCGCAAAACAGGTGGGGTATCAGATTGTGAGGCGCACTAGGAGAACCCCAGAAGCATTCCGCCCTGATAGACAATAAACGCTGCCAACCACGCGAAAATTGTCATGAATCCGAACTGACCCAAAGCCCATTTCCAAGAATTAATTTCGCGGGCAACCACAGCAGAGGTCGGTAGGCATTGCAGAGCGAAGATATAAAAAACCAACAAACTCAGCAAGGACAGAGGCGTGAACATTGGCCGACCATCCGGCCATGTCGTTGATGCCAATCGATCTCGCAAGGCACTGCGTGTCTGTGCTTCGTCATCTGATGAATCGACATGATGCACAATCGCAAGAGACGAAACAAAAACCTCCCGCGCGGCAAACGATGTCAGAATGGCGGCTCCTGTTCGACCGTCGTGACCAATCGGTTTCACCAAGGGCGCGATCCAATCGCTCATGCGCCCCATCATGCTGCTTTGCAAGCGTTCAGCGGGATCCTCGCTTGCAGACTTGGGGTAGTTTTGCATCGCCCAGAGAATCACGCTGATGGCCATGATCACCGTGCCAGCTTTTTTGACAAACGACATGGCGCGTTGCAGAACATGACGAAAGATAAACGACCACTGAGGTTTGCGATAGGCCGGTAATTCGAGCATGAAGTGGCGAGGTGAATCATCGCGACCCAAATTGGTGCGCAAAAGCCTTGCCACCCCAAATGCGGTGAGGGTGCCGATGGCATAGATTCCCACCATCACCAGCGCTTGCTGAGCCGAGTTTTCTTTTGAATCGTGTAGCAACAAGGGCACTATCAGCAAATACACTGGCAAGCGCGCAGAGCATGACATCCATGGAGCGATAAAAATGGTGACGATTCGTTCCTTGACCGATTCTATCGTGCGTGTGGCCAAAATGCCTGGAATGGCGCAGGCGTAGGAACTTAGCAAGGGCAGAAAGGACTTGCCGGAAAGACCGATTCGCGACATCGGACCATCCATCAAAAATGCCGCGCGTGCCATGTAGCCTGTGCTTTCCAGCAGCCCAATGAAGAAGAACAACAGCAAAATTTGTGGCAAAAAAACCAGCACGGATCCCGCTCCGCCGATGACCCCATCAATCAGTAAATCCGTGAAATCGCCGGGTGTTGCCTTGGCCCGCACCCAGTCCTGCAACCAAGCTTGTCCCGCTTCCAGCCACCCAACAGGGATGCTCGCCAATGAGAAAATCGACCAGAAAAACACAAACATCACAGCGATCAGGGTGATCCATCCCCACAGCGGATGCAACAACACGCGATCCAAACGATCCGTCAGCAGCTGTAAATCAGCATCGGGACGTCTTGCCGCACGCTGACACAATTCCTGCACAAACACCAATCGCTGCTGGTAGCGTTGCTCATCATGTTGCGCCCCATCTAGCCAAGTTGCCTTCGATGCTACGGCATTTGTTTGTCGAAGTTGTTGTTTGAGTTGGGTGAGATCCTTACCGGTGTTCGCTTGTATTGCCAACACTGGCACTCCCAATGCGTCACTCAATATGCCGAGATCCAATCGAATGCCTTGTGCCTCCGCTAGATCCACTAAGTTGATCACCACGATCGTGGGCATTCCGAGTTCCAATAACTGCAAACTCAGCATCAAATGCCGCTCCAGAGCCGATGCGTCCACCACATTAACGATCAATTCCGGCTTCTGGATCTCGGCATCATTTCCCAACAGCACACGCGATGCGATCAACTGATCCGGCGAATCGCCATCCAATGAGTAGCAACCAGGCAAGTCCACTAGCCATTTTTTTTGTCCGTGAGTGGTGAAAAAGGGGCTCTTCTTCAGCTCAACAGTCACACCAGCGTAGTTACCCACTAGCTCATGCTTACCGGTTAGGGCATTGTAAAGAGTGGTTTTGCCTGTGTTTGGATGACCGGCCAACACAATCGTGGGCAACTTTTCCATGGAGCGATCTGGCGATTTCATATGCTGGCAGCTTGCTCCACCATCACCTGCTCAGCTAATTCTCGCGATAACGCCATGCGCGTGCCACAGACGCTGCAAATCAAATTGCGACCATCAATGATTTTTTTCACGCGCATGCTTTCGCAAAAACCCATCTTGCGCAGTCGATCACATGCGGGACCGCTGAGAAATCGGATGTGAAACTCACAACCCACCTGGGCCTGCCCGAGAGAAATCAGGCTGTCTTGATTGAGTGGCAAGGCTTGTGCGGCGATATTTGACACAACCACAACATACACTGTTGAGACTGACTTGCAATAACAAAAACACCAAAAACGGCGGAGAATCGACAGAAAATCCTACGAAAAACGTTTAGGCGATGATTGATTGCACCACTTTTGTGCCTGCTTTGGTGATATTGGTTAACCGGTGTTGTGCGCCTTGGCTAGGGTAGGTGAAACGTTCGTGATCGAATCCCAGCAAGTGCAGCATCGTGGCGTGCAAATCGTGTGCTGACACTTTGTCCACCATTGCCTCATAGCCCACGGGATCGGTTTCGCCATGGGAGTGACCGGCTTTGACGCCGCCACCGGCCATCCACAGCGTGTAAGCGCCGGGGTTGTGATCGCGACCCACATTGCGCATTTCTGTGCCGCCTCGATTTTCCCGCATGGGGGTTCGACCAAATTCGCCGGACCAGATGACGAGGGTTTCATCGAGCAGACCACGTTCCTTTAGCTCTGTGAGCAACGCGGTGATCGGTCGATCGATCTGTTGGCATTTGTCCACAAAGCCCATTTTTAGATCTGTTTTGGGATCAGTGCCGTGTGAATCCCATCCCCAATCAAACAGCTGAATGTAGCGCACGCCCCGCTCCGCAAGTCGTCGCGCCAATAAGCAGTTGTTGGCGAAGGATTCCTGCCCGAGCTGAGTGCCATAGGCCTCATGCACTGATGCTGATTCTTGTTTGATGTCAAATGCGTCGGAGGCATGAATTTGCATGCGATACGCCATTTCATACTGCGCGATGCGTGTCACGGTCTCGGGGTCGCCTTGATCTAGAGCAATTTGTTGATCGATCTTGGCAATGGCATCGAGAGTCTTGCGGCGCAACGAGGAGGAGATTCCAGTGGGGTTTTGCAGAAACAGCACAGGCTCTCCATAAGATCGGCATTGCACTCCCTGATAGACCGACGGCAAGAATCCCGACCCCCATACCGACTTGCCGGCATCGGGGTTGACGCCTCCGGATGTCAGGACAATGAAACCCGGTAAATTTTGATTCTCAGAACCCAGTCCATAAGTTGCCCACGATCCAGCCGACGGCCAACCCAAGTTGGGAAAACCCGTGTGCATCAATAATTGTGCCGGAGCGTGGTTGAATTGATCGGTATGCATCGAGCGAATCACGCATAATTCATCGATCACCCGCTCCAAGTGCGGCAATCGATCCGACACCCATTGACCCGATTGTCCCGCTTGATGGAAGGGAAAGCGCGAACCCAGCATCTTCGGAACTCCTTGGATAAAAGCGAATTGTTTGCCAGCAAGAAACTCTTGTGGGCATTCTTTGCCATCCAGCTTTTCTAATTCGGGTTTGTAATCAAATAGTTCCAGCTGACTCGGCGAGCCAGCCATGTGCAGATAAATCACACGTTTGGCTTTTGGAGCGAAATGTGGCATGTCGGGTAACAATGGCTGACTGGGATCTTTTGCGCGTATCGCGCTGGCACCATAACCAAGTCCCTGAGAGGCCAGCCACACTCCGCCAAGGCCAATCGAACATTTTTCCAGGAAATGGCGTCGCGTTTGCTGATGGGTGAAGTTCAACAATCGCTGCTGCATGTTGATCGATGCAGCAGGGGATGTCGGTGATAGAATGTTCATATCGATTTACAGATCAGAAAAATTATCGTGTTAATGAGCTATCGAGATTCAAAATCGTATTAGCCACCAGCACCAAAGCGGCATTGTCCGGGGTTTCTCCGAGGGCTTGCGCTGCGGCTGTGTCTCGTTGATATTCATCCCGCGCCGAGCGATACAATTCTGCCAGAGCTTCAATGGTGCTTGCGGGTGCTTTTTCCATGGTGATCCATTCCAGGGCGACTTGTAACTGAACCTCAAGATCGTCGCTTTGCTCACGCATGCGCTTCGCCATGGCCTGTGCCAACTCCAAAAAAGCAGGATCATTCAGGGTAACGAGAGCCTGCAATGGTGTGTTGGTGGAAATGCGTCGTGCCGAGCACACATCACGCGCTGGGGCATCGAAGGTCAATAGCGCTGGATAACCACTTGTTCGTTTGTGAAACGTGTAGAGTGCGCGACGATATCGATCCTCACCAGTTGAGTTTTTCCAGCTCGCGCCATTGTAAACGGATTTCCAGATTCCATCGGGTTGAGGCGGAAACACGGGAGGGCCAAAGGTCTGGCGTGCCAGTCTTCCAGACAGTTGCAACGCTTGATCGCGGATCATTTCGGCACTCAGTCGTTGCCGCGGGCCGCGTGCAAGCAGTCGATTGCGCGGATCCGCATCGGTGAGCGTTGCTGAGGCTTTCGACGTTTGCCGGTAAGTTGCTGAAAGCGCGATTTCGCGAAGAAAGGGCTTGATGTGCCACGAATCAACCCCTTGCAAGCGCAGAGCTAAGTGATCGAGCAAGTCCTGATTGCTCGGGCCTGTTCCCGAGGTGCCAAAGTCTTCCTGTGTTTCCACAATGCCGAGCCCGAACATTTCTGCCCACAATCGATTTGCCAGAACCCGGGCAGTCAGAGGATTTTTCGCGCTTGTCAACCAGGCTGCTAAATCAAGCCGAGTCAAGGATTGGTCCGACTGCGGGGCCCCGACGATCGTTGGCAACCCTGCATTCACCTCATGCTCTCGTGTCATGCGATTTCCTCGCGCAAAAACACGCGTGCTGCGTCTGCCCGATGCTTCGCGCTCGGCGAGGATCGGCATTTTTTCGCCATCGATCGCCTCATAAGCTTCCTTGAGCGACTGCCATTGTTGCCATTGTTGTTGACGCTCAGGTCGCTTGATCCAGGTCTGCAGACTCGTCTGCGCCGAGAAACCCAAGGTGAATTTTTTTAAGATACACGGTTGATTATCAGCGTTGCAGCTCAAGCCGTGGACAATCTCAATCTCGAGTTGATCTCCCGTCTGCCAACGGGGCATGCCATCTGGCACAAAAACGCACCATCGTGGGCCATATTGCGCTGGATAATCACCAAAACCCGCAGCTCCAGGTCGCACCGCTTCATTTGGGTCAAAAGGGCCTACCAAGGAGTCCGCAATCACTTCTAAAAGCTTGATCGGTTCCGCCTTGCCCGTGGCATCAATGCGCTGTGCTTTGAACTCACTCACAACGGCCGCGAGATCGAGCCACTGTTTGGGATCATCTGTCAGCGGCAATATATCCAAGCGAATCGCGCCAAAGGACTGCGCGGGAAAGCGAATTTTATACGAGGACGAAGTGGGCACTGTGCCACTGGAGCTGAAAACGCCGTCGGCGTTTTGTTGTAATTTGCCAGCCGGATCCGAGCATTCCAATGTCACTGCTTTCCAGCGGCTAAAGTCTTGGATGGAACGCGCTTCGGTTTTAGCTTGTTCGTTAATGATCAATCGATTCTGTTCAATTTCACGTTCTAACTTGATGCTTTCTTGCTGTTGCTCAGGACGCTTGGTGACCTTCATTTTCGGAAATTCATCATTGAGGTCGGCATCTTCAGTGTTGTTGAAAAAGGCCATGAAACGGTAATAGTCGTCGTGTGGGTAAGGATCGTAAGGATGCGAGTGGCATTGCACGCAACCAAACGTCGTGGCTTGCCAAGCTGTCCATGTCGTATTGACCCGATCCACCACTGCTGCCACGCGAAACTCCTCGTCATTGGTTCCGCCCTCGGTGTTGCACTGAGTGTTGCGATGAAACGCTGTCGCAATCAGGTCATCTGCTGTTGGCTCCGGTAGTAAGTCGCCAGCGAGCTGTTTTTGCGTGAACTGATCAAATGGCATATCGGCATTGAACGCGCGAATCAGCCAATCGCGATAGGGCCAGATGTGGCGAGGCAAGTCTTTTTCAAAACCCATGGTGTCGGAATACCGGGCCAAATCGAGCCACATTGTTGCCCAGCGTTCACCAAAATGTTGAGAGCCCAGCAAGCGGTCCACAACCTTTGCGTGAGCTTCTGTGCTCTGGTCATCGCGAAATTCCTGCCATTCGCTCGGAGTTGGCGGCAATCCGATGAGATCCAAACTTACTCGCCGCAGCCACTCTGCTTTCGAGGCCTCGGGGCTGGGTTTCAGTTGATTTCGTTCCAGCTCCGCGAGCACATAGGCGTCGAAACTGCTTCGAGGCCAGTCTGTGCGCTGCAACTGTGGGGCAGGGGGCGGCTGTGGTGGAATGAATGACCACAGCTCTTGCCATGCTGCCCCCTGCTGGATCCAGCGACGCAAGATTTCCGTCTCTGCGGCGCTCAGCGGCGGTCCGTGCTTGGGCTTGGGCATCATTTCCTCAGGATCGCGACTCATCACACGCCGCATCATCTCCGATTTGTCTGGTTCGCCCGGCACAATTGCTTTTTCACCAGATTTGCCTTCCGCCAATGCGAGGTCCCGGTAGATGAATGAGATGTTGCCAGCCGCTTTGACTCCGCCGTGACACGATGTGCAGTGCTTGGTGAAAATCGGGCGAACATCGCGATTGTATTGCGGATTCGCTGGGATATCGATGGCGCACAGTGCCCCCTGCGAAACCACAAATAAGCACGCAACGCATAGAACAACACTGTAATGCATGCTCAGAATACGGGCAGCATTCCTGTGTTTTTTCAAGATGATCAGACAATTATCACCGGAATCATGACATGCCTCATTCGCTTGCGCCATCAGGAACTGTGATGCCGCGACGGCGCAAAAACTCGCGTGCCAGAGACAAATACGCACTCGCTCCGAGACCTGCGGGGTCGTGTTCAAAGATGGTCTTACCGTGACTCGGGGCTTCACCCAGTCGAATCGAGCGGGGGATGAATGACTGATACATCTCCTGCGGGAAATACTGACTCACTTCCTCAACCACCTGCCGCGCGAGGTTCGTGCGGGCATCATACATCGTCATCACAATGCCCTCAAGCTTGAGCTGTGGGTTGGCACCACTCTCACGAATTTGCTCCAGCACGTGAACAATTTTGGCGAGCCCCTCTAATCCAAACCACTCGCACTGCAAAGGAATGACAACCTCGTCCGCAGCTGCTAAAGCCGATGTCATCAACACACCCAGCGAAGGTGGGGTGTCCAAAATGCAAAAATCAAACAAATCATTTGGCTTCAACCCTTGCAGGTAGCCCCGCATTCGAGTCAGGTGATCCTCCGCCCGCGCAAGCTCGATTTCCACTCCGGCGAGATCCATGTCGGATGGGATGATGGACAACCCGGGCATGCGAGTTGACTGGATCTTGTCGCGAATTTTTGCTTGATTCAACAGGACAGGGTAAAGGCTGGCATCGCCATTGGGCTCGAGTCCGATGCCGCTGGTGCTGTTCGCCTGTGGGTCGAGATCGATCAATAGCACGCGCTGACCAAGCAAGGTGAGTGCCGCAGACAAATTGATCGCAGTGGTTGTTTTGCCAACCCCTCCTTTTTGATTGGCTATGGCGATGACTTTCATGGACAGAAAAGACTTTCCTTGCTATTAGGGCATCTGGCAATCAAAACCGTGCGAGTCGCGCATAAAAAGGAATGAGCAGGGAGTGGACGGAGCAATACTTGCAGCAAATGGCTGGATGGCGAGCGGTGAAAGCGGGCAAAGAGCTGTGGCGATTAGGGCGACTCGAAGGGGTGAGGGCAACGGATGAGAAATGGTTTGCCAGTTCCCGTGAAGGCAAGCGTCAGCATCGCTTTTGTGTTCCGACAAACCCGTTGCACAGCGATTTACTGCGTTGCACTTGCTCAGAGCATGCGCAAACGGGTTCCATGTGCGCGCATCTGGTTGCACTGGCGCTTGAAGTTCAAGCCAAGCTGGCACAGCTGCAACAGTCAAGCCGTGCCGCTGCTGTGGCGCAAGAAAAAGTCGCCGCGCTGCCAGGTCAATCCAACGCGCTGCTGCGCGCATACCGGATCAGCCTTTATCCACATTGGCGGCGAGAATGGCAGCAGGGAGCGCTGACGTTGAAAATTGAGCCTTCGCATCGCCAAGCTCCAGACGAGGCGGATCGGCTTTGGCAGCAGTGGTGGGACAAGCAACATGATCCTCGCAGTCAAGCACCGTGGGTGCTGCCATTGCGCGGCGAGGCGCTCGATCAGGCATTGAGCGCAATGGTTGGTCACGCAGAAGTCATCGGTCCCGATGGACGCATCGAGGTCGCCACGGAGTCGCCAATCCTCCGTATTTCTTCTCAGCGCGCGCCTGGAAGCTGGGTTCTGCGCTTAGCGGATGAAGCAGGGCAATTTCTCGGTCATACACGCCAGCGCTGGTTGTCGCATCAGACATGCTTTTATGCCATCGATGACAGCAACGAGCAAGAAATGGTTTTTCAGTTATTTGCAGAAAAAAGGCTAAAAGTCATTGATGGTGAAGAGCTTTGTCTAAATAAATTGCTGCACTTGTTGCGCTGGGATGAGCAGGATCCGCTTGCGCAATTGATCATGCATGAGATCACGGCCACCACGCGAGTGCGGATCGACGGCAGCGAAGCAGGGTTGAAGCTGGAAGTGGTTCTCAGCTATAGACTCGACCATCAAGTCATCGATCATCAGCTGGGTGAAACAGACATTGGCTTGTTGGCCGTTCAAGCCCAGCATTGGCTAATTGCCGATGACGCGCAGCAGCAAGAGTGGCGATCGCGGCTGAAGCAAATGGGTTGGCGTCGCGATGGTCAAAGCTGGCGCTTGGCGGGCGAGGATGCTGTGTTGGATTTTTTGAGCCGTTGGTTGCCTGCACTACAAAAAATCGCCGATGACTGGCAGCAGCAGCCCGGTTTCAACCAACTCCTGCAGTCCCTCGAAGTGTTACAGCTTGGCTGTGATTGGTCCGACAATCAGCAATCAGGATCACAACTGCGACTTCAATTTCACTCGCTGAGTGGGCGTGCCTACGATCCACAAAAAATTCGTCAACTGCTGCAATCTGGCAAACGCGTCATCAAAACAGCGCAGGGCAAGCGCTTGATTCTGCCCAGCGAGCAATGGGATTTGCTTCAGCGCTTGCTTGCCGAAACCAATGCCAAAGCCGCTGGCGAATCCTTCACGGTGCCAGAGTCGGCAATTGAGGCGTTCCATCATTTTAGTGAATACTTGCGTAAGCCGCTTACTATAAACGATAATGATCAAGTTGTTCGCGATGAACTTGATCGTGCGACAATCGAATCGTTGCGGGTGAAGTTGCGAGACTATCAGTCTCATGGTGCCTCGTGGGTGATCGATCGGATGAAGCGTTATGGGGGTGCTTTGCTGGCGGATGAAATGGGTTTGGGAAAGACGATTCAGACGATCGCGGTGATTCAGCAACTCAAAGGGCAGGGGGCCTGCGCCTTAGTGGTGGTGCCGACGAGTTTAATGCGCAACTGGCAAGAAGAATTCAGACGAGTGGCACCGGAATTGCAGGTTCAGTTGGTGCATGGAGCGCAACGCGAGCTTGATCGCATTTCTTTGCAGTCTTGGGATGTCTTAATTACGAGCTTCGGTGTCCTGGTGCGCGACCGCGCATGGCACTTGCGTCAACAATACGGGTTGATGGTGGTGGATGAGGCGAGCTTGATTCGCAATCCAGAAACGGATGTGGCGCGCACCATTTTCCGCTTATCGGCCCAATGGCGACTGGCGTTGACAGGCACGCCGATCGAAAACGGATTGCGGGATTTGTGGTCGATTTTTCAGTATCTGCGTCCTGGATTCTTGGGAGAACGCATTGATTTCACCGAGAAATATGAAAAATTAGCCGCTGATGCTCCTCATCGCGCCAATGTCATGCAAGCTCTTCGCTGGCGGATTGCGCCGATGATTCTTCGACGCGAAAAACGGCAAGTGGCGCGCGATTTGCCAGAAAAAATTGAGATCGATCAGTGGTGTGATCTGTCTGCTGAGCAGAAGAGCTTTTATCAGCAATTGCTCGACGAAGGCAAATCCCGCTTGTTGGAGGCTGGCACGCTGGAGCCATCGTCGCAGCACATGCAATTGCTGACCTTGCTCTTGCGGTTGCGTCAAACGTGCTGTGATCTCGCGCTGGTTGATGCAGAATCACAGCATCAACTCAAGCTTGGGCAACGATCCAGTAAAATGGAACGATTGTTTGAAATCATGGAGTCAACGCTCGGATCAGGTCAAAAAATGCTCATCTTTAGTCAGTTTTCGCAACAGTTGGCGCAAATTGAGCGAGATTTAAGCCAGCGTGGCATTCACAGCATCAAGTTGGACGGGCAGACACGCAATCGTCACGAGCTTGTCGAGCGTTTTCAGCAAGAGTCGGGTCCTGATGTGTTTCTGATCAGTTTGAAAGCAGGCGGATATGGCTTGAACCTAACACGGGCTTCTGTGGTGGTGCATTTTGATCCTTGGTGGAATCCTGCAGCGGAATCACAAGCGAGCGATCGAGCGCATCGGATTGGACAAAATCGGCACGTGACGATTCATCGTTTGCTGACCCGTGGCACGATCGAAGAACAAGTGCGTGCCATGCAGTGGGATAAGCGTCAAATTGCTGCCGGTTTGCACTCGCAGCAAGAAGCGGAAGCCAATCCCAACTCAGAGGTGCTGCGGCACTTGCTCAAGTCAGCAACCGCTGTGAGCGCGTCGGCGTGAGTCGATTGCGACGGATCTAGCGGCTTTTTGGGTGTTAAATCAAACTTGTTACAATACATCTAATGATAAATCAGATATCAACAAGAAATGGGTGAGTGATGAATGCATCTTGCCCGCTGTGGGTTTCACTGGAACACTTTTTCGAACACCGCCGAGCCGCGTCCGCTAGCCAAAAGCATGTGTCGTCGTTTTTCCGGCAGAGCCTCCGTGCCAACGAGCGCGTAGCCCATGCGTTCGCCAAAGAAATCGATGGCGCGAGTTGTGAGTGCAATGACGCGTGGAATGCCTTTCTCGCGTGCCATTTTTTCTGCGTGTTCCACCAAATCAGCACCATAGCCGCGGCCCTCGTGGGCATGTTTGACGTAGAGACATGCCAGCTCGGCGCACTGATCCTCTGGGTATTCGTGCAGAGCCACACAACCGACAACATTGTCATCGATGACCATGACCCAGTAATCCTGGATGCGTGCTTCGATTTCCTCGTAGTTGCGTGGCACCAGAAAACTGCGGCGCACTGAGCGTCCGATCATGCTGAGCAGCTCGGGGATGTCTTCTGAATGCAATTCGCGAATGCTGCGGTAGCTATCGGCATGGATCATCGTTCCCACACCCTCGTTGGAAAACAATTCATCGACAAGCACGCCCTGACGATTGCCATTGAGCACGTGAACACGTGGAACGCCCGCTTCGCAAGCGGATACCGCAGCGCGGAGTGAAATGGCGTCGGCTGGCGGCACTTCATCGATCAATTGCATGGCCTCTTGCACACTCAGTGCGTGCACCGGCTCGCGATTCGAGAGCAGGCCGTGTTCGTGAATGGTAATCAGCTTTGTGGCATGCAAATCCATCACCAGTTGCACGATCATGGGGTCTAATGAGCTGAGATGAGAGGCATCGAACACTGGCACCTGTCCCCTTTGCAGGATTTCACGCGCTTCACGAGTCAGCGCCTCGCTGCCAATTTCATGGCGACAGCGTGCGACCTTGATCTCGCATTCCAGACTCCAGTCATAAAAATCCTTCACATCGCCACCCAGCACTCCCAGCACCAGTTTCACGCCCACGTCCTCCAAGGCCGCGAGATCAAGCAAGCATTCCGCCACAGCCGATTCCGGCAGCTTCGCTGTTTCGATCATCACCACAAACAATTTACCCCTGAACAATGGGACATATTGCAAGGCTGCGCGGACATCATTTTGCACAAAAAATTGCTCGCATAGCCTCGTCGTGGGTGCAAGCCATTTGTGCTGGCAGTTGGATGCGCGGTGGGCTTGATGATTCTAGCGTTGCTGGCGAGGATTTTGACGACTAAATCGGAATCGCCTCACTCATGCTGCTAGGAAAGCAGGAGCGGCATCGATCCTACTCCCCTTTCTTTCGATTGTTTGCATTTACAAAATTTGCAGTTACAAAATGAGCGCAAACTTTTACTCGCACGGGTTAAGCAAATTGCCTAGTCTGGCGACGTATGAAATCCACGCCGCCACTCGATGCTTCCATTCTGCGCTTTCCTCCATCGCGGGGCGGGTTCAGGCCTAAATTGCTGCTTTACGGTGCGATCGCGCTACTGCTACTGATTGGGGTGAATTCCACCTATTACACGGTGCCACCCGAGTCTGAGGCCGTGTTGCAGCGTTTTGGTCGCTATTCGGGAATGGCTAATCCCGGATTACACTTCAAACTGCCCTTTGGCATTGATGAAGCCACGATCGTTCCCGTGCGGCGAATGATGAAACTGGAGTTCGGATTTGGTTCACCGATTTACACCAATCCTTATCAGCGCGGCGAGGAACCGGAAAAGGAGCGCGACATGGTAACGGGCGATCTCAACGCTGCTGAAGTGGAGTGGGTGGTGCAATACAGCATCGCGGATCCGGTGCAGTATTTATTTCACGTTCGCAATCCGGGTGAAACCTTGCGTGACATTGGCGAAAGCGCGATGTGCGAGGTCTTGGGCGACCGCACCATTGATGAAGTTCTGACCACGGGGCGACTCGAAATTGAGCTAGCGGCGCTGGAGCGGCTGCGTCAAGTCAACGATCAATTGAAATTTGGGATTCGGATTGAACAAATTCAGCTGAAGGACATCTACCCTCCTCGTCCAGTGCAGGCGTCGTTTGATGACGTGACCCGTGCGAAGCAGGAGCGCGAGCAAATGATCAATGAGGCCAACGGCGAATACAATCGCATCATCCCACGGGCGCGCGGATTGGCGGATCAGCTGGTTTCAAGCGCCGAGGGTTATGCGGTCAAACGCGTGAATCAAGCCCAGGGCGACGTGGCTCGATTCAATGAGTTGCTGATTCAATACGACAAGGCACCCGCCATCACCAAGCAGCGTCTTTATCTTGAAACCATGCAGGAGGTTTTGCCCAAGCTCGGTGATAAGGTCATCATTGATGAAGACGCCAAGCAATTTTTGCCCCTCATGAATTTGAATCCAGCTAGCCACCCTGCGATCACCGCTCCCAAAAAATAATCCATCCGCTCTGTTGATATGAAAAAAAGTATATGGTTCCTCGCAACGGTAGCAGCGCTTGTCTTGATGGTGCTATCCAACAGCATTTATGTTGTGAATGAATATGAGCAAGTGATCATCACAGAATTTGGTCGTCCTGTTGGTGAGCCGATCAACTCTCATCCCGACCGCAATGAAGCGGGCTTGCATTTCAAAAAACCTTTCATCCAGAAGGTGAACAGCATTGAGAAACGCATTCTGGAGTGGGATGGGCCGAGCAATGACATGCCCACCCGCGACAAGTTGTTCATCACCGTTGACACCTTTGCGCGCTGGCGCATTGTCGATCCCCGGAAATACATGGAAACCTTGCGCGACGAACGCAGCGCGTTGTCGCGATTGGACGATTACATTGGCAGTGCCACGCGCAGTGTGGTGGCGAAACACGATTTGATCGAGGTGGTGCGTTCGGATAAAACGCGCAAGCCTGAGCGTGATGTCGCGATTGTTGGTGATAACACGAGTATTGGCCAGTTGCCGGCGATTCAATATGGTCGTTCGGCGCTCACCAAGGAAATCTTGCTCGCAGCTCAACCCAGCGCCCTGCCTTTGGGCATCGAGTTGATCGATGTCCGCTTCAAACGCATCAATTACAAGCAAGGCGTGATTGATAAAATCTACTCGCGCATGTCGTCCGAGCGCAAGCAGATTGCTGAGCGCTTCCGCTCTGAGGGTCAGGGTGAGGCCGCGAAAATCATCGGTTTGAAAGAGCGCGAGTTGCAGACGATCGAGTCAGGCGCGTATCGTCGCGAGCAAGAAATCAAGGGCAAGGCGGACGCCAAAGCGACGGAAATCTACGCGCAAGCCTACAGCAGTAATGGCTCCGCCGCTGATTTTTATCAATTTGTCAAAACTCTTGATACCTACAAAACCACGTTGGATAAGGACACAACCGCAATTTTCACGACAGATGGTGATTTGTTTCGCTTGTTAAAACGCATTCCGGTGGCTGGGCAGTGACGTCAGCAATTGATGCTCATTCAGCTAAAGCTTGCGGTTCTGGTTGGCGCAGGTTAGCGTGCAGAAACGTTTTTTGACATATGGCATCTCCAACTCTCTTGGTTCTGGCGGCAGGCATGGGCTCGCGTTATGGTGGTTTGAAGCAAATCGATCCCATGGGCCCGAATGGTGAGACGGTGTTGGATTATTCCGTGTTGGATGCGCTGCGCGCTGGTTTTGGGCGGGTTCTGTTCGTCATTCGTGAGGATTTCGCGGATGTGTTTCGTGAGGGCATCGGTTCTCGTTTTGAAGGGAAAATCCAAGTGGATTATGCTTTTCAATCTCTCGATGACCTTCCGGCGGGTTTCTCGGTTCCAGCAGAACGCACCAAGCCGTGGGGCACAGCGCACGCCATCCGCGCGGCACGTTCGTTGATCGATGGCCCATTTGCGGTGATCAATGCCGATGATTTTTATGGTCGTGATGCGTATCGCCAGGCAGTGACGTTCATTGAAAAATGCGCAGCGCTTCCGCAAACAGATGGGTCAGCGCTCGAGCACTTTGCGATGATTGGCTACCCGCTCTACAATACGCTTTCCGAGCATGGCGAAGTGAATCGCGGCATTTGTGAGATCAACGCGGACGGACAACTCACCGACGTGGAGGAAATCGTGCGCATATCCCGTCAGGCTGATGGCATTTTACGAGGTTATGATGTCGGCAATGGCGAGCGACAGCTCGCCGGCGAGGACTTGGTGTCGATGAACTTTTGGATCTTCACTGCGGGGTTCATGCCGCTGTTAGAGCAGGAGTTTATTCGGTTTTTGAATGATCATGGTCAAGAAATCAAAGCGGAGTGTTACATTCCGACCGTGGTTGACGCGATGATTCGCCAACAAGTGGCAGATTGCACGGTTCTCGAAACTAGCAGCTCCTGGTTCGGCGTGACTTATCCGCAGGATAAACCGCATGTGGTCGCGAGCATTCAGGCACTGATCGCGGCTGGGGAGTATCCGGCTTGATGATTTCTTGGCAACGGCATTCCACTCCAGCGGATCGTGACGGATCACACCAAACTACCCAGCCCCAGTCAGGCGATTCTCGCGTTTGATCAGGTCGATTCTCGCGGCGAGTTGGTTCCCCTGCGTGGTGGTTTGATCAATCAAACTTGGCTGTGGCGCGGAGCGAGTGGTGCGAATTTCGTGCTGCAACGCTTGAACAGCGTCGTCTTCCTTGACCCTGATGCGGTGATGGCCAACATTTCTCGGGTCACCGATGCCTTGCGCGCGCAGCTTCGCCTAGAGGGTTGGTCGGAGCACGAAATGCAGCGGCGCTGCTTGCAGTTTTTGCCAAGCCGCTCGGGGCACTTGTTGCATCGAGATGAGACCGACGCTTGCTGGCGATTATCGCGCTACATTGAGGACAGTTGCTGTTACGAGCAGTTGCAATCCGTCGCGCAAGTGCGCGCCATGGCAGCTGCTTTTGGTCAATTTCAGCGTCAAACCTCGGCGTTAGATGCGAATGATCTGCATGAAACCATTGCGGATTTCCATCACACGCCGCGCCGCTGGCAAGCGTTGAAGGAGGCTTATGAGCAGGACAGCTGTGGTCGCGCCGCCATGGTCCGCACCGAGTGGGAGGAGTTTTCGCAGCATCAAGAAATGTATCACAGCCTCGAGTCCTCCATCGCCGCAGGCAGGATCCCGCGGCGCGTGACTCACAATGACACCAAGGTCAGTAATTTGTTGTTTGACCGAAACACTGCCGAAGTGCTCTGCGTCATGGATCTGGATACCACCATGCCTGGCTCGGTGCTGCACGACTTTGGTGACATGGTGCGCAGTGTTGTGCCGAATTTGCCAGAAGACGCCACCAGTTTCCACGGGCTTGATTGGCAATTGGATCGCTACTCCGCGTTGATTCAGGGTTTTGCTGATGCCACGCGCGGTTGGCTGTGTGACGAAGAAATCAAGTGTTTGCCGATGGCTGGTGGGCTGATTGCGCTGGAGCTGGGCATGCGTTTCCTCACCGATTACTTGCAGGGCGATCGCTATTTTTCAGTCAATCACCCGTTGCAGAACTTGCAGCGCAGCCGGGCTCAGTTGCGGTTTTTTGCGGGGCTAGATGCATCACAAACGTGGGCGCAACGGGAAGTTGAGCGCTTTTTCAGCGAGTGAGGCTTGCGTTTCAGGCATGCTTTGTCGCAGTCCATGATTGACAGGCTTGGCATTTCATGTGAGTGCCTGTTTGTGCCCGCTAAACACAACATCCGCCGCGCCGCCGCAGCTGCTCTCCACGCGTGGGCAAAAGGCCATGATTACGCTGAAACACTGGTAGAACGACACGCGCAGCGCTACCAATTGTCTTCTGCGGATCGCCACTTGCTGCACGCGATCTTGTTTGGCGTTCTGCGGCAACGTCGCCTTTTGGATCATTTCATCGGCAAAGCGCGTCAGGGCAAGCTTGATCCTGATGTCAAGGATTTGCTCCGCATCGGTCTCTATCAAGTTTTGATGCTCAACATTGCCGATCACGCCGCGGTGAATGAAACCGTGGATGCTGGTAAATCCAATATCCGAGGTTTGGTCAATGCGGTGTTGCGGAGGGCGATCGGACAGCGCGCGCGCTGGCTCGAATCGATTGCCGAGCTACCTCCCGAAGTGCAGTTATCGCATCCAGATTGGTTGTTTAATCGCTGGAAAAAACGCTACGGCGTGGATGAAGCGGTGGCATTAATGGAGTGGAATCAATCGCCAGCGCTCACGTATGCACGTTACAATCCCCTCTGCGGTCAGGCCTGCCCGATCAATGCCCCGGTGGCGGAAGCCGATGGCTTCCATCTGCTGGAAGGTCCAATCCCGCATCAATTGCTCGCCCAAGGTGTCATTTACATTCAAGACCCTGCCACCCGCCACGCGGTTGAGCTTCTCCACGCGCAGCCTGGTGAGTCGGTGCTAGATGCCTGTGCTGCGCCCGGTGGCAAGGCAGGCATGATTGCCGGGATGATGCAAAATCGTGGTGAGCTGATGGCCACGGATTCGAACCCCAAACGTCTGCCACGTTTGTCCGAGAATCTGGCTCGCTTACACGTGACATGCGCCACGGTGGCCGCACATGATTGGTTAGAGCCAGCACCCGCCGATTGGTTGGGCAAGTTTGATGCCATTTTGCTCGATGTTCCCTGCTCTAATACGGGGGTGATGCGTCGCCGTGTTGATGTGCGTTGGCGCTTGCAGCTGCCGGACATCCTGTCGCTGGTAGAGAAACAGCGCCGGATTGTGATGAACGCTCTTCCTTGTTTGAAGCCCGGCGGCCGCTTGGTTTACTCGACGTGTTCATTGGAGCCTGAGGAGAATGAGCGCCTCGTTGAGTCCTTGGTTCAGGATGCGACCCTTCATCTGCGTTGCGTTGAAATACGCCAAGCTCTGCCACAGCGCGATGCCAGCGATGGCGCGTTTGCCGCGTTGTTGAGGAAAGCACTGTGAGCGGTTGCTCCACTTCAGAATGCCTTGGTGATGGGCGTGCTTTGATCTTTACACCTCCTCACAGCTGTGGTTGCTTTTCCTACCATGAACGTTTGCTGGCGCCGTTGCCTTTTATTGCTGCTCACTCCCTGTTGGGGTGAGCTAGCTCCCGCACCAGATGCGCTTGCCGCTCCTGATGCGGTGCAACTGCCGGATCTGTCGTTGCCGCAGACGTCTCCCCTGCCCTCGGCGTTGAAATTCTCCAGTGAGTCGCGCGACTCCGCGCAGATCGACATCCAAGGCGCGGTTTCACTTATCCCCGGCGAGACCCAGCGCTATCGCGTGACAGGCCCCATTCATCTGCGCACGAATTTGGGAGATGAAGTATTCGCGGACGAAGCCATTTACAACGCCGCCACCGGTGTTTATGAGCTATCGGGTCATGTCTCGGTTTTCAGTGGACCCATCATTCAGCGTGGTGAGCGGGCCACTTATCATTCTCAAACTCAGCAGCTGGATACCAGCGCCCTCGCGGCGAGCTACGAGCCGATCATTTTGGAATCGGGTCAGTTTCATGGCGAGCGTGATTCCCATGGCAGATTGGTTCTCACAGGCGAGGACACGGGTGTCACCACGCATGATGTAATGAATCCGAACTACTGGATTCGCGCGCGCAAAACCGTTCTCTATCCGGGGGATCGCATCGAGTTTGTGCAGCCACGCCTCTTCCTTGGTGAGACTCCCGTTTTCTGGTTGCCTTATCTCAGTCAACCACTCAATCGCGAGTTGGGTTATCGCTTTGTTCCTGGGGCTCGCTCCAACTTGGGCGCATTTTTGTTAAACACCTACGGTGTCATGCTCGGCGGTAGTGGTGATCACGATGCCAATCCGGTGGCACCGTGGTTGTTGAGCAAGTGGCAGATCGATGCGCGCACGCGCCGCGGTCTCGGTTTGGGGGTGACATTGGAGGACACACGAGTCGGCAAGGAGTGGTATCCCAATTTATTTCGTGCGTATTATGCCTATGACCTGGATCCCTCCATCACGCGTTCAGGCATCCCGCGCGACCCTCTGGACCATGCACGCTGGCGACTCGGTTGGCAGCAGGAGGGGGCTTTGGCTTGGCGCGATCCTAGCGCCGATTACGCTTGGCATGCGAATCTTAACTTTCTCAGTGATAACAATTTTCTCGAAGATTTCGATCCGGAAAACTATCGCCGTGACCCACAACCGGACAATTTGCTCTACTTCACGCGTCGCAACGATGATTCCATCTTCACCGCGCTGGCACGTTTGCGTCTCAATGATTTCTACCGCACCGATAGTCGCTCTCCCGAGCTGAGCTACGATGTCATCCGCCACTCGCTGGCTGATAGCCAGTTGTTTCACGAAGGTCACACGTCGTTCGGCTGGTATGAGGAAAATATCGCGGAACCAACACGTCAATTGCGCCTGCAACCGCTGTTGCAGTTGCCCAGCACGAGCACGGCCTACAAGCGTCTCATGACCCAGCTCGGCCGTTATGAGCAGGTGCTCATCGAGCAAATCCGGGCTCTGCCTGCCAATAGCATCGAGGCCAAGCGCTTGCGCCGCCAGTTGGAGAATCCGGAGTTTTCACGCTTTCACACGTATCAAGAGCTGTCTTCTCCGCAGCAGTTGGGTGGTTGGTTGGCGCTCACGCCTCATGCGGGGGTGGGTTATAGCCGCTACTTCAATGTCGGATCCCCCGCCGAGGAAATGGATCGCTCGCTGGTGACAGCCGGTGTTGAGGCTTCGGTGAAATGGAGTAAGGATTATCAGGACTGGCAATCGCCGCGCTGGGGGCTCGATGGCTTGCGTCACGTGGTGCAGCCATACACCCACTGGTCTTTGTCATCGACAAATGGCTCGCGTGAGAACATTCCACGCATTGATCGACTCACCTTCTCGACCCGCCCCCCGCCGATTGATGTCGGGCAATACAGCGCCATTGATGACCTCGATGACTGGAATCTGATGCGCTTTGGTGTGCGTAATCAGCTCATCACCCGCCGCGATGAGGGCAGTTTTCAATGGCTCTCGCTCGACACTTATCTTGATGGCTATCTCGACGACCCCGAGCTGGATCGGCATTTTTCTAATATCTACAACGATCTCATTTGGTCACCGCTGCCTTGGTTGTCCGTTGACGTCGAGACCCAGTTTCCGTTGTTAAACTCGGGCTCGCGATTCAATGAAATCGTTACAGGGCTGAAGTTCATGCCCACTCCGGATTTCGAGTTCTCGGTCTCTAATAGCAATCTCCACGGTCATCCTTATTTGCTGGATTCCAATCAAATCAACCTACGCGCATACTGGCGTTGCAATGAGAAATGGGGTTTGGGGGTGTTGCAACAGTGGGAGCTGGATGACTCAACCTTGGAGCTGGAGCAATACACCGTTCACCGCAATTATGATAACTGGGTGATCAGCACGGGCATTACCCATCGCAATAACAGATTGGGTGAGGAATTCGGGTTTTTGCTGAATTTCACACTCAAGGATTTTCCCTCAGTGACCCTCCCCTTCAGTCTCGAAACCGACTAAGCTTCATCCATTTTTCACGTCCGTGTATTCCTTGCTCCGATCATTGCTTTTCTGTCTCGATGCCGAACACGCGCATGATGTGTCCATGCACGTGCTGCGCGCGGCGGGTCAGGCCGCAGTTCTTCCCCACCTGCTGCCTGTCCTCTCTGACAACGATCCTACGCATGTGATGGGCTTGCGCTTTCCGAACCGGATTGGCCTCGCCGCTGGGTTGGATAAGGCTGGAAATACAATCGATGCTCTCGGCGACCTCGGCTTTGGTTTCATCGAAATCGGCACGATCACGCCACGCCCGCAAGCGGGAAATGATCGTCCGCGTTTGTTTCGCTTGCGCGAACACCGGGCGATCATCAATCGCATGGGCTTTAACAATCCGGGCATGCACGCGGCGGTGGAAAATGTGCGCTCGTCGCAACGCTTCCGTGGGGTGATCGGTTTTAATATCGGAAAAAACAAGGACACGCCGAACGATCGCGCTGCGGATGATTACAGTCTATGCCTGCACCATGCTTATCCTGTCGCGGATTACATCACGGTGAACTTGTCCTCGCCGAACACACCGGGGTTGCGGGATTTGCAGAATGCAGATGAGTCAGCGCGTTTGCTCGAGCGCTTGCGCCGGGAGCAAATCCAGCTCAGTGTCCAGCACGGCAGACATGTGCCCATCGCATTCAAGGTCGCTCCAGATCTGCATCCGGATCACATCGATGCGCTTGCCGATGTGTTTGTTCAGGGCGGTTTGGAATGCTTGATTGCGACCAACACCACCTTAGCGCGGCAGGCGGTGGCGAGTCATCCTCTGCACGTTCAGGCAGGCGGCTTGTCCGGTCCGCCGGTGAGGGATTTGAGCACTGCGGTCATCGCTCAGTTTGCTCAGCGCATGGGTTCACGTGTGCCGATCATTGGGGTGGGCGGCATCGCTTCGGTGGCTGATGCGCAGGAAAAATTCGCTGCCGGTGCGACCTTGGTGCAGCTTTACACGTCTTTCATCTACCAAGGCCCTGCCTTGGTGCGGGCGTTGGTGCGCGCGCTGGGTTAATCGTGGGATTCCTTGAATAAATCCACCGCCAATTTCACCGCCGTGGCGCGATCAATGATGAAGCAATCCTTCTCGCCCGTCATGCGCCCGTAGAAAAATTCACTGGATTCTAAACTGCCCACGGGACTCAGTTCGAGCGTGCGCGTGAGGATGCCTTTGGTCTCGCCCAATTCATCCGTCTGCCGCGACACGAGTTTGAGCCTCAGCGCCGTTTGCGCCAGCGCGGCGATCATTTCGGCATTGTCCTCTTCGATCCATGATGTCACCCGCAGATCCCCTAACACTTCCAGCAAACGATTCGCCCGCGCCATGTTCAGCTCTTGACTGCGGTCCACTCCCCCCACCTGCGCTTGCCAAATTTCATCGCGGTAATCATATTGCAGACTCACAGTTTCTTGCTGCGCCAAGCGTCGCTCCAGACCTACAAAATCCACCGCCGCGATGTTCAATAATCGCGTGTCACGCCACTGGCCAATGCGCGTTGGAATTTGCTCCAGAAAACGCGCTGGCAGCAGGAAGATCGTGTGCGCGCTATCCGGCAAGTTCACATGCGCCGTGACCTGTCCGTCCTTGCTCAAGCCACACTCCAGCAGCAGCGGCTCCTGAGTTGCCTGTTCTAGCCTGAGCGTCAATGCCGGTTGCGCCAGTCCATAAGGCTCCAGCTCCCGACGATCTTGGGTGAGATAAGCACTGTCGGTTAAAAAACCCTCGACCTTTGTTTCTTTGAGCAGTTTCAGCAATTGATAGAGTGTTTTCTCATTGAAATCACCGGTCATCTGTTCACTCAGTTGCAATTGCCACGGCTCATTGGCTTGACGACGCAGGATCACCGGCGCCGCACCGCGCGGGTGCAGTTCGATGCCACGCAACTCGCCGATGTTGAGCGGAATCAACTGCTGCGATCGCAACTCGTTGTAATTGGACAGCGGCAGGGACGAGAGACCAATGAGCTGATTGTAGGGGCGCAGGGGCAGTTCCAGCACCGTCTGCGGTCGGTCGGATACGATGGCATTCACCGTTGTGGCCTTGTCGTCTGCTGGCGCAAATACCGTCATCACCACCGGTTCGTTTTGTCCCACCGATTGCAGCGATAGTTGCAGTGTGCCCAGATCTGCGCCCGATGGCAAGGTCACGGCACTGCGATCCGCGACCTTCACGGCACATAGCTCAAACAATCCGGTGATCAATCGTTGCATCGCTTCCGCATCGGTGGCGAGCTTTTGTGGCTTGGTGAGGCGCCAGCCACTCTTGCTGCTGCTCTCGAGCACGAATTCAGCCGTCGCGGATTTGATGTGGATTTTTTCTAACTGAGACGGTGCAAACAAAAACGGATGGTGGTCGCGAAAGTAGCGGAAGCCATCATTAAAAATCGGGCGGATGTCCCCGGTGCAGGCGTAGGTGTGCGTCTTGCGCCCTTTGTCGCGGGGCTGGATGAACATGGTCGGCACCGGCTCTTTGCTGTTAGGATCCTCCGCCATCCATGCCGTCCGACGCCCGAGAACATACTTGGCGCAGGGCTTGCCCTCGGCATCCTCCAGACGCACGTTGATCATGCCATCCGTCAACCCCGCTTGGGTGTTGTTGATTTTTTCATTCGGAATCACATCGGCGGCACGCGTCGATAGCGTGAAGTCGATCAACGCCTTCGCCCAACGCGGGTCCATGCGATCTTGGCTCGGACTTTCCATCATCCATTGTCCTTGCCGACGCGAGAATGTCGCCTTGGCGTCATTGGAACTCAGCGTGATGCGCACCACGTCCTTGACGGAAAAATCCGTATAAAGCCGCTCTCCCAGCGCGGTTGGTGGCGCGCCAAACAGCTGGTTGAGATGCCCCTTGCTCCATTGCATCACTGCCGCTGTCGTGGTCAGCAACGCAATGATTAGCAAGATGAGGGTCTGAACGGATGATCGCACGACTTTCCAGATAGTTGAGGATTCAGGCACGTCGGGCATTCCACACCCACAGCGCGATCACCATGGCTCCCATTGGCAGGAAAAACACGTTGAACCGATTGATCCATGCCGATTGGCTGCTGAGCAGCGGCAGCTTGTAAGTCGCCAAATGCCGTGGACCCGTGCCTAACAGTTGCTCCCTGCCTACCAGCCAGTTCTCCGCTGCGCGGAAGAAATCGATGTTTTCCTCACGCATGGCGGTTGGTTCCAGAAAATTGGCGTTGCTGATCACCACCATCCGCGAAGCTTCCGCGGAGAATCGGTCATCACTCGCTGCCCCACGAATCACCGCCGCTGCGACGGTGACGGGGCCACGATGATCCTCAGCTGGGTCATAGCTGGGTAATTTCGATCCCCGCTGGGTCTCGCCCCAGTAGGATTCTAGGGCATCGAGCAATTTGATCGGCGCGATGCGTCGGTTGATCAAATCCTCGGCATTTTCGCGCACATCCAACGAGCAGGTTGCGCCCTCGAAGCCAGTTGTCTTGTTGATCAAATCCTTGGTTAAGTCCGGTCCAGCCACGAAGCTGGCGTCCACCCGCGTGAGCAGGCTGTTGTTCTTTACGGTTAGCACCTGATCCCGCCGAGGCGTGACGCCGTGATCGCGGAGAAAACCGCGCAAGCGATCCGGCACTTGCTCCCCATGCAGGATCACCATGATGTTGCTGTTGGGTCGGTTCCAGTAATCCAGCACTCGCTGCATTTCCTCTTTGGTGAAGTCATAGCGCGGCGCGGCAATGATCAGACCCGCCGCATTTGGTGGAATCGCTGTCACTTCCGAGATTTGAATCGGCACTGGCACGATGTTCTGCGACAATAACAAATCGCGCATGTTGGGCCATGAGCCCACCTCGCTATCGGTGTGGAAATCACTCTTGTCAGCCAGGAAATACACCCATCGCGGTTTGCCTTCCAGCGCCGCGAGCAAGCCCGTGCTGAGGGCGTCTTCTCCCTGAAACGCCGCAACCCGTCGCGCCGTTTTGCCATCGTTGTTTTCATAGCGCAACATCGATTCCAGCGTGACAAAGCGCACCTGCGCCGCGGTGTCCTTGTTCACTGGTTCGTCCGTTTGCATTCGCGCGTCAATCAGCACCAAGTCCTCGCGCGTCATCACCGCCGCATTCGCCGCTAGGTTGTAAACCTGAGCCAGCTGCTGCGCCCGGTCCACATCGCGCACCGGGTCCAAGCGCTCAATCACAATCTTGCGATTCGACTGCCGCACATACTCATCGATCATCGCTCGCACTCGTTCGTTGAAGGGGTTGGATCGGCGAAACGAGACAATCAGCTTCACTGGCTTTTCCCGTTGCTGCAGGGCGGGTTGTTGCAGCATGCCCTTGGTCCAGTTTGAGATTGAGTAGTCCTCTGCTCGGCTCAAATCCCAGCGCCACACATGCTGACTGGCCAGATAGTTCACCCCGATGACAATCACCACCCATAACACCGCGTGCAACAGCGCAGTTGCGCCGATGTTCCAGCGGCGAATTGATGACGTAACGGCAGGCTTCAACGATGGTTCAGACATGGTGGTTGCGACTCTCAATCAATGACGCCAGCGGCGATAATCCAGGGTTTGATGCGCGGCATGCAGCACGAGCAAGGTCATGCTGAGGTAATAGACCAACACCTTTGTGTCCAGCAACCCCTTGCAAAAATAATGCAAGTGCTGCTGCCCCGACACGTATTGAAATAAGGCCGCCCCCGCGAAGTTTTCGCCCCAGATCGCAACGACATAGCCGAGGAAATACTGCAGCACCAACATCCCCAAGGTCAATACCGCCGCAATGATTGGATTTGCTGTAAGACAGGAAGCCCAGCAACCCAGCGCCAAGTAGAACATCCCCATCAACAATAAAATCGCATACGCCCCCCCAAGCGACCCGCCCGACCACGCCGGCGGCAACTGCGTGGTCCACGGGATGATGTAAAATTGCGCCAAGCTCGGCAGCCATAGCAGCATGTAAAAACACAGCGCTGCCATGTATTTGGACAGCACCACTTGCACCGAAAGCACTGGCGCCGTCAGTAGGGTCTCCAGTGTGCCGCTGCGCTCTTCCTCGGCAAACAATCGCATGGTTAGCAACGGGAAAATGAACATGAAATAGAACCAAAATAACGGATTGTGGAAGCTCACATAGACCAAGCTGCTCGTCATCGGTGAGTCGCTAAACGCCTTGAGCGAGGATGAAACCGACATCCCGTGCATCAGCACGACAAATGCCATCACAATCCACCCCAGTGGACTCAGCACAAACCCCCGCAATTCTTTGCGAAATAATATCCAAAACACGCGCATGCGAGCGCGCAACGTAGAACAGGATCCGTCACTTGACAAGCCATCATCACCACCACAACGGCGCGAACAACGTCATGCGCGCCCACGGCTCCCCTCGATTGCGGAATTCCTCGGCGATCTTGGAGACAGGCTTGCCAGTGCTGATCAGCTCGACGGCTTGGGCTTTGAATTCTGCGGTTAGCGTTGACGTGATTTCGGATTCATCTGGAAGGATTGTAGAGGTAGGTGATTCAACAATCTGGCTCACGTCAGGTTGACGTGGATGCTTCAATGAGACCACGCTTGTGAAGGCGTGGAAATCCATCCAGATCCTCGCAGGGCGATTGCTCGACGAGGGCTTCAATGAGACCACGCTTGTGAAGGCGTGGAAATCAGACGGTCTGGTCGATGATGAGGGCATGATCGAGATGCTTCAATGAGACCACGCTTGTGAAGGCGTGGAAATCCGGAGCGATGCTGGTGAACCCATTAACTACGATAGAGCTTCAATGAGACCACGCTTGTGAAGGCGTGGAAATAATGATTGCAGATAGAGCAATTTGCTCTAAGCATTGCTTCAATGAGACCACGCTTGTGAAGGCGTGGAAATCAAGCCAAGGACACCACCGCCGCCGCAGCGCGCATGCTTCAATGAGACCACGCTTGTGAAGGCGTGGAAATCTCCCCCACAACAAACGCTTGGCGTGAAATGACAGAGCTTCAATGAGACCACGCTTGTGAAGGCGTGGAAATCGAGCCTCTGAATCAGAAAGCTAAGGACTACTGGCAGCTTCAATGAGACCACGCTTGTGAAGGCGTGGAAATTCTCCCCGTCCGGCAAAACGGCGCGGACAGGCGGGATGCTTCAATGAGACCACGCTTGTGAAGGCGTGGAAATATTACGGGGACGTGCATCAAAGCATCGCTCACGCATTGCTTCAATGAGACCACGCTTGTGAAGGCGTGGAAATCGCTACACGGCATGAGCAGCAAAGAGGCGCAAATGCTTCAATG